>JAVEZL010000009.1:0-10259 GCA_034003005.1 Bacteroidales bacterium
CCATTCCGAACAGAGAAGTTAAGCCCGCTTGCGCCGATGGTACTGCTATACCAAGTGGGAGAGTAGGTAGCCGCCATCTTTTACCAAGAGTCTGATGATCACAAATCGTCAGACTCTTTTTTTTTGCTCGTATGTGTGGATGAGACGAATGACAATCGGATTAAGCTGAAAAGTGAAATTTTAACTTTTCAACTGCCGAAATAGATTTTGATATGAATAATCCAATAGATAGCATTTGATTTAACAGAAATATTAGAATATTTAGTACTTTTAGGTTAAATAAAAAGCACATAGATTGCTTGACATTGAATCATTCGTAAATTACTTAGCTATAATAATTTGTAATTGTATTTTTGTTAAACTTAAAAACTTCAATAACTGATGTTTAAATTATTTAAATTTATTTCAATAATTGGCATATTTATAATTTCTAACTCACTGATAGCTCAAAACAATACTAAGTGGGCAATTGTAATTCATGGAGGGGCTGGTGGGGCTCCTAAAAATATGTCTGAATCAATGAAAAAGACATACGAGAAACATCTTGAAGAGGCTTTAAGAATAGGAGTTGGTCTTATAAAATCAGGTATACCGGCATTAGATGTCGTTCAAAAGGTTGTAAACTACATGGAAGATTGTCCGCAATTTAATGCTGGGAAAGGTGCTGTTATGAATATTGATGGGATTCATGAGCTAGATGCCGCTATTATGGATGGCTCAAATCTTAAGGCAGGTGCAATTGCAGGAGTAAGAGACATTAAAAATCCCATTAATGCTGCTAGGTTAGTTATGGATAGTACTGCCCATGTTCTTTTAATTGGAGATGGCGCCTCTGAATTCGCAAAAGAACACGGTCTTGAAATTGTACCAAACTCATATTTTTCAACCAAAACAAGGACTAACCAGTTGAATAAAATTAAAGAAGGGCAAGAGAAAAGTGATCCAAGAGGTACAGTTGGATGTGTTGTGCTTGATAATCATGGGAATCTTGCTGCTGCTACTTCTACTGGAGGTATGTCAGGTAAGAAATGGGGGAGAGTTGGTGATGTTCCGATTATTGGAGCTGGTACATATGCTAATAATGCAACTGTTGCTGTATCTGCTACTGGGCATGGGGAGTACTGGATAAGAAGAGTTGTTGCCTATGATATCTCTGCTCTGATGGAGTATAAATCTATGTCTCTTGAAAACGCATCTTATGAAGTTATCTTTAATAAAATTGATCCAATGGGAGGTTCAGGGGGTGGTATTATTGCTGTTGACAGAGAGGGAAATATATCAATGACTTTTAATACAGCTCTAATGCACAGAGCGTGGGCAACATATAAAGGTGATTCTGGAGTAGGTGTTTTGAAAGGAGAGGATGTAGCAATTTCAATTAAATAGTTTTATGAAAAAGTTGAAAATAGGATTACTTACTAAGGTAATAATTGCAATCTTTCTGGGAATTACTACATCTTACTTTTTACCTGTGTCTGTAATTAAAATATTTGTAACAATTAATTCAATATTTGGGAATTTTCTGGGATTCGTGATACCGCTAATTATACTTGGGCTTGTTGCTCCAGGCATTGCTGATTTAGGCAAAACAGCCGGAAAGTTACTGGCTATCACTGCTTTGATTGCCTACGGTTCAACAGTTGTTGCCGGGGTATTTTCTTTCTTTACAACAAAATGGTCTTTACCTCTGCTCATTAATCGAAGCGAGAACATTATTTCATTTGAAGAGTTAGCTGCTAAATCTATTCCTCATTACTTCACAGTAGACATGCCTCCACTTATGACAGTAACATCAGCCTTGATATTCGCATTTGTTCTTGGCCTTGGAGTCTCTTCCATGAAAACAGATTTCATAAAAAATGTTCTTACTGAATTCAGGGAGCTAGTAACATCAATTATTGTTAAAGTAATAATTCCTTTATTACCTCTGTATATATTTGGCATCTTTCTAAAAATTGCTGCAGAGGGACAGGCTGCAATGATATTGTCGTTATTTTTTAAGGTGATTGTTGTAATATTTGTTATGCACATTTTATTGCTTTTGATTCAATTTTCAATAGCTGGTGCAATTACTGGAAAAAACCCTATAAATGCCCTTCTAAATATGATGCCTGCATATATGACGGCCCTGGGAACTCAATCGTCAGCAGCAACAATCCCAGTAACATTAGCTCAGGCTAAGAAAAATGGTGTTGAATCTGAATTGGCAGATTTTGTGATTCCGTTGTGTGCTACAATTCACTTATCTGGAAGTATGTTGAAAATAGTATCATGTGCATTTGCAATTATGTGGATGATGGAGATGCCTTACACCGGTGAAATGTTTTTAGGATTTATTTTTATGCTTGCCATAACAATGGTGGCAGCTCCCGGAGTACCAGGAGGCGCGATAATGGCAGCAATTGGAGTGTTACAATCTATCCTTTTGTTTAACGAACAAGCAATAGGTTTAATGATAGCTCTTTATATTGCTATGGATAGCTTTGGAACAGCATGCAACGTTACTGGAGACGGAGCTATAGCAATGGTGATTAATAAAATAAATAAAAGAATCACCGTCCGGAACACTTAATGATTTCTGATATTTCAGTTATAAATTGAGTGTCATTTGATATCTCTTCAATATTTAGATGTACTCGGTATTTCCAATAATGCTTTGGATTTGCCGGGATGTTTATTCTTTCAGTGTGTGGATTTTCTCTTCTAAGAGCAGAGGATAATGATAACCAGTCTTGTAAAGGGATTATGGCAAGCATCGAATTTGAAGTAAGGTGATTATTGATGATTTTCTTACAAATCCATGGTTCGCAATAATATGGTGCTTCTCCAGTTTCATTAAGGATAGTTTTGAAATATTCATTTGATATGCTTCTGTCTTCTTCCCACCATCCTCTAAGTGTACTTGTATCATGAGTACCTGTTGTACAAACTGATAAATATGGATATTCTAATGTTTTACCAAATTTAAGTTCAGGGTTCTTAGGCATTCTTTCAATCTCTAATGAAAGTATACTTAAAGAGTTCATTGCAGATGGAACACATGAAGGAATCATACCTAAGTCTTCTCCACAAACCAACATATCTGTTGAAGAAATCAGAGAAGGAAGCTTTTTCATTGCGTTACCATACCAGAAACCATCATTTCTATGATAAAAATATTGATTGTAAATTCTATTAAATGCATCTTTTGCATCCTGACTTAGATTCGAATAAGATTTTGTATACTGGGCAGAGATTCTTGGATGATATTTATTATTGTCATATGGATCCTGGATGAAGAGAACGTCAGTTATTAATGAAAAAAGAGAATCTTTATATTTTATTACTTCTGATTTAGGATTTTCAACAAAGTATTGTTCAATTGATCGCTGGGATGAAAATTCTTTTTTAAACATCAATACTTCCCATCCAACATTATCCATAAAGATATCTGATACAATTTTATAGTCATCTTTAAAATACTCTTTTATTATATATTCTCTTATAAATGGAGTACAATCTCTATCGTAATTAAAAAGATATCCTAATGATCTAATTTCATCAGCTGAGTATGGTAATGATGGATTAAAGTAGCCTAATAAACCATCAACCGCGTTTGAGGGAATTTCCCATATTCTAAAAAACCCAAGAATGTGATCAATTCGATACGCGTCAAAATATTCAGCCATTTTTCTAAATCGTCGTTTCCACCACTCATAGCCCTCATTCTCAATATTGTCCCAGTTATATGTTGGGAAACCCCAGTTTTGTCCTTTAACAGAGAAATCATCTGGCGGAGCACCTGCCTGTCCGTTAAAATTAAAGTACTGTGGTTCACACCATGCTTCAACTGAATTTCTATTAACACCTATTGGTATATCTCCCTTTAATATAATGCCTTTAGAGTTGATATAGTCATGTGCTTTTTTAAGCTGAATATCAAGGTGATATTGAATAAAATAGTATAGAGCAATCTCATTATAAGTCTTGCAATCTTTTGACGTAAAAGAGTTTAAAATTTCGATACTGAATTTGCTGAAGCTTCCCCATTTTGAGAAATCAGCAGTACCAAACTTATCTCGGAAATAGGAGAAAAGAGCATAAGGTTCTAACCAAGATTTGTTGTTGTTAAAAAAGGTGATGAATCTCTTTGTTGAGAGAGTCTTAACTCCATCTTGTGAAAACAATCTCTTAAGATAATCCCATTTGAGCTCCGCCACTGAATCGTAATCAATCTCTTCAAGCATATTAAGTCTTGCCGACTCTTTTGCAAAAGATTCATTATAAGAATCATCGTTGATTTTACCTGCTTCTATCAAATTAATGTAAAGAGGGTGAAGAGCAAATATGGATATTGCACCATAGGGGTATGAGTCCTCCCATGTGTTATTCATAGTTGTATCGTTAACCGGAAGGATTTGTAATACTCTTTGGCCGGTTTTATTAAGAAAATCAGCAAATGGGATGATATCAAGAAACTCTCCAATGCCACATCCTTGTTGAGTTCTTAGTGAAAATACAGGTATAGCAGTGCCCGCATAACGTTTTTTCTCAGCAGTTAAGTTTATCTTATAATTATTAACTACTATTGATTCATATTCATTTTCTAATAAATAATCAGGGAACTGCCTGTTCAGCCCCTCTTCCCAAGAATATATACCAGACTTAATATTCTTTATGAGAAATTTGTACTCTGTATTAGGAGAAAAATCCTTTTTCTTGAAAAGAGCATACCAAACTCCCCCTTTCCCTTTTAACATTTTAATCGCGGAGTTTTCGTCCCATTTACCAAGAATCGCAGAACTTCCTGTTAGATACAAAATACTTTCTTCTGATAAATTATTTGGAGAACAAGTAATAACTAATTCATCAATAATAAGATCTGTCAGATTGTCTGATTTGAAAAAGACATTTCTAAATGCGTTAGACAGGAAAGGTGTTTCCTCTGTAAACGGAATCCATTGGTCAAACACTTTCACTTTTTGAAAATGTTGATTAGTAAAATATCGTGAAGAAACTGCCTCAGGAAAAATCTTGCCATGTTCGTCTTTCAAAAAGTAAGAATAAGTAAATGGACAAGAGTTTTTAAGTAATATTGATAATTTCCACTTACCATCTGAATATTCCATTTTTTTGGCCGATTCAATTTTACTAAGTCCAAGCTCAGAAATATTACCAGTTATAAAAATATCCTCACCAGGTCTTGTGTTATATTGTATTTCAAATGATATTTTTGTCTTCATATATCAAATTATTCTTAAATATATCATACGGCAAACCTAATTTAATTTTTTCAATAATCCTTAATCAGATAATATTTTATATATTTACATATACTTGAAAGTTAAATGAAATCATCTGTTTTTAAGTCTACAGGAGAGAAAAATCGCGATTTTATAATTGTAAATATTATAGTTCACGTATTTGCAATTACTCACGCTTTAGTCTGTTTCATATTACGTTCAAATGGAGTAGATGACGGTATTTTTCTTACGATTCTAACACTATTGATGATCATAATTTTAATCAACTTCTTCAATGGTACGATTGATGTTTTTGTCTCGTTATCACTTTTGTCTCTACTTGCCGGTTTTTATATAGGAACTAAAGGAGCAGATGTTATTGCGATTTTAATTCCGGAGAATGAGGTTATAACTCATGTACTTGCAACACTTGCAGTAACAGAAATTCTTGGCTGGATGGTCTTCTTTATTTTGAGAAAACGACTCGTCAGAAAATGAAAAGTTTTTCACTTAGAAGAGTTTTTGAATTTTCTACTCTTGCAATACTTGTTCTGGGTTTTAGGGTAATTTTCCAGGAATTTATGCCGATGTTCCAGGAGAATCTGAATCTTACTTTTGGGAAGTTTCTTGTAAAACTATTATCAAATTATCCACTTACTCTGCTAATGTTGCTTGTTGACTTTGCAATTGTCTACTATGCAAATAGATATATTAGTGAGAAAAGTCCTTATCTAAAAATTGTACTAACTTTTATATCTTCTCTTGTAATAGGTTTCTTATCAGCTTTGTGGATAAGAATACCTGTATGGAATGATGTGTTAGGGTCAACCTTTTTTAGAGACATTTATTTTAATCTGACACTATTTTCAAGCTTTGTTTTTAATCTGGTTATTATCTCCATGTTGCATCTTTATTCATATTATACGAATAAACAACAAAATGCACTAAAAACTGAAATCGGCAAGAAGAACAAAGCTAGATATCAATATATCCAACTTAAAAATCAGTTAAATCCTCACTTTCTTTTTAATAGTTTAAATGTTTTAGATTATTTGATATTTGAAGATCAACAAAGAGCTAGCGATTTTGTAAGAAAATTATCTTCTGTATATCGCTATTTATTAAATAAGGAAGACCAACCTGCAGTTAAAATTTCAGAGGAGGTACAGTTTGTAAAGCAATATTTTGAACTCTTAAAGGAGAGATTCAGAGATGGTTTATCAATGAAATTAGAGGTCCCGGATGATTATCAAAATTATTACATTATACCTGGAGGGCTTCAAATGCTAGTTGAAAATGCCGTAAAACATAATACTGTCTGTCAGGAGTGCCCGCTTGTAATTAACATTTTTGTTCAAGATAATTTAATCATCGTCAAGAATAATCTTCAACTAAGATTGGCCACTATAGAATCAAGTGGATTTGGTTTAAAAAGCATCAGAAGTCAATATAAATATCTTTTCAACAGAGATATTGTTATTAATTCTGGGGCTGATTATTTCCAGGTCCAGCTTCCAATAATTGAAAATTTATGAAAATTCTAATTTTAGAAGACGAGATACCGGCACAAATACAAATAAGGAGACTTATTGAAAAGAACTTTCCTGTTTTCCAAATAGTAGGGGTACTAACATCAGTAACGTCTGCTGCTGAATGGTTAAAATACAATAAGGCAGATCTTATTTTCATGGATGTTGAATTATCCGATGGAGTATGCTTTGAACTTTTCAAAATTGTTGAAATTTCATCTTGTGTGATTATTACTACTGCATATGAAAGTTATGCAATTGAAGCATTCAGAGTAAACAGTATCGATTATTTACTAAAACCTTTAGATGAAAATTCGTTCATTAAATCCGTTGAAAGGTGCTTAAAAATGAGAGAACACTTTGTTATACCAAAGGAAATTCTCAACAATTTAACCTCATCATCGAAAGTTTTCAAACAAAGATTTACTGTAAAGTTAGGATCACAAATTTTCATAATTAACATTACTGATATTGCTTATATTATATCAGAAAATAAATCTACCATAATAGTTACTAAGGACTCAAGAAAGATGCTTACTGATTTATCGCTAGATGCGATTGAAGAGCAACTTAATCCAAATCTTTTTTTTAAACTTTCACGCTCATGTATAGCAAGTATCAATTCTATAGAGCACATTTCCAGACACTTTAATTCAAGACTGAAAGTGCATTTAACCCCTCCACACAGCGAAGATATTTTTGTGAGCAGGGCTAAAGTTAATCAGTTTATGGAATGGCTTGAAGGATCTGATGTGAACTAAAGGCAATTCATAACAATATTCATGCATTTCATCCTGCATTTCTGACTGTTCGTCGGAGAAGGTGATATTATTGTATCTAATTATCATAAATTTATCGAAATAATCATAAATTATGAAGCAAAAAAGAATGTCCTTCTGGGATATTTGGAATATGACCTTCGGATTTCTTGGTATTCAGTTTGGATTTGCTTTACAAAATGCAAATGCAAGCAGGATATTACAGTCTTTTGGTGCAGATGTAGAACATCTTTCTTGGTTCTGGATAGCGGCTCCATTAACTGGTATGATAGTTCAGCCGTTAATTGGGCACTACAGTGATAAAACCTGGACAAAACTTGGTCGAAGAAGACCTTATTTCCTGTTTGGAGCAATATTCGCTGCTATTGCTCTAGTTATCATGCCAAATTCCCAAATACTTGCCACTTTTTTACCAGCAATGATGGTGGGAGCTGGGATGCTTATGATAATGGATGCTTCTATTAACGTGGCTATGGAGCCCTTTAGAGCACTTGTTGCCGATTTATTGCCATCAGACCAAAGAACATTGGGGTTTTCAATACAGACATTTCTTATTGGAACAGGAGCTGTTATTGGATCATGGCTTCCATATATTCTCGCTGAATGGTTTGGCGTGGAGAAATCTGCAATACAGGGATCAGTTCCAAATAACGTTGTAGTATCCTTTTACATAGGAGCAGCTGTATTAATATCATCAATTATCTGGACTGTAGTAAAAACAAAAGAATATCCACCTGAAGACGGGGTACAAGAGAATAACAAAAAGAGTGGGTTGGCAGAAATTTTTAGTGATTTTGCAGCAATGCCTAAAACAATGAAACAGCTTGGGCTTGTACAATTTTTTTCTTGGTTTGCCCTGTTTTCAATGTGGGTATTTTCAACACCGGCTGTAGCCGTTCATATCTATGGTACTGACATCAATGATTCCTCTTCTGTTACATACCAGGATGCTGCAAACTGGGTAGGGATAATTTTTGGTGTTTATAATCTTGTCGCAGCAATTTATGCTCTATTATTACCTGCAATTGCAAAGAAAATTGGGCGTAAACTTACACACTCAGTATCTCTGTTTTTTGGAGGAATTAGCCTTGTCTCTTTTTATTTTATTACGAATCCGACGATGCTTCTTTTTCCGATGATTGGAATTGGAATAGCGTGGGGTAGTATTTTAGCTATGCCTTATGCTATCCTTGCAGGTTCTTTACCTGCTAAAAAAATGGGTATTTACATGGGTATATTCAACTTTTTTATTACGCTGCCTCAAATTATTAACGGAATCGTTGGAGGCCCTATTGTTAAAAGATTTTATGATTCACAAGCAATATACGCCATCGTAATTGCAGGGATCTTTCTTCTTATTGCCTCAGCAACAGTTATTTTTGTTGAAGATAAAGATGATATAGTACAACTCAGAATATTTAAAAAATAACCAATTATTAATTTCTTAAACTAAAATTTATGAAGCGATTACTATTGATAATATCTTTTCTGTTCTTGATAACAGATTCAGATATTTTCGCTCAGCAAAGATTCTCGGTAACGGGAACCGTTGTTGACTCAAAAAACGCTCCATTGATAGGTGTTGCAATTATTGAAAAAGGCACACTTAACGGAACAGAGTCCAACTTGGATGGTAAGTTCTCTATCAATGTGAGTTCGCAAAATTCTATACTGGTTTTTACCTATATGGGATTTGAAACTCGTGAAATTCTTGCAAATCAGGTTACAACAGTATTATTGGATGAGGATGCTAGATTCCTCTCTGAGATAGTTGTAATTGGATATGGTCAGGTTAGAAAAGAAGATGCTACCGGATCAATCGTTGCTATTAAACCAGAACTTCTAAACCGTGGTGCGGTTACTGCTCCTCAGGAACTTCTTATTGGTAAGGTAGCCGGGGTTCAGATTACACCTGGTGATGGTAGTCCTGGATCTGGATCTCAGATTAGAATAAGGGGAGGCGCGTCATTAAGGGCAAGCAACGATCCTCTAATTGTAATTGATGGAGTCCCAACGTCAAACGATGCTGCACCAGGGATGAAAAATGGTTTGGCTTCAATCAACCCATCAGACATAGAAACATTTACAGTTCTCAAAGATGCTTCTGCAACTGCAATATATGGTGCTCGTGCTTCAAATGGAGTAATTATAATAACTACTAAGAAGGGTACTAAAAAATTCCAGATTGACTACAATTCTACTTATTCTATTAATCAGAATACAAAAACAATAAAATCTCTTAATGCAGCGGATTATACTGAAAAGTTACTTGAGACATTTCCTCAGAATACGACAACAGGAGCTGCTGCGTATGCTCTTTTGGGAACTGAGGATACAGACTGGCAAAAAGAGATTTATCAACTCGGCCTTGCAACAGACCAAAATCTTTCATTATCAGGAACTCTTGCAAATGTTCCATATAGAGTTTCAATTGGATATAACAATCAAAAAGGAACTCTTAAAACTTCGTCTTATGATAGGCTAACTGCAGGTTTAAATCTTACTCCTTCTTTCTTTGATGACCACCTGAAAATAGTTGGTAACATTAAAGCAGTTGTTAATAATAATGATTATGCTGACGGAGGAGCTGTGGGATCTGCTGCTTTTGCTGACCCTACTAAAGCTGTTTATAATTATAAGCCCGATGGATCAATTAACTATGATCTATTTAATGGATTTAGCAACTGGGGGACACCACAACTTCCAAATACATTAAGTGGAACAAATCC
>JAVEZL010000009.1:10359-71338 GCA_034003005.1 Bacteroidales bacterium
TCCAAGACAATTAGTGATATGAAACTAAGGCTCAGTTATGGTGTTACAGGACAGCAAGATTTGGGACTAAATGATTATCCATACATAGCTTTATATAATCAATCAACAATTTACTCAAACTATATGTTTGGATCGACATTCTATCCACTATTAAAACCAACTGGTTATGATGAAAACATCAAGTGGGAGGAGACAACATCTTACAACATTGGTCTGGATTTTGGTTTTTTTAGAAACAGGATTACAGCATCTCTTGATGCATATATGAAGAAAACAAATGACCTCTTGAATGAAATAGATGTTGCTGCAGGAACAAACTTTGCAAACAGGATAGTAACAAACGTAGGAAATCTTGAAAACAAAGGTATTGAACTCAACATTAATGCGGTTGCTATTGATAATCCAAATTTCGTGTGGGAAATAGGTGTTAATGGCACGTGGAATGAAACAACGATAACAAAACTAACTGCAAATAACAACCCTGACTATGTGGGTATACCTACCGGTGGTGTATCTTCTGGTACTGGCGGAACTATTCAAATGCATAGTGTTGGAAATGCTCCTAACACATTCTATACATACAAACAAGTATATGATACAGAAGGAAACCCTATTCAAAACCTTGTAGTTGATTTAAATAAAGACGGTCAAATCACTGAGGCTGACAGATATCTTACAGATTACAGTCCAGCTCCTAAATACTATTTTGGTTTAAGTAATATGTTTACATTAAGAAATTTTGACCTTGGTTTTAATATCCGCGCAAACATTGGGAACTACATGTTTAATGATTTTGCTGCCGGAAATTCTACTACATACAATTTTTCAAACCAGGGGTTCCTAACTAATATGGTTGATGTAGTAAACAGAACAGGATTTACAAGGAGTAATTCTCCTCAACAAATTAAATCTGATTATTTCATTGAGGATGCTTCATTTCTCAAAATGGATAACATCACTTTTGGATACAACTTCAAAAATTTATTCAAAACGTCTATCAAAGGTAGATTGGCATTCTCAGTTCAGAATGTGTTTGTTATAACCAAGTATTCTGGTTTGGACCCTGAGGGATGGGGTATAGATAACAATATCTGGCCTAGACCTCGTATTTTTACCTTAGGATTGAATTTAACTTTCTAAAGCAAGATTAACAATGAAAAAATTAAATATAATATTGGCAGTTTTGTCTATTTCAATCCTGGCTACATCATGTCTGAAAGACCTTGATACAAAGCCACTGGATGATAAAACCTTTACGGTAGACAAAGCATACGCGGATCAGGCAGCTTATCTGCAGGGTCTTGCAAAAATTTATTCTGTTACAGCTGTTTCAGGACAGGATGGAGCAGGTAGTACTGACATTACAGGTTTAGATCCAGGGAACTCCCAATTTCTAAGAAGTCTGTGGAATCTTCAGGTAGTAACTACAGATGAATGTAAAAATGGATGGGGAAACGACTCATGGGTACCTGAAATGAATAATAACACCTGGAGCGATATAAAGAACGAATCAATCGACGGTGTATATTACAGATCTATGTTTGTAGTAGCTCTTGCCAATGAGTATCTGAAACAGACAACAGAACAAAAACTTGAGGAGAGAGGTCATACATCTATTAAAGCGGAAGTCGAGAAGTACAGATTAGAGGCAAGATTTATGAGAGCATTGGCTTATACAATACTAATAGATACTTATGGTAACCCACCTTTTATTACTGAAGAACATCCTATTGGAAGTTACATGCCAGAACAGATTGGAAGGGTAGCTCTGTTTGAATATATTGAGGAAGAATTATTAGATATAGAATCTAAGATAAGTGCTCCAAGAGCTAACGAATATGGAAGAGCTGACCAAGGCGCTGTTTGGACTTTGCTTGCAAGATTATATCTAAATGCTGAAGTTTATACAGGTACTGCTAAATGGACAGAAGTTATAACTTATTCAAAAAAAGTTATTGGTGGTGGTTATATTCTCTCTCCAAACTACAGTCATCTCTTCATGGCTGATAATAACGTATCAGCAGCCAAGAACGAAATTATATTTCCTATCATATTTGACGGAAATAAAATTCAGACATGGGGCGGCATGACCTATCTTATAGCATCTTCAAGATCAGGAAGCGAGAAGGATATTGTTGATAATGGCACTCAACAGGCATGGGATGGAAACAGAGCTACAGAAAAGCTGGTAGACAAGTTTACTTATACTGATCTTACTGGAGACTATCCGATAAGCGCAGATAAAAGAGCGATTTTCTTCAAAAAAGGAAGAAGTAAAGAGATTACAAATCCTCTGAACACTTTTACTACTCAAGGTTGGTCAGTTTTCAAGTTTACAAATAAAACATCTACAGGTGGTAAGGGTGCACACAATGATTTTCCAGATACAGACTTCCCATACTTCAGACTTGCAGATGTCTATCTTATGTTAGCCGAAGCAGTTGTAAGAGGTGGCACAGGGTCTAGCACATCAGAGGCAATTGGATATGTTAACGAACTAAGAAGAAGAGCATACGGTAACAATTCAGGAGATGTCAATTCATTAAATCTAAATTTAATAATTGATGAAAGGTCACGTGAATTATACTGGGAGGGGACTCGTCGTTCTGACCTAATAAGATTCAATATGTATACCGGTTCTGCTTACTTATGGCCAATGAAGGGAGGTCAGCCTTCAGGTGTTTCAATAGACACAAGGTTCAACCTTTTCCCAATACCTGTTGCTGACCTAATGGCAAATCCTAATCTTGTACAAAATCCAGGATATCAAAACTAATGGTTATGAAAATTATTAAATATACATTATCAATTCTGGCTATGGTACTGGCTGTTGCCTCATGTACCAAAGATGAAAGCATGAATGTGGTTTTTAACCCAGCAGATGCTCAGTCCGGTGTTCTGGCCACCCCTGCCGCAATCGTTTTAACAGACGAAACAAAAGGCAATGACTTACCTCCTTTTACATGGACAAACAGCAGCTTTGGTTTTGACGCTGCCGTTAACTATGTTATAGAAATTGCTCTGGATGGTACTAATTTTACTAACAGCAGAGTAATTGGTTCAGTATCACAAAACAGGCTTATTATGAAGCAACAGGAGCTTCAAGGTGCCTTAGAAAAATTGGGGGTAGTTCTAGGTAATATGGTTGCTGTCCAAATGAGAGTTAAGTCACAGATAGTTGATCAAATTACACCAATAATTTCTAATGTTGTTAAATTTAATGTAACAACATTTAAGCCTGCAGAAAAAGAGTATCCAAAAGTTTGGATTGTTGGAGATTATTGCGGATGGGATCACTCTAAATCACAATTTTTATATGATATTAACGAAGATGGTGAGTATTTCGAAGGCTGGGTTGCTTTCAATGGAAAAGCTCAAAATGGCTTCAAGATAACTTACACCGGTGGTTGGAATGGCGATGACATTGGGACTAATGCTACTGCGGTTGTAAACAATAAGATTAAAGTTGAGCCGGGTGGAAATATTTCTCTATTTGACGGAGCAATAATGTACCTTAAGTTAGATAACAGAGATCAGAACAACAGAACACTTGAAAGAGTTAAAACAATCTCAAGAATCGGCTTAATAGGTAGTGCAACTCCAAACGATTGGAATTCACCTGACACTGAACTTGTATTTAATGGAAATACTAATAAGTTTGAAGCGACAGTAACTTTAAAGGACGGGGAAATTAAATTCCGTGCAGATAACGATTGGGGCCTAAACTGGGGTCTGTTCAAATCGGATGAGGGTAAGAATCCGGATCAATTGAAACAAGGGGGTGATAACATTCCGGTTTCTGCTGGTACTTACAAGGTTACTTTTAGCTTAAACAAAGTACTTCCTACTTTTGAGGTTATACCTGTAGAGTAGTCTTCACAAAACAAGGATGGGGAGGGATCCGGGTGATTGCTCCCCATTTTTTTACTAATAAATACTTGACTGATGAAGAATTTAGCTTTTTTTGTTTTACTTATAATTGCATTCTCATGCAAAAAAGATATACCTACACCCGAACCAAATCCAAAACCTCCTGTTGAAACCAGAGATGACATATCTCAATTTGATGCGAGACAATGGGATGGTACAAAAAGGGGAGGTGTCTTTTATGAAATCTTTGTGAGATCATTCGCAGATAGTAACGGAGATGGTATTGGCGATTTAAAAGGTATTACTAATAAACTAGATTATCTTAATCAGTTAGGAATCGCAGGTATCTGGCTTACTCCAATTCATCCATCTCCATCTTATCATGGTTACGACGTTGACAATTACATGTCTGTTAAATCTGAATACGGGACAATACAGGATTTTGAAGAGATGATTGCAAAAGCAAATTCACTCGGAATTAAGGTTGTTCTTGATTTGGTTCTTAATCATACTTCAAAAAATCATCCATGGTTTATTGACGCCATTTCAACTGTGACTAGTTCTTTTAGAAATTTTTATCTTTTTGCACCATCGAATAGTGTTGACAGCTATATAAACTCAGGAAAGGTTCCAATGACAGATATCTATTATTCTGGTCAATGGCATAATGTACCTACGGGAACAACTGAATTTAAATATATGGGGATGTTCTCAGACTGGATGCCTGATATAAATTATGGAAATGTAGATACTTGTGAAAAATCGGCTCCATTTCGTGAACTGATCAATGTTTCTAAATTCTGGATATCAAAAGGAGTCGCTGGATTCAGGCTTGATGCTGTAAAACATATTTATCAAAATGAGACCTCTGACGAAAACCCCCATTTTTTAAAAAAGTTCTATGATGAGCTCAAATCTCAGAAGAGTGATTTATATATGATTGGGGAAAATCTATCAGGAAATTATAAAGATGTGTCACCTTATTACAAAGGACTTCCAGCACTTTTTAATTTTGACGCATGGTATAAATTAATTTATGCTATAGAGAATTCTCACGCCAAATGGTACCCTAAAGATATCATTGATATGGAATCTTCATTTAAGACTCAAAGATCAGATGCAATTAACGCAACAAAATTGTCTAATCACGATGAAGACAGAACCTTGTCTCGATTAGGAGGAAATCCAGATAGAGCAAAGATTGCGGCAGCAATATTACTTACTGTATCGGGATCTCCATATTTATATTATGGAGAGGAGATAGGTATGCTGGGTATGAAGACAGGAGGTGATGAAAATGTAAGAGAACCATTTCTATGGGATCAAGTCTCATCAGATAATTTCCGAACTACCTGGAGAAAACCCTCTTATTCAACAGATATTGCAGTAAAACCATTAGAACAACAAAAGAGAGATTTAACTTCAGTTTACAGGGTTTATGAAAAATTCATAAAACTTAGAAATACTTATCCTTCACTTGCATATGGTAGCATGTCTGTTCCATCAAATTTTGAAACATATGATAAAAACTTTATGGTTTTCTTCAGAGAATATCAAGGTGAGAAACTAATGATTATTCATAATGTTTCCCCAAGCACAGCCTCTTATGCAACTAGTGAACCTATATCAAAGCCTATTGCAGATATGGGTAAGGTCAGTTATTCAAAGATCAACTCTACAAGTTATTCTGTTACAATGCCTCCATACTCAACAATTATATTTGAACTATGAAATTCTTAAAAATTGTCTTGCTACTTACACCAGTACTGATATTCTCATGTGTAGGAAAAGAGAGTAGTACAAAATTTAATCAGTTTGATATTGCTGAGCCAGTTAGATTATCAGATGATACAACAATAGTTGTAATCAAGGATTACTTTCCACTAATTGGAAAAATTGATTCCGTTAAATCAACCACTTTAAAGATTATTAAATACAATTCTTTTGATACAATTTTAATTGTAAAAAATAAAGAATCTAAGGTATTAAATATCTTAAGAATTAATTCTGACGGGAGCAAAGGGACTATACCGGTTATTAATAATGATTTAAACAACATCAAAGATACAACCTCAGTTATCGCAGTTTCTAAAGAGTCCAAAAACGGGAGAGTAATTGCAGAGATTTACGGGAAAGATCCAGAATATATAGTAATGTGGCAAAATTCAATTGTTGATCCGTTTCATATAGAGGTAAAAAAAAGCAAATATGAGTTATTTGGAAAAATTGAATTAAACATTGAGATTCCATCAGGGGCAAAAGAATTTGAACGATCTTACCTGAGAATATTCACTTCAGGAAAAGAGTCATTGGGTAACGATGTTCTAATTCCATTGCGATATGGAGAGGTAATTAACTCACCTGTAAACCTTAAAAGAGAAGACAAACATTCTCAGATTATGTACTCTTTAATGATTGATCGTTTTTATGATGGCAATCCAGACAATACAAAGAGGATAAATAGTTCTGATGTATTATCTAAAGTAGATTATTATGGTGGTGATCTCGAAGGAATTCTCGAGAAAATAAAAAGTGGGTTTTTTAACAACATTGGTATTAATACAATATGGCTTTCTCCTATAACTCAAAACCCTTATGATGCCTGGGGCCAATTCACAGACCCTTCAACAAAATTTAGCGGATACCATGGTTATTGGCCAATTTACTTAACAAAGATTGATGAAAGGTTTGGAAATGATGATATATTAAGAGAATTACTTTCAGAGGCCCACGCAAGAGAAATTAATGTAATTCTTGATTATGTTGCTAACCATATGCATATTAATAGCCCAACTATTAAAGAACATCCTGACTGGACAACATCACCAATAACACCTGATGGAAGGCCAAATTTTGAGCTATGGGACGAGTTCCGTCTTACCACTTGGTTTGATAAACATATACCCTCTTTAGACTTGGAAAAAGATTACGTTTACGAACCAATGACAGATTCGGCTTTGTTTTGGATGATAAATTATGATTTTGACGGCTTTAGACATGATGCTACGAAACACATTCCAGAAGTCTTCTGGAGAAGATTAACTCAAAAAATTAAAGCAAATCTTCCAGGTAAGAGTATTTATCAGATAGGTGAAACATACGGCTCCCCATCTTTAATAAGTTCATATATTAGAAATGGAATGTTAGATGGACAATTCGATTTTAATGTTTACGATTCGTTCATTTGGAGTGTTATTCACAATAATGGCTCATTCAAGAATGTCCATAAAACTTTGCTGGAGAGTTTGAATACTTATGGTTACCATAATTTAATGGGCTACATAACAGGAAATCATGATCGTCCCAGATTCATTTCACTAGCAGGAGGTGAGCTAACCCCGGAGGAAGACTGGAAAAGAGCTGGCTGGAAAAGAAATATTGGGGTTGGAAACGAAGAGTCCTATGATTACCTGTCTATTTTACATGCATTTATAATGACAATACCAGGAATCCCTACAGTATATTATGGAGATGAGTATGGAGACCCTGGAGCAAATGATCCCGATAACAGGCGCTGGATGAGATTTGAAAATTACAGCCAAAAGGAAAATACTGTACTCGAAAATTTTATTAAACTTTCAAAATTCAGAAGGTCATCAATGCCACTGCTATATGGGGATTATATTCCATTATTTGCTGATGATGATATTATATCTTTTATGAGAGTATATTTAGGACAGATAGTTATAGTTGCTATTAATAAAGGAAGCGAAAAGAGAACTATTGAAGTTAAATTACCTGTTGAAACAGATCTGTTGACTTTACATGCAAGGTCTGGAAAACTAATAAATTCTTCATCTAACATTTTAAAAATTGAAGTTGAGTCAAAGAATTACACATTAATAAATAATTAACAAATATCATATATCATTATGAGAAATTTCTTTTTAATTGGACTTATACTCATCACTACAATATTCAACTCTTGTGATTCTGCAAGCAAAAGTGAATATCTTTCTTTTGTTGATCATCCTGATTGGGCTAGTGACGCTGTAATTTACGAGGTTAATACAAGACAATTTACCGAAGATGGTACTTTTGAAGCCTTTTCAAATCATTTGCCAAGACTAAATGAGCTAGGAGTCAAAATATTATGGTTTATGCCTATACATAAAATTGGACTTGTAGACAGAAAAGGGACTCTTGGGAGCTATTATTCAATTATGGATTATAAAAGCATAAATCCTGAGTTTGGTACAATTGAAGATTTCAAAAAAGTAGTTGACAAAGCTCACGATCTTGGAATGAAGGTAATTATTGATTGGGTTGCAAATCACACTTCCAGAGATGGTGTTTGGCTGGCATCTAATCCGGAATGGTACGTTATGGACTCTACGACAAATAGTCCTGTAGCCCCTTTTGATTGGACCGATGTTGCAAAACTCGATTTTAATAACGAATCCATGAGAATGGCTATGTTAGATGCTATGAAATATTGGCTTGAGATAGCAAATATCGATGGGTTTAGATGTGATGTCGCAGGTGAGGTTCCTGTCGATTTCTGGAATCAAGCAGTCAAAGAACTTAAATTAATTGAACCGGAACTTTTTATGTTAGCTGAAGCTGAAAAACCAAGCCTTCAGGAGAATGCTTTTAATATGTACTATGGTTGGAGATTCCACCATATAATGAATGGTATAGCCTATGGAAAATACAATATTGATAGTATAAGAGCCTATTTCAATAACGATGTAAAGAAATTTCCAACAAACACAATCGCTATGAATTTTACATCTAATCATGATGAAAACTCGTGGAATGGGACTGAATTTGAAAGGCTGAAAGATCATACAGAGCAAATGGCTGCTTTGACTTTTGTGCTGCCAGGTATGCCTCTTATTTACAATGGACAAGAAGTTGGTTTCAACAGACGACTTGAGTTTTTTGAAAAAGATGTCATTGATTGGAATGGGAATCAATATTTCACTGATTTATATCAGAATCTCGTCAGGTTAAGGAAAGTAGTTCCTGCCTTGAGCGCTCTGAATTTTAATAGTTTTACCGAATTTAAAACTTCAGATCCTACGTCTGTATATGCTTTTAAGAGAGTAAACGGAGAGAGTATACTTGTGGCAGCATTTAATTTTTCAGATAAACCAGTTGAAGTAAAATTCTCAGAAATGAATATTGATGGTGTTTTTACTGATTTTAAAACAGGGAACCTTGTTGAAATCTCTGAAATGAAAACAATTGAACCTTTTGGATACAAGATTTTATACAAATGAGACTAATAAAATATTTTCTGATAGTATTATCGTTTATTTCATATACTTCTTATTTACATTCAGCAGAGATAAGCCGAATTGAGCCACCGTCTTGGTGGTCAGGGATGAATAATCCAAATTTGCAAATTATGCTTTATGGTGTAAATCTTAAAGGATCAAATGTTATTACAAAAGAGAGGGGTATTGAAATCACTTCCGTTGAGAATGCCGATTCTCCTGATTATTTATTTGTTAACATCAAAATTTCACCTAAACTTAAGGCCGGCGGTTATAAATTCACACTAATCAATAAAAATGAAACGATTGACTTTATTTACCAGATTGGCACTAAAGGCAATTCGGGAGTTTATACAGGCAAAGGTTTTAATAGTGAAGATATGGTTTATCTTCTCATGCCGGACAGGTTTATTAATGGTGATTCATCAAATGACAGTCATTCTGATGCTATTGAAAAATCAAATTCTAATAACAAATACGGCAGATATGGAGGAGACATTCTAGGAATGATAAATTCATTGAAATATCTTAAAAATTTGGGTGTTACAAAAATTTGGGCTACTCCTCTTTTATTTGACAATGAACCTGTTGCCTCGTACCACGGATATGCTTGTGCTGATTATTACAGAATTGATCCCAGATTTGGAGATAATGCTTTGTTTAAAAAGTATGTTAATACAGCTGCCGATAATGGAATTGGAATAATAATGGATTATGTACCTAACCATTCAGGATTAGGACATTGGTGGATAAATAATTTACCCTTTAAAGATTGGGTACACACATTTCCAAATTATACTCAATCAAATTATGCAATGTCTACTCATAGTGATATCCATACTGCAGAAATTGATAATTTAAGATGTACTTCAGGATGGTTTGATACCTCAATGCCTGATATGAATTTAAAGAATCCGTATTTACTAAAGTATTTTGTACAAAACGCGATCTGGTGGACAGAGTGGGCCGGACTTGCTGGTTTAAGGGTAGATACTTATCCATATAGTGATAAACATGCTATTGCTGAATGGACTAATAGAGTTATGGATGAATATCCTGGAATGAACATCGTGGGTGAGTGCTGGTTCTCAACACCTCAAGAGATTTCTTATTGGGAAGGGGCTTCAAATAACAGAGATGGCTATACAAGTCATCTTACAAACGTTATGGACTTCCCCCTTCAAGAGGCACTAGGCTCTGCCCTTATTGAAGATGGGAATCCTGGCTGGGGAGAGGGGATGTTTAAAATTTACAAATCATTATCATTAGATTTCATATACTCTAACCCTTTACATTTACTTATTTTTGCCGATAATCACGATACAAACAGAATATCAGAAAGGCTCAAAGGGAACAAGAATAAACTAAAAATGATGATTAACCTTCTTGCAACTCTAAGGGGTATTCCTCAGCTTTACTATGGGACTGAGATAATGATGAAAACTAGTGATGGCAAATTAGGTCATGGTGAAGAGAGAATGGCTATGATTAATATAGATCAATTTACTCCTGAACAAGATACTATGTATAGTTATGTATCACATATTTTCAACTGGAGAAAGGGGTCTAATGCAATTACAAAAGGATCTATGAAACATTACTGGCCAAATGAAAATTTATATGTGTTTTTCAGAACATTCGAATCAGAAAAAGTTATGGTCATACTAAACAACAACACAAAGCCCATTGAAATTGACTGGAGTAAATATTCAGAATCAGTTAATATAGGAGAAAAGGGGACAGAAATAAGTTCTGGGATGGTCATAACTTCTGGAGAAGAGCTAACAATAATACCACAAACATCAATGATAATTGAATTTTCAAATTAGAATAGGTTTTGTAACTTGCGTTTCTAAAAATTAACGATGCGAATTGCACTTTGCAACATACCAATAATCTGGGAAGACCCGTATAAAAACATTGAACTTTGCAACTCAATAGTTGATTCAATTATAAGATTTGATTCCGGAGTAGAGTTAATCCTCTTTCCGGAATTTTTCACTTATGGTTTTAGTGTTGATTCATTGCTATATGAAGAAAATGAAGGGATATCTCTCACATGGATGAAAGAGACTGCTTACAAACACAATACAGCGATTTATGGTTCTGTTCCTGTAAAAGTTGGTAGCTTTATATACAATCGGGGCTATTTTGTAAAACCTGACAAAACATTTGAATTCTACGATAAAAGGCACCTTTTTTCTTATGGGGGTGAGAACAAATTATTTACATCTGGTAATAAAAGAGTGGTGGTAAATTACAGGGGATATAGAATTTTACTCCAGATTTGTTATGATTTACGGTTTCCTGTCTGGAGCAGAAACCGATTGAATGATTATGATTTAATTTTGAATATTGCAAGCTGGCCTTCTTCAAGATCAGAGGTAATAAAACCGCTTGCTATTGCCAGAGCTATTGAAAATCAATCATATTACGCATTTTTGAACCGTTCTGGAAATGATCCAAAGTCAAATTATTCTGGTGAATGCTTTGTCGCTACATGGGAAAGTTCTTTGTTAATCCCTCATTTGAGTGACAAAAACAATTATTTCTCAATTTTCCATCTGAACATAGATGCGGTTAATAAATTCAGATCAAAATTTCCTGTTTGGAAAGATTCCGATAACTTTATTATTAATTACTAAGACACTATATGAAAGTTAAATCTTCATTCTCATTAATCTTATTGCTAATCTTTACCTCTTGTAGCAATAATAAACCGTCTGACGGAGTTTATAACATCACTGTCTTTGCTACAAACGATCTTCATGGTAAATTTTTTCCATTTGAATATGTCGATTCATTACCAATAAAACACTCCCTGTCATCAGCCGCTAAATTAATAAAAGAAGAAAGAGATCTTAAAGGAATTGAGACCGTTGTATTGATTGATAATGGTGATCATCTTCAAGGAGATAATTCAGTTTTTTACTACAATTACGTTGATACAACTTCTAAACACATTTTTAGCGAAATCGTGTCTTGGTTAAAATATGATGCAGTTACTGTTGGAAATCACGACATAGAGGCAGGTCATCCAGTCTATGACAGATTGTTTAAAGAGGAGGGAGTACCATATTTAGCAGCAAACATACTTAATTTAAAAAGAGGTCTTCCATATTTTGATCCTTATAAAATAATATATAGAAATGGAATTAAGATTGCAATAATTGGCATGACAAATCCAAATATAAAAAAATGGTTATCTGAAGATCTGTGGTCGGGGATGGAGTTTGAAGAGATTATCCCCTCGTTGCAAAGATGGGTTGATATAATCAGTAAAGAAGAAAATCCTGACATTATAATTGCAGCTCTGCATGTTGGTTTAGGTGAAAAGGGGATTTACGAAATGGAGAATCCTGCAAGGTATGTTGCAGAAAACACAACTGGAATTGATATAATTTTCTCTGCTCATGACCACAAGTACACATCAGAGAAACTATTTAATGGAAAAGACTCGGTCTTATTAATGTCAGGCGGAGGTCGTGCATTTGCGTTATCTAGAGCTGATATATCAATTAAAATTAAGAACGGTAAAATTTCTGATAAATATAGTAAAGGATTGTTGATTCCATTAGAAGGAGTTGAACCTGATATGGAGTTTGTTAATCATTTCCAATTACAATTTAATGCAGTAAGGAAATTTACAACAGAGAGAATCGGTAAACTTATAAATCCTCTTAATTCGATGGAGGCATACACCGGACCATCATCATATATTGACATGATTCATTCTCTACAACTAAGAAGTTCAGGCGCAAACGTATCATTTGCGGCTCCACTTTCTTTTGATATATCAATTCAACCTAAAGATTTGAATTTCCAGGATATGTTTAATATTTATCCTTTTGAAAACCAATTATATGTAATAAATCTAACAGGTAAAGAGATTAAAAACTACCTTGAGTTTTCGTACTCGAAATGGATTAATAAGATGCCATCTGAAACTGGTAACCTATTAAAAATCAACATAGGCTCAAAAGAGGAGAGAGGGAAATTTAAAAATCCATTCTTTAATTTTGACTCTGCAGCAGGAATAATTTACGAGGTTGACACAAGAGAAGATGATGGTCATAGAATTAATATTATTTCAATGTCAGATGGTTCCAAATTCGATGAAAATACAACATATGAAGTAGCTCTCTCATCTTACAGAGCAAATGGGGGAGGAGATATACTACTTTTAGGTTGTAACCTGTCTAAGGATGAAGTTGAGAAAAGAGTCGTTACAAAGATGGGTGATATTAGAGAACTACTGTATAATCAAATAAAAAGGGATGGCTTTATTGAAGCAATCCCTTTAAATCATTGGAAGTTTATACCTGAAAAACAGTCAGTATTAGCTATATCAAACGACTTGAAATATTTAAGATAATCTATTTTGCAAAACTGACAGATCTAGTCTCCCTTATTACAGTAATTTTAACCTGCCCTGGATAAACAAGCTCTTCCTGGATCTTCTTTGCAATATCAAGTGAAAGTCGTTCAGAATCTTGGTCACTTACCTGTTCGCTTCCGACAATAACTCTGAGCTCTCTGCCGGCTTGTATAGCATATGTTTTTGTTACTCCAGGATAGGAGAGAGCTAAGTCCTCCATCTCCTTTAGCCTCTTAATGTATGATTCAATAACTTCTCTTCGGGCTCCAGGTCTTGCACCAGAAATTGCGTCTCCCACGAGTACAAGAGGGGCAATTAATGAGTTCATCTCCACCTCTTCGTGGTGTGAACCTATGGCATTACAAATCTCCGGTTTCTCTTTATATTTTTCAGCTAATTTCATTCCAAGAACTGCGTGTGGTAATTCAGGATCCTCGTCTGAAACTTTGCCAATATCATGTAAGAGGCCAGCTCTTTTAGCTACTTTAGGATTTAAACCAAGTTCAGAAGCCATAGTTGCACAAATATTTGCAACTTCTCTAGAGTGTTGAAGCAGGTTCTGACCATATGATGAACGATACTTCATCCTACCAATAAGTCTAATAAGTTCAGGGTGCAATCCGTGAATACCCAAGTCGATACAAGTACGTTTACCTGTCTCCATAATTTCATCATCTAGTTGCTTTTGAACTTTAGCAACAACCTCTTCAATTCGTGCAGGGTGAATTCTGCCATCTGTAACAAGCTGATGAAGAGCCAGTCTTGCAACTTCACGTCTGACAGGATCAAATGCTGAAAGCAAAATCGCTTCAGGAGTATCATCCACAACAATTTCAACTCCAGTAGCAGCTTCTAATGCCCTAATATTTCTACCTTCTCTTCCTATTATTCTTCCTTTAATCTCGTCACTCTCGATATTAAATACTGTAACAGCATTCTCAATCGCTGTTTCCGGTGCAATTCGCTGAATTGTGTTTATAACAATCCTTTTTGCCTCTTTACTAGCAGTAAGCCTGGCTTCGTCCATAACCTCACTGATATATGACATAGACTCAGACTTTGCTTCTGATTTCATTGCTTCTATTAACTGATTTTTTGCATCAGAAGCTGATAGACCAGCAATATTTTCAATTTTAACGATGGCCTCTTGCCTTAATTTTTCATATTCTTCAACCTTTCTTTCAAGAATTTCTTGCTGGACTTTTAGTTGATCTTTATGAGTGTCGAGTTCTTTGTGTTTTCTTTGAAGATCCTGATTTTGCTGGTTCAAAGAAATTTCTTTTTGTTTAATCCTATTCTCTTGCTGTATGATTAAATTACTTTTCTCAAGAATCTGTTGTTCATGTTCGGTTTTAAGTTGAAGAAACTTCTCTTTTGCTTGAAAAATTTTCTCTTTCTTAATATTTTCACCGTCCTGTTCGGCGCATTTAAGAATGTCTTCACGTTTTTTCTTAAGTACGATATTGTTTCCCACATAGTATGCTATGCCGAAGGCTGCAATTGCAGGTAGAATGATTGATAATATTATCTCCATGTGTATATATATGTAGTTGTGTGTCAAAAAAAGCCGTTGGTTGCTGTTTATACAAAACCTTAATAAATAAGATTTGAGCTCCGGCTTAATGTCGCAAACTTCCAACGTCCTGCAAGCAGAATCCCCCAAAGGGTAACCTAGGCCTGTTTTTGACTGCCGAGTAGGCTCGGTATTGTTTTTAATGTTGATTTTGGCAAAGAGCTAAACCAACGGCGTCCTTTTTTGCTGTGTCACGAAAGATTGACACTGATATATTCGTCTAGGAGATTACTTATGTTTTGAATTTCTTCAACAATATGCGAAGACTCTTCCTTTTGTTCGGCCTCTATAAGCCTTATTACAAACTGAAGGAGAGTTATTGAGAGTGCGTCCTGAATGTCTCTGCTTGTGAAACGCTTTCTGTAAAGATCAACTTTCTCGTTTATGATCTTTACAGCCGCTCTAATCTTTTCCTCATCCTGAAGTGCTATTTTCAGAGGATAATACCTATCGGCAATACTTATTTGTATGGACTGTAGTTCGCTCATTGTTTTAGTCATTCAAAAGTGCTATACACTTGTCTATCTCTTTGACTATCTTGCCAATCTTCTGTTTAGCCTCTTTAACATCTGTCGAGGATGTCTTGAAGGCTTCAGCAAGTTGTAAATTACTTATTCTTAATTCTAATTCTTTTACTTTATTGTTACTAATATCCAATGCATTTTTTGCATCATGAAGTTCTCTTGATAGACGCGTATTTTCAGAAGAGGACTGCTCATACTTTGAGATAATAATCTCAATTTTTCTCTTCAAATTATTTAAAGCTGTCTGATAGTCTTTACTCATAATATAAATGCACTATTGCAAAGATAATAATTAATTAAAATTTCATGCAAAAAAGCACAACTGATTGATATCAGTTGTGCTTTTTAAATTAATAAACAAGCCTAAGATTATATGCTGTTATGCATTACTATCTTCTCCATTCCTGCAGCAATTGCCTTCTCGTTCATAGGAATCAAGGAGTGATGCCGTTCAGGAATCGATTTTTTAAGTCCTTTTATTACATTCTCCATTGTTACAACTGGTCTTAACTTTAAGTATGCCCCAAGAACTACCATATTGTATCCTTTAGAGTTTCCAATTTCTGCTGCAATATCAACAGCAGCAATTGAGCAAATGGTAATGTCTTTTCTTTGAGGCAAACGTGTAATTCCGTTTGGATCATATATAAGCAGACCGCCTGGCTTAACTCCGGCTTCAAATTTATCAAGGGATTGTTGATTAAGAATTATTGCAACATCAAACTTGCTAAGTATAGGAGAACTGATTTTTTTATCACTTAGAATAACCGTTACGTTTGCTGTTCCTCCTCTCATCTCCGGACCATAAGAAGGCATCCAGGTAACCTCCTGGCCTTGCATTATCCCTGAATAAGCAAGGATTTTCCCCATTGATAGTACACCCTGACCTCCAAAACCTGCTATGATTATCTCTTCTTTCATATTATTATCTTTTTTTTATCTGTCCTTAAGGTCACCAATAGGATATTCTGGGAACATATTATCTACCATCCACTCATTAGCCTTTACTGGAGTGAGTTTCCAGCCAGAATTACATGCGCTTACAACTTCAACAAAAGATGTACCTTTGCCTAAAGCAGAGTTTTCAAAAGCTTTTTTAATAGCTCTTTTTGTCTTTCTTGCAGCAGCTGCACTTTGAACAGATTGTCTTGTAACATAACATGTTCCATCAAGCTGAGCAATTAAATTTGTAATTTTTAAGGGCTGACCATGCAGCTTTGGGTCTCTACCATAAGGACTGGTTGCTGTTTTCATTCCAATTAGGGTAGTAGGGGCCATTTGGCCTCCTGTCATACCGTAAATAGCGTTGTTAATAAATATTACAACAATATTTTCTCCTCTGTTACATGCATGCATGATTTCAGCAGTACCAATAGATGCTAAGTCTCCGTCACCCTGATATGTAAACACATACTTTTCTGGGTGGAGCCTCTTTGTAGCAGTTGCAAGAGCTGGAGCTCTACCGTGAGCTGCCTGTTGCCAGTCAATATCTATGTAATTGTATGCGAAAACCGCACATCCTACAGGAGATATACCTATTGTCTGCTCTTGAATTCCCATCTCTTCAATAACCTCAGCGATGAGTTTATGTACGGTACCATGCGAACAGCCAGGGCAATAGTGCATAGTAGTACTTGTGAGAACAGGGGTTTTTGAATAGACCCTGTTTTCCGGTTTGATTATATCTTTTACATCCATAATTGCTAGGTTTATTTGTTAATAGACTTTTTGAATGCCTCAAAAACCTCTTCCGGAGATGGAACAATGCCACCTAGTCTACCATAGAAGTTAACAGGAATTCTTCCATTTACAGCAAGCTTTACGTCTTCAAGCATTTGACCTGTGCTTAATTCAACTGACATCATTGATTTTAAATGAGGAACCATCCTGTCAATTTCTTTTGTAGGGAAAGGAAACAATGTAATTGGTCTTAGTAGACCAAGTTTAATTCCCTCTTTTCTTGCCATATCAATGGTACTTTCACATACTCTTGCCATACATCCGTATGCAACAATAACATGTTCTGCATCATCACACTGAATGTTTTCAAATCTTACATCCTCCTCTTCCATCTTCTTATATTTCTCAATAAGAGTATGATTTAGCCTTTCGTGTACAGCTGCATCAAGGGCCAGAGAAGTAATAACATTTTGCTTTCTATCGGCGGTCTTACCTGTAGTTGCCCAAGGCATATTCTTAGTAATCTCTTCGTTTGACCACCTAGGCTTCATAGGTCTGAGCTCTACTTTTTCCATCATTTGTCCTACAACTCCATCAGCTAGAATCATTGCAGGATTTCGATATTTAAATGCTAACTCAAATCCAAGATCAACAAAATCATACATTTCTTGAGCTGATGCTGGTGCTAGGACAACCATTTTATAGTCACCATGACCACCACCTTTGCAAGCCTGGAAATAATCTCCCTGTCCAGGTTGTATCGTACCCAATCCAGGGCCTCCTCTTACAACATTTACAACTAAGCATGGTAATTCTGCTCCGGCAAGGTAGCTTAACCCTTCACACATGAGGCTCAACCCCGGGCTACTTGAAGATGTCATAACTTTTTTTCCGCATGAGGCGCCACCATATAACATGTTTATTGAAGATGTTTCGCTCTCTGCCTGAAGAACAACCATTCCTGTAGTCTCCCACGGCTGTTCATCCATAAGAGTCTCCATAACCTCTGATTGTGGAGTAATTGGGTAACCAAAATAACCGTCACAACCACATCTAATTGCAGCATGAGCGATTGCTTCGTTCCCTTTCATTAAAATTTGTTCTGCCATTATAAATCTCCTTATATTATTACTATCAGACTTTAATCCTGTATACAGTTATACAGGTATCGGGACAAACAGTTGCACAATTTGTACATCCGGTGCAACTTTCCGGAGACGCCATGTAAGCGTAGTTGTAACCTTTACTATTGACCTCCCTGGCCAGTGCAATGGTTTGAGTAGGACAGTTAACGACGCAAACGCTACAGCCTTTGCATTTTTCTGTGTCTACTACGATAGCTCCTCTTAATGCCATATCTAGTATGTTTTTAGTTTATTGATTATTTACAAATTTAGATGAAAATATTTTAAAGTGAAAGAAAAAAGTGACAATTATCATTAATTTATTTTGAAAAATAATCAAAACCTTTAATAATGTTATCAATAATGTATTCCCATCTTAAAATTATTCCTACAATAAGAAGTATTATTAATAATACATATCCTTGCTGAGTTACACTCAGCCCGGCAAACCATTTTTTCACTTTTTTGACGAGGTTCATAGAGCTACTTTTCAATTCTAATTCTGGCATCAACAGCGACAACTTGCTTGGAGTTCCCTAAAAATGGATTGATATCCATTTCAAATATCTCCGGAGCTTCAACGCAAAGAGCAGATAACCGCCTTAAAGCGTCCCTATACAATGTTTCGTTAACGCCATCCTGCCCTCTTGTTCCCTGTATTATTTTATAACCTTTTAGATTAACTATCATCTCCTGTGCATCATTTTTAGAAATAGGTGCAAGTTTAGATGATACATCGCCCATGACCTCAACAAAAATGCCACCCAATCCACACATTATAATATGTCCGTATCCATCTTCTCTCTTTGCCCCTGCAAAAAGTTGAGTGCCGGAAAGCATTGGTTGAAGCAGGACAGAAGTGGTCGCCGGAATCTTCATCATACGGGTAAATTCAGACAATAATGTTTCGTCATCACTAATATTTAATGCAACTCCACCAACATCTGATTTGTGAATTGGTCCTATTACCTTCATAACTAATGGGTATCCTATTTCTCTGGCATGTTTTTTCAGGCTTTTTTCATCTGCAGCAACTGCCTCTCGGGTCCTTTCTATCCCGGCTGCATCTAAGAGCTTCTGAACATCATGGGGTGAGAGATATCCATTATGTGCATCATTTATTATTTTGCGGATAATCTTCTTATCAACAGGAGGAAACTCTTCTTTATCTAAAGGAAGGTCTAAGGACATTACTTTAGCTAAAGCAGCTCCAAATGTTACTTCATCCGGGAAGCTTATTCCACCTTTTGACTGAAATTGAAAAATCTCGTCTTTAACATTTACAATTGATGGTAAAATTGGATAGATTGGTTTTTTGCAATTTTTTATTCTCTCAAGTATTAAATCGTAAACGTCATATACTGAGGTTAGTCCAGGAGAACCAAAAATAATAGCCATAGCATCAACTTCAAAATCGTTTTCACATGCATCAATGATATGAGATAACTGCTGAGCAGTTCCTGTCGCTAAAAAATCAACAGGATTGGCGACAGATGAACCTGGATAAAGCTTTGACAGTAGTGATTCAGCCTTTGATCCTGAAAAATGTGGAATTTCCAGACCGTTTGATGATAGGATATCAGTAAGCATCACTGCAGGACCACCGGCATGTGTTATTATTGCTATCTTCTTCCCTTCAGGACGAGGATACATTAGAATAGATCCAATAGTAACAAGCTCATTTCTGCTGTTGCATCTAATTATCCCAGCTTTATTAAAAAGAGCAGTCACGGCAAGATCAGGACTTGCCAATGCTCCTGTATGTGAAGAAGCAGCCCTGCTTCCGGCCTCGCTTGAGCCAGATTTAACAGCAGCGATTTTAGCCCCTTTTCTAATAAGTGATTTTGCATGCTTTAAAAGCATCTCAGGTTTGCTTATGTTTTCTATATACAAGAGCTTAACTGGTGCACTCTCACCATGAACATAAGTCTCGTCCATGTATTTTAGTATATCCTCAACCCCTGTTTGGGCGCTATTACCCACTGAGTAAATTGATGAAAATTTAAGACCAAGTTGCATTGCTGCTTCAAGAATAAAAACAACAGTAGCACCTGAACCCGATATTATATCTGCTCCATTCTTATTTAGTTCTGGAATAGGCTGGGTGAAAAGCCCGGCATATTCAGGAGTAAGAACACCTATGCAATTGGGCCCGATTAATGTTGCACCAGCCCTGTTAACAGAATCTACAATTTGATTTTCTAGTAATGCTCCCTCTTCACTGTCTTCGTGAAAACCAGCAGAGTAAATAATAACAGCTTTGCAGCCCTTTTTTGAACAAAGGTACTCTACAGTATCTGGGCAAGAAGATGCAGGTATTGCAAGAATTGCTAAATCAGTCTGCGGCAGGTCTTCTAAAGACTTATGACATTTTATACCCTGAACGAAATCTGCTTTAGGATTTAATACCATAAGGCTGCCCTTATAACCTGTCTTGATTAAATTTTTAAGGGCACTACCTCCCGTCTTTTTTATGTCATCTGATCCACCAACTACAACAATGCTTTTTGGAGACAATAGCTCTTTAGTTATCATAAAATTTTAAATTTGGTCGCAAATATAATAAAAAGTAATCTTTTTAATCATTTCCCTTTACTTTTGTAATGCTTTTTTATGGTTTTCTTAATGAAGTGTTATTAACAAGGGTCTTGGAATGTTTGTCAAAAGAATACCAATATGTGATGTGTTTGGAATCAATATAATAGTATGATAGATGAGTAAAATCGCTGTCAATAAAAGGGAAATGTATTCCTGAATATCCCTTCTCCCATTTACGTGCTAATTTTCCGGGTTTTTTATGTACAGAAAAACCTGCAAGTAACCAAGAGTTCGCTACATAAGTCAGGTAATTCTGAAAATACTTGCTGCAAAAATCAAATAAAATCAATCCACATTTTTCAGGACTTAATTGCTGAATATTTTGCTTTGACAAGTAGTAGATAAAATCTTGTAAGAATTGGTCCTCTTTATTTATCAGAAGTGCAAACACAGATTTCCACCTAAAATCGTTATACCAGAGATCTGAAGCCCTTGATAAAGTTCCTGCGGACAATAACTCTTCAAAACTCATGGAATCGTTTTCTAAAACCTCATAAGGAGGAATAGGAGAGAACTTAAGTTTATATAAGATATTATTGTATCTAAATTCTGTACCTGGCAATACTTTTAAAGTTTCAATCTGAATCTCGTCAACGCCGGTTTTAACTAAAGTAGTAAAGTCATCGTAAAGCTTTCCTAACGAATATCCAGGAAGACCCGCAATAAGGTCTGCATGAATCTCAAAAGTTTTAAGGCCCTTTAAATATATAAGCCCATCAAGTGATTTTTGCGCATCTCCTTTTCGACCGACTGTTTTGAGAACTTCATCGTCAAGACTCTGTATTCCAATCTCTATGTGGATAAGATTTGACGGAATTGATTCCAGCTTACGTTTAAGTTTATCGGAAATAAATGCTGGATGTACCTCAATATGAAATTTAAGTAAACCTGCAAAATCTTTTATTACACTAAGAATATTTATAGCATGATTTGTATTTGCATTAAATGTCCTGTCAAGTATCCGTATTCCCGTTATCCCTTTTTCAACCAGATATTGCAACCGTTCTCTTAGCGATTCGTAGTTAATGTAGCTAACTTTTTCATTGCATCCGCTAACACAAAACCGGCAAGTGTTGAAACATCCTCTAGACGTCTCAATTTGAACAAAAGGCTTATTAAAGCCAAATAAAGACGATTGCTCTGGAATTTTGAGTTTCGACAGATTTGAAACAACGGCTTTTCCATTATCGTGGTAATTATTTCCTAAAATCTGGCAAATGCCATTAATAGCACTAAGCGGTTCGGAATGAATTAAATTTGAAACTAATACAGGGAACTGCTCTTCACCATCACCCCTGAAAACTGCATGAATATGCTTGTTTTCACTAAGGAATAACCTGTTGTCACCAAGGAATTCCGGTCCTCCAAGAATTATTTTAATATTAGGTAAAAGAACTTCAATTTGTTTTAAAATCGATAATACATATATGGAGTTAAACAGCCAGATTGTCGAAAAAATGACATCTGGCTGTTCTTTAAGTATTTGCAAAATTATTTTTGCAGGACTAGCTAATAATGTACCTGATACAATTTTCCATTCTGATTGGTCTCTTAAGGGATTATCAAGTTGGGCATCCAGGGATGGAATTGCCAGTGAAGAATGAGAATAGGATGAGTTTATATCAAGCCACAGAAATCGCATTTGTTTTTGTGACAAAAATAGTTATTTAATCTTCAATGGGTTCAAAATCCTCTTTGCCCACACCGCAAACAGGGCATAGCCAATCTTGAGGAATGTCTTCAAATGCAGTACCGGGAGCTATTCCACCATCAGGATCCCCTTGTGCAGGATCGTAAACATAGTCACATACAACGCAAACGTATTTTTTCATAAACCTATCTTTTAGTGTTTTCTATATACAATAATACTACATTTTTTCCATTAAAAACTATTTTTGTCGTATAATTGTAAGATAAATTCAAACAACAATATATGAGTTCCATTCTTATTAAAAATGCAATACTGGAGGGGGTTGAAAAAGATATTCTCATTAAAGATTCATTAATTGATAAAATTGATATTGGTATAGATTATAATGCAGATAAGCAAATTGATGCAAAAGGGAAGTGGATTATTCCTGGTTTTATTAACATGCACACTCATGCAGCAATGACTCTTATGCGAGGCATTGGAGAGGATATGTACTTGATTGATTGGCTGGAAAATAAAATATGGCCAGTTGAAAAAAAGTTAGATGACGAACTTGTCTATTGGGGCAGCAAACTAGCAGCTCTTGAGATGACTAAAACAGGAACTACCACTTTTAATGATCAATACTGGAGAGTACCTGCCTCCATTAAAGCCATAGAAGAGGCTGGACTTAAATCATTCCAGCCATTTGTGATTCTTGACCAGATGGACCGTTCTAAATCAATTCAAATTAAGGAAGAGTGCGAAGAATTGTATCAAGAATCAAAAGAATGGAGCAATTTGCACTCGTTTGCTATAGGTATTCATTCTCCGTATAGTGTAACTGAAGAGATGATTGTCTGGGGATCTGAATATGCCCGTAAACGAGGTTTAATTGTACACATTCATCTATCTGAAACAGAATGGGAGAATAATGAGTCACAAAAAAATCATGGTTTATCTCCTACGGAGTATCTTGAAAAATTAGGAGTTCTTGGCCCAGAGGTTATAGCAGCCCATTCTTTGTGGCTTAGTGACAAAGACATTGAAATACTAGCAAAAAACAAAGTAAATGTTGTTCACAATATTAATTCTAATCTTAAGATAGCTTCTGGTTTTAAGTTCAGGTATAATGAATTAAGAGATGCCGGAATTAACGTAACACTTGGTACAGACGGATGCGCATCTTCAAATAATCTTGATATGCTTGAGTCAATGAAAACATCTGCACTTGTACAAAAGGCATGGAGATATGACCCTACATCACTTCCGCTGAGCGAACTGATGTCTCTTGCAACTGAAAATGGAGGAAAAGCACTAGGCTTAAAAACAGGTAGAATCGAAGAGGGATGGATTGCCGATTTTTCTTTAGTAAACACAAATAATTATGCGTTTACACCTAACATTAATTTTCTTGCAAATTTGGTATACTCTGCAAACAGTTCATGTATTGACACTGTTGTTAGTAATGGGAGGGTAATTATGGAGAACCGAATTGTTCCCGGAGAACAAGAAATTATTGACAATGTCAACAGATTGTATAAAAAATTACTATAGTTATGGAGATATTAAATAAAATTAAGGAATCATCTGAATATATAAGAAACAGAACAAATAACTTTAAACCTGTAATTGGTATTATCCTTGGAAGTGGCCTGGGGGAGTTAGCCGAGGATATTAGCGAGAAGTTGGTTATTCCATATTCAGAGATCCCAAATTTTGCAAAGTCAACAGCAATTGGCCATAAGGGAAATCTAATTTTCGGCAAACTTGGCGGCAAAGATGTAGTGGCTATGCAGGGACGGTTCCATTATTATGAAGGATACAGTATGGATTTGGTAACTCTTCCTGTAAGAGTAATGAAAAACCTGGGTATATCACACCTTTTTGTGTCAAACGCTGCCGGTGGGGTTAATCCCGATTTCCGGGTAGGAGATCTTATGATTATAAGGGATCACATCAACCTGATGCCAAATCCCCTAATTGGAAAAAATATTGATGAATTCGGTCCCAGATTTCCAGACATGACACGTCCTTATGAGCCAAAGCTAATTGCTCTGGCTGAGAAAATTGCATTAGGATTAGGTATACCATTGAAAAAAGGGGTTTATCTAGCTGGAACAGGACCAACATATGAGACTCCAGCAGAGTATGGTTTCTTCGGAAAAATTGGTGCAGATGCCGTTGGTATGTCTACGGTTCCGGAGGTTATTATTGCCAGACATTCATCAATCCCAGTCTTTGGCATGTCAGTTATTACAAACGAAGCATTCTCTTTTTCTGACGATTTTGTAAATGATGGTGGCGACGTTGTTAAAGCAGCAAATGCTGCTTCCAGCAGAATGACTCTTCTATTTAAATCTATGATTGAAAATTTGTAAATGAAAATCAAAATGGCAGAATCCAGACCAATACCAAAATTATATTATGATCAAGCTTTTGCTTTATCATACTATTCAGAGATTCTATGGCAGAAATCTTTTGTTGAAGGGAATGGCGGGAATTTATCCATAAGACTGGATGAAGATTTGTTTATGATTACTCCTTCAATGCACTCAAAGAGTGGACTTAATGAGACAGATTTTGTAATAGTAGATTCTAAAGGCAATAAAATATATGGTAGTAAAAAGGCCTCTACAGAGCTATTTACTCACCTTTCTATTTACAATAACAACCCGGATATAGGAGGAATTGTCCACTCTCATCCCCCTTATACATGTTCATATGCTTTTAGCGAGACTGTACCAGCAACACCTATGAGTGCAGAATCTGTAATCTGGATGGGCCAGTTAACACTAGCTCAGTATAATACACCTGGTTCAGCAGAACTTCTGGAACAAGTAGAAACCCTGTCTAAAGGTAGAAATGTCTTAATTCTTCAAAATCATGGTCTTCTAACATGGGGGAAAAACATTGAAGAGGCTTATTGGAGAACTGAAGTAGTTGAGGCTCACTGTAAGATTTCACATATAATGGAATCAAGAGGATCTCAACCAAGGCATTTTACATACAAGCAAATGACACAACTTAACGAACTTAGAGGAAAGTTCACGAAAAATGAATAATATTCCTTTAGGGTATGACTCTGTTGAATTTCCATCAGATTGCGAATGGATAAAGATTATTGATCAATCTCAACTTCCTAATAAAGAGTTGTTTTTGACGATTACTTCTATTGAAGAAGCTGTTGATGCAATTATTAAACTTAAAGTAAGAGGAGCACCCGCTCTTGGAGTTTTTACTGCAGCGTGTATTGCGATGTTATATAAAAAATATGACTGCACAAATTATATTGATGCGCTTTTATTTTTAGATGATATCTCGGATATTATCAGCTCTGCAAGGCCTACCGCAGTTAATTCAAAATTTGCTGCTGAAAGAGTTTTGAAGGTTTTTAAATCAACATTCTCTGTTGAGTATTTTGAACTAGAAAGAAGCAAAGATTTGATTGCAAACGAGGCTCATAGGATTAAAGATGAAGATATTGACATGTCATTATCTCTTGCACAAAGAGCGCTAACTCTACTTAAACCAAAATATAATATTTTAACCTATTGTAATGCTGGTCATTTAGCAACTGCAAGATATGGTACAGCACTTGCGCCAATTTACCTTGGGAACGAAAAAGGATATTCTTTTAGAGTATACGTCCCGGAGACCAGGCCTCTGTTACAAGGAGCTAGACTTACTGCTTATGAGTTATCGCAAAACGGAGTTGATGTTACGCTTATTTGTGATAATATGGTGTCAACATTGATGCGAAATAATCAGATTGACGCAGTACTAACCGGGTGTGACAGGATTGCTGCAAATGGCGATGTAGCGAATAAAATCGGCACATCATCAATTGCTGTTCTTGCTAATCACTACAATGTGCCATTTTATGTTTTAGGACCAGAAAGTACTATTGACAATAAAACTAATGATGGTAACAAAATTACTATTGAAGAGAGAGATGGTTCGGAAATTACTGATAAATGGTTTACTTACAGGATGGCTCCAAATAATATTAACACATACAATCCATCTTTTGATATTACAGATTCTGAACTAATTACTGCAATAATTACTGACAAGGGAATATACAAGTTTCCTTATGATTTCTCAGTTCTTGATAAATGATCCATATTTGCAAAAAAAATATGATTAAAAATATAATATTTGATCTTGGAGGAGTGCTTGTTAAACTTGATAAAGTTAGATGTATTGAAGCATTTACCAAAATTGGCCATCCAGATTTTGGTAAGGTTATAAATGAGTATTTTCAAGAGGGATTCTTTATGGATTACGAAAGGGGCTCTATAACCACAAAAGAGTTTAGAGCTAAAGTACGAGCTGATATGAACACAACAGTTTCTGATGAGGAAATTGATAATGCTATGGCAGCTTTTCTTCCTGGCATTCCTATTGAAAAACTTGATGCTCTGAAGCACTATGGAAAAAAATACAGACTTTTTCTATTAAGCAATACTAATCCTGTTGCAATCGAAATAGTTAAGCCAATGTTTCTAATGGGTGGCCAGAAAATGGAGAGCTACTTTGAAAAGATGTATCTCTCATACGAAATGAAATGTGCCAAACCTGATTTGAAGATCTTTAAAATGTTGATTGACGATTCCGGAATCAATCCAGATGAGACGCTTTTTGTTGATGATTCAAAAGTAAACCTAGAAGCTGCCTCTGAACTAGGGATTAAAACAGCACTTATGGTTCAAGAGAATAATTTGATTAACGATCTGGAGCCTTACTTATGCTAATATTCCCTGAAGAGCCCAATTCAGTATCATTTATATCGCTAGCTAGCGGAAGCAATGGAAACTGTTACTGGTTCTCTAATGGAACCGTGACATTTCTTATTGATTTTGGGATAGGAATGAGAACAGCGAAGAAGCGCCTTTTAGAATTTTCATTAAAACTAGAAGATGTCGATTTTGTATTAGTAACTCATGATCATATTGATCATATTAAACATTTGGGGTCTTTTGCTGAGAGGGCTTTTAAGCCCGTTTGTGCTACAGAATCTCTTCACATAGCTCTCTCCTCTAACTTTGCAACAAGGGGGAAAATTAACTCATCGCGTATAGTAATTGAATCTGAGAAAGTATTTGAATTTAATGGAGTACAAATTACACCATTTCCAGTTCCACATGACGGGACAGATAATTACGGGTATTTTATTGAGATGTCCGGAGTGAAAATCGCAGTAATAACAGATATTGGAAGGGTTACAGATACCGTATTGAAATATTCATCAATGGCAGATCATCTAATTTTTGAATCAAATTATGATTCAAAAATGCTTGAAGACGGCCCTTACCCTAAAGTACTAATTGACAGAATCAGCCAGGGAAGAGGACATCTTAGTAATGCTGAAACCGCAGATGCTATAAGGAAGATATACCACACAAATCTAAAAACACTTCTTCTTTGCCATCTAAGTGCTAACAATAATCTCCCAACACTTGCTTTAAACGAATCGGGGAGGGCCCTTCTTGAAAAAGGAGCCATCCCCGGTGTTAATTTCACTCTTGAATGTTTGCCCAGAGGAGCCGCATCACGTTTGTACAAATTTCAATAAAAAGGATACTGAATAATTTATCTTATTCCACAAACTGTTTTGCATAATATTTTGCAGTGAGTTTTTCCCCAGTTGCTTTTTCAATCATATCATTCCACTCAAATCGCATTCCTGGTTTGAAAATTTTTTCTGACATCCAATTACCAACTTCTTTATTACCAATATAACACTCGTTTTTATAATCGCCTGATTTGGTAATTTTATCAGTAATATAATAGTGCATCTGTGAAGCTAGTAATTCACCCAGCTGGTAATTATGGTAATAACAAGGATATAATGCAATATGGATCTTAGTAGCCCAGTCAGGCATGTCTCTTCCCTGAGGTTTTTTTAACATCTGGTACTTTTCAGCAAGAGTCCACCAAAGCGAGTTAAGATCCTGATCAGGATTCGCATACATCTCTTTTTCAAATCTGTAAACTACCTGCACCCATCTACTGAAAACTAGTTGCTGCAATTTTAGTGAATTGTAACAATCATCTTCGATATTATTTTTTTCGTCGTCTGAGAGGCCCAGACTTTGTTTCATCCATTCCGGATTTCGTGATAACCTTCCGAATATCATCGCAACAGCCTCCGTAGTAAATGTGTGGGCTGAATTTCTTAGAAAATAAGGATTTGATGGATCATCATGACCAAGAGCATAAACTCCATGCCCAAATTCATGAAGCATAGTTCCCATCCAAGACTCGTTATCAGAAATATTTGCAAGAACTCGAACATCGCCCTCAGCATCAATATCAATACAGTATGCATGTTGATTTTTTCCGGGTTTCTCATAAAGATCACTCTTTGCCATTATTCCAGAGACATCAATGCCAATACTTGAATAAAAATCAGATGTTAGCTTCTCCAAATCCTTCCCTTTATAATATTTGTCAAGATCAACAGGATATAATTTTGGAGACTCTTGAAAATATCTGCCTTGAAAATGCCATGGCATAAGTTCTTGGGCCTTTATGTTGTAACGTTTTGAAAACGCACTATCCATCTCTCCCTTAAGTCTTTCAAATTCGCCCCTTGTAAGTGAATCAAGCTCGTCAAAAAGAGCTGAAATCTCTTTAGGATTTTGTCCGGACAACTCTAAAGACATGGTATGATAATTTTCATATCCAAGCGATTGAGCGAGAGTGTTTCTAAGTCTTATCACCTCAAGTACATCTTTAGCAACGTATGGTCCTATCTCTTTGTGAGCTATCCAAGCCTCCTCAAGCTCTTTATTATCTGTAGAGTTTTGAAGTATAGACTCTACTTCGTTATCAGATATCTTTTTCCCCCTGAATGAGGCTCTGAATTCTGCGTATTTTTGTTCCAGTATTGTAGACTTGTTTATGATTTCAGCTAAAAGTAAAGTGTCTGCTTGATTTGCCAGAAAAGAGTTATATAAAATATCCAATTGTCTTTTAAGTATTGGATCTTTAATCTTTCCTCGTTCTTTTATCTCTTTTAGTTGTAAAAACAGCTCGGGGTTAGAAAAGATTTTTGTTGTCGCAATATTTGCCTCTGAGTATTTTGTAAATTCCTCAGGATTGCCTGATATAGTACCATTCCAATAAGCATTTGATGCTTGAACGTAAAGCGGATGAACGCTTTTTTCAGTGTAGTTAATTATCTCTTTTAAATCCATTTCATCTTTGTTTGTACAGCTTGTTATAAGTAACAAAGTCAGTGCAATAAAAACAAGTTTTTTCATAGTTTGTTTTATTTTATTCTTTTCTTGAAAACTTTAGCAGATATGATGTATATATCTTCAATTGGTCTGTCATTTTCATCAGTCTCAGAATCTGAGATCTTTAAAACAACATCCATTCCTTCAATGACCTCTCCAAATACTGAATACTGTGTGTCTAGATGAGGAGTGCCTCCAAATTTTTTATAATAATCTCTATACTTGTCAGGTATATGGTAGTTCGTCTCTATACCAATAGTTCGATTTCTATCGTTTATCTTTTGTTCAGCTACAGTAAGTGTCTCATCACTGTGAATTTTGCCCTCAACAATATAAAACTGAGAACCTGATGATTCTCTTGATGGATTTACATCATCACCCTCTCTTGCTGCAGCCAGAGCACCCCTTTTATGAAACAATGAGGGAATAAATTCAGCAGGAACATTTTTATCAGGACCGCCATTTCCATAAAGTTTTCCTGGCTCGCGTTCTTTTGAATCAGGATCTCCAGATTGAATCATAAAGTCATTGATGACCCGGTGAAATAAGACACCATTAAAATAGCCCTTTTTAGAAAGTTTTACGAAGTTATCCCTATGGAGAGGGGTTTCATCGTAAAGGATGAGAATAATCTCTCCTTTTGTAGTTATAAGCTTTACATGCCATAATCTACCAGAAGCAGAAACTAGTGAAGCAATGGTTACGAACAAAATAAGGGCAGCTACTTTAATAACATTATTTTTCATAATGCAGATTATAGTTGTGGCCCACAAGCGACAAGCGCTTTTGCGGCATCATTATCACAGTATTGTTCAAAGCTCTTTATATACTTAGCAGCTAATGTCTTTGCCTTGTCCTCCCAAATGGCTAAATTAGGATATGTCTCTCTTGGATCTAGTATCCCTTCAGATACATCATGAAGTCTAACAGGAACATTTAAATTTAAAATTGGGATATGCTTTTGTGGAGCTTTTTCAATAGTACCATCAAGTATTGCATCAATAATTGCTCTTGTATCTTTTATTGAGATTCTCTTGCCGCTGCCGTTCCATCCAGTATTTACAAGATATGCTTTAGCCCCGTGTTTATCCATCTTTTCAGCAAGCGTTCCGGCATAAATAGTTGGATGAAGAGTTAAAAAGGCTTCTCCAAAAGCGGGTGAAAATGATGGAACAGGCTCTGTTATGCCTCTTTCTGTACCAGCAAGTTTTGAAGTATATCCACATAAAAAATGGTACTGTGCCTGATTTCTATCCAGTATAGAAACCGGAGGAAGAACCCCATAAGCATCTGCTGAGAGGTATATTATTTTTTTAGGATGTCCAGCCTTAGAAGGAAGTACTATCTTATTAATATGATAAATAGGGTAGGAGACTCTTGTGTTTTCTGTCACAGAAGCGTCTGAGAAATCTATGCTTCCATCTTCAAGAACAGTCACGTTTTCAAGAAGAGCATCTCTTTTAATCGCATTCCAAATATCAGGTTCATTCTCTTTACTTAAGTTGATTGTTTTCGCATAACATCCTCCTTCTAAGTTAAATACGCCATGTTCATCCCATCCGTGTTCGTCATCTCCTATCAGATATCTTTTTGGATCTGCAGATAGTGTAGTCTTTCCCGTCCCAGATAGTCCAAAGAATATGGCCACATCTCCATCCTTGCCAACATTTGCCGAACAGTGCATTGAAGCAATACCTTTTAACGGTAGATAATAATTCATCATTGAAAAAATGCCCTTTTTCATTTCTCCGCCATACCAAGTGCCTCCGCAAACAGAAATTTTTTCACTTAGATTGAAGAGAACAAATACTTCTGAGTGAAGATTATGCTCTTTCCACTTGGGATTGGTAGCTTTAGAGGCATTTATAAAAACAAAATCAGGCTCACCAAAGTGATCCATTTCGTATTTTGATGGCCGAATAAACATATTGGTAACAAAGTGTGCCTGCCACGCAACCTCCATAACAAAGCGGACTTTCATCCTAGTATCCTCATTTGTACCGCAGAAAGCATCTACAACATAAATAATTTCTTTATTAGAAAGTTGATCCTGAGCAATTTTCTTGCAATCGTTCCAGACGTTTTCTGATATTGGTTTGTTTATTGTACCATCCCACCAAATAGTTTCTTCAGTTATTTTATCCTTGACAATGTATTTATCTTTAGGAGACCTGCCAGTAAAAATGCCAGTCATAACAGCGACAGCACCAGTGTCAGTTATCAGACCTCTGTCAAATCCCTCATTTTTTTCATCTGTTTCGGCCTTGAACATCTCCTCATAGGATGGATTGTGCATTACCTTTGCAATGTTAGTAATGCCGTACTTTTTTAAATCAGAAGCAATCATGTTTAGTTTAGTTAGTTTTGTTTAAGTTTTTGTATATTGAAACAAATTTAATGAATTATTTACAGAATACTCAACAATGTCAAAATCATTGGAGATACTTGAACGTTATTGGGGTTACACCTCTTTTAGGACGAATCAGAAGGAGATAATCGATTCTGCATTGAGCGGAAAAGATACAATAGCCCTTTTGCCTACTGGCGGTGGCAAATCATTAACCTTTCAGATTCCGGCATTAATGAAAGAGGGAATAGCTATAGTTGTTACTCCATTGATTGCATTAATTAAAGACCAGGCAGAATCATTAAGATCCAGAGGAATTCCTGTTATTGCAATACATTCCGGGATGAATTCAGGTGAAATTGATGCATTACTGGATAATGCAATACTTGGGGAGTACAAATTTTTGTACCTATCTCCCGAAAGGTTAAGTAGTGATATTTTTAGAGCAAGAGTAAAGAAGATGAATGTTAATTTTCTTATTGTTGATGAAGCTCACTGTATATCACAATGGGGACACGACTTTCGACCCGACTATCTTAAAATAAAAGAAATAAAGGATTTAATATCACCTATCGCAACAATTGCTGTAACAGCTACAGCAACACCATCCGTGGTCTCAGAAATTGTACTTCATCTAGGGATGGGGTCCCCAAACATAATTAAATCCAGCTTTAAAAGAGATAATCTTTCATATGTATGCAGGGAAGACTCTGATAAGTATGGTCAGCTACTTAAGATTGCGAGAAATGTTAATGGATCCGGAATAATATATGTAAGAGAAAGGCGTAAAACATTCGAAGTGTCTGAATTTCTGCAGGCTCATGGTATATCTGCAGAGCCTTACAACGCTGCACTCGCACCAGCCTCTAGAGCCTTAAGACAGGATGAGTGGAAGAATGGAAATTTAAGAATAATTGTTGCTACTAATGCGTTTGGAATGGGTATTGACAAAGCAGATGTAAGATTTGTCTGCCACCTGGACCCTCCTGAGTCAATAGAGGCATACTATCAAGAGGCAGGTAGAGCTGGTAGGGATGGTTCAAAGTCCTATGCTGTTATGCTTTGGAATAATCAAGACGCAGGTAGACTTAGAAAAATTTTATCAACAACATTTCCAGATAAAGATTATATATCCAATGTTTACCAAAAGCTCTTTATTTATTTGGGAATTGCATATGGAGGGGGAAAAGACAAAGTCATAAACTTCAGTCTTAAAGACTTTTGCAGTAACTCATCTCTACATCCTGTACCAGCTTATCATGCTCTTAAGTACATTGAAAAAGAGGGCTATCTGGAGTTAACTGATGAGTTAGATAATCCATCTAGGGTAAAATTCATAGTTAATAGAGATGAATTATATAATGTACAACTTCAAAACAACTCACTTGATGCATTCATTAAGACTCTGTTAAGATTATATTCTGGATTATTTTCAATACCAGTTCAAATAGATGAAGAATACATTGCACGGTTAACAAGAAATAGTAAAGCTGCAATAACTTCTAGTCTTCTCCGGCTCTCCCGAATGGGCGTAATTTCATATAATCCGGCTGTCAGATCTCCTCTATTGATTGTTAAAAGAGAGAGATTGGATGAAAAGAACTTTAGAATTGACGAAAATCGTTACTTAAAACTTAAAAGTAATATGGAGGCAAAAATTGAAAGTATAATTGCCTTCTTCCAGAACAAGAATAACTGCCGCGAAAATATCCTGCTTGAGTATTTTGGGGAAATATCTCCTTCTTCATGTGGAAAATGTGATGTATGTCTTGCAAAAGGAAGGGAGAAAGAGAGTTCAAACTATTACTATTCAATTGAGGAAAAGGTTTTTGACATTCTCTCTACAGGGCCAAAAAGTTTAGCAGAAATATCTCTGGAAATTGATGATGATACTAGATTATATATTGAAGTTGTTCGAGATTTAGCCGAGCGAGGTGCTTTGATAATTGATGGAGATGTTTTTAAAATTTCTCCGGAAATGAATAACCCTTCTCAATAAATAAGACCAATTCTCTATAGAGTTTTTGAACAGGGAGACCCATAACGTTAAAGTAGGAACCCTCTATTTTCTCAATTGCAATATATCCAATCCACTCCTGTGCCCCGTATGATCCAGCTTTGTCGTAAGGGGAATAATTATCAACATAAAAGATTATCTCATCATTACTCAATTCACGAAAAAAAACATCAGTAGAGGAGGAAAATTGAGTATAACCAAAATTACTTTTTATAAACACACCTGTTATAACAGTGTGTTTCTTTCCGGAGAGAGACCTTAGCATGAAGATTGCATCGTCTCTGTCAATGGGTTTTCCTAATATTTTACCATCACATAGAACCAGAGTGTCGGCAGTTAAAAGTATCTCATTATCCTCAAGATTTCGGCCAAAGGACTCTGATTTCATCTTTGCCAGATATTCTGGAACATTCTCAAATGGCATTGAAGAGTCAAATGATTCTTCATTATGGTTGGGTATTTCAACAATATATTGAATGTCAAGTCCAGATACAAGCTGTTGTCTTCTGGGAGATGCAGATGCTAAAATGAGCATCCTATCTTTCATCAAACTATTTAATGTACTCATCCCGAGTATGCTTCGTGTATGTCAGACCATTTGCCCTGAACTTTTAAGGTCTGTTCGATTACATCTCTGACACAACCTTTACCTCCGCCAAAAATCGAAATGTACTCGGACACTTCTTTAACTTCATTAACTGCGTCTGAAGGGCAAGAAGGAACGCCGCAATATTTCAATATCCCTATGTCAGGAATGTCATCACCCATAAAAAGGACCTCATCTGCATTGAGATTATACCTTTTTAAAAAGTCCTCAAAATGGGGTATTTTATATATTGATTTTAAATATATATCTTCTCGTGGGATTCCTATTTGCATAAACCTTAAGGCTATTGACTCTGAGGATCCACCGGTAATAATTGCAACTGGGTAATTATTAGTTACTGCAACTCTTACAGCAAAACCATCTTTGGCATTGTGAGACCTTAGAAGATCTCCTGTTTCAGTTGCCAATACCTGGCCATCGGTAAAAACCCCGTCAACATCAAACGCGAAAGCTCTAATCGTATGTAGTTTAACTTTAAAATTTGACATTCTCTCTTTTATTTGTTTGCCTTTGAATTAATTCAGACAATAGTTCGTATACTTTATAATGTTCATCTTTGCTCTCCAAAACCTCCAAATGCTTTTTGATAGTCATAACATCACCTCTGGCAGCAGGACCGGTCTGAACCATGGCTGGGTCTCCGTACAAAAAAGCCTTTCTTATGGTTTCTAATGCAAGCGGAAGAAGAAAAACATGGTTAGGAGTTGAAATATCATATGACAGACTTGCAAGATAGTTTACAAAATTACTTACATATACTGCTGCCACATGGATCCTGAGCCTTTCTTCTGAATTTGCTTCAGTAAACTCAGATCCCAAACTTTTACACATCAATTTCAATTTTTCCCCACTAGTGTAATCAGAGTACTCAAGCATAAAAGGGACTAAAGAAAAATCTACAGGTTTATTTTTACTGAGAGTCATTAAGGGATAAAATACCCCGTGTGACGGAACTGAGCTCAATAAATCCATTGAAGTCCCTCCGCTAATATGGCAAACTGTAGTCTTCCCGGAAATAACTGATTTTAAACTTTTAACTGATAACAAAACATCAGGAATGGCATCGTCAGAAACAGATATAATAATTACGTCAGAATCTTCTGCACAAAGAATATTACTAGAAGGGATTGTATCAGGAAGGCTATTATGATTGATTTCCGGTTTATTTAGAAGTGAGGCAAGCATTCTTGCATCATCAAATGTTCTGTTGACAACAAAAGGAATTTCATAACCAGTTGACTTAAGAGCCAATGCAAGTCTGAATCCGGCGTTTCCAATACCAATAATTGTTATTTTATGCGAATAATTCATTTTGCAGAACCTCCAACTGCAAAAACTGGCAAACTCTCGTTACCATTAGAATTAACGCTTTGAACTGCAAAAAAGTGATTGTCTTTACTGAAAGGTAAATCTGCAGAAGTGCCACTAACAAAAATTTTTTTCTCCCAGTTAGATTTGTCTGTTTCTCTAATTAAAATGTAATATCCAACAGGAGTATCTCCACCTTTAGGAGGTTGCCAACTAATTTTTGTTGAGGATGAAAGGCCGGAAATGTCAATTATTGCATTTAGCGGCTTCTGAGGTGCAAATGCTAAATTCATTAACGATGACAGATTTGCCATTGTGTTTTTTCTAACATACTCAAAATCTACACCCGAAATAAGATCCCCATACTCTTTTCCCTCTCTGGTTTCAGGAATTTGATGAGTACGATCATAGTTTTCATAATACTCACATAATCTAATTGATGTAAATCCCTCTCTGCTGAATGGAGTATGGTCACCACCCCTTCCAAACCTATCATTTCTATATATCAATGAAATCTCCAGGTTCTCAACGTATCTTTCTGAAATTTCTTTGATATATCTTGCAAGTTGCCTTGATTCACTATCATTTTCACCTGAATTAAACTCGCGGATTCTCTTTTTTGCTGGTGTTTCTGAGAAAGGAATATTTTCAGAAAAAACTCTTAGTCTTGTGTTTCCAGAAATTTCAGTTCCACTAGATCTTGAGTTCCCAATCATATCATTATTTAAAACTGCTTCAATATTCCAGTTACCCTTTTTTGCTTCTGACGCCATGTGAGCAGCACCCAATAAGCCATGCTCTTCTCCTGACAGGAACATAAGCTTTACTGAGACAGGAAGTGGCGTTTCAGAAAGAATTCTTGCTATTTCCAGCAATGCAGAAACTCCGGATCCGTTATCGTTTGCTCCTGGTGCAAAAGCAGTTGAGTCAGAATTGTCAAAAGAACGACTATCATAGTGAGCAAGTAGTATGATTACTCTGTCGTCTGCGTTATTTGTGCCCTTAAAATCTGCAACAATATTTGAAAGGGTAACCTCTCTGCCAAGTCTGGTCCCTTCTCCGCCGGCATTATAATCGTATTTCAGAACAGACATGTGTGAAGCTCCAGTTTTATATGACTTAAGTCTTTGAATCAGATATTCAGCCGCAGCGCCTATTCCTTTAGACGGGTTGTTTCTTGTACTTAAATTATGTCTCGTATTTTTTGAGACTAAGTCTGAAACTGTTATGGTTAAATTCTCTGCCTGAACAAGCGATAATGCTTTTGATATCCTCGTATCCTTGTTAATAATCTTTTGACCAGCCAAAAGATATGGCATAACAGAAAGAAGTAAGGTCAGAATCAATATTGTATGTTTTTTCATCTTTTTGATAAATCAATATAATTCATAAAATGATTTTAGCTCTTTTTTATAATGTCCTGGAATCAGAATCATATGATTGCCTAAATGAGAATTCATAAAACATTCAAGATCAGAGTCCGATTCAAATAGAAATCTAACTTGAGTTCTGCATCTCTCCTTAACTGTTGTATTCTGAGTAATTCTCCCTGATGCACAATACATTTGATCTAAACTCTCTCCTCCGCATTTAAATAATGTATACTCACCTGTAACGAGCTCTGCTGCGACCCCTATACCAATTCCTGATTCATAATGTGAGGGGAGTGAAAACTTATTTGCAAATGAGAGAGGTGATGTACAATGAGCAAAATCGACACTTCTGTTCAATCTATCAATGGAAGAGGGGTTTGCCATAAATACCGGTTTATTTAACAACGATCTTGCAATAATCATAGACCATAAGGTTGGTATGTCACCTTCGCAGCCGGAGACCAATCCTTTATCATTGAGAATAGATAAGGCGAGGCATGCAGTGGTATTACAAGTTCCCAAAACATCAAAACACTTAATAGACAATGCGTTAAGCTCATTATCCTGAACTATTTGTTTAATAGCATTGTACATTTTAACTGCCTCTACTATATCATCCTTTGTTCTTCCTCCAACAACCACTTTTGAATACTCTTCAATGAGGTTAACAGATTCATTTGAATTCAGATCATATTTACCATTATAAGAATCCATATTGTGGAACTTTTCCTCAAGAGTTGAAATTGATATGTCAACAAATTTTACTCCGAGTCGGGACGTCAGCGAGTACTTGTCAACATCAGATGCAATTAACCACGGAGAAGCATCTCCAATAAGACCGATTTTTGTATCCGAAATTTCCTTAAAGGCTCTGTGAACATTCGAAAGCCTTGCAATTTCGTCATGTAAATTTTCCATGTAGCTTTCAGTTGGTTCTATAGGGAAATTCAAGTGTTTATGCTTAATTTTTCTTAAGCTGAGCCAACTCGATATTTCTAAAGTAGCTGCAAGTGAATTATGGAAAGAATCACTTAAGATAACGAGAGGTCTTGATATCTTCTGCCAGTGATTAAGGAAAATCTGCTCTGTTCCTCCTGTTGCAATAAATGCAATTGCAAACTCTTCCTGTCCCTTAATGGGTTCATATTCTTGAGCACTTACAATTTTTAAGGAGTATCTGTTTTTAAAGTGAGAATATAGGAGCTCTCGTGATCCGGAAACAGAAGTACTTTCATGAAGTGTTGATGCAAATACAACAAGTGTGAGGTTTGGTTCCATACAATAATATTAATTTTGCAAAGATAGAAAATTTCATTAATAAGTTTTTTGCAAACAATTGTAGGGCAAAATCGTTTTATATATAAGTAAAGTAAGTAATATGGACCACAAAATTCAATCAGATTCAACAAAGAATATTCTAACCGCTTTTTTTCTGAATCTTTTATTTGCTATTATTGAACTTATTGGCGGATTAATTACAAATTCTGTCGCCATTTTATCAGACGCTATTCACGATTTTGGAGACTCTCTCTCTTTAGGTGTCGCATATTTTTTACAAAAAAAATCAAAGAAGAGGGGAGATGATAAATACACATATGGTTACAGAAGATTCTCTTTGTTAGGCTCGATTTTCATTTCTGTTGTTCTTTTGTTCGGGTCAATGGTAATGATTAAAGAGAGTTTTTACAGATTATTTAACCCTCAGGAAACAGACGCATTTGGAATGATTATTCTGTCTGTATTAGGTATAATTGTTAACGGTGCTGCTGTTATAAGATTGAAGCGTGGTAACAGTCACAATGAAAAAGCAGTCACCCTTCACATGATGGAGGATGTACTTGGATGGGCAACTGTTCTAATTGGAAGTTTATTAATGTATTTTACAGGTATAACAATTATTGACCCTATCCTTTCAATTCTTATAGCATTATGGGTTTTATATAATGTTTATAGAAATCTGAAAGATACATTATCAATTATGCTTCAACAAGTGCCAGATAATTTAAACATTAATGAAGTTGAGAATAAGCTTATTCATATTAACGGTGTAGAGTCTGTCCATGATCTTCATATTTGGACAATGGATGGAATAAAAAACATAGCTACTCTTCATCTAATTTGTCAAAAAAACTCAGACTTATGCTTAGTAAAAGAAGCAGCGCGTTGCGAGCTTGAAAAGCTTGAAATCAAACATTCAACTATAGAGGTCGAATATTATGAGGATAACTTAGGATTAACCAAATCAGACGAGTGTCGATAATAAAAAAGCCGGAAGAAACCCCTCCGGCTTTTTTATTAATTCAGTCAAATTTACGACTCAATAGAGTTCTCTCCTTTTACTGCTAGAAAAGACCCCATCTTAAACTCCGAGAAGTCTTTAATATAAGTATATCTTTCATTATTCCATGACTTTGATTTACCTATAAAGATTTCCATAGAAGCAGAATAGGACTCATCTCGTTGAGTATCGTATAAAAGAAGATAAGACATAACTATATGAGCTGCCATTTCAACAAGTCTTCTTGCATGGAAATCGATATATTCTGTATCTTTTCCAGCTATCAGTTCTACAGCCTTAGAAAACTGTTCTGTCATCTCAATAATCTCCCTTTTGTATGGCTCATATTCTGGTCTGACTGGAATTGATTCGTACTCTCTTATTTGAGCTAAGTATGAACCATTTGTTACATATCTCTGAGCAGCAACTACCTGAAGTTGAGATGTTCCTTCATATATGGTCGTAATTCTGGCATCTCTATAAATTCTTTCAATAGGATAGTCCTTCATAAAGCCAGATCCGCCATGAATCTGTAGTGAATCATAAGCATTTTGATTGCTATACTCTGAAGACATCAGCTTAAGCATAGGAGTAAACATATCTGCCAGTTTCTGATATTTTTTTGAATCAGTTCTCTCTTCAGGTGTAAGTTTTCTTTCTTCTCCAATGAATCCATATGCTTTATATATGTCTACAAATCTGGTAGTTTCATATAATAAAGCTCTTGAAGCCTGTAACTTTGCCTTAATTATTGCAAGCATTTCATAAACAGCTGGAAATTGAATAATCGGCTTTCCGAACTGAGCTCTTTCATGTGCATACTTTAAAGCTTCTCTGTAAGCGGCCTCTGATATTCCTACAGATTGAGCACCAACGCCCAGTCTTGCACCATTCATAAGAGACATTACATATTTAATTAGCCCCAGCTTTCTTTCACCAACAAGTTTAGCAGGTGCGTTATTGAAAACTAGTTCACATGTAGGACTTCCTTTTATTCCGAGTTTATTTTCAATCCTTCTGACAGTTACTCCGCCCCATTTTTTGTCGTAAACAAAGTAAGACAAACCTCTTCCATCTGTTGTACCCTCCTCAGATCGTGCTAGAACGAGTTTTATTTCAGCATCACCATTTGTAATAAATCGTTTAACACCATTTAGATACCATTTATTATCACTTTCATTATATGAAGCTCTTAGCATAACTGCCTGCAAATCCGATCCGGCATCAGGCTCTGTTAAATCCATTGAACATGTCTCACCACAATTAATTCGAGGAAGAAATTCTTTTTTGATTTCGTCTGAAGCGTATTCATTAATCGTTTCGGCACAATCCTGGAGCCCCCATATATTTGCGAACCCGGCATCTGCTCTTGCGACAATCTCTGCTGACATTACATACGGTACCATAGAGAAATTTAATCCTCCAAATTCTCTTGGCAGTGCCATACCATATAAACCGGCTTGAGTGAGTACATCCTGGTTTTGTTTTGTTCCAGAAGCATAATATACTCTTCCATCGTGATGAACAGGACCGGTCTTATCAACATTTTCTGCGTTTGGGGATATGATGTCGCCACAAATCTGCCCCATAATCTCCATTACTTTTTCGTATGAGTCAATTGCATCATCAGAAGTACAAGGAGCATAATCAAAATGTCCTGAATCTTTGAAATCCTGCTCTTTAAGAGATACAATCTTCTTCATTAGAGGATGTTCAAGCTGAAATTTCAGATCTTTATTGTCTTTGTAAAAATTAGCCATCTCTATTTGCTGTTGTTTTTGTAAGCCTTAATCATTCTCGGAATAACTTCTGTAAAATCCCCTGTAATTGAATAATCTGCTATCTGATTAATCGGGGCAGAAGAGTCGGTATTAATTGATATTACCATTGCTGACTGATCCATACCTGCTGTGTGCTGAATCTGACCTGAAATACCTACTGCTATGTATAACTTTGGTCTTACAGTGACACCAGTCTGACCAATCTGCCTTGCATGATCTGCAAAGCCAGCATCAACTGCTGCCCTTGAGGCTCCTACTTCTGCACCCAGTACTCTGGCCAATTCGAATAATAGTTCAAAATTCTCTCTTGATCCAACACCAAATCCTCCAGCAATTATTATCGAGGAGGATTTAATATCAATTTTTCTCTCTTCAATATGTCTGTCAATGATTTTTACAACAAAATGTAAATCGTTAAGTATCTTATCAACCTCAACTTTAACTATTTTGCACTCTGCAGGTCTTGGAAGAGGTTCACTTTTCATAACGCCTTCCCGCACTGTTGCCATTTGTGGTCTGTGGTCTGGGTTTATAATAGTAGCAATAATATTACCCCCAAATGCAGGTCTTATCTGATATAGCAAGTTATCATATGTCTTTCCTGCTTTATTATCAGTATGAGAGCCTATCTCAAGTGATGTACAATCTGCTGTTAAACCGCTGTTAAGAGCCCCTGAAACACGGGGTGCCAGGTCTCTTCCTACACTAGTAGCTCCAAACAAAACAATTTGAGGATTCTCCTTTTTAATTACAGAGATTGCAATTTCTGAGTAGGGGAGAGTTAAATAATTGACCAGTCTAGTATCATCAGCTAAATAAACTTTAGTCGCTCCATATTCTGAAAGCTCTGGGACAAGAGATTCAAGCTTGTCACCTATAAGAAGAGCTTCAACTTTGCATCCTAGTTGAGACGAGAGTGATCTTGCTTTTGTAAGCAACTCTAAGCTTACATCACAGACCTTCCCGTTTTCTGTTTCAATATATACTATAATATTGTTCATTTTAATTCTTTTGAATATTTAACCAATTGTATGTGAAGCAATCAATTCTTTCATTAATAAATCCATATCCTGTACGGATGATGTAAGCATTTTTGCCTCTTTTGCCTGAAAAACTATATTCTCAATCTTTTTCACTTTTGTTGGAGAGCCTGACAAACCATAATTTTTCTCATCTCCTCCAATTTCATTAACCCCCCATTCTTCAATTCTGAGATAATCCATTGTATAAAGTGGTAAATAAGAGTTATGTTCATTGTCATGTTCTTCAGATGTAGTTCTTGCATGTTTATATTTCATAAGAAACTTAGCATTTCTTGGCCTACAATCAGGAGCTGTAGCATGAACAGTTACAACAACAGGTAATGAGGACTCTACTGTTTCAACGCCTCTTTCAAGCCTTCTTTTAATTTTGATTTTATCATTAATAATATCAACAACCTCTTCTGCATATGTAACTTGAGGTAAGTCAAGCTTTTGAGCGACCTGAGGTCCTACCTGTGCTGTATCACCATCTATCGCCTGTCTTCCTGCAAAAATCAAATCAGGTTTCATTTTCTTAAGAGCCATTGAAATGGCATAAGATGTTGCAAGTGTATCTGCACCGGCAAATTTTCTATCTGTGAGGAGAATTCCTCCATCGGCTCCTCTAAAAAGGCCCTCTCTGATAATGTCAGCAGCCCTGCCCGGGCCCATAGTAAGTAATAAAACCTTACTCTCCGGATATTTATCCTTTATCCTTAAAGCTTGCTCCAGAGCATTCATATCCTCCGGATTAAAAATGGCCGGAAGTGCCGCTCTGTTAACGGTTCCATCCTCCTTCATTGCATTTTTGCCAACATTTCTGGTATCTGGCACTTGCTTTGCCAGAACTACAATTTTAAATGCTTTTGTCATACTTATTTGTTATTGTTATCAGGCTTCGGCTGGATTATTGCCAAAAGCCAAAGGAATAGCCCCATCTTCGTTTGTATGGATGGTTATATCACCAAATTGATCTTCAAACTTGTGAATATTATCCTGAAGTGCAATCAGTAATCTTTTTGCATTCTCAGCAGTCATAATTATCCTGTTGTCTACCTTTGGTTTAGGGACTCCGGGCATCATGCGGATAAAATCAATTATAAATTCACTACTGGAATGTGTAATTATTGCCAGATTTGAGTATGATCCCTGAGATACCTCAGCACTCAATTCTATATTTAACTCATTTTCAGCGGTCATATCTTTAAGTGTAATTAAGTGGTACGCAAATATAAGATAAAAATTCATACATTTGTGGATTGTTAAATCATATAATGTTTTATGGAGATTCCTGCAAAATACGACCCATTTGGGATAGAAGATAAATGGTATTCATACTGGCTTAATAATAAATTATTTCACTCTGAGCCGGATGAAAGAGAGCCTTACACTATTGTTATCCCGCCTCCAAATGTCACAGGTGTGCTTCATATGGGACACATGCTTAACAATACGATCCAGGATGTGCTTGTGAGAAGAGCTAGAATGATGGGTAAGAATGCTTGTTGGGTTCCTGGGACAGACCATGCTTCAATAGCTACAGAGGCAAAGGTTGTTGCAAAGCTTAAGGCCGAGGGGATTGAAAAATCAGATATTTCAAGAGAAGAATTTCTGAATCACGCATGGGAGTGGAAGGAAAAGCACGGAGGTATAATTTTGGAGCAATTAAAAAAATTAGGAGCTTCCTGTGATTGGGACAGAACTAAATTTACAATGGACCCTGAACTAACGGATGGTGTAATTAATACTTTTATCCATTACTATAATAAAGGCTTAATTTATCGAGGCGTTAGAATGGTAAACTGGGATCCTGAAGGACAAACAGCCGTAAGTGATGAGGAGGTCATCAGAAAAGAGACCAAATCAAAACTATATTATTTAAGGTATTTTATTTCTGAAAATGGGAAACCTACTGACAAATATATTGTTGTTGCCACTACAAGGCCTGAAACAATAATGGCCGATGCTGCTGTTTGTATTCATCCTGATGACGAGAGATATACACATCTAAAAGGAAAAAAAGTATTTATACCGCTAATAAACAAAGAAATACCTATTATTGAAGACAGTTATGTAACAATGGATTTTGGCACTGGCTGTCTAAAAATCACACCAGCTCACGACATAAATGACTATGAGATAGGAATAAGGCACAGACTCCCTGTAACTGACATTATTGACAAATGGGGTAAACTGAACGAAGAGGCCCGGATTTTGGTAGGAGTTGAAAGATTTGAAGCAAGAAAGAGAATAGTCAAAATGCTTTCTGAGAAAGGTCATATTGAAAAAGAGGAAGACTACACATCTCAAATTGGTTATTCTGAAAGAACAAACGCAGTGATAGAACCAAGATTGTCTCTTCAATGGTTTATGAAAATGGACGAAGCTGCATCAAAAGCTCTCAAATACATAGAAGAAGACAAAATTAAGCTCATACCTGATAAATTCAGAAACACCTATAGGCACTGGATGGAGAATGTTAAAGACTGGTGTATATCCAGACAACTTTGGTGGGGGCAGAGAATTCCTGCATGGTATTTACCAGATGGCAGATTTGTTGTTGCTGCAGATATAGCATCGGCGCTAACTGAAGCTAGAATGCTAGACTCTGGTGTTGAGGAGAATATGTTAAAACAGGATCCAGATGTTCTAGACACTTGGTTTTCATCTTGGCTATGGCCAATATCAGTTTTTGACCCTTCAAAACCGGGTTTTCCTGAAAAAACACCGAACAAAGACCTGGCATATTACTATCCTACAAATGACCTAATTACAGCTCCTGAAATTCTATTTTTCTGGGTTGCAAGGATGATTATGGCTGGTGATGAGTTTTGTGGTACAATGCCATTTAGAAATGTTTATCTAACTGGTATAGTGAGAGATAAACTTGGAAGAAAGATGTCAAAGTCTCTTGGCAATTCTCCTGACCCCATTGAATTAATTAAGGTACACGGAGCAGATGGGGTACGTGTGGGAATGTTATTGTGCAGTAGCGCCGGAAACGATATTCTCTTTGATGAAAGTCAGGTAGAGCAGGGGAGAAACTTCTCCAATAAAATATGGAATGCTTACAGGCTTGTTTCAGGTTGGAAATTCAATCCAGCCCTGGAACAAAACGAAAGATCAGCAGGAGCTATAAAATGGTTTGACAACTTATTAAATCAATCTATTGAGATTATTGATGACCATTTCTCTAAATTCAGGATTTCTGATGCTTTGATGACTCTATATAAGCTCTTCTGGGATGATTTCTGCTCTTGGTATCTGGAAATTATTAAGCCTGGGCGAGAAGAGGATATTGATGAAAAAACATTTTTTGCTACAAAAGAGTTCTTTGATAAACTTTTAAGGCTACTTCATCCTTTCATGCCTTTTATTACTGAAGAACTTTGGCAAAACATCACAATAAGAGGGGAGAAAGAGAGCATAATGTTATCAAAGATGCCTCAATCATTAAAATATGATTCAAATTACATTTGTATGGCAGAGCAATGTAAGGAGGCTGTAGTTAGCATTCGAAACGAAAGACAGTCCAGGAATATATCGCCAAAAGAGACCCTTTCTCTTTATATTACTCAACAAGTGATTCCAGATGAGTTAATAGCAATCATTACAAAAATGGCAAACATTGATATTGTTATGCCAATTTCAGAAAAACAGGACAACTCTTCAGGTGCCTCTTTTTTGGTAGGAACTACTGAGTTTTTTATTCCACTTGACACATTCGTTGATAAGGAAGAGGAGCTTAAGAAAATTGACATCGAAATTCAAAGACTTACCGGATTCCTTAACAGCGTTAATAAAAAATTGTCTAATACAAGGTTTGTAGAAAGTGCTCCCAAGGATGTAGTGGAAATGGAGTATAAAAAGCAGAGTGATGCTCAAACGAAGATTGAGAAACTAAACTTCTCAAGAGAACAACTTATGAAAAATTAATGATAAGAAAGAGAAACATAATAACTAAAGCAATGCAGATATTAATAATATCTGCACTTTTGCTTTCGTGTGAAAAAGTTTCTCAGCTTAGTGATTATAATACTATTGAAGAATTTTCAATAGAAAACGTATCTCCAGGTGGTGTGATTTTGCAGGAGCCTGTTCTACAGGAGAACAGTATTGAAATACCGGTTGTTGTGGGTAAGTATCTTTTTCCTATAACCATTAAACCTGTTATTAACTTTAAGGATGATGCAGTCAAGGTTATTGGTCTTGATAATGATGGAAAAATTGAGTTTGAATCATCTACGTCTGTTAAATCCATTAACATTGTCTCTCAGAGTGGGATGACCAGGAGATATGAGATTAAATTAAAAATATTACCATCGAAAGAATCTTCTGAGATAATTAAATTTAAAATCATCTCCTCAACAGACAATTCATTAAAAATTGGTCAAGAGGGATTCGCTGACCCCACTGAATCAAAGGTAACATTGTTTGCAATTAACCCCTCTTATCCTTTATCTATAAACCCATTAATAGTCTTATCAGAGGGAGCAATAATTGATAATTGGACAGATGGTGGATTTCTAACATTTTCGTTACAAGGTGAAACAAAGAAATTAAATGTTCTAAGCGAAAGTGGACGAAAAGAGGAGTGGAGTATATCTGTAAAAAATGCGATAAGCGAAAAGAATTCATCTCCTGAGGTAAAATCTTCAATTTATCAGAGGATGAATTATCCGTTTCACAAGATTGATGCTATATCTGAAGATGATAACTTAAAAATTGATACGTTAACCCTAATCAGAGATAAGCGCATAATTCAACTGTTTTATTCAACCTTAAATTCTGCTGCTGATATTTCAGTAAAACTTAATTTTCAATTAAACAACTATTTAACAAGTGCAGGAGTAGAAAACAATGAGGTTTTTAACTTCTCTTCTAATAGTGAAACAAAGTCATTATTCATTATTGACAACATAACAGGGGTGTACTCTGAATGGAGTATAATATTGAGACCAAAGTCTACTTATATTGAAGTAAATGAATTTAACTGGAATTCTTACTCTTCTCAAAATGGAAAAATTACCATAGGACCTGCAGAAATTGACAAGACTTTTAGAACTATCAATATTCCAATTCTATCGTTGGGAGAATTTCCTCTTTTACTCAATAACACATCTCTAACAACAAATAATTCTATTAATTCTGATCTACCGATTAATTTGTTATTTAACTCTTTAGATGATATTAAGTCATTTTCTATCGTCAAAAATGGAGTGTCTGAGACATGGATAATCAAGCTCGAAAATAGATTTATGCCTCTGTCTAATAGCGCCTTAGTGTTGGATTTTATCGCAGGAAAACCATCGTTTTCTTACACAATTGACGAAGTTTATATTGAGCCATCACAAGGAGAAATTGTAATTATTTCTGAGAATTTTATCGAAAACACCTCACTAAAAATAATACCTATTATTAAGCTCTCAGAAGGGGCTGTTGCTGAAGGGATTATTTCTGGAGGTGTTATTGAAATCAAGTGGGGAAAGCCTTTCCTGTTTAAAGTAAGAGCTGAAGATGGCACAACTCAACCATGGAGTATCATTGCAATACCTGCTCCACAGTTACCCAACTCAGATTTAGAGGACTGGTGGATTCACCCACAATTTAATTCAATTACCTCTACAATATATCCTAGTGATGGCTCCGGATGGAATAGTTCAAATAATCCAAATGTGTTGGGGGTTAGCAGATCATCCGGTTACAATTCTCAATATTCTGCTCAGATTTCAACAACTCTTTCAACCATTAACTTTGCTGACATTATTAAAGTTACTTCTCTGACAGCAGGTAATCTTTTTCTCGGAAAATTCAGGTACAGTACTTTAGCTAGTGATGTGTATAATCCTTTATCAATGATAATTAAAGGAATTCCTTTTAATTTACTCTTTTTACCAAGGGAGCTGACTTTTATGTACAAGTACAAGACAGGAGATAATCTTGTCAGGACCCCTCCAAAAACATCTTCTACAACAATACCTGCATTTAATCCTATAGAATATCTATCTGGTTCAGATTTTGGCGAGGTTAAAATTGAGATGTGGGAAAATGATCAAACGCTTCTAACGGCATCTGGCACCGGTTTGTTTACAAAGGATATAAGTGAATGGACGCAATATAGTTTAGAAATAAATGCAAATTCAATAAATTCATCTATTAACACAAATTATATTTCTGTTTCTTTTACCTCCAGTGTTTATGGAGATAAATTTACAGGTGCCGATGGTAGTATTCTCGTAATTGATAAAATCAGATTAATTTACCACATACCAGGTGTTGGTTCAATAAAAGTTAAATAATATGTTTGTATCGGAAACAATTATTGAAGTAAGATATTATGAGACAGACCTAATGGGGATTGTCCATCACTCAAACTATATAAGATATTTTGAAACAGCAAGGAGTAAGGCTCTTAAAGATCTTGGCCTTCCCATTGATAGAATTGAAGATTTGGGTATAATGATGCCCGTAATTCACGTAGAGTGCGATTATAAAATCCCCGTTAAGATGGGGGAAGAGATTAGAATAGTAAGTACTATCAAAGATATTCCCAGAGTTAAAATCAAAATTGATTCAGATATTTTTAACTTTAAGGGCGAAAAAGTTGCATCAGGGAGTGTGACTTTAGGATTTATTCACTCACTGAATCGCAAACCCACAAGGGCTCCGGGTTTTGTAATTGATGTATTTAGCCCATTTTTTGATAACGTTAAATAAACATACATAATGAACCATTTATTATTTCTGGGTTCCATAGGGGCAACCGAAATTATTATTATTGCACTAATTGTTCTACTCCTTTTTGGAGGAAAAAAAATCCCTGAACTGATGAAAGGAATTGGTAAGGGAGTTAAAAGCTTTAAGGACGGTGTCAAAGGCATTGAAGATGAGATTAAATCTACTGACACAGAGAAGGAGCAGGATAAAAAGTGAGTGGTGAGATGACCTTTTGGGATCATCTGGACGAACTTAGAAGGGTTTTGTTCAGATCTGCCATTGCAGTTTTTGTACTTGCAGTGCCCATTTTTCTTGCAAAAGACTTCTTGTTTGGTGAAATTATATTTGCTCCCACAAAATCTGATTTTATTCTTTATAAATGGCTAGGTAAAACTATTGGAGAGGATTTCAACTTAAACCTTATAAACATTGATCTCTCAGCTCAGTTTTTCATACACATTTCAGTATCACTAACTCTCTCATTTATACTTGCAGTTCCATACGTCCTATATCAGTTCTGGACATTTATCAAACCAGGACTTTATGAAGGCGAGCAACGAGCAACAAGAAGGGCTTTCTGGTTTGGGTCTGGACTGTTTTTAACTGGTGTTGTAGTTGGTTATCTATTTGTTTTTCCTCTTACACTAAGATTTCTTGGAACTTACCAAGTTAGCGAAGCTGTTCCAAATCAAATATCACTTCAGTCTTATATCTCAATGTTTACAAGACTTATACTAATAATGGGTATCGTTTTTGAAATGCCTGCTCTTGCTTTAATACTTTCAAAAATTGGTATAATTAGTAAAAGTCTGCTCCAAAAATATAGAAAACACGCTTTTGTTATTCTTTTAATTACATCAGCAATTATTACCCCGAGTGGTGATGCTTTCACACTTGTTGTGGTTGCTGCTCCTCTTTACTTACTTTACGAATTCAGTATACTTATCTGCCGTGATATCAATAAATGACCTGGTAGTGTCCTTTGGAGGATACGATCTTTTTAGTGAAGTTAATTTTCACGTAGGGGATAAAGACAAAATCGGCCTTGTAGGGAAAAATGGATCCGGAAAGTCTACGATACTCAAAATACTAGCTGGTATAAATAAGCCCTCATCAGGAAGAGTAATGATTCCGGCTTCTGAAAAAATCGGATATCTTCCTCAGGAAATGGAGCATAATAAGGATAAAAGTGTCATTGAAGAGGCAATGATGGCTTTTTCATATATTGATGATATTAAAAGTGATATTGAAAGGGTATCGAATGAACTGTCTTCAAGAGAAGATTACGAAAGTGATGATTATCATAACCTTATTGTGAAATTAAATGATTATCATGATAAGCTTACAATTTCTGAGAGTGGTAATCCAAAGGGTGAAGCTGAGAAAACACTATACGGACTAGGCTTTAAATCAAATGAACTTGACCGGCCGACTTCATCATTTAGTCAGGGGTGGAATATGAGGATTGAGCTTGCCAAGATTCTTTTATCATCACCGTCTACTCTTTTACTTGATGAGCCCACAAACCATCTTGACATAGAGTCAATACAGTGGCTTGAAGAGTATCTGACTTCATATCAGGGTGCTTTAATATTGGTATCTCATGACAGACGTTTTTTGGATAAAGTAACCAACAGAACTGTAGAGATAATGCTTGGCAAAATCCACGACTACAAAGTTCCTTATTCAAAATATCTAGATTTGAGAAAGGAGCGGATGGAGCAACAGTGGGCAGCATATGAGAATCAGCAAAGACTCATTGAAAAGAGTGAAGAGTTCATTGAGAGATTCAGATATAAAGCAACAAAATCTAATCAGGTTCAATCACGTATAAAGCAATTGGATAAAATTGACCGAATTGAGATTGAGGAGGAAGACAAGTCTGCAATCAGCGTTAAGTTTCCTTCAGCACCAAGATCTGGCAATGTTGCGTTAAAAGCCAAAAATCTATCTAAGTCTTACGATAAAAAAAATGTATTTAGCGCTGCTGATATTGTTATTGAAAGAGGTGAGAAAATTGCATTAGTGGGACGAAATGGAGAGGGAAAGACAACCTTTATGAAGCTTCTTTCAGGAGAATTAAGTCCGTCAGCTGGATCTATCGATTTAGGACATAATGTTTTGCTTGGTTATTATGCTCAAAACCAAGACGAATTGCTAGATGGGAATGATACGGTATACGAGACTCTTGAAAAAATTGCTACAGGTGATGTACGGACAAAACTAAGAGATATCTTAGGGGCCTTTCTATTTAGAGGAGAAGATGTTAATAAAAAGGTATCTGTTCTTAGCGGAGGGGAGAAATCCAGATTGGCAATGGCGAAGTTGATATTAAAACCATATAATTTACTCGCTTTGGACGAGCCAACGAATCATATGGATATCAGATCAAAAGACATTTTGAAGCAATCTCTTTCTAAATACAACGGAACTTTAGTTATAGTCTCTCACGACAGAGACTTTCTTGATGGATTAGTTAATAAAGTGTTAGAATTCAGAGATGGCAGAATTCGCGAACATATTGGGTCAGTTTCAGAATATCTTGAAAGGCGTAAAAGTGAAGAGGCTGAATCTAATGAGAAAAAGTCATCAGCAATAATCAACAGTCCGTCTCTAGTTATGTCTCAAGAGAAAAATCATCAAAATAGAGTGAGGAGAGAAGAGGGGAAAGAGGAGAAAAGAAAAAGGCAGAATATTGAGCGGTGCGAAACCACAATAGAGGCCACAGAGATTGAACTTTCTTCAGTTGAAAAGGAGCTTGCAGATCTTCAAGACAGAGTTAAATTAGTTGAACTTATTAATAAATATGATGTTTTAAAGGGGAAACTTTCCAGACTAATGGATGAATGGGAATCTCTCCACAATTAAAAAAATAAAAATGGAAAACAAGAATGAGTATCTCTTTGGGATGCATCCGGTGAAAGAGGCTTTAGAGGCCGGAAAACGTATTGAGAAGGTTATGTTTAGACAGGGTCTCGATGGAGTACAGTTTCATAATCTTTTAAAAATGCTTCAGGATGCCGGTGTAAGTGTTCAGTTTGTCCCGGAAGAGAGACTTAACAGAGTAACTAAAGGAAGACATCAGGGCGTGATTGCAATGATATCACAAGTTGAGTATGTATCTATTGAGAGAATTGTCGAGAATGCCCTCGCTGAAGATAGTGCCCCCATAGTTATATTGCTTGATGGTGTGAGCGATGTTAGAAACTTTGGCGCAACTGCAAGAAGCGCTGAATGCGCTGGTGCAAAAGGAATTATATTACCAGCAAAAGGAGGTGCTGCAGTTAATGCTGATGCTATCAAAGCCTCTGCAGGTGCCCTTTTAAGAGTTCCAGCTGCTAAAGTTTCAAATTTAAGGACTGCTGTTTATTATCTAATTGAAAGTGGTTTCCAAATTGTTGCTGCTACAGAAAGGGGAGAGGTAAGCATATATGAAATTGACTTTAAAAAGCCAACTGCAATAATTATGGGCTCTGAGGATAAAGGAGTATCAGACACTTTACTGTCTCTTTCTGAATTTAAAGCAAAGATTCCACAGTCAGGAAAAATTGGTTCTTTAAACGTATCAGTTGCAGCTTCAGTAATTATGTTTGAGGCTATGAGGCAGAAGGGCGTCTAAATTCAGAGCACACAACAGCCGTTGCAACCGCTACATTAAGAGATTCACTTCTCTCTGAAATCTCAGGGAAAGGTGGAATCTTAATTTTGTTTTCAATTACGGAAGATACTTCTGAGGATATTCCATCTGATTCGCTTCCGAGTACAATTAAACCTCGTTTTTGAATATTTGAATTGTATATTGATGGAGCCTCTAAAAATGTCCCGTAAACAGGTAACGAATCTCTGTTAGAAATAATAAAATGCTTTAAGTCTACATAATGTACTCTTACTCTGAATATAGCTCCCATCGTTGCCTGAACACACTTAGGATTATATACCTCAACACACTCCTCAGAAAGGAATATATCATCTATACCATACCAATCTGCAATTCTAATAATTGTACCCAGGTTTCCGGGATCTTTTACTGAGTCTAGTGCCAGATAAAGATTCATTGGATTAACCTTGCAAATTACTCTCTCAGGCATTTTTATTACAGCCAGCACTGGCGAAGAAGATGAAAGAAGTGAGATTCTTGACATATTATCATCACCTATTTCATCTTTTTTGTAAATCTTTAATACAGTAGCCCCACTTTTCTCAGCTTCTAATAATAATTTCTCCCCCTCAATAATAAACATTGAATTTTCTTCTCTGAATTTTTTCTGAGAGAGAGACCTTACAAATTTTATCTCTTGCTTTGATATCATTAATAGCCAAGGATTTTTAACATTGATTTGTATGTTTGTTCCTTGCTGAAAAGTTTGGTAAAATACTCTCCACTCTCATCAAGATCAATAATAATATGTTTTGGAGCTGGTTGAAGACAATGCTGAATCCCGCCAAAACCGGCAATAGACTCCTGATAAGCTCCAGTATGGAAAAATCCAATATAAAGTGGTTCCTCTTCGCTAAGGACTGGTAAAAATATTGCATTCGCATGAGCTTCTGCATTGTAATAATCCTGACTATCACATGTTAATCCTCCGAGAAAAACTCTTTGATACTCTTGGTTCCATTTATTTACAGGAAGAAGAATGAATCTTTGCTTCAATCCCCAGGTATCTGGAAGAGTAGTCATAAAAGAACTGTCAACCATATACCATCTTTCACGGTCGTTTTGTTGCTTCTGCCCCATAACCTGATATATTGTTGCACCACTTTCACCCACAGTAAAACTTCCAAACTCGGTAAAAATATGGGGTTCTGGAATATTTCTCTGCTGACAAATACTTTTAATTTGTGCAATAATCTCTTCAGCCATATATTCGTAATCGTAATCTTGCGCCAAAGAATTCTTAATAGGGAATCCTCCTCCAATATTCAAAGAGTCAAGTTCTGGGCAAATTGCTTTTAAATCACAATATACAGACACACATTTGCTTAGCTCGTTCCAATAATATGCGTTATCTCTAATCCCTGTATTTATAAAGAAATGAAGCATTTTAAGAGAGAACTTTTTATTCTTCTTAATTTTACTTTCGTAAAACGGAATTATGTCACTATATCTTATTCCAAGTCGAGAAGTGTAGAATTCAAATTTTGGCTCCTCTTCAGCCGCAATTCGGATACCTATCTTAATATTGCTCTCAATAGCAGAGTCAAGTTGATCTAATTCGTTCATATTATCCAGGACAGGAATAGTATTTTTCCATCCATTGTTAATTAATCCTGAAATATTCTCAATATAAATATCCTTTTTATAACCATTACATATTATATAATGATCTTTTGTGATGACGTTTTGTTCATGAAGGGATTCAATAAGATTTAAATCAAAAGCAGATGATGTTTCTATATGGATGTCATTTTTTAAAGCCTCTTCCATTACAAAAGAGAAGTGAGAACTTTTTGTACAATAACAATAATTATAATCTCCCTTATAATCTACCTTTGCCATTGCAACATTAAACATCCGTTTTGCCCTCTGTATTTGTGATGATATCTTAGGAAGGTATGTAATTTTTAAAGGTGTTCCGTACTGCTCAATAAGGTCCATTACAGGTATGTTATGAAAGTACAGTTCTCCCTCTTCAACACGAAATTCATCTTGAGGAAACTCAAAAGATTGCTCTATCAAATCAATATATTTGTTCTTCATTTTATTAATGTAACTTAGTTAGATTGGAAAATTATTGTTAATGTAACTTAACTGGATTTTATTGTGTGCAAATATATTTCTTTTTTATATTTTCTCTATAGAAAAACTTATAAATTAACTTATTTTTGCATAAAATTGATTAACAGCATGAAGAGAAGATTTAGTGGCTATTTTGCTTTTGCTTTGATGTTAAGTCTTTTGGCTTCGTGTAGTACTGTAAAGATTGTTCCAGATGGAGAATACAGACTAAAAAAAAATACTGTAGTTATTCCTGTTAATTCAAAAGTAAAGGAATCTGAGCTAACCTCTTATATCAGACAAAAACCAAATAGCGAGTTCCTTTTTGGATGGAACCCATTTTTAAGCATATACAACTGGAGTGATGGTACTGGTAGCGGCTGGGACCGGTTTGTTACCAGGCTGGGGCAGGCACCAGTTATTTTTGACAGCACACTTGTAAAGAAGAGTAACGAAAACATATCTAGCCATCTTGAATCCTTAGGTTACTATAACAGCAGAGTAAATGACAGTATTACGCTTGGGAAAAAACTTGCAACTGTTATATACACTGTGTATCCGGGTAAGAGATATATTATCTCAGATATTAATTATGAAATAACTGATGATTCTATTAGGAATTTTGTTTTATCTGATACGTCTGAATCTATTATTAAGCGCTATGGATTTCTGTCTGAAAAAAACCTAGAAGCAGAGAGCGAAAGAGTAACTGCAAAGTTAAGAGAAAGAGGGTATTATAATTTTTCGAAAAATTACTTCTTTTTTATTGCTGACACTCTGATCAACCGAGATTCAGCCTCATTACATTTCCAGATTTTAAATTATACAAGAAACGAGAAACCAGAAGAAGCCAGAAAACACAAAAAATACATTATTAATAATGTAAAAATATATTCAGCATACGATCCTACAGATCCTACTTCATACCTTTTGACTAAAAACGACACAACAACAATAGACAAAATTCAGATCATCTCTCCTGATAAAAACCTAATAAAGCCTTCTGTTTTATACAAAATGAACCAGATTAGACCGGGAGAACTTTATTCTGAAAAGAAGGTAAATAGTACTTATGACAGATTACTTGCATTAAGATTCTACTCGGGTGTAAATCTTCAATTTGATGAACAAACTAATTTAGAGACAGATTCAACCCTTTATCCCGGAGTCAATGCAACTATCAGACTAACCCCATCCAAGATGCAAGGGTATAAGATAAATATTGAAGCATCAAGCAATTCAAATGGTTTGTTAGGGATCTCTCCCGCAATTTCATATTACCACAAAAATATCTTCAGGGGAGGAGAGTGGTTAAACCTAGGCTTTATGGGGAACTTTCAGTTTAAAATTAATGATCCGGTAAAATCTACTGAATTAGGTGTTTCAGCAGGTATTTCAACTCCAAATTTTTTACTTCTTCCAGACAGAATTTTTAAATATTCAGTACCCAGAACTGAAATATCACTCAGCTACAATTACCAAAACAGGCCTGAATTTACAAGGAATCTCATCTCTCTAAATTATGGATATAACTGGAATAACGGTAAAATGTACTATCGGATTAATCCTGTTCAATTAAGCATAGTTAAATTAAACAACTTGTCTGAATCGTTCTACGCCAGTCTAACGGATCCTTTTTTGAGGAATTCGTATAAGAATCACTTTGATCTGGGATCAGGTGCAACATTGTATTATACTACTGATGCATCTCCCTATCCAAAAAATTCATTTTTCTATGTAAGATGGACAAACGACATATCCGGTAATTTATTAAATCTTTTTAAATCAAAATTTCCTGTAGATTCTACAGGATCGCATACAATTTGGAAAACTCCTTACGCACAGTATTTCAGGACAGACCTGACAGTTTCCAAAACATGGAGAATTGATGAAAAAAATGCTTTTTCAGCTAGATTTAATGGAGGATTAGGCATTTCTTACGGGAATTCCAAATCACTACCTTTCGAAAAATTATTTTATGCTGGTGGAGCGAACAGCTTAAGAGGATGGCAAGCTAGATCTGTTGGTCCAGGATCAGCGGCTGTAGATACAACTTTCTCGATTCCCAATCAGACAGGGGACATAAAGTTAGAAATTAACGCTGAGTACAGATTCCTATTGTTCTGGAAAGTTGAAGGAGCTCTTTTTGCTGATTTGGGTAACATTTGGACTCTAAAAGCAGAATCGGGCAGGGAAGAGGGCCTCTTCAAAATTAATGATTTTTATAAAAGCGTAGCATTTAACTGGGGATTTGGAGCTAGGTTAAATCTTGACTTTGTAATACTAAGACTTGATTTGGGTATGGTAGCATACGACCCCGTTAATCGTAACTGGATTAAGCCATTTAACTGGTTTCAGAAAAACACTTACAGCCTGCAATTTGGAGTGGGTTATCCATTTTAATCGCTTCCCTCTTCATCAAGTAAAACATCATCTAGTTCTAGCTTTAACTCTTTTTTTGTTTTCAAACCAAGTTTCTTTAGTTTTTCTGTTTGTAAAACAAGGTTATCCTTACCTGAAGATAATTGTTTGAAGGCTTCGTCATATTTATCTCTAGCCTTATCAATTGAGTTACCTATATCCTTAAGATTCTCTACAAACCCAACAAACTTATCGTACAGTTTTGCACCTCTGTCTGCTATTGCAATTGCATTCCTGTTTTGATACTCCCTTTTCCATAAATCAACAATTAACTTCAGGGAGGTAATCAAATTTGTGGGACTCATTAAAAGGATTCTCTTGTCATATGCAAAACTCCAAAGTTCAGGGTCTCCCTGAAGAGCGGCAATATAAGCAGGTTCACTGGGAATAAACATCATTACAAAATCCAATGATTTCTGGAAATCATCATATCCCTTTGCACTAAGTGAAATAATATGATTTTTAACGGCTAAAACATGGGCATCCAACTCATTTTTTTGCGTAGCTGGATCACTAGCTTCAACATATCTTAAATATGCGTTTAGCGAAACTTTTGAGTCAATTATTACGTTTCTGTTATCTGGATACTTAACTATAGCGTCAGGCCTCATTTTTCGATCAAGAGAGTCAGATTTAAGTGCATTACCACTTTCATCAGTAAGCTGCTCTTCCATAGTATACTCTTCACCCTTTCTAAGGCCAGACATTTCAAGCAACTTTTCTAAAATCATCTCACCCCACCTCCCTTGTGTTTTAGACTCTCCCTTAAGAGCTTTTGTAAGATTTCTTGCCTCTTCACCAATACTTTGATTAAGCAACGCTAACTCCCGGACCTTTTCTCCAAGCGAAAATCTCTCCTTAGACTCCTTATCGTATACCTCTGCAACCTTAGTTTTAAACTCATCAATATTTTTACCCAAAGGCTCCAGGATTTCCTTTAAATTACTTTTATTTAGTTGAGTAAATTTCTCACTTTTTGACTCGAGAATTTTATTTGCGATATTCTCAAATTCAAGATTAAACCTCTTAGCCATCACCTCCATATCTGCTTTCTGAGACTTAAGCTTATCATTTAAAGCCCCGTTATCAGCAATAGATACAGCAAACCTCTCATTAACCGAATTATATCTTTCTGTCAATAAATTAAGTTCTGTTTTATAAGTGTTAATATCACTATTTTTTTCAGAAATTAGTTTGTCAGCGGCCTCCAAGCGCACAAAGCTTTCCATCTTTGCTGCAGATAATTCTTTCTCCAGTGCATTTGATCTTTTTGAAGCCGAAATTTTACCCAGAAGCCACCCTAGAAGAGCTACGGTTAACAGACCCAAAATTGTAAAAACAAAGTATTCCATATCTGCATTATAATAAGTTAAAATTCAAAGTTACCCTAAAAATTGCATCATCAAATTACTTTCCGATACAGAATTTACTAAAAATATTCCCAAGTATCTCTTCAGTGTTGATATCACCAACAATCTCTCCTATATGAAATAGTGCCTCTCTAATATCCTGAGTAAGAAGATCCGTAGGAGTTTGATTTCCTAAGCCGTCCTCAACTCTGACTAAGGCATCAAGAGCAAGCATTAAGGCCTGATGATGTCTTAGATTTGTAACTAACAGAGAATCTGATGGAATATCAGTAACATTGCTTGAAGTGGCAATAACAGCTTTGAGATCATCAAGACCTTTATCATTTTTAGCAGATACAGGCAATACTGCAATGGGATTGACCATCTTGCTATGAGCCATATTTACGATAAAAGTCAACATAGATTCAACAGAGCCCTCTACCTTTAGTACATCAATTTTATTTATTGCAATTATAACTGACTGAGACAAATTGGAGATAGTATCTGCCAAACGGCTGATACTATCAGAAAAGCTTTCAGGTCTTTCAGCATCAAGCACTAAGATAATTATTGATGCCTTTTTAATTTTCTCAAAAGTTCTTTCTATCCCAATAATCTCAATCTTCTCTTCTGTTTTTCTTATTCCCGCAGTATCTATAAATCTGAAAGCAGTTCCATTTATATTAACAATGTCTTCAATAAAGTCTCTTGTAGTACCATGAATATCCGACACAATTGCTCTCTCTTCACCAAGGAAGTAGTTTAAAAGAGTACTTTTTCCTGTATTTGTTGCCCCGACAATTGCCACTGGAATACCATTTTTAATTACATTACCTAAAGCAAAAGATTCTATTAATTTTTCTAAATGAAATTTTACATCATCCAACAGAACTTTAAGCTTTTTTCTATCTGCGAATTCTACATCCTCTTCGCTAAAATCGAGTTCAAGTTCCATCAGAGAAACGAGACTGAGTAGTGAAGACCTCATTTGAGATAGCTCGTTAGAAAAGCCTCCTTTCATTTGGTTAATTGCAACTCTATGTGCAGCTGAAGTTTCAGATGAGATAAGATCAGCAACAGCCTCTGCCTGAGACAAGTCCATTTTACCATTCAGAAACGCTCTCATTGAAAATTCACCTGGTTTAGCTTGCCTTACATTATTGGAAAAAAGAAGCATCATGATTTCTTTTCTAATGAAATTGGATCCATGACAAAAAATCTCAACAGAGTTTTCACCAGTATAGGAAAAAGGAGATAAAAAAGTAACTGCAAGAACCTCATCTATTAGTTCTTCCCCTTTGAAAATTGATCCAAACCTCATTAATCTGCTTGGACCAGAAATAAGAGAAGGGCCTTTTAAAGGCTTGAATATTCCGTTCACTGCCTCAATTGCCCTGGGACCGCTAACTCTTATTACTGAAATTGCAGAATTTCCTCCGGGAGTTGCAATAGCACAAATTGTATCATTATCAATAGATTTTCTATTTTCCATAATATTTATAATTTTTAACCCGTTTTAATGCTTCGCGCTTACTGAGGCTACTAACATTAGATTTCTCAATGAAGGCTATTACCCAGGTGCTATCTGTTCTTGCATATTGTCTGAGGGCCCAACCAATAGCTTTATTTATAAAAAATTCATTTGTCTTATTATTCTTAAGTATAACTTTAGACAATATCTCTAAGTCAGTATTTGATTTATACTTAAGTTGATATATAATTGATATTCTGATTAACCATTTATTACCAGATTCAGCCCATTTAAGAATATAATCCTGAACTAAAGAGTTGTGTTTTCGACAAATAAAACCAATAATAGGTGCAATTGAGTCAATGCTATCCCACCAAGGATGAAGAGAGGCCAATTTTTCAAAATTTGAGAACTCGGTTATCTGTATGTTGTTCTTTAACTTATCTATGTATGATATTGCCAAGTAAGTAAACTCTCTTTCAGGCTTATCAAAACACTCAAAAACGAATTCCCAGTTTACATTATCTGATAATTTAATTTGTCTAAAAAAAGGGCGGTTTAGTTCTGCTCTTTTAATTGACCCAATTCCCAAAAAAGGAAATTGATTCCTCATATATGAAGCCATCTGAACGCTTCTGGCATCATCTCTGTTTTTATAGTATACATCAAAAAGCTCTTTCATTTAGTTTTTTAACTCTAATAGAACTACATTCTCAAGATGAT
>JAVEZL010000010.1:0-70627 GCA_034003005.1 Bacteroidales bacterium
TGAAGGAGTCTCCGCCACAGCGAACGAAGAGAGCGAGGAGGAAAAACTCCGGAGGGGCTGCGGAAGACAATAGTAGTTCGTATATTTGCAGAATGGCAAGCATATTACAGGCAGATGGACTGTCAAAATCATACGGGGTAAAAATCCTGTTTAACAATCTTAATATCAACATAAATGAGGGGGACAAAATGGCCCTCATCGCCCCTAATGGAAGCGGTAAAAGTACTCTGCTGCGAATTCTGGCTGGGAAGGACTCTTCTGATGGAGAGGGGTCGGTTAAACTAATGCAGGGAGCAAAGGTTGCCTGGCTTGAGCAGGAACCAGAGCTTGACCCTGAGAAAACTATTTTTCAAGAGGTCTTCAGGGCATCTGAGGTTCTTTCAGCTGTAATAATAGAGTATGAAAAAGCGTTGGTATCTCATGACCACAAAAGGATGGAGAGCGCTGTTCACGATATGGATATTCACAATGCCTGGCAGTATGAACAGAAAGTTAAACAGGTGCTATCCAGACTTAGGTTACCTGAGTCAGACAGGTATATTTCAACACTTTCCGGCGGCGAGAGAAAGAGGGTAGCCCTTGCTTCCATGATGATAAATGAGGCCGACCTTATTGTTCTTGACGAACCTACAAACCACCTTGACCTTGAGATTGTGGAGCAGCTTGAGGAGTATCTGGGAAGAACAACCTCATCGGTTTTAATGGTTACTCACGACAGATATTTTCTGGACAGAGTCTGCAACCATATACTTGAACTTGATAATGGAGTCCTCTATACTTATAAAGGGAATTACTCATATTTTCTTGAAAAAAGAGATGAAAGAGTAGAGATTTCAAATACGGAGACCGAGAGGGCCAGGAATCTTTTAAGAACCGAGCTTGACTGGATGAGGAGAATGCCTCAAGCCAGAGCGACTAAGGCAAAATACAGAATTAATGCATTTTACGAGCTAAAGGAGAGGGCTGAGAAGAGAGTCGACAAAAAGCAAATGAAGATAGATGTGGGTGCTTCAAGACTCGGCACAAAAATTATTAATTGCAAAGATCTCACTCACCACTGGGGAGATTATTGCACCGTGGATGGCTTTTCCTACAATTTTGCCAGAGGGGAAAAAGTGGGTATAGTAGGACCTAACGGAGCTGGAAAAAGTACCTTTCTAAAATTGCTCACAGGAGAAATTGAGGAATACAGCGGCCTGATTGACAGGGGTGAGACATTGGTAGTAGGCCATTATCGCCAGGATGGGCTGAGTTTTGATCCTGAGGAGACTGTCATTGAGGCTGTTCGCAAAATAGCTGAGGTTGTTACACTTGCAGACGGGTCAACAATCTCCGTGACTCAATTCCTTACCAGATTCCTCTTCCCCCACTCTACTCACAATACAAAAATTGAGAAACTGAGCGGAGGTGAGAGGAGAAGACTTTACCTTGTTACAGTCCTCATGAAGAGCCCCAATTTTTTGATTCTAGACGAACCTACCAACGACCTTGATATTGTAAGTCTGAATATACTTGAGGAATACCTTCTCTCATTCCCCGGATCATTAATTATTGTCTCTCACGACCGCTACTTTCTGGACAAGCTGGCAGATCATCTTTTTGTATTTGAGGGTAATGGCGTAATTAAAGACTACGTTGGGAAATACAGCGAATACCGGGAGATGGTCAGGGCACTTGAATCAGACAAAGATAAAGAGAGGGCAAAAGAGAGAGAAAAAGCAAAAGAGGGTAATTCCAAAAACGGGGCGGAAGAGAAGAAACAGGGAGCTAAACTTTCCTGGAAAGAGCAGCGCGAACTTGAAGAAATTGAGAAAAAGATTGAAGCTCTGGAAAAAGAAAAGAGCAGCCTTGAGGCTGCCCTTTCATCCGGAACCCTCTCCCCTGATGAGTTAACTAAAAACTCGCTGAAAATCGGAGAGGTTATTTCTGAAATTGACCGGCTTAGTGACCGGTGGCTGGAACTTACTCCATAAGCTTCTTATACTTGAATCTTTTAGGTGTAACATCGCCAAGTCTTCTCTTTTTATTCTCCTCATATTCTGAGTAACTTCCCTCAAAGAAGACAACTTTTGAATCACCCTCAAATGCCAGAATGTGTGTAGCAATTCTGTCAAGAAACCATCTGTCGTGTGAAATAATTACTGCACATCCTGCAAAGTTCTCAAGACCCTCCTCAAGAGCTCTGATTGTATTTACGTCCACGTCATTTGTAGGCTCGTCAAGAAGAAGCACATTTGCCTCCTCCTTTAGAGTAAGAGCAAGGTGAAGTCTGTTTCTCTCACCACCAGACAGAATACCGCATTTCTTCTCCTGGTCAGCTCCTGAAAAGTTAAACCTGGAAACATAAGCACGTGCATTCACCTCTTTGTTCCCAAGTTTTACAAACTCAGAATTCTGAGCAATTGTTTCATAAACAGTTTTATCAGGATCAATGTGCCTGTGTTGCTGATCAACATAGGCTGCTTTTACAGTCTCCCCCACAGCAAATGTTCCTGCATCGGGTTTGTCAAGTCCCATTATCAGCCGGAAGAGGGTTGTTTTTCCCGCTCCGTTAGGGCCGATAATTCCCACTATCCCTGCAGGAGGAAGGCTAAATTCAAGCCCTTCGTACAAAAGTTTGCTGCCAAAAGCCTTTGTAACACCCTTTGCATCTATAACCCGGTCTCCGAGGCGTGGTCCGTTAGGGATGAAAATTTCAAGTTTCTCCTCCTTAGCCCTTCCATCCTCATTCAGCATTTTTTCATATGCAGACAAACGAGCCTTCGACTTTGCCTGACGCGCCTTTGGCGACATCCTAACCCACTCAAGCTCTCTCTCAAGAGTTTTACGCCTCTTACTCTCCTGCTTCTCTTCGGTTGCAAGTCTTGTTGATTTCTGATCAAGCCATGAAGAGTAATTTCCTTTCCACGGAATCCCCTCTCCCCTGTCCAGTTCAAGAATCCAGCCGGCAACATTGTCAAGGAAATATCTGTCGTGGGTAACAGCTATTACTGTTCCCTTGTATTGCTGTAAGTGAGCCTCAAGCCATTGTATCGACTCAGTATCCAGGTGGTTGGTTGGCTCATCAAGAAGCAGAACATCGGGCTCACGGAGAAGCAGCCTGCAAAGGGCAACCCTGCGGCGCTCACCACCTGAGAGGTGCTTAACAGGCGCATCTGGCTCAGGACATTGAAGCGCATCCATAGCACGCTCTAATTTTGAGTCAATATCCCACCCATTAACATGTTCGATTTTTTCTGTTAACTCTCCCTGTAGATCAATAAGCTTCGCCATCTCATCATCATCCATCGGCTCAAGAAACTTATTGTTTACCTCTTCGTACTGCTTAAGAAGTGACATCACCTCGTGGACACCCTCCTGAACAACTTCTAGAACAGTCTTGCTATCGTCCAAATGTGGCTCCTGTTCCAGATAACCCACTGTGTAACCTGGTGCCCAGACAACATCTCCGTCAAAAGATTTTTCTACTCCTGCTATTATTTTAAGAAGTGTAGACTTACCAGATCCGTTCAGACCGATAATACCAATCTTAGCTCCGTAAAAAAAGGAGAGATAGATGTTCTTAAGAATTGCCTTATTATTTGTGGGAAGTATTTTTCCCACTCCGTTCATTGAAAATATTATCTTTTCGTCTGCCATAAATTAAATTAATTTGCGGCAAAGATAACATTAAACCGCAGATTTCCCCGCTCCAAGTTTAACAACCAATGAGTCAAGATATTGAACAGATTTTACAGAGTCAGCAATCTCGCTAGCCCTTAACACCTGGAGTTTAAATGCCTCCATGTTATCTCTCTTGATTGGGTCAGCCGGTGGTGCGTCCATTTTAAGAGGGTTAATCGGTTTTCCGTTTTGCCATATCCTAAAGTCAAGATGAGGTCCGGTTGAGAGACCTGTACTACCAACATAACCTATCACCTCTCCCTGTCTCACTCTCTTGCCCACCTTTAGCCCTGAAGCGTATCGGGACAAGTGGAGATAGGCCGACGAATATGTGGAGTTATGCCTGATTTTGACAGTATTACCCCCGCCTCCTGCATATGCTCTCTGAATAACCACACCGTCCCCTATACTCATCACCGGAGTACCGGTAGGTGCTGCATAGTCAATACCTGTGTGAGGTCTGACAACCCGGGTTACCGGATGCCTCCTTGAATACGTAAATCCTGAAGAGATTCTTGAAAATTTAAGAGGGGCTTTAAGAAAGGCCTTCCGCAAGTTTTCACCCTTTTCATTCCAGTAATTTGCCGATTCATCCTGCACAAAACGGTGCGCTTCATACATAACGCCGTTATGACTAAAATATGCAGCATGAATTGAGCCAATATCAAGGAATTCGCCTCCGGCAAGTATCTCATCATAGACTACCATGAAGTGGTCTCCCTTCTGCAGCCCAAAAAAATCAATTGTCCATGCGTATATATCAGACAATCTGTTTGCTATAAGCGGACTCATTCCTGAATTTACACAATCGTTCCACAGAGAGGAGTTTATTGTAGCCTCCCCTACTCTTGTTCTTACTGTTACATCCAATTCATGGACCTTTACAAAGATAGAATCGTGTACTCCAAAAGTAACAAACGATGTCTTTGTATCCTGATACACAAGATAGGCAAGCTTTGGATTTTCATCAAGGGTATAATATGCTTTATATAAATTACCAATTTTCATCCTTTTCAAATCAAACACACTTCTTGAAGCCTGAGTAAGAGAATAGACATCTGCATTATCAGCTCCCAGATCTGTCATAAGATTTGTAAAAAACTGCCCTCTCCTAATTGTTCCCTCTTTGACCTCAAATTCATTCACCGGAATACCAAACTCTGTTATTACCTCTAGAGAGTCTGTTTTATCGCTTGCAAAACCATTTTCACCGCTCTTGTTTTTACACGCAACTAGCAGAAAAAGAAAGACAAATAATTTAAAATACCTCATATCATACAGTTTTTCACCACTAAGATAGGGAATCCGCGGGAGAGTGTTGATAAATTTGTGGAAAAAATTGGAAAAATATGTAACAAAGTGGAAAACATTTTATATTTTTGCATAGGTCGAAAAGAGAGTATTAAATTATTGTAAAATGGTCAAATTCATAGGTGAATATAATGCAAAGGTAGACGACAAGGGAAGGTTGATTCTCCCCTCTTCGTTTAAGTTTGCAATATCACCAGGAGGAGACATGAGACTGGTTCTTAAGAAAGACCTCTTTTCAAATTGTCTGGAGATGTACACATATGAGGAGTGGACGGCAGAGAGTGAGCAGGTAAAGTCCAGACTAAACTTTTTCAACAGGGAGCATGCAAAGTTCTGGCGGGAATATATGAGAGAGAGGGCAATAGTGGAGCCGGATGAGAAACTTGGCAGAATATCTATACCCAAAAAGTTGCTGGATCAGATAGGAGTTGAGCGAGAGGTTACGTTTGCCGGAAACGGGCATAAAATTGAGATCTGGGCCAGAGAGAAATTTGAATCAGACAAACTCACTGACAGCGACTACCTGGCATTAGCAGAAAAAATTTTAGGATAAGGGGGGCTGAAATATGAGTGAGTATCATACACCGGTTCTGCTAGAAGAGAGTGTATCTTCGCTGGCTGTAAAAGAGGGCGGAGTTTACGTGGACGCAACCTTTGGAGGCGGAGGGCATAGCAGAGAGATCCTTTCGAGGATGGATAAGAGTTCAAAGCTTATCGTTTTTGACAGAGATCCTGATGCAAAGGCAAATATTCCGGATGACAAAAGAATCGTCTTTGTAAACAACAACTTTAGATTTATTCAAAATCATCTCGCCTTTCTTGGCTATGATACAGTAGATGGAATTTTAGCGGACCTTGGCGTATCATCGCATCAGTTTGACACTGAAGAGAGAGGTTTTTCATTTAGATTCCACTCCAGGCTGGACATGAGGATGAACCCGCTAACCAAGGAGAGTGCTGAAGGGGTAATTGCAAACAGCACTGAAGCAGATTTGGAGAGGGTATTCAGATTGTACGGAGAGGTAGAGAACAGCAGAAGGGTTGCAAAGCTTTTATGTTCAGAGAGGGATAAAGAGCCCATAGAGACAACAACCAGACTTAATCAGATACTTGAGCCTGTGACTCCCAAAATGGGGGGGCACAAATACCTGGCAAAAATATATCAGGCACTCAGGATAGAGGTGAATGGCGAAATGAAATCCCTTGAGGGCTTTCTCTCAGGCTCACTAAAGGCACTAAAGCCGGGAGGAAGATTGGTTGTAATTACATATCACTCACTCGAAGACAGAATGGTGAAAAACTTCATGAAGTCGGGTAACATTTCCGGATTAATTGAGAAAGATTTTTACGGAAATCAGAACTCTCCGTTCACATTAGTCCTTCGTAAGCCGATTGTTCCTGCTGAGAAGGAGATTTCAAGAAACACAAGAGCCAGGAGTGCGAAATTAAGAGTTGCTGAAAAAACGGAGGAGAATTGAGATGGCAAAGAGGAAATGGGTATCGGAAATTATGGGAGGTCAAATACTGATAAACAGCGGAATCCTTCAGCAGATGGGTTTTGTTCTGTATCTGTTTGCTCTGGTCATTTTCTATATCTCATTAAACTTCAGCATTGAGAGTAAACTTATAAACGAGAGACACAATCAGCGAGAACTTAAAAACCTTAAAGCAGATTATACTGGTAAAAGAGCTAGACTTCTTTATCAAAGTAAGAGAACGGAGATTGAAAAGAAATTGATTGAGTATGAATCTGAATTGAAGGCCCCTGTGAATCCGCCCGCTTATATCAAACTTGACTGATTATGAAAGATATAATATCGAGAGTTGGTATAATTTACTTTTTCATGGTGCTATCTGCCCTACTTGTAATCGGACGGATAGTGCACCTTCAGTTTTTTGCCGATCTGCCTGTGAGTTCAGAGGAGATATCCTTCAGAACTGAGGAGATTGAATCAGTCAGGGGAAGTATACTCGCAAGCGATGGCCGCTCTCTGGCTAGTTCTGTCCCTTATTATCAGATAAGAATGGATTGCGTTTTCCCTGAAGAGACTGTTTTCAATAATAATATCGACTCACTATCTGTAGCTCTGGCAGGCTTCTTCAAGGATAAAAACTCTGCACAATACAAAAAAGAGCTTATTGATGCGAGAAAAAAGGGGAACAGATACAAAACCATCGGGAACAGGCTTGTTGATTATTCTGAACTTATGGAGGTGAAGAGCTTTCCACTCTTTAGAGAGCGTGGCAATAAAGGGGGGTTTATAAGTGAGCAGAAAAACAGAAGAAATAATCCATATGGCCGGCTGGCTTACAGAACAATCGGCTTTATAAATTCTAACGGCGTGGGTGTTGGAATAGAGGGGAGTTACGACTACTACCTTAAAGGTGTCCCTGGTATTCAAACTGTCCAGCGATTACTTGGCGGTGAGTGGATGCCAGTTAACGAACAGGAGACAATTATGCCTCAAGACGGAATGGATGTAAAAACAACTATAGATATTGATATCCAGGAGGCTGCTGAAAACGCTTTAAGAAACCAGCTCTCTCTCTCAGATGTTTTTGAGGGGGCAACCGCTATTGTTATGGAGGTTGAGACTGGTGCAATAAGGGCTGTCACCAACATGAAGAAGATGAGCAATGGTGAATTTGATGAGTCTTTTAACTACGCAATAAGTCAGGCAACAGAACCCGGCTCAACATTCAAGCTTGCTACTCTTGTAGCTCTTATTGAAGATGGGTATGTAACACTTGAAACTCCCATAGATGCAGGTAATGGAAGATGGAAGTACAGCACAAAAGAGTTTAGCGATGTTACACGGGGAGGTTATGGTTTGATAGACGTTAGAAAAGCGTTTGAGAAATCTTCGAATGTTGCTTTTGCAAAACTTGCAGTTGAATACTACTCAAACAACGAGAAGAAGTATGTAGACAGATTGCATAACATGAAGATAGGTGAGAAATTCAACCTTGACATAATGGGAGAAGGCCGCTCGGTTATTCACTCTCCCGGCGACGCAATGTGGAGTAAACTTACACTACCTATGATGGCCATGGGTTATGCCTCTTTGCTAACACCCCTCCACACACTTGCTTTCTACAACGCAATCGCTAACAGAGGGAAAATGATGAAGCCCTATTTTGTTGAGAGTCTTGAAAGACATGGTGTTGTTGAGAAGAAGTTTGAGCCTCAGGAGATGAGTGGTGCAATCTGTTCTGAGTCTACAATTAAACTCGTTCACGAAGCCCTCAGAGGTGTGGTAGAGCATGGTACTGCAAAAGCTCTTGATGATCCGAGGTATAAAATTTCAGGTAAGACAGGAACTGCACAGATTGCATTTGATGGCAGATATATTGACTCGCAGGGCTACAGAAAACACCAGGCCTCATTCGCCGGATTTTTCCCAAGTGACAACCCCAAATACTCCGCAATAGTGGTCCTTTACACAAACAAGACAAGAGCAAACTTCTATGGAGGTTCGTGGGCCGCACCGGTATTCAAGCAGATATCAGACAGAATTTTTGCCAACAATCCTCAGTGGAGCAGCCCTGTAAATGGGAAAGGGAAATTAACTGCTTCTAAACCACTTATTATGTCCGGTAAAAGAGATGAGACAGAGAAACTATTATCTGCTCTTCCTGCTGAAAAACCACAGGGAAGTGTATCAGGTGAATGGCTATCTGTAGAAAAAGACACACTGAACAGGACTATTATTAAGAATTATACGACTATCAAGGATAGCGTTCCTAATGTTTTAAATATGGGATTGCGAGACGCTTTATATATTCTTGAAAATAAAGGTTACAGAGTTAAATTTTCCGGAAAAGGACGCATAGTGAGACAAAATCCGGCATCGGGGAGCGCCCTCGAAAAGCATGGTATTATTGAAATTGAACTTTCAGAAGAGTATGAAACTGAGTAAACTGACAAAGGGCATAGATGTGATTAAGATTGCAGGAGGCAATCCTGAGACTCTGGAGATAAGTGGTATCTGCTTTGACTCAAGGTGCTGCGGCAAAGGAGATCTTTTTGTTGCTCAAAGAGGTGTTGCCTCAGACGGACATAAGTTTATCAAAATGGCTTTTGACAAAGGGGCCTCAGCAGTTGTATGTGAGGAATTCCCTGAAGAGAGCATTAACGGAACAATGCTGAAGGTTGACGACACTCACAGTGCTCTTGGGATTCTGTCATCAAACTTCTACGGAAATCCATCTGACAAGATAAAGGTTGTAGGTATTACAGGAACAAATGGAAAAACTACAACAGCTACCCTGCTCTACAGGTTGTTTTCAAGTATGGGTTATAAATGTGGATTACTTTCAACTATTACAAATTATGTAGCTGATAAAGAGGTCAGCGCTACCCATACAACACCGGACCCTGTGCAGCTTAACAGATTAATGGGTGAAATGGTTGAGTGCGGTTGTGAGTTCTGCTTTATGGAGGTAAGCTCTCACTCGCTTGACCAAAAAAGAGTTTCAGGAATCAATTTTGCCGGTGGAATATTTTCAAATATTACTCACGATCACCTTGACTATCACAAAACTTTTGCAGAATACATAAGAGTGAAGAAGAGCTTCTTTGACAATCTTCCACAAGATGCTTTTGCCCTTACCAATATTGATGACAGAAACGGTATGGTAATGCTTCAAAACACACAGGCCTCCAAATACAGATACTCATGCCTCTCCCCTGCTGATTTTAACTGCAGAATAATGGAGAAAAGTCTTGACGGCATGATGTTGAACATAGGAGGAAAAGAGGTTTGGACCCGATTCATTGGAGCCCATAATGCATATAATCTACTTTCTGTTTACTCAGCTGCAAAGTTATTAGGAGCAGATGAGGATGAATTATTGATTGAATTGAGCAAGCTCTCAACTGTTGCCGGAAGACTGGAATATATAAAGGGCGGCGATGACATTACAGCGGTGGTAGATTACGCACATACGCCCGATGCACTGGAAAATGTTCTAAAAACTCTAAAAGATAGTGCAGACGGAAGAGATGTTGTTACAGTATTTGGTTGCGGAGGAGACAGGGACAAGACTAAAAGGCCTGAGATGGCTGAGGTATCGGCAAAATACTCAGACAAGATCGTAGTTACCTCGGACAATCCAAGGTTTGAAGAGCCTGCCGATATAATTGAGGATATCAAAAAGGGGTTCCAGAAAAATGAACTGGTAAAAACCTTGTTTATTACAGACAGAAGAGAGGCTATTAAGGCTGCCATAATGATGGCAAAAGCCGGGAGTATTGTTCTTGTGGCAGGTAAAGGGCATGAGAATTATCAGGATGTAAAGGGTGTAAAACACCACTTTGATGACAAGGAAGAGTTAATGAAAATATTCGGATTAAACAGTTAAGAGATGTTATACAATTTATTTGATTACCTGCAAGGTTCAGTGGATTTTCCCGGTTTAGGGCTGTTTAAATATATCTCATTCAGAGCTATATCTGCTGTCATATTATCTATGTTGATAGCGTTGTTTGTAGGTAAGCGAATAATTAAAAAGTTAGCACTAAAGCAAATTGGAGAGAGTATAAGAGATCTTGGTCTAGAAGGTCAGATGCAGAAAAAAGGCACCCCTACTATGGGTGGAATTATTATTCTGGTTTCTCTGCTGATTCCGGCCATTTTACTGGGAGACCTTACGAATATATATGTTCAGCTGATGATTCTGGCAGCTGTCTGGCTTGGAATTATTGGTTTTCTTGATGACTATATAAAAGTATTCAAGAAGAACAAAGAGGGTTTGCAGGGGAAGTTCAAGATTTTTGGACAGATAGGATTGGGACTTATTGTAGGTGTTAGTCTGTACTTAAGCGACCAGGCTGTTGTAAGGGTCCCTTCAAATGACACTGTTAAGGAGGCGCATGCAGAGATAATAACTCAAGAGGGGTTTACAGATAAGGTAGAGTATTTCAAAGATGAAAAGAATACAAAGACGACTATCCCATTCGTAAAAGACAATGAGTTTGATTACGCATGGCTCTCTCCTGTAGGAGGCGAGGCAGGTCAGAAAATTGGATGGATTATATATGTACTGATTGTAATATTTATTGTGACAGCTGTTTCAAACGGGACAAATCTCACAGACGGGATGGATGGGCTTGCCACGGGTGTATCGGCAATTGTAGGTGTAACACTGGCTGTTCTTGCCTACCTGTCCGGTAACACAATCTATGCAAATTACCTTAATATAATGTACATCCCAAATACAGGGGAGCTGGTAGTGGTTCTTGCTGCATTCATAGGGGCACTTGTGGGATTTTTATGGTACAATTCGTATCCTGCACAAGTGTTTATGGGTGATACGGGTTCTCTTGCAATAGGTGGCATTATTGCAGTTGCAGCCATTATGATAAGGAAAGAGTTGCTTATCCCTATTTTATGCGGAATATTTTTCGTTGAGAGTCTTTCTGTTATTGTTCAGAGACTCTATTTTAAATATACAAGGAAAAAATATGGAGAGGGTGTGAGGATATTCAAAATGGCTCCGTTGCACCACCATTTCCAGAAAGAGGGTATCCCTTCAATAATTCAAAAACCGCAGAGAGCTCTGCCGGAGGCAAAGATTGTTGCCAGATTCTGGATTATTGCAATAATCCTTGCAGTCATTACAGTAGTAACATTGAAAATTAGATAGATATGTCAAAAGTAGTAGTTTTGGGAGGCGGAGAGAGCGGTGTAGGTGCAGCAGTACTTGCAATGGTTAAAGGACACGAGACATTCCTTTCTGATTGCAATATGCTGCAGGACGATGCCAGGGCAATGCTGGAGAGGTTCAACATCCCATACGAAGATGGTGGCCACACAAGGGAGAGAATTATGGATGCCGATGAGGTTATAAAAAGTCCGGGCATTCCTGATACTGTACCTATCATGGATGAAATCTTTGCTCAGGGAATTCCTGTCATTTCTGAAATTGAATTTGCAGGACGTTACGACAAATCAAAAAAGATTTGCATAACAGGCAGCAATGGTAAAACAACAACCACATCCATCATCTACTTTCTTATGAAGAATGCAGGCCTCAATGTAGGACTTGCAGGGAATATTGGTCAGAGCTACGCCTTTCAGGTAGCTACAAAAAATTACGACTATTACGTTCTTGAACTAAGCAGTTTTCAGCTTGAGGGGATGTATGACTTCAAAGCCGATATAGCTGTGTTGCTTAACATCACTCCAGACCATTTGGACAGGTATGACAATAACATGGAGAATTATATCAAGGCAAAATTCAGAATCACAAGGAATATGTCTTCCGATGATTGCTTTATTTTCTGCGCAGATGACGAGATCAGTATTTCCCATCTTAACAAGATTGTCCTTCAGGCTAAGCAACTCCCGTTCAGTCAGAATCATGAAGTGGAAGAGGGGGCTTTTGTAAGAGATGAGCAGATGCATGTTGTGTATAATAGTGATGAATATCAAATGTTTGTTAATGAACTCTCACTTCAGGGCAAACACAATATATACAACTCCATGGCCGCAGCAATAACAGGAAAGGTGCTCCAGATAAGCAACAATGTTTTAAGGGAGAGCCTTTCAAGTTTCAAAGGTGTAGAACACAGACTGGAGAACGTTCTTAAAGTAAAGAATGTATTATATATAAATGACTCAAAGGCCACTAATGTTAACTCAACATGGTACGCCCTTGAGAGCATGAAGACCGGAGTTGTATGGATAGCAGGAGGAAAAGACAAGGGTAACGACTATGCTCCGCTTTATGATCTGGTAAAGGATAAAGTAAGGGTTCTCATTTGCATGGGAGTCAATAACACAAGGCTTCACGAAGAATTTGGAGCGCTTGTTGATGAAATATACGATGCCGGCTCTGCAAAAGAGGCTGTTGAAACAGCTTACAGAGTGGCAAAGTCCGGTGAGACTGTTTTGTTGTCTCCCGCCTGTGCAAGTTTTGACCTGTTCAGGAATTACGAAGACAGAGGAAAACAATTCAAGGAAGCAGTTGCTTCGCTCTAAATGCCATGGAAGATAAGTTAATAAACAGGCTTAAGGGAGACAAGGTGATATGGGTAATTGTGATTGCTCTCTCTCTGATTTCCATAGCTGCTGTATACTCATCAAGCAGCTCACTGGCTTTCCGGGAAGAGAGGAGCACATTCTTTTATCTTTTAAAGCAACTAAGGTTTGTAATCCTGGGTTTAACAGCTTTATATATTTGTTCAAGAATTCCTCTGGGCTGGTACAGACTTATCTCATATCTGGGGATGGCACTTAGTATTGGACTTCTTATAGCGACAGTACTGATCGGCAGTAAAATAAATGATGCGGAAAGATGGATTACAATATTTGGTGTCTCATTCCAGCCTAGTGAGATAGCAAAAATCACCACTATGCTATACCTGGCAAAAGTACTTGAAGATCATAAGTTTGAAACTTTTAAGGAGTTCCTTATATGGGTAGTTGCTCCACTTGGATTTGTACTTCTGCTAATTCTGAACGGTAGCGCATCAACAGCACTGGTACTTGGTGGACTCTCATTTCTTGTTCTGGTTGTTGCAGGGATAAAGGCCTCACACCTTGTTAAGACAGCAGGAATTGCAACAGGTCTCATCGCCCTTGTATTTCTGGCTCACGTAACATTTGGGGTATTTCCAAGAATTGCCACAATGATGTCCAGGATTAAAAACTTCACAACTGAGAAAATCATTGAAGAGCACCTCACGCCTCAGGAGAAACAGCGCATACTTGATAAAACATTCCAGGCAGATATGGCAAAGATTGCCATTGCATCTTCAGACGGAATTGGTAAAGGACCGGGAAAAAGCACTCAGCGTTATGTGCTTCCACACCCTTACTCAGACTTTATATACTCAATTATAGTAGAAGAGTGGGGACTTGCAGGAGGAGTAGTAATCCTTATGCTCTACTTATGGTTCCTCTACAGATGTATTGCAATTGCCCGGGGCTGCACAAAAATCTTCTCAGCAATAACGGTCATTGGCCTGGGGCTGCTTATCACATCTCAGGCGATGCTGCATATACTTGTAAACGTAAGCATTCTGCCGGTTACAGGTCACACACTACCATTAATTAGTCTTGGGGGTACATCACTGATTATCATGAGCTCAGCTTTTGGGATTATTCTGGCTGTAAGCAGAAGTGTTGAGAACAGCAACTGTGTTGTCAAGCCTGCAAATTCAGAAGAGATTAAAGAGGGTGAGGAGGCCATTGAATTATGAGCAGTGTAAACAAAATAATAATCAGCGGAGGAGGTACCGGCGGGCATATATTTCCGGCAATATCAATTGCAAACGAGATAATGAGAAAGGACCCAAATGCAGAGATTCTGTTTGTGGGTGCCTTGGGTAAAATGGAGATGGAGAGGGTTCCTCAGGCAGGATACAAAATTGAAGGGTTACCTGTTGCCGGATTAAAGAGAAAACTTTCATTTTCAAATCTATTGCTACCGTTTAAGGTTTTGAGAAGCTTGAGAATAGCAGGAAGTATTATTGACAGATTTAATCCTAACGTAGTTGTGGGTGTAGGCGGATATGCCAGTGCTCCCCTGCTGTGGATGGCGGGAAGAAGGGGTATTCCCTATCTAATACAGGAGCAGAACTCATATGCAGGACTTGCAAACAGGATTCTGTCAAAAAAAGCATCTGTAATTTGTACAGCTTATGAAGGGATGGGCCGATTTTTTCCTGAAGAGAAGATATTGGTAACGGGAAATCCTGTCAGAGATGGTATTGCGCTCACAACTCCTGCGTTGAAAGCTGAAGGCAAACAATTTTTTGGGATAGCAGATAACGAAAGGGTATTGCTGGTAACCGGAGGCAGCCTTGGTGCGAGAACTCTAAATACTGCAGTTCAAGATTGGATAAAAAGTCATGAAAATTGCTCTTTCAGAATAATCTGGCAAACCGGAAAGTTCTACAAAGAGGAGATGGATGCTTTTGTGACATCAAACAGGAGAGCATATGTAAACCATTTTGCATTCCTTGACAGGATGGATCTTGCGATTGCTGCCGCAGACGTTATTGTTACCAGAGCTGGAGCAGGAACAATATCGGAACTCAGCATAGCAGGAAAAGCCTGCATTTTTGTACCCTCACCCATGGTAGCTGAGGACCATCAGACACACAATGCTATGACCCTTGTTAAAAAGGGCGCGGCAATGATGATTAAAGACTCAGAAGCTGGTGAATACTTAATGAATTCAGCTGCAGAGCTGATTGAAGACAGATTAAGAATTGAGGAGCTGGAGGAAAAAATAAAACAGATGGCATTTACCGATGCAGCATCTGTTATTGTAAATGAATTGTTCAAGCTAATAAGAAGAGAGAAATGAGGAGTGTATATTTTATTGGAATAGGCGGAATAGGAATGAGTGCACTTGCAAGGTACTATAACCATGCAGGAGCATTTGTTGCAGGGTATGATAAAACTCCTTCAAAAATTACAGCAGAACTCGAAAAAGAGGGAATATCAATCCACTTCGAAGACAATACTGAGCTTATCCCTAAGGAAGTTAAAAGCAGTAAAGAGGATTCTCTCGTAATTTATACACCCGCAGTGCCTTCAGATATGGGAGAGCTCGGCTTTTTCAGAGCAAATAATTTCAGATTAATAAAAAGATCCCTTGCCCTTGGAGAGGTTGCTTCATCCAAAAGAACTCTTGCTGTTGCAGGAACACATGGAAAAACCTCTACCTCCACAATGCTTGCTCATATAATGACCTCTTCTGGAGTAGGTTGCACCGCATTTCTTGGAGGAATATCTAAAAACTACCATACAAATCTGCTCCTTTCAAACAGTGAATTTCTTGTTGCTGAGGCCGATGAGTTTGACAGGTCATTTCTTCAGCTTTGGCCTGATACAGCAATTATAACATCAACAGATGCAGACCATCTGGACATTTACGGAAATCATCAGAGCATCAAAGATGCATTTGCAGAATTTGCATCACAGGTAAAATCTGAAGGTAACCTCATTCTGAAACAAAACATAGAGCTAAAAGAGGACCTAAATAAAGGAGTAAAAGTTTACAGATACTCTTTTAACGAGGGTGGAGACTTTTATGCAGACAAAATAGCTCCTCTACAGGGAGGATATTTCAGTTTTTCACTGGTACACCCTAAAGGGGTTATTGAGAATTGCAAAGTTGGAATCCCCGGATGGGTCAACGTAGAAAATGCAATAGCCGCTTCTGCAGCCGCTTTGCTTAACGGAGTGGAAGAGGAAAAAGTAAAAGAGGCACTTGCTGCATTTTGCGGAGTCGAGAGAAGGTTCGACATTCATATTAACACTCCGGAGATTGCCTATATTGACGACTACGCACATCATCCAAGAGAAATATCAGCCGCCATTTCATCTATAAGAAACATCTTTCCCGGAAGAAAGCTCACAGGTATTTTCCAGCCTCATCTCTATACAAGAACAAGAGATTTTGCAGATGACTTTGCCGTAAGTCTTGATATGCTGGACGAACTCCTGCTTATGGATATATATCCTGCAAGGGAGTTGCCTATCCAGGGAGTCACATCGGAAATAATATTCAGCAAGATGAAACTGGCTAAAAAGCAAATAGTTTCAAAGGATAGTTTGTTAAAAAAAGTGGAGTCGATGGAGCCCGATATCCTAATAACTTTTGGAGCAGGGGATATTGACAGATTTATTGACCCTCTTGAAGAGATGCTTAAAAAGAAGTACAATGTTTAAGAAAATTGCCATATATACCGGTTATCTTCTGCTTGTGGGTGCATTGATAGCTTACTTCATTCTCTCAACCAAACTTGAGAGGAGCGGGAGTGCAAAGGTTATATGCAAAAGAGTTGACATCTCTATTCTGGATAGCAGTGTAAATCAATTTGTAAGCATTGAAGAGATTGGAGAGTTAATAAGAGAGCAGGGAATTACTGCCGGTGAAAGCAAAATTAAACACATCAACCTTCACCAGCTTGAACAGATTCTAAACAACAGGACAGCTGTGAAAGTCTCTCAAATAAACTACAATGGTGCGGGAGTTATGATGGTAAGGGTGGAGCAACGCAGACCGGTATTGAGAATTGAGACAGTAAACGGCGGTTTTTACATTGATGATAGTGGCTACATATTCCCATTGGTTAAATCCTTTACCTCATTTGTACCTGTTGTAACCGGACATATACCTCTCTCTGTAGCTCCTGGTTACAGAGGAAGGCTTAATGAGAACAAAGAGTGGAGCGATCAAATGGTCTTTTTAGGAAATTTTATAGATCAGCATGAACTATTTGATGCTCAGATTGAGCAAATAGATGTTGATGAAAAAGGGAATCTCTACATTATTCCCAGGGTAGGTCAACACTTGATTGTTTTTGGGAAGCCAGACAATGTAGAGGCTAAATTCAAAAAGTTAATGGCATTTTATGAGCACATAGTTCCTAATGCTGGCTGGGACAAATACAGTCTTATCAGTCTTCAGTACGAAAATCAGATAGTGTGCACAAAAAGAGAAGGGATAAAAGAGAACAAGATAAATATTGAAAAAAACCTGAATATATGAAAACTTACACAGCAGCAATTGACCTCGGAACAACAAAGGTTGTTAGTCTGGTTGGAGAAAAAAGTGAATCCGGCTACAAAATAATTGCCTTTCGTCAGACCCCTTCAAAAGGTATTTTGAGAGGCGAAGTTGTAAACATCCAGAATGTTCTGGACTCCCTTAAGCCTACTCTTGATGGTATTAAGCAAGAGTGTGCGGTTGATATTAAAGAGGTCTATGTAGGAATAGCAGGTCAGCACATCAGATGTACAGACGAGGGCTGCAAAAGAAACAGGCAAAGGCCGGACAACCTCATAACACAGGAGGAGATAGACGAGATGACCGAGGAGATGTACAAAACTCGTGTTAATGCAGGAGAAAAGATTCTTCACGTTATTCCTCAAAGTTATAATGTAGATGATCATATAGGTCAGACAGAGGTTGTAGGTATGGTAGGAAGTCAGGTTGAAGGAAATTATAAACTTTTTATAGGAAGAACCAATTCTGCTGAGCATAGTAAGTCAGTTATATCAAGAGCCGGTCTTAAACTGAAAGAGCTGGTACTGGAGCCGGTAGCCTCAGCCCTGGCTGTTCTCTCTGAAGAGGAGATGGAAACAGGAGTCGCTATGATAGACATAGGTGGAGGTACCACAGACTTGCTGATAATTGAAAATAATATCATAAGGCACACAGCTGTGATCCCGTTTGGAGGAAATTCAATCACAGAAGACCTTAAACAGGGTTGCGGAGTATCTTCAAGAAATGCTGAGCAAATGAAAATCCAGTACGGCTCATGCATAACCGAATATGCCCCTGATAATAAAACCGTTATAATCCCAGGAATGAACGGATCGAACTCAAGAGAGGTCTCATTTAAGGTTATAGCAAGTATAATTGAGGCAAGGATAGCCGAGATTGTTGAGGCTATAATGTATGAAATAGAGCGTTCAGGATTCCAGGACAAGCTGCATAGCGGGATTGTACTTACAGGTGGAGGTTCACAACTTGCACATATCTGTAATTATGTCACTTACAAAACAGGTTACAACACAAGAATTGCCTCTCCGCAGAATAATATTACCTTTGACTCGCCTGAAGAGGTTAACAAACCAAGCTCATCAACAGCTGTAGGTCTGCTGATTTACGGATGCGAAAAGGCACTTGAGAGAGCGACCGAATTAGAAGAGGGTAATGTAATGGTAGATGCAACCCTATTTCCAGAAGAGACAATGGAGACTGCGACTGTTTCAGCTGAACGTCCAGATCCTAAAAGGTCAAAGAAGGTTGCCAAAGCTCCCAGAAAGAGTATATTTGATATGATAGGCACATTCTTTGATTCAGCAAACAATGAAGCATAGATAAAAATGAAAGATTATATACCGGTAAATTGGGAATCGAATGGTTCCATTATCAAAGTAATTGGAGTAGGCGGCGGCGGCGGAAACGCTGTAAATCAGATGTTCCAGCAGGGTATAAAGGATGTGGACTTCATGATCTGCAACACAGACACCATGGCTTTGAAAAACAGCCCTGTTCCTGAGAAGATTCAGCTGGGGCACGATCTTGCAAAAGGTCTTGGAGCCGGATGTGATCCAGAGAGAGGCAGAAGTGCTGCGCTGGAATCAATTGACACCATAAGGGCCTCCCTTGGAGGCCAGACGGAGATGGTTTTTATAACAGCAGGAATGGGTGGTGGTACCGGTACCGGTGCTGCCCCTGTTATAGCAAAGCTAGCCAGAGATTTAAATCTTCTAACAGTAGGTGTGGTAACACTTCCGTTCAGAGATGAAGGGCTGGAGTTTCTTAAACGTGCAATCGTGGGTATCAAAGAGCTTGAAAAATATGTAGACTCACTCTTGATAATTGACAATCAAAAGATTTACAAAATTTTTGGAGAGCTGAACATCTTTGACGCTTTCCCAAAATCAAACTCAGTACTCAACTCAGCTGTAAAAGGTATTGCCGAGATTATTACAAGACCTGGGTTCATTAACGTAGATTTTGCAGATGTCAAGATGATAATGCAAAACAGCGGAATGGCCTTGCTGGGAACAGGAACAGCAGAAGGAGAAAACAGGGCAATCAGAGCAGTAGAGGAGGCATTTTCATCTCCTTTGCTTAATGATTACGACCTTAAAACGGCTAAGGGTGTACTTGTAAATATAACTTCGAGCAGCAATAACGGGCTAACAATGGCCGAGCTTTCTCAGATAATGGATTATATCAAGGAGTATACCGGTGAAAATGTCCAAAAATTCAAGAGAGGTGTAGTAAACGATCCGGAAATTGGTGAAGCAATAAGCGTAACCGTTGTTGCCACCGGCTTTGATATGCACTCTTTGCCACAAATATCTACAGAGGGCGACAAGCTGGTTGAGAGTGTAACCCTGGGCGGAGAGCTTCAAATCCAGGCTCCATCTCCACAGGTTGTTATTGATATCAAACAAAACCCAAGAATTCAGACAGAGCCTATTAAATCAAAGGAGAATGCAAGACCTGCAGCGCAGATATCTACTTCACCTGGTAGTATAAAAACTAAACCTGCACTTATCCTTGCTCCGGAAGACAACATTGTTGACCTTGAAAGTCAGCCTGCATACATAAGAAGAAAGATAATGATTAACAAGGAGGAGCGCACACCTTCCGTATCTGGAACAGAAGATTCAAGGAGTGCTGCTTCTATGAGGATTGAGGAGAGCGATGGCAAACAACACCTTCTTTCTGACAACTCATACCTCCATCAAACACAAGATTAAAAAAATGGCAGAAAAGACCAGAGTTCGTTTTGCACCTAGTCCCACAGGACCTCTTCACATGGGAGGAGTAAGAACAGCTCTCTACAACTATCTGTACGCAAAACAGAGCGGGGGAAATTTTATTCTAAGGATTGAAGACACAGATTCACAAAGATTTGTACCAGGTGCAGAGGAGTATATAATAGAGGCACTTGCATGGTGCGGTATCTCACCTGATGAAGGGGTGGAGAATGGGAAGATGGTAGAGACTCCATCAGAAAAACATCCTCATGCGCCATACAGACAATCTCAGAGAAAGCATCTTTACAGAGAATATGCAGAACAGCTTGTGGCAAACGGATTCGCATACTATGCATTTGACACATCAGAAGAGCTGGATAAGCTGAGGGCTCAGTTTGAGTCAAGAGGCGAGACATTCACATATAATCACCTAGTCAGAGAAAAACTTAACACATCTTTAAATCTCTCTAAAGAGGAGACCTACAAAAGACTCTCAGAGGGAAACCACTGGGTTGTCAGATTCAAGATGCCTGTAGACAGAATTGTTAAGATGAACGACATGATCAGAGGAGAGATTGAGGTAAACTCAAATACTCTTGATGACAAAGTCTTGTGGAAAGCTGTCGACGAGCTCCCTACCTATCATCTTGCAAACATTGTTGATGACCACCTGATGGAGATTACAGATGTAATCCGCGGCGAAGAGTGGCTCCCCTCACTGCCACTTCACTATCTTCTTTATGAAGCACTCGGCTGGGATAAGAATCAGCCAAGATTTGCCCATCTTTCGCTCCTTCTTAAACCCGACGGAAAAGGCAAACTGAGCAAAAGAGACGGCGACAGACTCGGCTTTCCTGTATTTCCTCTTGAGTGGAAAAACAGCGAAGGAGAGGTGTCAAGAGGGTACCGGGAGGATGGATACTTTCCTGAAGCTTTTGTAAATCTGCTGGCATTTCTGGGATGGAATCCCGGAACTGAACAGGAAATCTTTTCACTCGAAGAGCTTATTAAAGAGTTCTCCCTTGAGAGAGTCGTAAAATCCGGCGCAAAGTTTAATCCGGACAAAGCTCACTGGTACAATCAGGAATACCTCAGAATGAGAGAGCCTGCGGAATTGGCACAAGACTTTTCGCGCAATCTTTCTGCTAAAGGGGTATCTGCTGAACTCAGTTATATCACAGAGGTGGTAGCACTCCTAAAGGAGAGGGCAGTTTTTGTAAGAGATTTCTGGGAATTGGGTGAGTTCTTCTTCAAAGCTCCATCAGAGTATGACCAGGCTGTAAAAACCAAATTCTGGAAAGCTGAGACACCTCAAATACTTAATGAATTATCTCAATCTCTGAATGATTTAGCTGATTTTTCAAGAGAGAATTTAGAGCAACATCTTCCATCACTCATAAAAGAGAGAGGATGGCAAATGGGAGCAGTAATGAATACTCTCAGACTCGCACTTGTAGGTGCTTCAAAGGGTCCCGGAGTAGCTGACATAATTGCCTTGTTAGGCAAAGATGAGAGCCTGGGTAGGATTCAGAAAATCATCAAGGCTTTTGCCTGACCTTTTTCTCCCACATCCATGCGGATTTAAAAACATCTTCAAGCGGAGTGCCGGCTATCCATCCGAGCACTTCGTTTGCTTTTGCAGGGTTTGCCCACACCTTTTCAACATCCCCTGCCCTTCTCCCTACAATTTTATATGGCACATTAACTCCTGTTGCCTCCATAAAAAGATTCACAACCTCTAAAACCGATAATCCTCTGCCTGTTCCAAGGTTAAAGTACTCCACTTCACCTGATGCTATTGCACTGCTTTCCAGCAACCTGTCAACAGCTTTTACATGTGCTTTTGCCAAATCACAAACATATATGTAATCTCTTATGCATGATCCGTCAGGAGTATTATAATCATTGCCGAATACACTCAGCTCACCTCTTAGTCCTATGGCGGTTTGAGTCACAAAAGGCAGCAGATTCTGAGGCACCCCCCTTGGCAATTCGCCTATTAAGGCCGATGGGTGGGCTCCTATAGGATTAAAGTACCTTAGAGCAATTGCCTTAAGCCTTCCTCCAGATGCCCTTGTAGTATCGGCAAGGATATCTTCACAAATCTGTTTTGTCCTGCCGTATGGAGAAGTAGCGGGCTGCAAGGGTGCGCTTTCACTTACTGGAAGATGCTCATGAGAGGGTTGCCCATATACAGTGCACGAAGATGAGAAGACAACTCCCCCGCTTCTTCCTGTTTTTGTCATCTCTTCAAGAAGTGAGACAAGTGAGTCAATATTATTTCTATAATATTCAAGAGGCTTCTCTACACTCTCTCCCACCGCTTTGTAAGCAGCAAAATGAATAGCAGCAGAGATATCGGGGTGTTTAGCAAAAAGCCTTCTCATATCCTCCTTATCAGAACAGTCAAGTTCCATAAAGTGATGTCTTTTGCCTGTTATCTTCTCAAGACCATCAAGTACATCCGGAGATGAATTTGAAAAATTATCCACTATAACCACTTCGTAACCTGCAGAATCCAGCTCCACAACAGTATGTGCTCCTATATATCCGGCACCTCCGGTTACGAGAATTTTCTTTTTGCTCATCATTATAAGTTCTTGTAGAATTGTTTAATAGTATCGGCTATATAGCTCTGTTGCTCAGGGGCAAGCTCGGTATGCATCGGGAGTGATAAAACCTCTTCTGACAGTCTGTCTGAAACAGGTGTTTCACACCTCTTGATTACCAAATCTCTGAAAGCAGGCTGTTTATGAACAGGGTAAGGGTAGTAGATCATCGAAGGTATTTCCTTTTCCTCCAGAAAATCCTTTAGTCTGTCTCTCTGTTTACACCTTATAGTAAATTGATGATAAACATGTGTGCTCTTAACACTCTCTTGCGGAAGTATAACCTCGTTAACATCTTTAAGAAGATGCCGGTAAAAAGAGGCAGCCTCCTGTCTTGCAGCTGTGTATTTATCAAGCATTTTAAGTTTTACGTTCAAGATAGCTGCCTGTATAGTATCAAGTCTTGAATTGCAACCTATCACATCATGTCTGTACTTAATTTTCTGACCATGATTTGCTATCATCCTTAAGGTTTCAGCAAGGCTTGCATCCTGTGTGAATATTGCCCCGCCATCGCCATAGCATCCAAGATTTTTTGAAGGGAAAAATGATGTACAGCCTATGTGACCTATTGTGCCGCAACTTTTGTACTGCCCTTCTGACAACTTATACTTTGCCCCCAGAGCCTGGGCATTGTCCTCAATCACTTTAAGGTTAAACCTCGAGGCAATATCCATTATTCCGGCCATATCTGCTGACTGGCCAAACAGATGAACCGGCATTATTGCCTTTGTCTTATCTGAGATAAGGGATTCTAACCTGGATGTATCTATGTTGAAAGTTTCCGGATAAACATCTGCTAAAACTGGAGTAAGACCAAGCAAAAGTACAACTTCAGCAGTTGCAGCATATGTAAATGCAGGCAAAATCACCTCATCACCTCTGTCAAGATTCAGGGCCATAAGGGCTATTTGCAAGGCGTCTGTTCCGTTTGCACAAGTTATAACATGGCTTGATTGAGCATAATCAGAAAGAGATAGGGTAAACTCCTTAACCTGTCTTCCACCAATAAACTGGCACTCATTAAGAACTTCATAGATCTCCCTGTCAAGCTCATCTTTAATATTTATGTATTGACCCTTAAGGTCAAGCATCTGTATTTTCATATTGGTACAAATGTAATAATTTAAAATACTAACTTTGCCTCATTAAAACGATTAATATGAAAATTGGTATAGCTTGTGATCATGCTGGTTTTGATCTTAAGGAGATATTAAAAGCTGAGCTGGCTGCATCGGGATATCAGGTTGAAGATTTTGGTACGCACTCTGCTCAAAGTATGGATTATCCGGATGTTGCACACCCTCTTGCAAATGCAGTTGAGAGTGGCCTGCTCCCTCTGGGCATTGCAATTTGCGGCTCAGGTAACGGAATCAGCATGACTGTTAACAAGCATGCTGGTATAAGGGCAGCACTTTGCTGGAATGAAGAGCTTGCTAAACTTGCAAGAAATCACAACAACGCAAACATTCTCTCCCTGCCGGCAAGATTTATTTCTGCAGAAGAGGGAGTTAAGATTCTGCACTCCTTCCTCTCAGCAACTTTTGAAGGGGGAAGACATGAAGCAAGGGTAAACAAAATACCTTGCAAATGAATCAGAAAGAGACATTCTACATACTAGACAAGAGTAACTCATTACAGAGGCTTTCACGCAACCTTGAAGATTACCCCGGAGGGGTGGTTCTAGTTCTGGACAAACCGCTTAAATGGACATCAGCAGATGCTGTAAGAAGATTGAAATTTCGCCTTCAGCGTTACTTTAATCAGAAGAATATCAAGGTGGGGCATGCAGGTACACTTGATCCGCTTGCAACTGGTATACTTCTTATTTGTATTGGAAAGGCTACCCGCTCTGCAGAGCAACTGCAATCAGAGGGAAAAGAGTACATAGCAGACATTAGATTCGGCTCCACTACCCCTTCATATGACCTTGAAAAAGAAATTGATGCGGAATATCCTCACGAACACATAAGTATTGACCTGTTAAATTCACTGCTAGATGGCCTTAAGGGTGAGATTGACCAAATTCCTCCAATTTTTTCTGCTAAACTTATTGACGGAAAAAGAGCATATAACATTGCAAGGGAAGGCAAAGAGGCCGAGATGAAACCAGCAAGGGTAAGTATATACGATTTACAGATTATTTCATTCACTAATCCTGACCTTAAAATTGCAATCAGCTGCAGTAAGGGAACATATATTAGATCATTCGCAAGGGACATTGGATTGGCAGCAAACAGCGGAGCACATCTTACCGGTCTTATCAGGTCAGCATCAGGAAAATTCTGTCTGGAAAATGCTTTAAGTATGGAAGAGGCAGAGGGTATTTTTGAAATTTAATGATATTTTCCTTTTAAGTGAAACTTTTTTTAAAATTATCCGTATAAGAAAGAGTCGTCAACTTTTTTATATACAATTATGAAATTATCCCAATTTAACTACAACCTACCTACTGAGGCTATCGCCAAATATCCAACCAAGTACAGAGATGAGTCAAAACTACTGATTCTCAACAGAAAGACAGGAGATATTGAACATGCCAGCTTTAAGGATATTCTCAATTACGCAAATGAGGATGACGTTTTTGTTTTTAACAATACAAAAGTTTTCCCGGCAAGACTCTACGGAAACAAAGAGAAAACCGGAGCTGAAATTGAAGTATTCCTTCTAAGAGAATTAAACAGCGACCAGAAGCTTTGGGATGTTCTGGTTGATCCCGCAAGAAAAATCAGAATTGGTAACAAACTCTATTTTGGAGAGAATGACAGCCTTGTTGCCGAGGTTATTGACAATACAACCTCCAGAGGTAGAACACTTAGATTTTTGTTTGACGGCACACACGAAGAGTTTAAATCAACACTTTTTAGAATGGGTGAAATGCCGGTTCCTAAATGGATTAGAGCAAAGGCAGAAAATATTGATAATGAAAGATATCAAACCATTTTTGCTCTAAACGAAGGTGCGGTTGCAGCTCCTTCCGCCGGACTTCACTTTAGCAGAGAATTACTTAAAAGAATGGAGATTAAAGGAATAAACTCCACCAGTATCACACTGCACATGGGATTGGGCAACTTCAGAACCGTAGATGTTGAAGATCTAAGCAAACATAAAATGGATTCTGAACAGATGTTGATTTCTGAAGAGGCTACCACAGATATCAACTCAGCAAGAGATAAAGGAAAAAAAATATTCGCTGTGGGTGTTACTGTCCTCAGGGCAGTTGAAACATCTGTTACAACACAAAGCAGAATCAAGCCATTTAATGGTTGGACAAATAAATTTATCTTTCCGCCATACAATTTTGCAATTCCTGATGCTCTCATTTCAAACTTCCACCTTCCGCAGTCTACTATGCTAATGACAGTAGCCGCTTTTGGAGGATACGATCATGTAATGAAGGCATACAATGTAGCTCTAAAGGAGGGTTACAGATTTGGAACATATGGCGATGCAATGCTTATAATCTGATTTATCTGATTCTGGAAGGAATTCTTCTGATTCTAAAAGGATAAACATCTACTCGTCGGGATACGATGCTAATTTTGAATAAAAAATGAGCATGTATCCCGACGAACTTATTTACGACATAGCACTGAGCTCCATTTTCAAATACCGGGTTGAGATGCCCAGAAAAATCATTGAGAACTTTAAGTCTACAAAAGTTATTTTCTCTATGAAAAGAGATGAGCTGGAGATGATTTTTGGGAAAGGGAGCAAATTCACAGATGAAATATTATCGGGAAAACAGCTGGATATAGCACAGAAGGAAATTGACTGGTGCAATTTAAAAGGTATTAAAATTCATCATCTGGGGAGCTCAGAGTTTCCTTCTCAGCTTTGCAACTGTCCTGATGCTCCAATAATATTTTATTCAATAGGGAGCTGCAGCCTGAATCATGATAAAATAGTGGCGATTGTTGGGACAAGAGAGGCTTCACCCAGAGGGCTTCAGGAGTGCAGAATGATTGTAAAAGAGCTCGCGGAGAGCGGAGTGGCCCCTGTAATAGCTAGTGGACTTGCTTATGGAATTGACATTGCAGCACACGAAAGTGCCCTTGAGTACGGACTGGAAACTATTGCCGTGCTTGCAAATCCTCTTGACAGAATTTATCCCAGAGCACACACATCACATGCAAGACAGGTAGTAAGGCAGGGGTCGCTGGTGACTGAGTTCCCGAGAGGAAGCCATGATTTTAAAATAAATTTTGTCCAGCGAAACCGGCTTATTGCCGGCTTGTCTAAAGCAACAATTATTGTAGAGTCCAGAAAAAAGGGCGGAGCCCTTACTACAGCAGAACTTGCAGACTCTTATTCAAGAGAGGTCTTTGCTCTCCCCGGGAGAATTACAGATATTAGGTCAGAGGGCTGCAACAATCTGATTGCAAAAAACGAAGCTACAATCTTCACATCAACACAAGACTTCCTGCAATCTATGGGATGGGAAAATATTTTAAGCAAAAAATCGGGAAATAAAACCAAATCTCTGTTCTATTGTGGCAATCCCCTTAAAGAAAAATTATTAGTAGCTTTGAGGTTAAATCCGGGACAAAGCATGGATGAACTCTGCTCACTTACAGGCATTCATATAAAAGATCTGGCCTCTTCTCTTCTAGAACTTGAAGTTGAGGGTTATATATCAAAAAACCCGGGGAACAGATATATTGCTACTTAAATTACTTTGATTTCATGTTGAAATTGATTGATACCCACACACACCTCTACGACCAAGCATTTGATGAAGAGCGGGGAAATGTTGTAGAGATAGCTAAGGAAAATGGAATAATACGGTGTGTTCTCCCTGCAATTGACAAAGAATCTCATAACAGACTTCTTGAATGTGAATCAACATATCAAGGTTACGTACACGCTTCCGCAGGTCTTCACCCAACATCAGTAAATGGAGATTGGGAAAATGAGCTTCAGTTTGTTTTTGAAGAGATTTCAAGAAGAGATTATATTGCCGTAGGAGAAATTGGGATGGACGGATACTGGTCAAGAGAGTTCATAAAGGAGCAGGCAACTGTATTTACAGAACAGCTTAAGCTGGCTTCGGCAAAAAATCTCCCTGTAATTATTCACTCAAGAGATTCTTATGAAGAGATTTTTGATGTTCTGGAGAAATGTAAATCGCTTCAATTAAAAGGTGTCTTTCACGCATTTTCGGGCAGTCAAGAAACATTTAAAAGGATCCAAAAATACGGGGATTTTAAAGTAGGTATCGGTGGGGTTGTAACATACAAAAACGCCCATATTGCAAATACTGTTAAGCATATAGGATTAAGCAACATTGTACTGGAGACCGACTCACCCTGGCTCACACCTGTACCTTTCAGGGGGAAACGTAACGAGCCCTCTTATATTAAGTATGTGGCACAAAAAATTGCTGAAATCATGGATGTGACAGAAGATGAAGTTGCTGAGATAACCTCATCGAATGCAGTAAAATTGTTTAACTTGCAGTAGGAAAAAACTGAAATGAAATCATCTATACTACTGATCTACACTGGCGGAACCATAGGGATGAAGCAAGATCCTGTTTCCGGAGCACTTAAACCATTCAACTTTAATCAAATTCTTGAAGAGGTCCCAGAGCTTAGAAAGTTCGGTTGCAAAATCGACTCTATCTCTTTTGACCCTCCAATTGACTCATCTGATGTTCAAATTGAATTCTGGATTGAGATTGCAGAAATAATCGAGAAAAACTACTCTGATTACGATGGATTCGTAGTTCTCCACGGGACAGATACAATGTCCTTCTCTGCATCTGCATTAAGCTTCATGTTTGAAAACCTTTCCAAACCTGTGATTTTCACAGGAAGTCAGCTACCTATAGGGATGCTCCGTACAGACGGCAAGGAAAATCTGATTTCATCAATTGAAATAGCAGCTGCGAAGGATAGCTTTGGAAAAGCAATGGTACCAGAAGTGTGTATATACTTTGAAAGCCAGCTATACAGGGGAAACCGCACCACAAAATATAATGCAGAAAACTTCAGGGCTTTCCGCTCTGCAAATTTTCCTGTTCTTGCCGACATCGGTATACATATTAGATATAATGAATCTCTTATTATAAGAACAGACGAAGAAAAGAGACTTCGTATCCACAAGAATCTTGAAACCTCTGTTGCCATATTAAAGATATTCCCTGGAATTGGAGAGGAGTTTGTAAAATCCTTCCTGTCAATAAAAGGGATTAAAGCAATAATTCTTGAAACTTACGGATCCGGAAATGCACCCACCTCTGAGTGGTTCATCGATGCCTTAAGAGAGGCAATCAAAAGAGATATAATTATATTGAATGTTACACAGTGTCATGCAGGAAAGGTAGACATGGAGGCCTATGCAACAGGAATCAGGCTTAAGGAGATAGGCGTTGTTAACGGTTTTGACAGCACTACAGAGGCAGCATTAACCAAATTATTTTTTTTACTAGGACAGGAAAATGAAACTCAGGTTATTAAAAAGAGACTGTCGGAAAATTTGCGGGGGGAAATTACAATCAATTAGTGCGAATTAAAAAATTCTTTTTAAATTGCACGATATTTGACGATAATAGAAAACAAATAACTATTTAAAATACATTGTTTAATACTTTAATCATTCAAAAATTTATGAAAAAACTTTTCATGTTTTTGGCAGTAGTTGGCTTCATGACCATTTCTGCACAGTATCTTGCTGCTCAAACTCCGGAAGAGACAGCCGCTCCAGCCGCAACAGAGACTGTTGATCAGTCTGGAACAGTTCAGCAGGAGATTCCTATTCACCAGCAACTTAAGGCTAAGTTCATCGAGGGGGGCGCAGGATTTATGGCTTCCATCCTTATAGTTCTTATTCTTGGTCTTGCAATCGCCATCGAAAGAATTATTTATCTGAACATGGCTACAACCAATACAGATAAACTATTGAAGGACATTGAAGAGGCTTTCGCAACAGGTGGTATTGAGGCTGCTAAAGAGGTTTGCCGTAATACAAAAGGCCCGGTAGCTTCTATTTTCTATCAAGGTATCTCTCGTATGGACGAAGGTGTTGAGGTTGTTGAAAAATCAGTTGTTTCATATGGTGGCGTTCAGATGAGCCAGATGGAAAGCGGTCTAACTTGGATCTCTTTGTTCATTGCAACAGCTCCTATGCTTGGCTTCCTTGGAACAGTTATTGGTCTTATCCAGGCTTTTGACTCTATCGAGGCTGCTGGTGATATCTCACCAAACGTTGTTGCCGGTGGTATGAAAGTGGCTTTGATCACAACTGTAGGTGGTCTGGTAGTAGGTATAATTCTTCAGGTTCTTTACAACTACATTGTGTCTAAGATTGACTCAATCGTAATCTCTATGGAAGATGCCTCTATCTCACTTATCGATATCCTGGTAAAAGCTAAAAAATAACAACTATGTCAAAATTTACTAAATATCTACTATATATACTGTTTGCAGTATCATTAGTATTTATCATAGGCTTCTTTGTCAATCAGGATGCAATGCTGGATTCTTTCCTGTATTACACATACATCCTGGTGGGCATAGCTTTGGTGGCAGCGTTCGTACTTCCTATGATCAAGCTGTTCAGCAATCCTAAGGGGCTTAAGAAAATGCTATTATTTTTATTGCTTGCAGTCGTTTTGGTGGGAGTATCATATGCTCTCGCTTCAAGCGACCCATTAGTTGTAAAAATTAATGTTGAGGCAACTGAAAACACTTTGAAGCTGACAGATGCAGGTCTTATACTAACTTACATACTTTCAGTGTTTGCATTCCTTGCCATCCTGCTCGGAGGCGTCGTTAAAATGGTTAGAAACCGCTAAATAGTAACAGATTAATAAATAATAAAGATATGGCTAGACCAGCACAGCAATTACCGTCATCTTCATTGGCCGATATTGCCTTCATGGTTCTCATATTCTTTCTGTTGGTTTCTACAATGGACCAGGAGATGGGTCTGCAGCGTCGTCTGCCTCCTATGCCGGATCCAAACCAAAAAACCGATGATGTTCAGATTAAACGTCGTAACATCATGGTTGTAAGAATCAACGATGCAGACCGTCTGCTTGCAGGTGGTGTGCCGATGGATGTGAGTATGCTTAAGGACAAGGCTAAAGAGTTTCTTCTTAATCCAACAGATGACGAAGGTCTTCCGGAGAGAGAGGAGAAGGTGATCGAAGGTTTTGGCTCTTATCCGGTTTCTAAAGGAGTAATCTCGTTACAAAATACACGTGGTACAAGTTATAATGCCTATCTCAAAGTTCAGAACGAACTTGTTAAGGCTGTAAACGAAATCCGCGATGAATTTGCACTGGCTAACTTTGGCAAGGTTTATCTTAAACTTGACGAAGACAGACAGAGAATCGTAAGAGATGCTATTCCTCAGAATATATCGGAAGCAGATCCAAAAGATACAGGTAGGAAATAATAAAAAATAACAAAGAACAATGGCAAAATTTTCAAGAAAAGGTAAAGGAGGTACACCAGAACTTAGTACCTCATCTCTTGCGGACATTGTGTTCATGATTCTGTTGTTTTTTATGGTTACCACCAGTATGAGACAAACAGATAGAATGGTTGCTATTAAGATGCCCGCAGCGTCTGAAATAGCTAAACTTGAGAGAAAAGATTTAGCGGCATATATCTATGTCGGAACACCTATGCCTCACTTACAGGCACAGTTTGGAACTGACTCCAGAATTCAGCTGAATGACTCTTTCAAAACCGTTGATGATATTCGCGACTTCATCGCTGCAGAGCGCGAAACGCTCAGCGAAGCAGACCGTCAGTTTATGACAGTCTCTATAAAAGCCGATGAGAATGTTCGTATGGGTATAGTAACAGATATCAAACAAGAGCTTAGAAGAACTTCTGCTCTTAAGATAATGTACGCATCAAGAAAGGCAACTCCTTCAGGAATGTAGTGCCCAATAGTAATGAATGGTAAGAAGGGTGTCTTTAAACAAAAGGACACCCTTTCTTGTCTTTAAAGAATAAATCTCTATTTCAATGAAAAAATCACTTTTTACTCTTTTTGCGATAATCCTGATAACCCTTTTTTCTGCAGGAAACGCACAGGCACAACACAGAGGTGGTGCTAAAACTCCAAAATACATTTTTCTGTTTATTGGTGATGGCATGAGCCAGTCACACATCTCACTCACTGAGGCATATCTTGCAACCCAAAAGGGTGTTATAGGCAATGAACCATTCTCTTTTACCAAATTCCCGGTAACAGGATTTGCAACTACCTACTCTGCAAGTTCATACATCACATGCTCATCTGCAGCAGGTACTGCGATAGCAACCGGAACAAAAACAAATAACGGAATGTTGGGTATAGATCCGAATGGAAATAACCTGAAAAGCTTTGCATACAAACTTAAAGAGCATGGATATAAAATCGGGATTATGTCAAGCGTCTCGATTGACCATGCTACACCTGGGGCCTTCTTTGCTAGCAGTAAATCAAGATCCAGCTATTATGACATTGCAACTCAACTTCCTGTCAGTGGATTCGAATTCTTTGGAGGTGGAGGATTTGTAAATCCTGACGGAGAGGACAAGCAACAGACAAATATATACTCCCTGATTGAAAAGGGTGGATACAAAGTCGCCAAAGGGGTTGATGATATGAAAAACATCAAGTCAAAGGACAAAGTTGTACTGGTTCAGAAAGATGGAAAAGGATCTGATCTGCCATATGCAATTGACAGAGAAGAGGGAGACCTTACTCTGAAAGATATTGTTAAGGCAGCTATAAATCATCTTGACAACGATAAGGGCTTTTTTATCATGGCAGAGGGTGGAAAGATTGACTGGGCTGCACACGGAAATGATGGAAAGACAACAATTTTAGAAGTTATCGACCTTGGAGAAGCAGTAGAAGTAGCTTACCAGTTCTACCTTCAGCATCCGGATGAGACCCTAATAATTGTTACTGCGGACCATGATACAGGAGGAATTACAGTGGGGTCAGAGAAAGGTTATGTACTTAAACTAACTGAACTAGACGGGCAAAAAAGGTCAATGACTGTTGATAAAGAAAATGCAGAAAAATATGAAGAGATGAACGAGAAAGCTTTTGTGGGATGGACTACAACTTCTCATACCGGAGTAGCTGTTCCAGTCTACGCTATTGGAGCCGGAAGTTTCAATTTTTCTGGCAGAATGGATAATACTGAGATATCCAGAAAAATCTTCAAAAGTCTGAAACTCGATTTCTAATATGAAACGAATTTTATTTTTAATCTTGACTCTGAGCATCACATTTGCTGCTCAGAGTCAATCTCTTTCTAAAAGAGAATTTCGTGGTGCCTGGATTCACACAGTGGGTAACCAGCAGTTCAAAAACATGTCGGCAGACTCAATCAAGGCTCTGCTTATCACTACCCTTGACAACTTCAGTAAAGCTGGTGTAAATGCTGTAATTTTTCAGGTCAGGCCTCAGGCTGATGCCTTCTATAATTCAGAGATAGAGCCATGGAGCAGGTTCCTTAGTGGTGAACAGGGAGTTGCCCCTAAAGAGGTGTGGGACCCTTTACAGTTTATGATAGATGAATCACACAAAAGGGGTATGGAACTGCACGCATGGTGTAACCCATATAGAGTTACATCAAATGATAAAGAGCAACTTCATCCTGATCACCTATATTTTAAAAGGCCTGATCTTTTCAGGAAATATGGCAAACAGCTCTATTTTGATCCTGGAGAACCAGAATCTATTGAACATACCGTAAAGGTAATTGCTGATATTGTGTCAAGATATGATGTTGATGCAATCCACTTTGATGACTATTTTTACCCCTACCCCATTGCCTTTGAAGAGTTTCACGACGACGCATCATTTGTAAAGTATGCTGCTAAGCAGGGATTTGAATACTGGCAGAAGGGAGACTGGAGAAGAAATAATGTTGCAACTCTTATTAAAGAGTTGAATGACACAATAAAAGCAATCAAGCCGTGGGTAAGATTTGGTATAAGTCCATTTGGAATTCACAGGAATCTTAAGGACACACCTGATGGAAGCGGTAGTAAAACAAATGGCCTGTCTAATTACGAACAGCTTTTTGCAGATATTCCCCATTGGCTTAAAATGGGCTGGGTTGATTATAATGTTCCACAACTTTACTGGAAGATAGGTCATCCCGCAGCCGATTATAAAACGCTTATTGAGTGGTGGAACAATGGTAATTTTGGCAGGCATCTGTACATCGGCCAGAATATCTCTACTTTTAAAGAGCCAGATCTTGAACATCCCGGAAGAAGCCAATTCAAAACCAAGATGGAGCTAACAAGGAATCTGCCTAATGTTCATGGAAATGTTTGGTGGCCGGGCTGGACTTTAAACAACAATCCCGGTGGTTTTACCGATTCATTAGCTAATAACTATCAGAGAAATTTAGCAATTGTTCCCGCGTACGATTTTCTTGACTCAATTGCTCCTGACCCTGTTTCAAACGTTAGGATCAGAGGCGGAAAACTTGAATGGAATCATCCATATTTTGTAAATGGGACTGATCAGTTACAGGAGCCTCAATTCTTTGCTGTGTATAGATTTCCGGAAAATATTGAACCCAATTTGGAAAACAGTGACTACCTATTCCGAGTTGTACAGGGGAGATCAACTCCTCTTAAAAAGCAGATTGGCAAAAAGGTTAAATACAAGTATGTTGTAACTGCCATAGACAGATGCAGGAATGAAAGTATGCCGGGCAAGATTGTTAATTCATCTTACTAGGTTGAAATTATTGAGATTTAACAACCTTTGAGTAACTTTGCATATTAAATATGTCTATACAATAATGGAAAGATCAAAAATTGCTGCTCTGTTGAAATCCCGGCCGGGTACAGATGTTTTAGTGAAGGGATGGGTTAGAACCAAAAGAGGTAACAAAAATGTAGTTTTTGTAGCTCTGAATGACGGCTCAAGCGTTAATAGCATTCAGATAGTATTTGATATGACCCAGTTTACAGAGGAGGCTCTTAAACCGGTAACAACCGGTTCGTGCTTAGCTGTTGAGGGTACTCTGGTAGCATCCCCTGGAGGTGGCCAGTCTGTTGAAATAACAGCCAATAAATTAACTGTTTACGGATCAGCTGATCCTGAAACATACCCGCTTCAGAAAAAGGGGCACAGCATGGAGTTCCTAAGAGAGATCGGTCACCTCAGGCCAAGAACAAATACCTTTGGTTGTGTCTTTAGAATAAGGCATGCTATGGCATTTGCAGTGCATAAATTTTTTAACGATAAAGGATTTTACTATCTCCATACTCCTGTTATCACAGCTTCAGATGCAGAGGGTGCAGGTGCAATGTTTCAAGTTACAACTCTTGATCTGAACAATATCCCCAGAGATAAGGATAACAAGATAGACTTCACACAAGACTTTTTTGGGAGAGCAGCAAATCTCACAGTAAGCGGACAGCTTGAAGGAGAGCTTGGTGCTATGGCATTAGGTGAAATTTACACCTTTGGACCCACCTTCAGAGCAGAAAACTCGAATACTCCAAGGCACCTTGCTGAATTCTGGATGATAGAGCCTGAGATGGCATTTTACGAGATCAAAGAGAATATGGATCTTGCAGAAGAGTTCATAAAATATCTTGTTAAATATGCTCTTGATAACTGTTCTGAAGACTTAAAATTCCTAAACGATCTGTTTGATAAAGAGCTTATCGCCAGACTTCAAAGCGTTGTGGAGACAGACTTTGTAAGACTATCTTATACAGATGGTGTTGAAATTCTTATGAAATCTGGAGAGAAATTTGAGTATCCAGTATACTGGGGAGCAGATTTGCAAAGTGAACATGAACGCTATCTTGTTGAGAAACATTTTAAGAGGCCGGTAATCCTGACTGATTATCCTAAAGAGATTAAGGCTTTCTACATGAAGCAAAATGAAGATGGAAAAACAGTCAGGGCAATGGATGTTCTCTTCCCAAAAATCGGAGAGATTATAGGTGGTTCTCAAAGAGAGGAATCCCTTGAAAAGCTTGAGGCGAGGATTGAGGAGATGGGTATGGAGAAAGAGGGATTATGGTGGTATCTAGATACAAGAAGATTTGGGACTGCCCCTCACGCGGGGTTTGGACTCGGTTTTGAACGCTTACTTCTATTCGTAACCGGAATGTCAAACATCAGAGACGTCATTCCTTTTCCAAGAACACCTAAAAATGCAGAATTTTAAAATCTATATATGCTTATAATCGGAATAGCAGGAGGGACAGGGTCTGGCAAGACTACAGTTGTAAAAGAGATTACTAAATTGCTCTCTGATAGTGAAATAGTTGTAATACCACAAGATTCTTACTATAAGGACAATAGTCATCTGCCTCTGGAAGAGAGGCTGGAACTCAATTTTGACCACCCGGAGTCTATCGATTTTAAATTACTGGTTAAGCAACTTAAAGATTTGAAGGTAGGTAAAGCTGTAGAGCAACCAATCTATTCATATCTTACTTGCTCAAGATCTACTACAGAGACTGTACATGTTGAACCCGCACATATAATAATCGTAGAGGGAATCCTTATTTTCACATGTGCCGAATTACGGAATGTAATGGACATTAAGGTTTTTGTTGATGCCGATGCAGATGACCGTTTGGGTAGGGTAATTACCCGAGATAATATTGAGCGGGGAAGAACAATAGATAAGGTGCTTGAGAGGTATGAAAAGACCGTAAAACCGATGCACCTTCAGTTTATTGAGCCAAGCAAACGTTACGCAGATATTATTATCCCTCAGGGAGGACACAACAAAGTTGCAATAGACATTCTTTTAGCTACAATTGAAAAGGCACTAACAAAGAGATAGATGTTTAAAAAAGACAATAACGCCGGGTTGTACATGACCATAGCGGTGCATCTCGTGTTATTGATTGTACTGCTCTCCTCTAGGATTGGTTACATGATCCAGGAGGAGAGCTCTTTTATTCTTGATTTCACCAAAGAGGAGGAGCTCGAAAGACTGAGAAAGGAAGAGGTAATTAAGGAGGAGGTTAGCAAAGAGCTTGACGATATTCTTGCAGGGAGAACCCCCGTAAGAAATGTTATTGTTGACGCCAGCAAAGGGAACAACCTTAAAGACGATCGCTTCAAGAATCCAAATGAGGTTTATGATGAGGCCAGGAAATTACAAGAGAAACTTGACGCAGCAAGAAGAGAGGCGATAAAACAACAAGGAGCAGATGATGAGGCTGCTCCAGCCAATAACTCTTCAAAAGAGATTAAAACAGAGGCTTACAAAGGACCATCTGTCATCTCATATTCACTTGAAGGGAGGAAGTCTGTATCCATGCCCATACCTGTCTACAAGTGCGTAGCCGGTGGAGATGTATCTGTTGCGATTGCAGTGAACAGAAGTGGATATGTTATAAGTGCCCAGGTCATTGAGAACTCGTCAGCAAAAGACCCTTGCATTAGAGAGTATGCAGTAAGAGCAGCATCAACTTCCAGATTCACAAGATCCTCTTCCGCTCCGGAAAAACAGATGGGGGAGATTGTGTACAGGTTTATTGCTCAATAAATTATTGCTTGGCAACCTGTATCACATTATCAATTTCTGATATGATAGGATAATACGCTTTATCGTCAAGAGGTGAGTATCTACCTACAAGTGCCTTTAATTGAGTTATAAGTATGTATCCAGATGATTTCCACTCCTCAGGTGTTGGTACAATATCTCTTTTAGAAGCATATTCAAGAAAACCCTTCTCAAGATTCTTAGAGTTCAAAAATCTATTCAAATCTTTTAAACTATTAATTCCTCTTAGTTCAGTTCTGTATTGATCTGCAATATCTGAAGCATATCTAAAAACCAACCCTTGCTGATTACTCTTTATAAGGAAATTAGTCACTCCGGTTGTATCAATTGGAACAAAAAGATCCGGTGTAATCCCCCCTCCTCCATAAACAACTTTGCCTTTGGGGGTTGTATATTTAAGTGAATCATTCTGTCTTATGCTATCCACAGATGTTAGCTCTCCATGCCTGTACCTCTCCATGATATCGTTTCTGTAGTCATCTCTGTAAGGCTTTTGTATAGATCTTCCTGTAGGAGTGTAAAATCTTGCAACAGTAAGTCTAATCCCGGATTTATCAGAAAAATAAATAGGTTCTTGCACAAGACCCTTGCCAAAAGATCTTCTTCCGATTATAGTTCCCCTGTCATTATCCTGAATCGCACCTGCAAATATTTCACTGGATGAAGCAGACCCTTCATCGATAAGTACTTTAAGCTTAATATCCTTAAAGCCCCCTCTTCCATCAGCAAAATAGTCCTCTCTTTTTCTGTGTAGTCCCTCCATGTATACAATAAGACTTCCCTTTTCAAGGAATTCATTTGAAAGGAGAAGTGCCTGATCAAGATAACCACCTGAGTTTCCTCTGAGATCAATGATAAGACTCTTCATTCCCTGCTCTTTTAGAGTCTCAAGAGATTCCAGAACCTCCTTATGGCTGGTTCTCGTAAACTTTGACAACTTTAGATAGCCTGATTTTTCGTTAACCATGTAACTTACATCTACACTTTTTACGGGAATTTTATCTCTCTTTATATCAAGTTTGAGAATCGCCTTTGAATCTCCTCGTTTAAATCCTACCCTTACATTAGTTCCTGACTTACCTTTCAACATACTTACCAGCGAATCCTGATCAAGTTTTACACCGGCTACTTTTTTTCCGTCAACCTCAACAATTCTGTCTCCTGATAAAACTCCGGCACGTTCAGATGGCCCTCCGGCAATAACCTGAATTATAATTGCAGTATCGTTAGGGACATTGAACTGAACACCTATTCCGTCAAAATTGCCCTGTAGCTCCTCTTCAGCATTTTTAAGTTCCTGAGGTGGCAAATAAACAGAGTGAGGATCTAATTTTTCTAATAGAAGGGGAATAGTCGCTTCAGTAATTTTTGAATAATCAAGAGTATCAACGTAATTTCTGTCAATTTCTCCAAGTATAAGCATGAGTTTATCCCATTGCCCTGCTCTGATTTCCAGCTCTCTTCTGGAATTATTGCTGTCACAGTATCTTGTTAACAACAGCAAGACAAACAAAACTCCCGCAACTGCAGGCCAAAGACTCCTTCTACTCCCTTCTGTAAAGTTCATTTTATTCAGATAGATTTACAACCTCAATTCCTACTCTTCTCAAAAGATCAATCCCATCAGTAATTCTGTAATTATCTCTGTATACTAATCTGCGAATGCCTGCCTGAATTATTAATTTTGAACACTCTAGGCAAGGAGCTGTGGTTACATACATAGTCGCCCCCTCGCTGCTGTTGCCGGACTTTGCTACTTTAGTTATAGCATTTGCCTCTGCGTGCAAAACATATGGCTTAGTATGACCTGTTTCATCTTCACACACATTTTCAAATCCAGAAGGCGTTCCATTATATCCATCAGAAATAATCATCCTGTCCTTTACTATCAACGCACCCACCTGTCTTCTTTTGCAATAGGAATTCTTTGCCCAGATCTGGGCCATATCCAGATAGCTTTTGTCAAACTGTAATTGTTTTTCGTTCATAGTTACAAATCTGTTCTTTGGTATAAATATCTCTTAATACTTCTTTTTGGAGTCTTCTCGAACTCTTCAGGGAAAATTTTGAAGTCTGACAGTTTACAATAGTTTGGCAACTCTTCGTTGACCACTGCTATATTTTCCCTCATCTTCTCCTCTAACTGCTGATTATTCAGCCCTTCAAATCCTGCTTGCTCAAGATCAGGATAAATAAAGGCAACCAGGACTCCCCCTTCATCAATCACAAGTGATTCAACAACATAAGGCATATTGTTAATTATGCTCTCTATCTCTTCAGGATATATATTCTGACCTGAAGGTCCAAGTATCATGCTTTTTGAACGCCCTCTGATATATAAGTATCCATCCACATCCATCACCCCCATATCACCAGTCTTCATCCATCCATCTTTTGTGAAAGAGGCATCAGTTGCCTCCTGATTCTTGAAATATCCAAGCATCACATTATCTCCTTTACACTGGATTTCACCGGGTATTCTCTGAGGATCAGAAGAGTCGATTCTTACCTCCATACGAGGCGCCGGTTTTCCACACGAATAAAGTCTAGTTTTGTCCCAGGGTGCATAAGTTATAATCGGTCCGCACTCAGTCATACCATACCCTACTGTAAAAGGAAATCCTATTTTTCTGAAAAACGCCTCGGCCTCTTTATTAAAAGCAGCACCCCCGATAATCACCTCTTTGAAGCGTCCTCCGAATGTATTGATTAACTCTCCCAGAATTTTTTTCTGAACCTTCTGATCAAGCACGGGTAACTTTAGGAATATCCTTATAGCTGTCTTGTTTATTATGGGCTGCAGTTTCTTTTTGTAAATCTTTTCAATTATTAAAGGTACAGCAATAATTATATCAGGTTTAATTTCAGCAAAAGCATCCATAATAATTTTTGGGCTGGGTACTCTTGTGAGAAAATGAACATGGGCACCTACGCACATTTCAAAGAGAAATTCAAACATCATCCCGTACATATGAGCCGTCGGCAGCATCGAAACTACGTTAGATGTATTGCTTAGCTGAGGATGAACCTCCCTTGCAAACATTACATTGGACCACAGAGATCTGTATGGCAGCATTACCCCCTTTGAGAACCCTGTTGTGCCTGATGTGTAATTAATTATAGCCAGCTCATCGGGAGAATCCTCGTGAAAGCTGAGATGATTCTCACGGAAATTTTTAGGGAATTTCTTTCCGAACAGCTCGTTTAATCTGTCTCTGGTCTCATTAATCAAAGGGTCTCTGGAATAAAGAATTGATAAGTCAGACACTTGAATAACAGCGTGGATGTTTGGCATTTCTGCCTCGTTAAGCTGCTCCCATACGGCATCACCTACAAAAATTATTTGAGAATCCGAGTGGTTTACAATATGGTGAATATTGCCGGGTTTAAACTCATGAAGTATTGGAACAGCAACGGCGCCATATGTTATCGTTGCCAGAAATATCACTCCCCAGTTTGCCTGATTTTTTGAACATAAGGAGACCTTATCTCCCCTTTTTAATCCACACTGCTCAAAGACAATATGAAGTTTCGCTATTCTTCTGGCTACATCACGATAGTACAGAGTAACACCCTTGTAGTCAGATAGCGCCGGATTATTCCAGTTGTCAATAAAACTCTGCTCCAGCTGCTTATTCAATGAGTTTTCCATTAAGTACAGAAAATATTATTCAAATGTTTGCAATTTGCACAAGTGCGAATATAGACCTTTTTGCTTAATAAGGTCGTTATGGTTGCCGGTCTCTGCAATCTCCCCCTCTTTAAGAACAATAATCTCATCGGCATGCTGAATTGTAGACAATCTATGGGCGATTACAATTGAAGTTCTGTTTTTCATTAAATTGGTCAATGCCTCCTGAACCAGCCTTTCACTCTCTGTGTCAAGCGCAGAAGTAGCCTCGTCCAGAATTAGTATTGGTGGATTTTTAAGTACTGCTCTGGCGATTGCAATTCTTTGACGCTGTCCGCCTGAAAGTTTTCCACCCCTGTCGCCAATATTTGTATCATAACCCTCCTCCATCTGGGAAATAAAATCATGCGCGTTCGCTATTCTGGCTGCAGCAATAACATCCTCTCTGCTTACATTTTCCAGGCCAAAGGTAATGTTATTTATAACAGTATCGTTGAAGAGTATTGCCTCCTGAGTAACAATTCCCATGAGACCTATGAGGTCCCTTGGTGCGTACTCCCTGATATCTATCCCATCAATCTTTATTGAGCCCGAGGTAACATCGTAGTATCTTGGAATAAGGTCAACCATTGTAGTTTTACCTGCTCCTGACGGGCCTACAAGAGCAATCATTTTACCCTTCTCAACGGTAAATGAGATATTCTTAAGTACAGGCTCATTATTGTATTTAAAACATACATCTTCAAAAACAAGTGATTTTTTAAAAGTATCAATCCTCACAGGATTATCTGCCTTCTTTATAGCAACCGGCTCATCAAGTATTGCAAAAATTCTCTCTCCGGATACCAAACCTCTCTGGATCATGGCATAAGTATTTGAAATAGACTTTGCAGGCTCAAGTACTTTCCAATAAAATGCAATATATATCATAAGAGTGGGTAGATCCATCCCAAGCCTTCCCGTTATATGCATAAATCCGGCAAAAAACAGGATTGCGATAGCTATGGTTATACCCATAAACTCTGAAAAAGGGCTCGCCATCTCCTGCCTGTAAAACATCTTCTTGCTAGAGTTTCTGTGAGCATCGTTTGTTTCTGCAAAGGCCTTCCTTACATAGTTCTGAGCATTAAATGCCTTTATTATCCTTGAACCAGAAATTGCCTCTTCAAACTGACTGAGAATTCTTCCTATATACATCTGAGTATCTGTTGCACCCTTGCGCAATGACCTCGTGATTCTGGTGATTATAAAGGCAGAAACAGGAAGAGTAACCAGTGTTATTATTGTTAGCCTGGGCGACATGTAAACCAGGGCTGCCAGAAAGCCAAGAACCTGAAGAGGATCCCTGAATATTACATGAAAACTATTTGCCACACTATTTTGCACCTCGGTAACATCATTTGATATGCTTGATAGTATGTCTCCCTTTCTCTTATTTGTAAAATATCCAATGTGCAGAGATGATATCTTTCTGAACAGATCCTCCCTTATTCTCTGCATTATTGTAACTCTTACTCTTACAATTATCCGTTGGGACAAGTATTTAATAACTCCTGCCATAAAGGTAAACAGCACGAGCATAACGCATACAAACAACAAACCTCTTAGTATGCCATGAGTTGTCATTATACTGCCCAGGTAATACTGGAAAATATCGTTGAAGTAGTCAAATGACATTGAAAACTGAGGTTTGTTCTCAACAATTCTCAATGCCTCAGGATCAAAGACAACCACAAGCAGTGGTTTGAAGAGTGCAAAGTTTACAAGGCTGAATGCCAGTCCAAGTATACTAAGAACAAGGTAAGATGGCCAGTAATACCGGTGCGGTTTTGCGTATGCCAGAAGGCGTTTGAAAGTATTCATTGTTTTTTGCTCTCTTCGTATTCTACATATTCACCAATATCACTATCTACAATCTTGTCTCTCTTGACATCATCGCTTACAATTGTGCCATCCTCCTCTCTAATCTTATTTCCGTCCCTCTGACCTCTATTTGCAAAGGCATCAGAGTTCCCGGTAAATTTTGAAAGTTTTCTTCTTACCCACCATGTAAGCAGTAGTGGTAAGAATCTCACTAAGAGATATATAATCAGTACTGTAAAAAATAAAAAAGTAATGAAACCTTCCATCTATCTCCTCTTTTTCAATTTTTTAATATCACCTGTCTCCAGGTTCATTCTTATGTCTGCCCCGTCAGATCTGCGGACTTCAATTTCTGTAGCCGATACTTTCTTAACAGGAGTATTAGGCAACAAACTATGAGCCCCCAAAACATTGGTAATTTCAAGGCCGTTAATTGTATATATTCTGGTTTTCACTTGAGTTCTCAGTATCCAGTAAAGGTTTCCTCCCGTTTCCATTAGCTCAGGAAAATCCTTGATGATCTCCTCAACTGATATGTCCTTCCATGCCTCAAGTGGTTTACACTCCCTGTCGTATAAGCTAAGGCTATTATCTGTATGAAGAAGCATTATCATATACGAATCTGAAGTCTTGTATACTTTAGGTCCAAGTTCAACAAGCCTTGAAACTCTCTTAGGGAACGGGTTCAGATATCTTCCGGTCCTGTCGAGCAAGTATACAACATTTCCGCTTGCGAAAAGCATTTGAAGTTTTCCGTTTTTATAAAAATCTACCTGTTCCACAAATCCTCGCAAAGGAGTCTCGAATGGAATTGCCCAAATTCCTTTGAGATCTTTATCGGCAAGTTGAAGTCTGTAGTTTTTCAGTTGAACAAGGTACTCCTTCTCCCCCGTATCAAAATTCCTCAACTCAAATGGCCCCTCAGGAACTTTTACAATACTGTCCAGTTGCCATCCGGCCGGTCCCTCTTCACTTTCATCAACCGGAGGTACCGGCAGTTTCTCAAGATTTCTTGAGTAGAACAATAATTGAAATGAGAGGTGGTCTTTGTCAGGTGTAATTGAATATCTTACAATCCCCAGGTTCCTCTTGCTTATTGTCTCTTTAATGTTCCCAGAGACACCCTTATTAAAGAGTTTGGCAATTGAGTCCTGCATTCCTGTATAGTTAAGAGTTACTGAAAAGGGAACTCCCTGTGAGTTTATCTCTCCAGCAGCAGGCGTTTCAGAAATAAAATCAGCCATTGAGAACTTAGATGTTCGCCCGCTGCGAAATTCCTCCAGAATGTTTTTTGACCCTGTAATTGTCCAGTCTCCCAGACGAAGCATATACTCCTCTTCATTAGAAGCAAACAGAGATCCTGTTAGCTCACTTATCAATCCCGGATTTGTATTAAGAATAATTGAATCCCTTATTTCTGTATCAGATGAGAACAATGTTCCTGCAAGTCTTTTAAATAAATTGTCTTTTGAATGCCTGTAGAGAGATACCCATTCAATATTACCCCCAAAAGGGATTGCTGCCAGGGCCACCTCTTCAATTGATGATGCTTTTAGCCACTCAGAAGCTCTGCCCCAAATCTCAGTATTCAACCTCTTTGTAAGCTCACGGTACTCTCTTATTCCTTCAGTATTAAAATCGGCATCCTTGGGAGATATGGCAAAAAGGGCATAAGTGTTGTGTGGTACCATATATTGCGCCTCAGATTCTTTCCCATCAGTCCACTTAAGTGCTGTAGCATAATTCCCAGCACCCCTCTGATTATAAGCCATACCATCAAACATAACATAGTTCTGATTGAATGTGGCATTCATTATACTCCATGAAGAATACCTGGATGCAAAGTCTGCATATTTGAGATATTTAGACGAAGCCAGTCCTGAGAAAAGTTTTCCCAACTGTATATGATTAACAAAGAGAATATTATCTTCAACTACAGTTTCAACGGCAATTTCAGCAAAATCAGTATTATCAAGAATTGATCCGCCGGAATTAAGGTGCCTCACAGAGGCCTCAACAAGTAATGGCGAAGTCGATGCAAGTAAGTAATCCTTATGAATTGCAATTATTGCTCCGGAAGAGTTATAAAGAGTTGCACCATTAAAAACTCTGTATGTCCCTATATTCCCATCAGTAAGCCTTCCAATCAGATTAGATTTTGAGTTATTATCCAGATTCAGCAAATCTACACAAATGAGAACGGAGACCTCATTCTTCCCGGAATAGTGAAGAGAAGCAAGGATGTCTGAGTTTCTAAGTGATGTAAATATCTCTTCGCTCTTTGTTAAGAATGTAAGCCTGTTAGAAATTTTGAACAGAGCGCTCTGCTGATTAAAGAGTGTCGCAAAAGGGTGCTTTGCAGATAAAACGCTTTCAGCCATTACCTCAGGTGAATTAAATACCCAAATGCCTATTGCATCTACAGGTACTGCCTTAAGGGTTCTGAAAGATTCAGCTACGTATTCAGAGACTTTATTCTCCTCTTTATTTTTCTTGAAAAAAAACAGTAAAGAGGCTGCTGCCACTGTTATAATGGCAATTACGGTAAAAAGATAGACTTTCTTTACATGGAACATAGCCCACAAAGTTATTAAAAAACTGTATCATCCTTTTACTATATTTGTTCATTCTTTAACAATAAAGTAACACATAATATGTATTCATCGTTAAAATACAACATCAATCCTCTGGTAGAGCATCTGGGAAAACTACCTGAAACATTTACAAAAAAAGATATCCTGCAATATATAACAGATAAGGGTATCCGAATTATTAACTTCAGATATGTTGCTGCAGACGGTCGCCTGAAGACATTAAATTTTCCCGTGACAAGTCTTGATTATGCTGAATCAGTATTGACATATGGTGAGAGAGTAGATGGCTCCAGCCTCTTTCCATACATAGAGGCAGGCTCAAGTGACCTGTATGTTGTTCCTAAATTCTCAACTGCATACGCTGACCCATTTTCTGAAATACCGGCAATTGGATTGCTGTGTTCGTATTTTACAAAAGATGGAGTACCGCTGGAGAGTTCTCCGGAATATACATTACACAAAGCCTCGCTCTCATTCAAAAAGGCAACCGGATTGTCTTTTGAAGCGATGGGAGAACTTGAGTTTTATATTTGTGATCATGCGGATTCACTTTTCCCCACTCCTAATCAAAGAGGTTACCACGAAGCAGAGCCGTTTACAAAATTTGAGCACTTCAGAACTGAAGCTATGACGCTGATTGGACAAACCGGCGGTATGATCAAATATGGTCATTCAGAGGTAGGCAACTTCACACAGGATGGAAAAATTTATGAACAAAATGAAATTGAATTCCTTGTTTCTCCTGTTGAATCGGCAGCAAACCAACTTGTAATGGCTAAGTGGATTATCAGGACTCTGGCATACAAATATGGTCTTGATGTAACTTTTGCTCCTAAAATAACAGTTGGTAAAGCCGGAAGCGGTCTTCACTTTCATACAAGGATGGTCAAAGATGGAAAGTCAGTAATGACAGATCAGGGATCTCTTTCAGAAACTGCAAAAAGAGCAATTGCAGGCTATATGAAATGCGCCTCATCTCTTACATCGTTCGGCAACACAAATCCAACATCATATTATCGTCTTGTTCCGCATCAGGAGGCACCTACAAGTATCTGCTGGGGTGACAGAAACAGATCTGTGCTTGTAAGGGTCCCTCTTGGCTGGACTGGTGGTCATGATATGTTATCTGTTGCAAATCCTCTGGAAAGCCCAAGGAGTGCATCCATACCGGATAAGCAAACTGTTGAGATGAGATCCCCTGATGGATCTGCCGACATTTACATGATGCTTGCAGGACTTGTTGTAGCAGCAAGAACCGGATTTGAAACTAACAATGCATTAGAGATTGCAGAAAAGTGCTACGTTGATGTAAATATCCATGATAAGAGACATGAAGAGAGGCTTAAATCTTTGGAACAACTTCCTTCTTCATGCTGGGAATCTGCAGATGAGCTTGAAAAAAACAGAGCCATTTATGAAAAAGATGGTGTCTTTTCTCCGGCTCTGATTGATGGAGTAGTAAAGAAACTTCGTGCTTATAACGACAAAAATATAAGATTAGAGACTGAACAAAATCCAGCGAAGATGAAGGAGCTTGTAGAGCTCTATTATCACTGCGGTTAATTATGTTTAATTTCCCATCTCAGAAAGAAACTTAATCCGGACAAGTCTGATCTCCTCCTCTGTGTAACCTCTTCCAAGTTCATCAGATGCCTCCTTAAGAGAATCGGATATTGCTTCAGTTCTGAAATATTCATAGATATCGTCTATTTTATCGTCATCAATAGTCTGGCGTATATAATAGTCGATATTTATTTTTGTGCCCGAGTTAACAATAGCTTCAATTTCATCAAGTATCTCATCCATCTCAAGACCTTTTGAATCAGCGATGTCTTCAAGTGGTAGTTTTCTGTCTATGCCCTGAATAATTGAGACCTTAATGGCTGATTTATTTACTACAGACTTTACAACAAAATCTATAGGACGCTCTATTTCGTTTTCCTCTACATATCTGGAAATAAGCTCAATAAATTCTTTTCCGAATTTTTTTGCCTTACCCTCTCCTACTCCCTGGCAGTTACGTAGCTCCTCCTGAGATATTGGGTAGTGGATAGACATATCCTCAAGTGACGGATCTGAAAAGACAACAAATGGTGGAAGTTTTTGTCTCTTTGCTACAGATTGTCTCAAATCTTTAAGCATTGACAAGAGAACCTCGTCGCCCGCAGATGAACCCTTTGAAGACCCACCTGTAACAGGCTCATCTTCTCCGCCATCGTCTGTGTACTCTCTGTCCTCTGCCAGCATTAATTCAACAGGGTTTTCGCAGAATTTTTTTCCCTCTTCAGTACAATAGATTAGTCCGTACTTTTCAATATCCTTTTCAAGCAGGTGATGAACAAGAGCCTGGCGAATCACAGCCATCCAGAATTTAGCTCCCTTTGACCTTCCGGCTCCAAAAAATTCAAGATTATGGTGGTTGTATGACTTAATAATCGAATTTGAAACACCGGCCAGAATATTTGCAAGGTGCTCAGCCTTAAACTGTTCCTTCATGGATAAAATAAGTTCCAGCAATAGAGCAACCTCCTCTTTCCCATCAAACATCTTCCTTGGTGAAAGACAGTTATCACACTCCCCACAATTTTCCTGTGTATACTCTTCTCCAAAATAGTTTAAAAGAATTTTCCTTCTGCAAAGACTGGACTCAGCATACGCAGCTGTTTCCATAAGCAACTGCCTACCAATCTCTTGTTCAGAAATGGGCTTTCCCTGCATAAATTTCTCTAGCTTTTGGATGTCCTTATATGAATAAAAAGCGATGCACTTGCCTTCACCTCCATCCCTGCCTGATCGGCCGGTTTCCTGATAGTAACTTTCAAGACTCTTTGGTATATCATAGTGAATTACAAACCGTACATCCGGCTTGTCTATTCCCATCCCAAAAGCAATTGTTGCTACTATTACATCCGCCTCTTCCATAAGGAACTTATCCTGATTTGAAGCTCTTCTGGAAGCCTCTAGTCCGGCATGGTATGGTAAAGCCTTTATCCCATTAACATTGAGCAGCTGGGCTACATCTTCAACCTTTTTTCTGCTTAAACAATAAATAATCCCGGACTTACCTGCATTTGCCTTTATGAATTTAATAATCTCTCTCTCTGTATTAACCTTTGAACGAATTTCATAGTACAGATTCTTTCTGTTGAATGAGGTTTTAAAGACCCTTGCATCAAGCATCCCAAGATTTCGCTGTATGTCATTCTGGACTTTAGGTGTTGCGGTTGCTGTAAGAGCTATTATTGGAGCCTTCCCTATCTCTTGAGAAATGGGATTGATTCTCCTGTATTCAGGACGAAAATCATGACCCCACTCAGAAATACAATGAGCTTCGTCAACAGCGTAAAAAGATATTTTCAACTGCTTGAGAAATGTAATATTCTCCTCTTTTGTGAGAGACTCAGGTGCAACATATAACAATTTTGTCTGGCCAGACAATAAATCCTCCTTGACCTCCTGTATCTGAGCCTTATTTAAGGATGAATTTAAAAAATGAGCAATACCTTCCCTCTCTATAACAAAACCTCTTATTGCATCTACCTGGTTTTTCATTAGAGCAATAAGCGGTGATATAATAATTGCTACTCCGGGTAATAAAAGAGCGGGCAACTGATAACACAGGGACTTTCCACCCCCTGTGGGCATCAGAACAAAAGCATCATTTCCATTCATTAGATGCCTTATTACCTCCTCTTGCTCACCTTTGAAGCTATCAAAGCCAAAAAACTGTTTGAGCTGATTGTGCAAAAACTCAGAACTGGTTTGCATATTTATTGTGTGTCCGAAAAATTCAAAAATTTCGCTAAAAAAAGTTACCTTTGTTCCCCTAAGTTATCGAATAGTTTCTTTATCACAAAATTTTTTACGAAAGTGGTTGTTACTGTTCAATTAAAATGAGTAAACACTTAACTGAAATAGAGCATTAAAATGACAATTTTCAACCCTAACGACCCGGGAATGGCAAATGGCAACTACTTTGCACTTCCATACAGCCTGGAGGAGTCTGAAATTGCCTTGATATCTGTCCCCTGGGATGTAACAACATCATACAGGGCTGGAACTCATACAGGTCCTGAAGCTATAATTGAGGCATCCGTTCAGGTAGATTTATACGATGCGAACGTTAAAGATGCATGGAAAACGAAGATAGGCACTCTTCCAGTTGACCCCAAAATCCTTAAGGATAATAAAAAATTTCGCAAAATAGCTGAAGGTGTAATTGAGGGGCTTGAACAAGGTAAAGAGATAAATGCACTTGAAAAGGAGATTTCTATAATCAACACAGCAAGTCAATCACTTAACCAAAAAGTATACACTTCGTGTAAAGAGCTTATAGCTCAAGGTAAGATTACAGGTGTGGTAGGCGGAGATCATAGTGTTCCCCTTGGAAACATGAAAGCAGTATCTGAGTTATGCGAAGAGTTTGGAATACTGCATATTGATGCGCATGCAGATTTAAGAAAAGCATATGAGGGCTTTACATATTCGCATGCTTCAATAATGTACAATGCACTGAATGAAATAAATCAGATATCTCAGCTCACCCAGGTAGGTGTTAGAGATTTTTGCGAAGATGAGGCTGATATTATTAATACAGATCCACGCATAAGATGCTTCACTGATACTGAGGTTAGAGGAAACCTGTTTGAAGGTAAAACATGGAAGCGTCAATGTGAAGAAATTATTGCCACTCTACCGCAAAACGTATACATCAGTTTTGATATTGACGGTCTCTCTCCTGATCTCTGCCCCAACACCGGAACTCCTGTTCCTGGCGGAATAAGTTTCAGAGAGATAGACTATCTACTAAATATGCTTGCTTTATCAAACAAGAAAATCATTGGTTTTGACCTTTGCGAAGTATCTCCGGGCACAGTTGACGAATGGGATGCAAATGTAGGAGCCAGGATACTTTACAAAATTTCTCAATACGTTAAACTAAACAAAAACAACATTTCAAGATAGATGAATTTCGTTTACAAATTATTTAGGTTCAACAGAGGCAGAGAGCTTAGGAACGTTTTTCTTTCTTTCTTTAAAAATCAATCTTCAGGCGGAATAGTGCTGATGATTTGTGCAATTGTGGCTATCACAATTGCCAATGTCCCATCTTGGTCTCACTTCCATGATTATCTGAATCTCTATTTCGGTTTTAAACTTGGAAATCTTGAGTTTAAGATGTCTTTACTTCATTGGATTAACGATGGATTAATGGCAATCTTCTTTTTTGTTGTAGGGTTGGAAATCAAAAGGGAAATACTGGTAGGAGAGCTATCATCTGTAAGACAGGCTGCCCTTCCTATTTTTGCCGCAGTGGGTGGAATGGTTGTTCCGGCTTCAATCTATTTTATTTTTAATGCCGGAGAGTTAAGTGCAAATGGCTGGGGAATTCCCATGGCAACTGATATTGCATTTGCTCTTGGTATACTATCTCTTCTAGGTAAAAGAGTTCCACTATCGCTGAAAATTTTCCTTACAGCACTTGCAATAGTAGATGACTTAGGAGCAATAATAGTTCTGGCCGTTTTTTATCCTACAAGTGAGATTAACTTTGTTCTTCTCTTTTCTGCTGCCGGAGTACTGGCCTTGATGGTCCTTTTCAATTACATGAAAATCAGAAAACCAGCTCTGTATGTAATTCCGGGAATAATTGTGTGGCTACTTTTCCTCAAGTCAGGGATTCATGCAACAATTGCAGGAGTATTAGTGGCAATGACTATACCTGGAAAAACTACTATAAACGAGGTTAGGTTTCTTGTGGGAATGAGGCACTTCCTTAATAAATTCATAGCTGAGAGTAGTAATAGAATTGAAGTGCTTGCCAATCCTGCGCAACAGGAAGCAATTCACAATATGCACCACAAACTCAAACAGGTTCATCCTCTCATGATTAAATTTGAGCATGGGCTTCATCCTTGGGTTACATTTCTTATAATGCCTGTTTTTGCACTTGCAAACGCCGGTGTAAAAATTGACTTTTCACTGTTCACACCTCCATTGGAACCAATTGTGCCGGGCATATTCTTTGGGCTGCTTGCGGGTAAACCTATCGGGATTTTTCTTGCCAGTTGGATTGCAGTTAGATTCAAATTTGCTGATCTGCCAGGAGATATAAACTGGTTTCAGGTTGCTTCTGCAGGTGTGATAGCGGGGATAGGTTTTACAATGTCAATTTTTATTGATAATCTTGCTTTTTCAGATCAGACAATGATAGACATGGGCAAGGCTGTTATTTTATTTACATCATTTGTAGCAGCTGTGCTGGGTTTAGTTGCCATATACTATTCAACGAAGAATTATAAACCAATTAATAATATTTAAATGAAAACATTAAAATCGATCGCAATTGTAGCTTTGTCTGCAGTTCTGATCTCTTCCTGCGGAGAGAAGAAAAACGCAGATGCACTAAAAGTTTCAAAAGAGCTTACGGACTCTGCAAGTTATGCAGTAGGAGTATCTTTTGGAACAATGTTAAAAAATGCAAATTTCAGTGACCTTAACTTTGCAGAAATCAACAAAGCTATGAAGGATGTAATAGCCGGCAGCGAGCTTAAGATTGATGACATGACTGCTAATGTAGTTATCCAAAGGTACATGACTATCAAGCAGGAGATGATAGGAGAGGCAAACAAGGCTAAGGGCGTTGAGTTCCTTGAGAAAAACAAACAAAATGACAGTGTTCAGGTTACAGCAAGCGGTCTGCAGTACAAAGTAATCGTACCCGGTTCTGATGTTAAGCCTATGGCTGAAGATACTGTTTCTGTTTATTACAGAGGCACACTTATTGACGGAACTGAATTTGATTCATCTATGAGCAATCCTGAGCCTGTAAGATTCCCGGTTAACGGCGTTATCCCAGGATGGAGCGAAGGTATTCAGCTAATAGGAGAAGGTGGCAAAATCAGACTATATATTCCTTCTGAACTAGCTTACGGAGCACAGCAAGCTGGCCCTTCAATCACTCCTAACTCTACTCTAATATTTGATGTGGACCTGGTAAAGGTTAGCAAAGCACAAGTACCTGCTGATCCTAAGACTAAGTAAGTATGGCACTTGAAATAATCGGTAAGATACACTCAAAACTTGGCATCCAGAACGGCGTAAGTGCTCGTGGTAACTGGAGCAAGCAGGAGTTCATTGTAGAGACTCAGGAGCAGTATCCAAGGAAAGTTTGCATGAACGTTTGGGGTGCAGACAAAGTAGAGGAACTGGGCAGATACAATGAGGGAGATGTTCTTAAGATATCTGTCAACATTGAATCCAGAGAGTTTAATAATCGCTGGTATACAGATGTAAGAGCCTGGAAAATTGAAAGGATGGAGTCTCAGCAACCTCAGCAGGATGGCTTTACGCCTCCTCCGGCTATGCCTGATTTCCCATCAGAAGCAGGTGAGGACGATCTTCCATTCTAGGAATGGGATTACCTAATATAAAAAAGAGACCGGCTAACTATTAGTCGGTCTCTTTTATTTGAACAGGAACAAGGTCATCATACCTGTTCCACCATGTAATCTGACGCTTTGCGTACCGTCTTGTATTCCTCTTTATTAAATCTATAGCCTCTGCAAGTGGAATATCTCCGTCAAGGAAACTGAAGAGCTCAGAGTATCCAACTGTTTTGAGTGCGGGGAGTTCTCTGAAGATATAAAGAGACTTTGCCTCATCAAGAAGACCACTCTCCATCATTAAATCTACTCTGCGGTTAATTCTGTTGTATAGCTCCTCTCTAGACCTTGTAATCAATCTCTTCTCAATAGCAAAAGGTCTATCTCTTTCCAAACCGGTTTTAAAAGAGGAGAATTTCCTCCCAGTCTGAATTGTAACCTCAAGGGCTCTGAGTACCCTTCTTGAGTTTTCAATTTCAATAGATTCATAGCTCTCTCTGTCAATAATCTTCAACTGCTCCCTGAGAGATTCTGCGCCCTCTTTATCCATTCTTTCAGTAAGAGATTTTCTGAGTTGAAGATCTGCAGGAGGAAAATCATCAAGACCATAACAAAGAGCGTGAGCATATAAACCTGAGCCTCCAACAGCAATCAGAGTGTCATGCTCTTTAAAAAGCTCCTCCATTAGTGCAATTGCCTCTGTTTCATATTTTCCGGCAGTATATGAAGAGTGGATGGAGTGAGAAAAGATGAAATAGTGTTTGACTCTTTCCAGTTGCTCTGATGTAGGTGGAGCTGTTCCTATCCTCATCTCTTTATAAATTTGCCTTGAATCGCAAGAGATAATAGGAGAACCATAACGTTCCGCAAGCGATATGGAATAATCGGTCTTGCCGGAAGCGGTAGGCCCGAGCACCAATATGAGTTTTTTAAGCATTGTTTGATTGATTACTCCTCACCCTCAGGGAGCTCTTCCGGACTAAAGCCCTCTTCTAGCTCTGGATGGGGTAACACTGACTCAAAGTCATCGTAGTCATCAGAGAACTGGTCTGGATTTCTACCCTTTTCTGCAACAAGTCTTGGATATGACCTTCTGGAAAGTGGATCTTCTGTGCCAAGTAGCTCCAACCTCATACCCCTGTCTTTAAATGGGTTATAAACATACATAAGAGATTCAATAGCTGAAGCAAAAGCAGCCTCTACAGAGACCTTATCCATTGTACCATCCCCCATATCAAAAAGACCGTATTCAGTCTTAACTTTATTTGTTTTAGACAGCCCTCTGAAAAGAACCATCTGATCAGGAGCGAAACCTAAATCATTTTGAAGAAACAGATGGAGAGAGTATAAAGAGGAGATCCCCTTAACTTCATATTCCCTCATGAATATTTTGTTGCCGTCAATAGTTGCCTTAAGTCTGTATATCATCAATCCAAAACTTTTTGCAAAGATAAAGAATTATTTTTCACCATTTGTCAAAAGGAATCTGACTGTATCAAGGCCATCGGCATAATCGAAAGGCCCTGGATTTTGAGAATCCCCAAAATAGAGAGCCCCCTCCTTCCCTCTCCACTCAACAATCTGAATTTTCTCATTATCACCTATTATTACTCTCTCAACATCATCTAATTTTAAATAATAGCTTATTCCTATTACCGCAAGAGGTGGTGGAAATAAATCGGTCTCCTCAAGCAGAAAAAAACCGCCGTCAATAAAGCTTTTTCCAGACATTGTCATTAACGCCTTTTGATATCTGTATGAAGAGTTGTAGTCTGGGTTGTCTGCTAAGTGTTTAAAACTTTTTGAAGAGTCAAGAAAAGATGAAAAATCATACTTTTGAGGTACAAATACTCTGCTGATGCTTCTGCATCCCATACCGTAGAAAAGGAAAATATCCTTACAAAGATTTCCAATTTCTTGTTTACTTTCATCCCCAAGAATTACTGCAACCGAAGATCGGGTACCTCTTAGCAATCCGGGAAGATGGTTAAAGTTATTGCCGATAATTGACATTGTACTGTCTGAGCCGGCAGCAATCACCATCTTTATGGATTGAGAAAGAGAGGGAACAAACATAATCCGGTCCTTCCAAAAATGATTAATCTCTACCAGAATGGATATCATCCAGGGAATAAGGTGTCTGTCTTTTCTTGAGAGCTTAATTTCACACTTGTATCCGGAAGCCAGTACTGACATTAGGTCGTGAAAACCTACTGCCGGTATATTACCTGCGGCAATTATTCCTATAAATTTATCTCTCTTACTTATATTTTCTTTGTAATAATTTATCCAAGAACTCAAAACTTCTTTTTGTAACATAAAGTTAGCCAGAGAGCTTAGCGAACTCCTTTGCATCTCAAATGTAAAAAAGGAATTCACATCAAAAGAAGATTGCATATACTCTCTCAATGGTAGGGGGATATCTTCTTTATCTACTGCATCTTTTACTCTTCTGCCGAGTTCTGAGAAGTCATTTATAAAAACATCAACATACATTTTGCAAAATTAGTAAAAAGGGGCTAATTTTACGAAACGGTTCCCTTGACTCAATGGACGATATAAACTCCTCGGATTCATATAAATCAATAGCAAAGCCCACCACAGGTATCTACAAAGAGCTTGGTAGCAAATTCATTTCATTTGCATATCCGGTGTCAAATGAAGAGGAGATTAAGGAGATAATCGCAGAAATAAAAAAAGAGTATCATGATGCCAGACATCATTGTTATGCTTACAGGCTTGGACCGGATGGTGAGTTCTGGCGAGCTAACGATGATGGAGAGCCCTCCTCCTCTGCGGGCAAACCCATCCTGGGCCAGTTGCTCTCACATCAGTTAAGCGACCTGCTTATTATTGTGGTAAGATATTTTGGCGGCACAAAGCTTGGTGTTCCCGGACTTATCAGAGCCTACAGAAGTGCCACATCAGATGCAATTGAAAATGCAGAGGTTGTGGAAAAAATTGCAGGGAAGATGGTTACATTTACATTTGACTATCTTCAGATGAATGGTGCAATGAAATTAATTAAGGATTACTCAGCTGAAATAATAAATCAGAATTTTGATAACATCTGCAGCATCACTGTAAAAATCAGGATGAGAGACCAAGAAAGGTTCTGCAACGAACTTGAAACAATTTCAAATAAGATTGAATAAAAATATGTCTAAACACCTTATCTCCATTCACGACTTCTCAAAAGAGGAGATTTTAAAAGTTTTGTCTCTTGCATCAAACTTTGAAGAGAGAAAATCTGATGCCATCTTTAGTGATAAAGTTATTGCGAGCCTGTTTTTTGAACCATCAACCAGAACAAGGCTAAGTTTTGAAACCGCTGCAAACAGACTTGGAGCAAGAGTCATAGGGTTTTCTGATGCCGGCAATACTAGTGTAACAAAAGGCGAGACTCTTAAGGATACTATAAAAATGGTATCAAACTATGCAGACCTCATAATTATAAGACATCCTCTTGAAGGTAGTGCCAGATATGCATCTGAGGTATCTTCTGTACCTGTAATAAATGCAGGCGATGGTGCAAATCAGCATCCATCTCAGACTCTACTTGATCTTTACTCAATCCTCAAGACTCAGGGAAGGCTTGATAATCTTAAAATTAATCTGGTGGGTGACCTTAAGTATGGGAGGACTGTCCACTCTCTTCTGCAGGCTATGAGCCATTTCAAGCCTCAGTTTAGATTTACAGCTCCGCCAGAACTAAGAATGCCTGAAGAGTACAAGGAACAGCTACGGGAAAAGGGAATCCAATTTGAAGAGAGCGAAAATCTAGAGGAAGGAATTGAAGATATGGACATAGTTTATATGACCAGAGTCCAGAGAGAGAGATTTACAGATGCAATAGAGTACGAAAGAGTCAAAAATATTTATAGTCTGAGAAGAGACATGGTTGAATCGGCCAAACCAAACATGAAAATACTTCATCCACTTCCAAGGATAAATGAAATTCATCAAGACGTGGACAGCAGTGACCATGCTTACTATTTTGAACAGGCCGGAAACGGTGTATACACAAGAATGGCAATTATCACAATGTTACTTGGAAGAACTGAATATTAAAACAAATCAACTTAGGCACTTATGGAAAAACATCTAAAGGTAAGCGCAATCAAGGATGGAACTGTACTTGATCATATCCCTGCAAATCAATTATTTAAAGTCATTGACATTCTTGGATTAAGCAAAATCTCTAACCAAATTACATTTGGGACTAATCTTGACAGTAAACTCCTCGGGAAGAAGGCTATAATAAAAATTACTGATAAATACTTTGAAGCCAGCGATATAAATAGAATTGCCTTAATAGCTCCTCAGGCTAAAATTAATATTATCCACAATTTTGAAGTTGTAGAAAAAAGAGTCTTGTCTGTACCGTCAGAGATAAAAAGTATTGCTAAATGTATGAACCCTGCATGCATAACCAATCACCAGGATATAGAAACCTCTTTTATTACGCTCTCATCGTCCCCTGAGCTCAAATTGTTATGCAGATATTGCGAAAAGGTAACAGATGAGAAAAACTTAAAGATTATTAGCAATTACTAACTCGATCCTAACAATTAGGCTATTTTTGGCCAATTATTATTTGGGATTCGTATTTTTTGAGTTACCTTTGAAGCAAGAATACCATAATTATTAAAAATATTTTATCATGAAAATTGCTCATAATTTCAACGCAGGACCTTGTGTTCTGCCAAGGCCGGCAGTTCAGGCTGCAATTGACGCTCTTACAGACTTCAAAGGGTCAGGAATGTCAGTAATTGAGGTGTCTCACAGATCAAAAGAGTGGGAAGCAGTTATGGAAGAGTGCCGTTCACTTTGGAAAGAGTTGCTGGATATTCCTGAAGGATATCACGTACTTTTCCTTGGAGGTGGTGCAAGTATGCAATTCCTGTACGTGGCGATGAATCTTCTTGAAAACAAGGCTGGCTATCTTGAAACAGGTGTTTGGGCAAAGAAGGCCCTTGCTGAGGCAAAAGGTTTGGGAAATGCCATTTCCATTGCCTCTTCAAAAGATAAAAATTTCAGCTACATCCCTAAAGGATATGAAATTCCTGCTGATTTGGATTATTTCCACATAACTACAAACAATACAATCTACGGAACTGAGATTAAAGAGGATATGAAATGCCCGGTTAATCTTGTTGCAGATATGTCTTCAGACATCATGAGCCGTCCCGTTGACGTAAGCAAATACGCACTCATCTATGGTGGTGCACAGAAAAATGTAGGTCCTGCAGGTGTAACATTTGTAATTGTAAGAGAAGACATCCTTGGTAAAGTAAGCAGATATCTGCCTACTATGCTTGATTACAGAACACACATTAAGGAGACATCAATGTTTAATACTCCTCCGGTTTTCTCAATATTTGTTATGAACGAGACTCTTAAATGGGTAAAGGCAAACGGCGGTCTCAAGGCAATGAAAAAACATAACGAAGAGAAAGCAGCACTTCTTTATAACGAAATCGACAGAAACAAGATGTTTATGGGTACTGCTGCTGTTGAAGACAGATCACTGATGAACATCTGCTTTGTTATGGCCGATGAGTACAAAGAGAAAGAAGAGGCTTTCATGTCATTTGCAAAGGAGAGAGGTATGGTAGGTATTAAGGGACACCGTTCAGTAGGCGGTTTCCGTGCATCTACTTACAATGCGTGTCCTGTTGAGAGCATCAAGGCTCTTGTAGAGTGCATGCAGGAGTTTGAGAAGCTTAATGCTTAATTTATCAATTAAAATCATAAATGATGAAAGTACTTGTAGCTACAGATAAGCCATTCGCAATAGCTGCGGTGGACGGTATTAGAAAAATAGTAGAGGGTGCAGGGCATACACTTGCTCTTCTGGAGAAATACACAACACCTCAGGAACTTTTAGCTGCTGCAGCAGATGCTGATGCAATGATTGTTCGTTCAGACAAGGTTACAGCAGAGGTGGTAGAGGCTGCAAAGAATCTGAAAATTGTTGTAAGGGCAGGTGCCGGGTATGACAATCTTGACCTTGCAGCATGCACATCAAAAGGCATAGTTGCCATGAACACACCCGGTCAGAATTCAAATGCAGTTGCAGAACTTGCTATTGGGATGATGATATACATATCTCGTAACGGCTTTACACCAGGCACAGGCAGTGAGCTAAAAGGTAAGACAATAGGAATACACGCTTACGGCAACGTTGGAAGACTTGTAGCAGGTCTGGCAAAAGGATTTGGAATGAACGTAATTGCATATGACCCTTTCGTAGATCCTGAGAGAATAAAGGCAGAGGGAGTAACTCCGGTTGCTACTTTAGAAGAGCTTTACGAGAAGTCAAACTTCCTCTCTCTTCACATCCCGGCAACTGCTGAGACAAAGAGATCTGTAGGGACTGCACTAATGTCAAGAATGCCTAAAGGAGCTTGCCTTGTTAACACAGCCCGTAAAGAGGTTATTAATGAGGAGGAACTTGCATATGTATTAGAGCAGAGACCTGATCTAAAATATGTTACAGATATAGCTGCAGATAACCAGGCTTTGCTTAACGAAAAGTTTGCAGGAAGAGTTTTTGCATCACCTAAAAAAATGGGTGCAGAGACAGCTGAAGCAAATATTAACGCAGGACTTGCATCGGCAAATCAGATTGTGAAATTTTTTGCAACAGGCGACAGAACATTCCAGGTAAACAAGTAATAACGTAATTTTAAATTATATAGATGGTAAAAGTTAAACCATTTGCAGCTGTTAGACCTCCTAAAGAGTTAGTTAAAGAGGTAGCTGCACGCCCTTACGATGTGTTAAATTCAGTTGAGGCAAAAACCGAAGCCGGAGAGAAATCTCTTCTTCATATAACAAAGCCGGAAATTGACTTTGACCCAATTATTGATGAGCATACTCAGGAGGCCTACGACAAAGCCGTAGAGAACTTTAAACTCTGGCAAGAGAGAGGCTGGCTGGTTCAGGATTCAAAGGAGATGTACTATGTTTATGCTCAGACAATGGAGGGGCGGACACAGTACGGTCTGGTTGTGGGCGCAAATGTTGAAGATTACCTTACCGGTAAAATCAAAAAACACGAATTGACCAGAAAGGATAAGGAGGAGGACAGAATGATCCATGTTCGCATCCAGGATGCAAACATAGAGCCTGTTTTCTTCGCATATCCAGATAACACCGAGATTAATTCAATAGTTGAGAATACAGTTAATAGCAAAAAAGCAGATTATGATTTTATTGCAGAAGACGGATTTGGGCATCACTTCTGGACAATAGAAGATGAGCAGATTAACAAGAGAATTACTGAGGTTTTTGCCTCCATCCCTGCTTTTTATGTAGCCGATGGTCACCATAGAACAGCTGCTGCTGCACTTGTTGGTGAGGAGAAAAGAAAAAACAATCCCAACCACACAGGTAATGAAGAGTATAACTTCTTCATGGCAGTAGTATTTCCTGAAAGTCACCTAAAGATAATTGACTATAACAGGGTGGTTAAAGATCTTAACGGCATGACTTCGCAAGAGTTCATTCAGAGACTGGAAGATGACTTTACAGTTAAAGAGATGGGTACCGGAATATATTCTCCGTCAGGTCTTCACAATTTCTCAATGTATATTGACAAAAAGTGGTATTCACTTACAGCTCGTGAAGGAAGATATAATGACAACGATCCTATTGGAGTCCTTGATGTAACCGTTCTTTCAAATCTGGTGTTTGACAAACTGCTTGATATTAAAGACCTACGTACATCTAAGAGAATTGATTTCGTTGGAGGAATCAGAGGCCTGGCAGAACTAAGCAGACGGGTAGATTCAGGTGAAATGGCAGCTGCATTTGCACTGTATCCGGTATCAATGAGGCAACTTATTGATATTGCAGACACAGGAAATATTATGCCGCCCAAAACAACCTGGTTTGAACCAAAACTTAGAAGTGGCCTTGCAATACACAAGCTCAGCTAGTGCAAAGCGTTAAAAAAAAGGCGGCAGAATTCTGCCGCCTTTTTTTAAGCTAAATGGTACCCCTGATTCCTTACTTCAGAGGCAATATATTGTTGATATACTTTATGATTAAGCGGATAGTCCCAGCAACCCATAGCGTGATAAAGTGAACCGCCAAAGCCAGTTTTAAATCTATATAGGCCGTACAGTGGATGAGATATGTCATTACCAGGAGATACTCCAAACATATCATATTGTGTACATCCCTTCTCTTTCGCTATCATCATTGCTCTCCACTGTAGTGAGTATGGAGCCATCAAGCCTCTGTGCTCAGAAGATGATGCACCATAAAGATATGTCGCCCTTCTATCCGATACTACAAGAAACATTGCAGCAAGAGGGACAGAATCGTACTCGGCAATAAGTAGTGAAACATCTGCCGGAGATAGTGAATCAGTTGCCCTCTCTGTTAGAGCTATTCGGAAATAGTCTTCTGAATGAAGAAAAAAATTGTTTCTTTTTGCTGTCTCCTTGTACAATTTATACCACACTGATATACTTTCAAGGCCAGCCACTCTTACAATGACTCCTTTTCTGGCCGAAAGTGAGATATTGTATCTGGTTTTTGGTTTCATCCTTCCAAGCATATCGGACTCACAACTTTTTAGATTGACCAGCACCGTATTTGATGGTAAAATATTCGAAGGAGCCTTTCTAAAGTTCCCCTTGATTGTTGAATAATTAAACCTAATCTCTTGATTCCCGGGTGATGGAGGTCCCATCCATATACCATCATCATTTACAAACTGAGATTCATCAGACCACATAGACTCCCAGACAAGGTCGTATCTTATCATAATACAACCCTTAGGCAAATATTGCATTAACATCTCTGATAGCTGCTCAAGCAAGGCTCCCTGTTCATCTTTACTTGGTTCTGCCTCTGGTCCGTATGGGACATACGCGATGGAGTGCTCTTTATCTACCATCTTTACAAATACCACCAAATCTCTCACATTATAAGAATCTCCTTCATTAATGAAGAAGTTAAATGCCATGGGTTCTGCCCCAAAGTGACTCTTAACCTTAGACCAATAAGCTGTTTGCTGAAGAATAGGGGTCCTGAAAAGCTTCTCAATCTCTTTAAACTTTACATCCTTAACCATTACGGGCACAAAGGTAGACCTTATTATTTTGCTTATCAAATCATAAAAAGTTGCAAATATAAAAAATAGGATTACCTTTGTCCCCCGATGGAGCCTTTAGTTCTTTTGACAGATATTCAAAACATCTCACTTTAATCGTAGGAAATTTCGTTAAGTAGACTTTTGCGTAATATATGTATACAGGTGACTCCATCAATTTTATTTATTTTATTTATTTTTAGTTTATTTAATGAACATTTTCATTTCTAATCTAAGCTGGGCTATCAAAGATGCCGACCTTAGAGAATTGTTTGCCGAGTACGGCGAGATTTCATCTGCAAAAGTAATCATGGACAGAGAAACCGGTAAATCAAGAGGATTCGGTTTTGTTGAAATGCCTAATGAAGAAGAGGGCAAAAAAGCTATTGAAGAGCTTGACAAAGCAGAATACGACGGTAAAGTTATAACCGTTAACGTTGCAAAACCTCGTGAAGACAGAGGTGGCAGCAGAGGCGGATTCGGTGGTGGAAACCGTGGTGGCGGATTTGGTGGCGGAAACCGCGGTGGCGGATTCAGCGGCGGAAATCGCGGCGGTGGTTTTGACAGAGGAAGCAAGAGAAGCTACTAAGTCTTAACTCCAAGAAAATTGCGGTGTATCATTATTTGATACACCGTTTTTTTTATGTAAAATTGTATACGTGAATATTAAACGTCATGAACAGATATTACTGGATGTTGATGGTCTTCTTTGCTGTCCTTATTTGGTCTGGCATAAATCCCTACGATAGATTTACATGGTTCCTTGAGGTAGTTCCGGGAGTAATTGCTTTACTGGTATTTGGTCTGACATATAAAAAACTTCAGTTTACAACATTTACATACAGCATCATCTTGTTGCACTGCCTTGTTCTTTTTGTAGGAGGACACTATACTTATGCAAGGGTTCCTCTTTTTCATGAAATTGCAGACTGGTTAGGTACCGGCAGAAATAGTTATGACAAAATTGGCCACCTTTTTCAGGGGTTTACACCTGTCCTTGTTGCCAGAGAATTTCTTATAAAAAAGAAAATCCTGGGCAATGGAACTTGGAATTCTATCGCAACGCTCTCATTTGCGATGGCATTTAGCGCTCTGTATGAGATAATTGAATGGTTGGTTGCAATTGCTACAGAGACCGGAGCAGAGGATTTTCTTGGCACTCAAGGTTATGAATGGGACACTCAGGCAGATATGTTCTGGGCGTTGATTGGGGGTCTTGTTATGATACTACTCTTCACTAAAATACATAACAAGGCTATTAAGAAAATGGAAATAAAATAAAAATTATAAGGCCATGAAAAAATTCATTTATTCACTGGTTATTCTTGCCCTCCTGATTCCTCTATCATCCTTATATGGTCAGGGAGATTACATTGTTACGATTGATAACAAAACTATTGACAATATTACTATCATATCTTATCCAAAAACTCTTGAACAATTCTTTGTAAATGTGTATAATGACAATTTGATGCCCTCGTATGAAGATCTTAAAATAATATATACATCAGGGAAAAACAAAAGAGAGAACAAAATTGATTATAACAAGGTTTCAAAATTCAGCACATCAGGAGTTGAACATTTGACCTGGCACTCCAGAAAGATTCCATTAGTCGAAGGGAAAATATTGTTTGATACAATCGTTGAATCTCCGGGCAAAACTAAAGATGAGTTATATGCTCTTGCTAGAAGTTCTCTTATCCTTGGTATGTCTCTTACAGCCGATCAGATTCAGAAAACCCTTATTGAAGATAAAGAGAGTGGTTCAATTATGGTCAAAAAACTAGTTGTTGGAGCAGGAGACCAAGGCAGATTTAGCAGTTATATACTTTTCGATCTATTGGTAAGAGTGAAGGATGGAAAGGCCAGAATGACCATAGGTGACATTAAGCTGCACTATGCAAAAGGTGAAATCTTCAATGATGCGGCAATTCATCATTATGAAGTGAAGGGCGAGGAGTTTGTGACTAACTGGCGAAGGGGGAATACAATCAGGAGCCATTACTACAAAGGCGTTTTGATATTATTCTACACAATTGAAGATGTGCTCATAAAAAATTTCGTAGGCCTGTACACAAAAGAGCAGCCTCTAAGTGACTGGTAGAAATTTTGATAATATGATGTGACATTAGTTCAATATCACGCTCAACAACTTCACAAATAACGGAACAAGAAGCGAGGTAAAGAGCCCCATCAGTGCTATTGCCAAGCCGCCTGCGGCACCTTCAATTGCGCCCATTTCCAGGGCCTTGGCAGTTCCAATGCCATGAGAAGCAGATCCAAGTGCGAGACCCTTAGCAAGATGAGAGTCAATCCCTGTTATTTTCAAAAACCAGGGACCGGTTATAGCGCCAAAAATCCCGGCAATAATGACCATTACAGAGGTAAGATATATGTCACCACCATGCTGATCAGACAAAACTATTGCAATAGGGTTTGTTACCGACTTAGGCATTAAAGTGATAATTGTTTCCGCGTCTGATCCTGCCAGAAGCGATGGAAAAACTATAGTAATAAGTGCAGTTAAACTACCCAGAAAAGTTGCAGCAAATATTGCCACCCCTCTTTTTTTGATGTATTCATAATGTTTATGAAGAAGATATCCAAAAGCAACAACTGAAATATTCAACAGATATTTTAGAACTTTAGTATTCTCTTCGTACAGTTCCATACCTGCTCCACAAATTGAGCAGAGCAGGATTACAATTGCGGTTGCTACAATAACCGTATGAAGAAGCATCCACTTTGTTCTTCTGTAAATCGCCCTGCCTATAAAATAGGAAAAAGCAGTAATGATGATAAAAAGGAGCTCAAGCAAAACTGGGTTATTCATGACTTATCAATTTTTTGAGCAACTTTTCCGGTAACCCATAAGACAATCCAGGTGCTTACTGTAGCAGCAATAATAAGTGATATGGCATCTTTCTCAAATGCAGCCAAGGGGATAAGTGCTACACCAGCAGTAACCGGAATAAAAAAAAGCATCAGGTTATCAAGGAAGAAAGTTGCTGGAATCTTTATCCACTCCTCCTTAACCACTTTTATTCTCAGCAAGAGGAAAAGGACAATCATCCCCGCAACAGATGGAGATAGATATCCTGCGACAAGTCTGCTCAAAAGCATTCCCAGATAATATGAAAAAGCCATTGCAGCAAACCCTGCTAAAACAATTAAAATCTTTTTAGTACCTGGCATTTTTAGAATGTCTTCATCCACTCAAAAGTTGAGTAGTGCTCACCGGTCATTCCCACAGCCTCATAAACCCTTTGGGCTTTAATGTTTCTTTTGTCAACATAAAGTCTTATTCCCATTACGTCTGACTTCTGCATAACTAACTCCTTGATGTACGAGTAAAGCGCACCAAACACCCCCTCTTTCCTCATTTCAGGAACGACAAAAACCGACTGAATCCACCATACCCAGCCATTTCTCCAGTCACTCCATTCGGTAGTAATCATAAGCATGCCCACCGGTTTATCTCCCTTTCTGGCAATGAAATATAGTGCCTTAGAGGAATCTTTAAGGGCAGATGCTATCCCGGCCTCTAAAACTGATTTTTCCAGCTTCAGTTCCTCTGTTTCTAAAGCCATTTTTAATTGGAAATCCACCATATAAGACAAATCCTGTTCATTTGCCGGTGTGATAGTTATAGTATCTTTCATAAATTATTTCATTACGGGTCTGTGACCATCAATTTTAACTAATTCATTTACAATATCATAAGCTAAAGCTACATCCTCTGCAACTCCAGACCAATCCCAAGCAGGGTTGTAATTATCGGCTGGTCTGTGATATACATTTGTTATAAAATCATCCCAGGTCTCTTTAGCCCACTCTTTTCCAAACTCTCTGCTATCATAGCAACCATAAGCCCATATAGAGGGAACTCCCCTTTTATAAAAAGGGAAATGGTCACTCCTGAAAAATAATCCTGTATGAGAATTTGGATCAGGAAGAAGATACCTCCCCTGTTTAGCAGCAGCAGCCTCATAAAGAGAATCAAGGGTGGAATAACCATATCCAATCATCGTCACATCCTTCATCCTGCCCCTTGGGACCATCATATCATTATTCAGACATGCAACTGTATTTTCCATTGATATAACGGGATTCTGTGCATAATAATCACTACCAATAAGTCCTTGCTCTTCTGCTGTTGGGAATAGTATAATTATTGACCTTTCTGGTCTGGCTGACTTATTGCTGAACATCCTGCCAATTTCAAGGGCCCATGCCATAGTAGTCCCATTATCAACCGCACCATTATATATTGAGTCTCCATTCAGAGCTTCTCCTACACCAAAGTGGTCCCAGTGAGCAGTAATTATAACCCCCTCTTCTGGTTTTGCCGACCCTTTTAAAATCCCCGCAACATTAATTGAACTGTCCCTTACTATCTTGTTTGTTATAACAGTTGAGAAGGTTGCGTCAATTTCGAACGGCTTAAAGCCTCTTTTTGCAGACATAGCTCTAAGTGAATCGATATCATAACCTAACTCCCCAAAGATTAACCCGGCACTCTCGGCACTAATCCAGCCATTAACAGCACATCTTTTTGTTGCACCATTATCATCTATAAAAAACCTGGGTGTGATAGAGCTTCCTCTGGGTACGTTGAAATCATAACCAGCCCCTAATGTTTCGTGAATAATTAAAATTGCCTCTGCACCTTTCTTTGCTGCCTCTTCATATTTATATGTCCACCTGCCAAAGTATGTCATCTCCTTGCCTTTAAACAATTCTGAATCACCCGTATACAGGCCTGGATCGTTTATCATTACAACAACTGTCTTTCCTGTTAAATCGATTCCGTCAAAGTCATCCCAGCCCCACTCTTCTGAATCAATCCCAAATCCTGCAAAAACAATTTTTGATGATTTAATAGTTACTTTCTCACTTGTCTGTGGAGCATTAATAGCAATCTCATCTGGTGCCTTCAGAGATATATTTTTGCCTTTTACATTGAAGATGACATCTCCCTGAACAGAGGATGTAATCATTACCATGGGTACACTTTGAAAATAAGAATCACCAAATGCCGGTTCAAATCCAATTAATTTTAACTCATTCGCAAGAAAATCAACTGATAATACTTCTCCACTGGTAAATGGCATTCTACCCATAAAGTCATCTGAAGAGAGTACCCCGGTCACTCTTTTCATCTCTTCAACGTTTACTAAATCAACAGAATTTTGACTATTTGTGCATCCGTTCAATACATACAGAACAGAGAGTGTTATCAGAAGTTTTTTCATAGTTATATTTATTAAAAAATAATCAGAAGTTCTAAAGTAATCTTGTCTGAATCCATCTCATCATATAGATTTAACTCCGGAAGAATCCTGTTAACAATGTATTTCTCAAAGTCAATCCTTAACAAAGAAGAGAATGGTTTTGTATCAAACCCAAAAGACAAACCGGCTGTCAACCTGCTTGCATCCATAATGTCTTCATTTTGAGTCTGCCCCATTACATCCCACCTTAACGCAGGTGTTACATCCTTGAATATCCTTGAATTTCTTACCGGGATAGAGTAGGCTCCCTGAACCGATGCAGCGTTAAGAGTCTGATTGTCAAAATAGTTCTTTCTGCTTAAAAACTCTGCCTCAAATTTATATCTCTCTTTACCATATCTTATATCTCCTCCCCATACAAACAAATCCCGCTCTATGCCCGGATATCTGTATACCTTAGCAGAGGCTCTGAATCCATCCATTCCGCCAGCTGTAGCACTCATTCCCCATGAGAGCTTCTCTGTCCAGACAGGGTCATTAATCTTTGAAGCGTTATAGAAACCAGCTTCAAGATCAAGCGGTACATCAGCAATTTTTGCAATATAGTGAGCGACTAGCCCTATATCCCTGCTGCCAGGAACAAAATATTTAACATGAAACGATCTGTTCGCAAAGAGCATTTGCGAAGGTGTTGTCTGATAAGAGTTATAAAGTGGGATAGAGGTCTGGCCTAGTGTTAAAGTCAAATTTTTGAATGGTTCTATTGTTGCAGACATATCCAGAACCTCAAACTTCCCTTGATTGCTCAATTCAACCTGAACCCTGTAACTAATTGCTTTAAAAGGATTGCCTGAAATACCCATTCGTGAATTTCTCACAGAGAATCTAGATCTTGAAGTCTCTGTTGCGTATTCAAATTTGGTCTTAAGACTCCCGTCAAATTTTATCAATTTTAGTGAGTCTCCTTTTTGTGCAAAAGCATCACTAATACATAACATCGTAATTAAAAAAAATCCTATCCTCTTTACAATCATATGTCAATTTTAAAAGACAAAAATACCAATTTTAATCTGTCATTTTGCTAACTTTGAGTTTTAAAAACTTAATTGATGAACACTCAGAAAAAAAATTACGCATTGCCTATAGCAATGATGTTTGCTCTCTTCTTCATGATTGCCTTTGTTACAGGTCTTCAGAACCCTATGGGGGTTATAGTCAAAAATCAGTTTGGAGCCAGTAACTTCCTCTCACAGATAGGCAATTTTGCAATTTTTATTGCTTACGCATTTATGGGTATTCCTGCAGGTATGATGCTTCAGAAAATCGGCTACAAGAAAACTGCCCTTACGGCTATTATTGTAGGTTTCCTTGGGGTAGGTACTACATATATATCCGGTCAGGTAGAGAACTTCTCGGTTTATATTCTTGGAGCCTTCATAACCGGTTTTGCAATGACAATGTTTAACGTTGTTGTAAATCCTCTTCTGAACGGACTGGGGTCAAACGAGAGACAGGGTAACCAGCTTCTTCAATTTGGAGGTTCAATCAATTCAATAGGAGCTACAATAGTACCGGTGCTTGTAGGTTATCTCATGGGTACAGACGAGAGCATGAGGACTATTGCAAAAGCAAATCCTGCTCTTTTCCTTGCTATGGGAATTTTTGTCCTTGCCTTTCTGGTACTCTATTTTGTTAATATTCCGGAGCCTTTCATCTCTAAAGAGAAGAAAGTTAAAGAGAAGGATCCTCACAGCGCACTCTCATTCAGGCACTTCGTCCTAGGAATGGTAGCGATATTTATATATGTAGGTGTTGAAGTGGGCATTCCAAATATTGCAAACCTATTTCTGACCTCAGGCCCTGAGGCAGGCGGTATGGGGCTGGATACATCAATTGCCGGCTCAGTTGTAGGTACATACTGGTTTCTTATGTTAGTAGGAAGACTAACAGGTGGTGTTTTGGGTGCGAAATTTTCAAGCAAAGCTATGCTTGTAACAGTGTCTTCAATTGCAATGGTGCTTGTTTTACTAGGGATATTTATTCCATCTGATATAATTGTAAAGATGCCTGTATTTAGATCTGATATATCATTTGGTTTAAGTGAAGTTCCTATGGGAGTTATGTTTCTTGTTCTTGTAGGTCTGTGTACATCTGTAATGTGGGGAAGTATCTTTAACCTTGCCACTTCCGGTTTGGGAAAATATACTGCTGCAGCATCGGGCTTATTCATGACTATGGTGTGTGGCGGTGGAATCCTTCCGGCAGTTCAGGGATGGATAGCTGATATGGCAGGATTCATGAATAGCTATTTTCTTGTACTCGCAGGCGTAGTATACATTTTCTTCTATGCACTGGCAGGACACAAGAATGTGAATAAAGATATTAAAACAGCATAATAAATTTTCAAACAGCATAATAATTTAAAAGATATGGACAAACCTTACGTAGCGGGTATTGACATTGGTGGTCAGACAAGTAAACTCGGAATAGTTGATGCTAGAGGAACAGTATTGGCACAGACATCCATAAGAACAGATTCTCATAAAGATGTTAATCTTTTCATATCTGAACTTTGTGATGCTCTTGAAAAACTTGCAGAGAAGACAGGCGGAATATCAAAGGTTAGAGGAATAGGAATAGGAGCTCCTAATGGAAATTTTTATACCGGGACAATAGAGAATGCTGTAAATCTTGTATGGGGCGGTGGCTTTGCAATTCCATTTGCTAAACTAATGAGAGATAAATTAGGCATTCCCGTAGCCCTTACAAATGATGCAAATGCAGCAGCTGTGGGAGAAATGACCTATGGTGCCGCCAGAGGAATGAAAAACTTCATAATGATTACTCTAGGCACAGGTGTGGGCAGCGGAATAGTCATTAATGGAGACGTAGTTTACGGGCATGACGGGTTTGCTGGAGAATTGGGTCACACTACAGCAGTCAGATATAACGGAAGACTATGCAACTGTGGGAGAACAGGATGTCTTGAGACATATGCATCAGCAATAGGTGTTGCAAGAACAGCAAAAGAGTGGCTGGAATCAGGCGATGAGCCAAGCATTCTTAGAGGTCTCTCAGATAATATAACCAGTAAAGATGTATTTGAAGCTGCTGCTCAGGGAGACAAACTTGCAATTAGAATTTTTGAATTTACTGGGAGAAAACTCGGAGAATCATTTGCTGAGTTTGTTGCTTTCAGTGCACCACAAGCAATCATCCTCTTTGGAGGACTTGCAAGAGCAGGAGACCTTCTCCTTAAGCCCATTGTTGAACACATGAATGCAAATCTTCTCCACCTGTGGAAAAACAAGATTGATGTAATTTTTTCTCAGCTTAAAGAGTCTGATGCTGCAATACTTGGCGCAAGTGCCCTCGGTTGGGAAATCAAGTAAATTAGAGATTCCACTATAAAAATTATTATCCTCAGCTGCAACTTGCGACTGGGGATTTTTTGTCTCT
>JAVEZL010000011.1:0-21972 GCA_034003005.1 Bacteroidales bacterium
AGCAGTTTAATGTATGCGTGTGTTACAGGAAGGGCCATAGGGTATCCGTAAGGGGCAGAGCTGACTGCCTTCACACCGTTGTGGTCGCAATCGGTGAGGAACGGATGGCAAGGAAGGTATGGTGCAAGCTCTTTTGTACAGCAGATAGGGCCGATTCCCGGACCGCCGCCGCCGTGAGGGATTGCAAATGTCTTGTGCAAATTCAGGTGGCAAACATCCGCTCCAATAAAGCCCGGATTTGTAAGACCCACCTGAGCATTCATATTTGCTCCGTCCATATAAACAAGCCCGCCGTTCTGATGAATAATATCCATCATCTCCTTTATCTTAACCTCAAATACACCGTGGGTAGAAGGGTAGGTAATCATTGTGCAGGATAGTCTCTCTTTGTACTGTTCTGCCTTCTGGCGGAATTCATCAACATTGATATTCCCCATCTCATCGCATGATACAAGAACTATCTCCATTCCGGCCATCGCTGCCGATGCAGGGTTTGTCCCGTGAGCAGATGTAGGAATCAGCACAACGTTTCTCTGTGTCTGACCATGGGCAATGTGGTATGCACGGATTGTCATCAGACCTGCAAACTCACCTGCAGAGCCGGCATTCGGCTGAAGTGAAGTTGCATGAAAACCGGTAATTACTGCAAGGTCATGCTCCACCTCTTTGATAAGCTCCATATATCCCTCCACCTGATCGGCAGGAGCGAAAGGGTGTACATTACCTAGTTCAGACCAGCTCATAGGGAACATCTCAACAGCCGCATTAAGCTTCATGGTACAAGAGCCCAGAGGAATCATTGAGTGGGTTAGAGAGATGTCTCTTCTCTCCAGCTTCTTGATGTACCTCATCATCTCGGTCTCTGAATGGTATTTGCTGAACACCTCGGCAGTAAGATAACTGCTTTCACGTGCCATGAATATTTTTCCTTCAGAGAATCCCGGACACTCATAAAGATTTCGTCCAAAAATTTCCAGAATTGTTGTAGCCTCAGCACAATTTGAAAGCTCGTCAAAGCTGATAACTACAGAATCCTCAGAAGGATAGTAGAAGTTGAATCCCTTTTGTTCGGCCTTGTATTTTATATCTGCCGCTTTTACCCCTTTTACATGAATAGTATCGAAGAAGTTTTCTGCAGCAAGTTTAAATCCTACCTTTTTAAGTTCCGATGCAACCGCATGGGCGTAGCCATATGCATTCATTGCAATTGACTTCAGCCCCTCCGGTCCGTGATAAGCTGCGTACATACCGGTCATTGTTGCCATAAGTGCCGTGGCTGTACAAATATTTGAGGTAGCCTTTTCACGTTTGATATGCTGCTCCCTTGTCTGCAGAGCCATACGAAGAGCCTGATTTCCCAGTCTGTCAACAGATATACCGATTATCCTTCCCGGCATATTACGTTTGTACTCATCCCGGGTAGCCATAAAACCGGCAGTTGGTCCGCCGAATCCCATAGGTAGTCCAAATCTCTGTGCTGTACCTACTGCTATGTCTGCACCCCACGCTGCAGGCTCCTTAAGAACCGTAAGCGCAAGGAGGTCAGTTACAGCTGTAACAAGAATACCCTTTGCATGAGCGTTTGTGCAGAATTCTGCATAGTCGCACACCTCTCCGTTACCGGCAGGATACTGGAGAACCGCTCCAAAGAACATATCATCAAATTTTACTGAGTTGAACCTGCCAAGTACAACCTCTATTCCCAATACCTCAGCACGTGTTTCTATAACAGCCAGTACATGAGGGAATATGTTCTCATCAATAAATACCTTATTCTTTCCTGCTTTAACAGCATCCCTTGAGCGCAACTCATACATCATCCTTACCGCTTCACCGGCAGCAGTTGCGTCATCCAGCATAGAGCTGTTTGCCATTTTAAAGCCGGTAAGATCGGCAACCATGGTCTGAAAATTGAGCAGACCCTCAAGACGGCCTTGTGAGATTTCTGCCTGATACGGAGTGTACGAAGTGTACCAGCTTGGGTTCTCAAAGATGTTTCTTATAACCACAGGCAGTGAGGCTGTTCCATAAAATCCCTGCCCAATCATTGAGCGGAAGCTTTTGTTTTTGGATGCCATTGCCTTAATCTTTGATAAATATTCGTGCTCAGAAAGAGCCTTGTCAAGAGCAAGTGGCTTATCAAGCAGAATATCTGACGGAACTGTCTGTTTGACAAGCTCCTCCAGACTGGAAACACCCAAAATGGCGAGCATTTCCGCCTCATCTTTAGGTCTTGGTCCATTGTGTCTGTCGACGAATGAAAGTGACATATTATTCTATTTATTAGATTGTTATTACATGGGTTATCCTGCAAATTTATACAATATTTTCTGAACATTGCGAATTAAAATATTTTCATATTTTTGTGTGAACTAAAACAAAAATCTATGAGTTTATTAAGTAGAAAAATCTCTGAGCTGCAGGACAGGCGAGATAAGGCAGTGCAAGGTGGTGGCGAATCTGCCATTGCTAAGCAAATAGCCATGGGAAAGCTGCCGGCACGCGAGAGAATTAACCAGCTCTTAGACGCCGGCTCTTTTTTTGAATACGACCTGTTCATAGAGCACGAGGCACGGGAGTTTGGTATGGAGGGCAAAAATCTGGCCGGTGACGGAGTTGTTATAGGTACCGGTACCATCAATGGTAAACCGGTTGCTATATACGCACAGGACTTCACTGTCGCGGGCGGTTCTCTTGGATCAATGCACGCCAGAAAAATCACAAAGATCATGGACTACGCTTTGAGAATGAAGATTCCTCTCATTGGAATCAACGACTCAGGTGGCGCCCGTATTCAGGAGGGTGTGAACTCTCTGGCCGGATACGGAGAGATCTTCTTCAGGAATACACTAGCCAGTGGGGTTATTCCACAGCTATCCGTAATTCTGGGACCATGTGCAGGAGGAGCTGTTTACTCTCCGGCACTTACCGATTTTGTTTTTGTAGTGGACAAAATATCAAAGATGTTCATAACAGGACCGGAGGTAATAAAATCTGTATTAGGCGAAGAGATAGACATGGAGTCGCTCGGGGGAGCCAGGGTACACAGCGAGATAACCGGTAACGCCCACTTCTTCGCAAATAGTGAGGCCGATTGTTTTACTCAGATAAAAACGCTCCTTGATTATATTCCTTCGTGCAATGAGTGCAAGGGCTCTTTAAAAAAGAGTACAGAGCCTCTTAAGAAATATAAAATCGAAAAAATTGTTCCTGTAGAACCTACAAAACCATACGATGTAAGAGATGTTATCAAATCTCTCACTGACTCATCTGAGTTCTTTGAAGTTCAGGAGATGTGGGCTGCAAACATTGTTGTGGGATTTGGCAGGATTGAAGGCAGAACAGTAGGATTTGTTGCAAACCAGCCACTTGTTCTTGCAGGTGTACTAGACTGCGACTCTTCAGACAAGGCCGCAAGATTCATTAGATTCTGCGATGCATTTGAGATTCCTATCGTAACTCTTGAAGACATGCCGGGCTATCTGCCGGGAGTAGATCAGGAGCACGCCGGGGTAATCCGCCACGGAGCAAAACTACTTTACGCATACAGCGAAGCTACAGTTCCTAAAATTACCGTTATTATGAGAAAAGCTTATGGTGGCGGATACATTGCAATGAACTCCAGACACCTGCGTGCAGACTTTGTCTTCGCATGGCCACTCGCAGAAATTGCTGTAATGGGGCCGGAGGGTGCTGCTAATATTATCTTCCGTAAGGAGATTATGGAGGCCGAAGACCCAGAAGCGATGAGAAAGCAAAAAGTGGAGGAGTACAAACAGAAGTTTGCAAATCCGTACGTAGCTGCAGCAAAAGGCTACATTGACTCTGTCATTGATCCTACAGAAACAAGAAACTATCTCAAGCATGCACTGAGTGTTTCAGAGAACAAAGTAGTTAAGAGACCTAATAAAAAGCACGGTATTCCACCATTTTAACATGAAAAAAACAAAAAAGATTGTAAAGGAAGATGCAGTTGTTTACGAAACACTGCAGATTTTCCCTAACGCAAGACAATACAATACCACCTTCACAACAAAATATAAGAACAGAAAGAAGTGGCAAAGACCGGACCCGCAGGAGATTCACTCTGTGATTCCGGGTGTTGTAACCTCACTTACTGTTGAAGAGGGTAGTCACGTAACTAAAGGGGAACAAATCATGGTCTATGAGGCAATGAAGATGCAGAACATTATCAGAGCCCCTTTTGACGGAATAATCGAGAAGATTTTTGTTAAACCTGGAGAGAAGACAGCAAAAGGCGTTGTAATGGTTTACCTTAAATCTGATGTTGAGTTTGTATACGAGTCTGTGGATGAAGACCTTAGCGCCATCGTTCCAGATCCAGTCGTATAAAGATAAACAGGAATATAGTAAATGCCCATAATGAGGAGCCTCCATAGCTGATAAAAGGCAATGGAATCCCTATTACGGGCATTATTCCTATTGTCATCCCTATGTTAATAAAGAAGTGAAGAAACAGCACAGAGGCAAGTGCATATCCATATATCCGGGTAAAAGAGTCTCTCTGTCTCTCTGCCAGTACCAATATACGGTAAATAAGAAATACAAACAAACCAATGAGAGTAACAGAACCTAAGAATCCCCACTCTTCACCCACGGTGCAAAATATAAAATCTGTACTCTGCTCAGGTACAAAGTTGAATTTTGTCTGAGTTCCTTTAAGAAACCCTTTTCCCAGCAACCCTCCTGAGCCTATAGCTATCTTGGATTGATGTACATTGTAACCGGCACCCTGCAAATCCTCTGTTACTCCAAGAAGATTTTCAATTCTTGCCCTCTGGTGATCCTGAAGAATCTCATCAAAAAAGTACTGAACAGAAAAAATCAGGAGGATTGCAGTAACAAATGAGATTATAACATATCTCAAATACTTTGCTCTCTCCTTAAAACTCTTGTAAACAGTGTAAATGAAAAATGGAGCAATCACTATTGCAAGCCACTCAACATCATTTAACTCCGGTGCAAATGAGAGCGCTCCAATTTGTCCCAGCATAGGAGAAAAAATCAGCAAAGGGATGGAAATAATAAGAAATAGAGCCCCTGGAATTATTTTTCTGGAAAATAGAGATATCGCAATAACCGCAAGGGCAAACAGTACAATCACAGAGGTAAAGGCCGAGAATGCCAGGGTCATCACAAATAGAACAATTGCCAGAATTCCAAACAACAATATCCACCCGCTTAGCCCCTCTCTATAGAGAACAAATATAAAACCGCCAAACACAAGTGCCGATCCGGTCTCTTTTTCCATTATAATCAAAGCCATAGGAGCAAGAATTGTGAGCCCGGTCCTCACAAGTGATGAGAAATTCTTGAGTCTGAAATTGTATGCACCCATCATTGATGCCAGAGCAAGTGAAGTCGTTATCTTTGCCAGCTCTGCAGGCTGGAAACGGAAAGGTCCTATCATGAACCATGATTTAGATCCGTTTACCTCAACCCCCACAAATATGACCGCAAAAAGCAAGAAGAGACTCAGAAAATATAGTATCCAGGCCAGCACATCATAAAGTTTGGGATTCACAACAAAGAGTATAAGTGTAGCAATAACCATGGAGGTAACAATCCAGATAAACTGCATTCCGTAACGCTGAGACATATCAAGAATATGAGCATGCTCTTCGTCAAAAACTGATGCAAAGACAGATATCCACCCTATTAGAACCAACGCAAGATAGGTAACTATCAGCGGCCAGTCCAGCTTTTTGTATAGATTAATGGGTGTCTTCATCTTTTTATATTCTGAATAAGATTTGAACTTATTATGTGTGCCTCCATATCTTTCCGCTCAACAACACCCTTGAGGTATTTTTCCACCAACAAAGAGGCTATGGGAGCTGCCCATGTCGCACCAAATCCTGCATTTTCAATATAAGCTGCTACCGCAATTTTAGGATTATCCCTGGGAGCAAAGCAGATAAAAACAGAGTGGTCTTTTCCATGCGGATTCTGAGCGGTACCTGTTTTTCCGCAAATATCCAGCCCCGCCACGGCAACCCTTGAAGCAGTAGCTCCTGAGCCAGGAGGGGCATTAACCGCCAGGTACATTCCATGTATAATTTTCTTGAAGTTAGAGGTATCCACCATTGTATAGTGCCTCTCAGAAAAATCGCGTTCAATCACTGTGTCCTCAACACTTTTTATAATATGAGGAGTGTGGTAATATCCCCTGTTTGCAATAGTTGCTGCCAGATTTGCAAGGTGCAGCGGAGTTGTTCCCAGCTCTCCCTGCCCTATTGATAAAGATATAATTGAAAGAGACTTCCACTTGTTTAACCCGTGAATTCTGTTGTATCCCTCCGTCGAAGGAAGAACTCCTCCCTGCTCTCCGGGAAGGTCGCTTCCCAGCTTTACCCCAAATCCAAAGCTCTCCACATACTCCCTCCACTTTATAAAGGCCGATGTAACATTAGGGTAAGCAGGATTATCAATGGTAAGTCTAAAGGCATTTGCATAGTATGCGTTACACGACATCATAATTGAGGTAGTGAGATTAGTAGGCGATGGATGTGCGTGACATGCAATCCCTCTGCCCACTTTGTAGCCCATGTTGCAAGGATATGTAGTGGTAGTATCTATCACCCCCTCCTGAAGAGCAATAAGGCCGTTGACAAGTTTGAAAACTGAACCGGGAGGGTAGGGAGACATTACTGCCCTGTTAAACATAGGTTTAAGCGGGTCATTGACTATCTCGTTATAGTATTTGCTTATTGATGCAAGTTTAGACACTTCAAGACCGGGGCTTGATACGAGAGTAAGAATCTCTCCGGTAGATGGTTCAATAGCCACAACACTACCAACCTTGTTCTGCATCAAAAGCTCAACGTATTGCTGTAATTCAGCATCAATAGAGGAGACTATGTTTTTTCCCGGTATAGCTGTTTTGTCGTATTTTCCCTCGGCATAATTTGATTTCACCTTATTGTGGACATCCCTGAGAAAAATATTATAGCCCTTTACCCCTTTAAGGATTCCCTCGTAAGACAACTCTATTCCAGTTCTCCCCACATAGTCACCTCGCCTGTACTCCGGATTTTTCCTTAGAAAACTCGTATCCACCTCTGATACATAACCTAACAAGTTTCCACAGGCGTTGTACGGGTAAGTTCTTATAGTTCTGGGTATTGCGCTAAAGCCGGGAAATTTGTACGCCTTCTCCAGGAAAATTGAATATTGTTCAGGAGAGACCTGCTTAACAAAAGGGAGTGACTGGTAGCCGATTCTTCTTCTGTACTTTCTGTAATCTGCAAGGGTCTTTCTAACATCTTCAATATTCAGATTAAAGATATAACACAGGTCCGCTGTATCGAGATTTTTTACCTCGTATGGGGTTATCATAATATCGTAGGCTGTCTCATTGCCTACCAGAATATTTCCGTTTCTATCGTATATTATTCCCCTTGCCGGATACCTGATATCATACCTGAATGCGTTGTTGCTTGCTGTTATTTTATATTGCTCATCCAGTATCTGGAGGTTAAAGAGCTGTAAAACCATGACAACAGCAACTACAATCAATCCAATTATCAGGACACTCTTCTTGCTCTTAAGATCAACGGCCATATTCTCTCCCCCTATTTCCAGTTTTTGTAAAAGACCCCAAACTCTATTAAAAGAAGCAATGTTATGTTCACTGCCATGCTTACCAATAATCTGGGAATATTACCCGAGAAATAGACAAACGAGAAACTCTCGGCAAAAATATAAGAGAAATGATGTATTGACAGGCAAACAACAGCATATACAATAAATCGCCTGAAGCCGAGTTCAGACATCCCCGGTCTGATCTGGCTGTCAAGCTCACCTTTCCTGATGATAAGCACCTGAACAGGCTGCCTCAGAAAGGCCATCATAACTGCCGAAGCAGAGTTTATACCGGCTGCTCCGTTGTAAAGCAGGTCAGTGCCCACACCCATAGCAAATGCCCACAACATAACATATGCCGGAGACATACCCACGGGCAGGGTAAGGATAAACAGAGGATAAAGCACAATAAAGACAAGCGGCCCAAAGTCAATGAAACTTGAGACCAACAGCTGAGCTGTCAGAAAACTGAAAAAGATAATTGTATGATTAACGCCTTGTTTCATTTCCTGTCAAAAGACTATCCAGTTCATCTCTGTTAATATTCTTTACAACTCTTACATACTTTAGAGTTTTAAAATCCTGCAACAACTCAACCTCTACCTCTTTATGAGTTCCTCTTACTGTTTTTGATTTGCCGGCTCTTCCAATGGGTATCTGCGGTGGAAATATAGTAGAAAACCCACTTGTATAAATGGTATCGCCTACAGCGAACTCAATGTGTTGCGGGATATCTGTCAGTAGTGCCCTGCCTGCACTCTTCCCATCCCATAACATTGGCCCAAACGCCCCCTCTCTGCCTATTCTGGCGCTTATGCTCTGATTTATATTGAGCATAGAAATTACGTAGGCATACCTTTCAGAAACCTCACTGACAACACCTGCCACCCCCATTGGTGATACAACTCCCATATCCTTCTCTATTCCATCTCTGCGCCCTTTGTCAATGATTATAAAGTTCTGGGTGCTGTTTGTGCTGTTTGCAACTATAGTTGCAGGAATGTATTGGTATTGGATCTCCAGCGTATCTGTGTTAATTCCAAGAGCGCGGTATTTTTCCAGTTCTGCCAGCAGGATTGCGTTCTCCCTGGAAAGGTCTGTGTTTACATCCTTTAAATGAAAGTAGTATTTAATACCGGTTCCTGCACGGGCAAGAGAACCCCTCACGGACATATACACCCCGCTAATCTTCAGTTGCTGAAAAAACGAACTCTCTGAAATCATCATCAGAGAGATTGTTTCCAGAACAACGAATACCAGCAGAGATACAAGCCATTTGAAACGTGGAGATCTCTTGGTAGTCATAGTTGAGCTATTATCTTATCAGATATGGTAATTTGTCACAATTCTTCAATGCGATGCTAGTGCCTCTGGCAACAGCGTGCAACGGGTCTTCAGAAACGTGGAATTTAATGTTAATCTTCTCCGTAAGTCTCTTATCAAGTCCTCTAAGTAAAGCACCACCACCGGTAAGGAAGATCCCTTTCTGAACAATATCTGCATAAAGTTCAGGCGGCGTCTGCTCAAGTACAGATATTACAGCTGCCTCAATTTTTGCCACTGATTTGTCAATACAATGCGCGATCTCCTGACTGGTAACACTCACCTCAACAGGGTGAGCTGTCATGAGATTTGGACCCCTTACAACATAAGGTTCCGGATATTCGTCAAGTTCGCTAAGCGCTGCTCCCACTCTCAATTTAATATCTTCCGCAGTTAGTTCGCCTATCTTGATGTTGTGCTGCTGACGCATATATTGCTGAATCTCATTTGTGAAGACGTCTCCGGCAACTCTTATACTTTGGTTAAAAACTATACCACCAAGTGAAATTACAGCAATCTCAGTAGTTCCGCCTCCAATATCAACAACCATGTTTCCAGAAGGGGCCTCAACATCCAGCCCGATTCCTATTGCCGCAGCCATAGGTTCATAAATCAAATAGACATCTCTCCCTCCTGCATGCTCGGCAGAGTCCCTGACTGCTCGTATCTCCACCTCTGTACTGCCTGATGGTATGCAAACAACCATCCTAAGGCTTGGAGTAAAGAAAGAGTTTCTGTAGTTAATCATCTTGATGAAACCTCTGATCATGGCCTCGGCAGCATTAAAGTCTGCAATCACACCATCTCTCAATGGTCTCACGGTCTTAATGTTTGCATGCGTTTTACCATGCATCATCCTTGCCTTCTGACCAAATGCTATAGGTTTACCCGTGTTTTGGTCAATCGCTACTATAGATGGCTCGTCAACAACCACCTTATCGTTCATAAGGATGATAGTATTAGCTGTCCCAAGGTCAATAGCCAGCTCTTGTGTTAAAAATGAGAATGCCATATTATGTATATTTTACTTTTATCAATGTTTAAAATGCCTTACCCCTGTAACAACCATGGAGATTCCGTGGCCGTTGCAGTAATCAGTACTCTCCTGATCTCTTACCGACCCTCCGGGCTGGATCACCGCCTTTACTCCTGCATTGTCTGCAATCTCCACACAATCTGGAAATGGGAAAAATGCATCCGATGCCATTACCGCCCCTTTAAGGCTGAACCCAAAGCTCTCTGCTTTTGAGATGGCCTGCTTAAGAGCATCTACCCTTGAGGTCTGTCCCACACCGCTTGCAAGAAGAGTCTCGTTTGAAGCCAGCACTATGGCGTTTGATTTTGAATGTTTAACAAGCTTATTAGCAAATGTGAGGTCTCTCATCTGCTCGGCGTCCGGGGAGGTAGTTGTTACTACTTTGCAATCAGATGTCTCCTCAACCGCCATATCTCTCTCCTGAACCAGCACCCCTCCCAGCAGTGATCTGAATTTGCGGGGCTTTTTAAGGTCCTTGCTGTTAACAAGAATTATTCTGTTTTTCTTCTCCTTCAGAATCTTAAGCGCATCATCTGAATATGAAGGAGCAATTACCACTTCAAAAAAGAGTTTGTTCATACCCTCGGCAGCTACCTTTTCAACAGGTCTGTTTGATATTATAATCCCGCCAAAAGCCGATACAGGATCGCAAGCAAGAGCTGCCTCCCACGCCTCTGCAACAGTCTCTCTTGAAGCGCAACCGCATGCGTTGTTGTGCTTAAGTATTGCAACGGTGGTCTTTTCAAAATCACCTATTAGCTCAATAGCCGCCTCTATGTCAAGAAGATTATTGTATGATATCTCCTTTCCCCATATTTGTTGTGGCAGAGATTCCGCCTCACCATAAAACAGTGCTTTCTGATGTGGGTTTTCACCATATCTGAGACTCTTTGAATCAGAGAAACTTTCACGAAAGCTCTCAATATTCTCCACCCTGTTGAAGTAACCAAATATTGCCGAATCGTAGCCGGAACTTGTTTCAAAAGCGTATGCCGCAAATCTTCTTCTCTCCTCCAGTGTGCTTTCAGCTCCTTTTGCAAGTAACTCCTGCAGCGCCGGATAAAGTTTCATTGAAGGAACAATAAGTACATCTCTGTAATTCTTGGCTGCAGCTCTTATAAGGGAGATACCTCCAATGTCAATTTTTTCAATGATCTCTTCATGCGGAGAGCCTGAAGCAACATATTTTTCAAACGGATAGAGGTCAACAATAACCAAGTCAATTGAAGGGATATTATATTCACCTATCTGCTCGTTGTCACTTTTTAGATCTCTTCTGCTAAGAATTCCACCAAAGATTTTAGGATGAAGTGTTTTGACACGACCTCCCAGTATTGACGGATATCCGGTAACATCCTCAACGCTCCTTACGGGAAGTCCGAGGGATTCTATATAGTCATAAGTTCCGCCGGTAGAGAGGAGTTCAACACCCTCCTCTACAAGCTTTTTAGCTATTTTATCAATACCATCTTTGTGATAAACAGAGATTAATGCTCTCTTGATTGCTCTTTGCTCCATACTTGTTAAATAGATACAAAAATAGGAAAAAAAGGGCAATAAATGTTTAATTTTGCACTTATAAACAATGAGATAATATGGAGCGAAAAAGATATGCCATTATTGTAGCAGGTGGTTCGGGAACCAGGATGGGAGGAGATGTGGCAAAACAATTTATGATGCTCGGTGAAAAGCCTGTACTGCTTCACACTATCGACAGATTTTTCCAGCTTTCAGGAAGGCCGGAGCTTATTATTGTGCTGCCTCAGTCTTTAAGAGATGAGTGGAAAAAGATATGTAAGGAGTATAGATTTGCCGTAAGTCATATGCTGGTTTCCGGAGGAATTACCAGATTTCACTCGGTAAAAAATGCTCTAAAATATGTTGAACCTGGAGGATTAGTAGCTGTACATGATGGTGTAAGGCCATTCGCAACTTCGCAGTTTATCGAGAATTTGTATGATGCGGCAGAGGAGTCAGGGGCCGTTATTCCGGTTCTTAAAGTTACGGATTCGCTAAGAATGGTTGAGGGGGAGAGTAGCAAACCGGTTGACAGAGAGATGTTTGTTGCAGTTCAAACCCCACAGGTGTTCTGGTCTGAGTATTTGCTAAAAGGTTATGAGCAAGCTTACTCTCCTGAGTTTACAGACGATGCTTCAGTTGTTGAAAGCATAGGTGTGAAAATAAAATTTGCCGCGGGGTTGGCGGCAAATATAAAGATTACTAAACCAGAGGATATGATTCTGGCCTCAGCTTTTCTTACTTCTTTTTAAGTGAACTCCCTTTTTGAGGGAAATCTTTTACCCAAACCTGCCTCTCTATGGCCTGGTCGAGTGAGATAAAAGTTTCAGTCTGCTCAACAGAAGGAATATTCTGAATAGTGTTAATCAAAATCTCCATAAGGTGATCGTGATTTTGACAGTAAATCTTGAGCATCAAAGCATGTTTACCGGTAACAAAGTGACACTCTACAACCTCTGAGATGTTTTTAAGTGCCTCTATCACTTGTGGATAGTGGTTTGCCTGAGCTAGACTAACTCCTACAAATGCACAGACGTTAAGTCCAAGGGTTTGCGGCTTAACTAAAAGCCTTGAACCTGTAATAATACCCAGGTTCTCCATCTTCTTAACCCTCTGATGTATCGCCGCCCCGGAGACACCGCACTCTCTGGCTATCTCCAAAAATGGCATCCTTGCGTTTTTTACAAGGAAGGAGAGAATTTTCTGATCTATTTGATCAATCTGATATTTAGGCATATGAATTAAATTTGTTAACTAAACATACAAATATAATAATAAATTATAATTAAGATGGATTAATTTTTTGATAAAAGAAAAGCCATCTTAACGGGATCTCTCCCGAATATGCCGTTAAATAATCAGAATAAGAGCACGCAATAAATTGATTAGTATTGTTTTTCACATCCGGAACAATCATCCACCATCTGCCGGTGGTGGTACTTGAAATAAAAACTAATTCTTGTCCGTCCTGCCCCATGCTTACAATTTTCTTGTTAAACATCTCCTCAGGAATTGTCACTCCCGGATCTTCTGAAATGCTTGCTGCCATTGCTTCAAACAGGTGCCAAAGCACCTCAGCGGTCAGTTGGGTGCTTGTGGTGTTGTACTTACTCTTTGAAACATAACCATAGAGGAACATTGATTTGAACCTTTGTCCCATGCCTATGTATCTGGTTAGTTGACACATCTCCTCTCCGTATAGTCCGTTTGGCAGGTGAAGTGAGTTGTCCGGAAAGTCGGCCTGACGAATGCTCCTCATGTCCACAAAAAAGTGGGTCGAATTCCTTGTGAGTGGCTCGGCATTATTTATTCCACCTCTTAGGGTGCCTAGTCTCATCTCTTCAAAAAACCTCTCTCTAAGGGCTTTGAGCTTGGTTGAGTTATAGTGGTAAAGCTGATATCCTATGTGGGAAAATGAGCCGGCGTTTTTATCTGTCAAAATATGAGCAAGAAGGTCACTTCCAGTGAATTCACTGCCAGGTGCAACCAGTGTTGCTGAATAGGACTTTTCCGGAATAAATTTATCTGCGGAAGGAAGCTCTTCGCCTGTAAGAACAACGGTGCGGAGATTCATTTCGTTGCATAAATCAAGAGTCTTGCGCAGTTGATTTATACCCGGTTCAACATAGTAAACTTTGTATGATGCATGGCAGAAAAGAGTTCCGAGTGCCTTTAGAATATGACTCTCTCCGGTTGTGTTTACAATAACTGCAAGTGCACTTCCGGTTGTTAACTCACTAAGTGCCGCTGCCGGGATTGCTTCAAAATTAGAACTATTCGCTTTCATATTTTATTATTACGAATTATCGCTTTTTCGCTGGCTTATCCGGAGTCTCTTCAATAATCTTCTGAACGGTTTCGAGGTCCAGTGAAGCGGGGTCTTTTCCTTTTGGAATCTTGAAGTTCTTTTTCCCCATTTTAATGTATGGTCCAAATCTTCCGTTAAGAATCTCTATGCCTTGCTCAGTAAAGGATTTAATCAGTTTCTGCTGCTCCTTTTTGTCGTTCTCTGTAATAATTGAAACAGCGGTTTCCAGAGTTACATCGTAAGGGCTGTGGTCTTTCCCCAGAGAGATGAATTTGCCGTCATATTTGACATATGGTCCAAATCTTCCTGATGATGCCACTATCTCTTTTCCGTTGTATTCTCCAACTGTTCTTGGAAGTGCAAATAGCTTAAGAGCCTCTTCAAGGGTTATTGTTTCAAGCAGCTGACCCTTTGCAAGAGATACAAATCTTTTCGCAGGATCATCGCTCTCACCTATCTGAGCCAGAGGGCCAAATCTTCCGAGTCTCACAATTACTCTCTTTCCCGATGCAGGGTCCTGTCCCAGCTCTCTTTCAGCGTTCTTGGGCCTGGACTCCTGAAGGGTGTCTTCAACCTTCTTGCTGAATGGCTTGTAGAATTCGTCAATTACTTTGTTCCACTTAAGCTTGCCTTGTGCAATTATGTCAAACTGCTCCTCAACCTTAGCTGTAAAACCATAGTCCAGTTCGCTTTCAAAGTTTTCCACCAGGAAATCGTTCACCAGCATCCCTATGTCTTCAGGAAACAGTCTGCCCTTTTCTGCACCCCATTTTTCAGTTATAACGGTGCTCTTGATCTTGCCCTGCTCCATTGAAAACACTTTGCAGCTTCTTTCAAAACCGGGTCTGTTGTCCTTGGTAACGTAGCCACGCTGTACAATAGTGGAAATTGTGGGAGCATATGTTGAAGGCCTGCCGATTCCAAGCTCTTCAAGTTTTTTAACCAGGCTTGCCTCTGAATATCTCGGCGGTTTCTGGGTAAATTTCTCAGAGGCTGTTATGTTTAGAACCTCCATCATCTGACCCTCCTTAAGCTCAGGAAGGTTAAAAGTGGTTTCTGACTCCTCCTGATCGTCGTCAGAAGACTCGGTATAAACCTTAAGGAAACCGTCAAATTTAATTCTGTCTGCGGAAGCCACAAAGCGGCTTGCAGTTTTATCGCAACCTATTGTTATCTCAGTTCTGAGTATTGATGCATCTGCCATCTGTGAGGCGACAGTTCTCTTCCATATGAGAGCATATAGTTTTTTCTCCTGAGGGGTGCCGTCAATATCTGAATTGCTTATATATGTAGGTCTTATGGCTTCGTGAGCCTCTTGTGCTCCTTTGCTTTTAGTAGAGAATTGTCTGGTTTTTGAGTACTCTTTTCCGTACATATCCGTAATAGTCTGCTTTGCTGTCCCAAGTGCCAGCTTTGACAGGTTTACCGAGTCAGTACGCATATAGGTTATGTAACCCGATTCATACAGAGATTGAGCCACTCTCATGGTTTGATTAAGAGAAAATCCAAGCTTTCTTGATGCCTCCTGTTGTAGAGTAGACGTTGTGAACGGAGGCGAAGGGCTTCTTTTTGCATCTTTCTCCTCTATTGAGGCAATCTTGAAATTCCCCTCTTTACAGGACTCCAGAACAGCCAGGGCCTCTTTTTCACTTTCGAATTTCTCAGGAACTTCTGCCTTAACCTTAATGCTGGTCTTTGTCCCTTCAGGATGGAAAAGTCCATCTATTTTGAACTGTGATTTAGGGATAAATGCAAGTATCTCGCGCTCCCTTTCTACAATGAGCCTTACTGCTACAGACTGTACCCTTCCTGCAGAGAGCTTTGGTCTCACCTTTTTCCACAGAAGGGGAGAGAGCTGGAACCCCACAATCCTGTCAAGTACTCTGCGTGCCTGCTGAGCCATGACAAGATTCATGTCAATATCTCTTGGGCTTTTGACAGCGTTGTCAATGGCCTCTTTTGTTATCTCGTGAAAAACGATCCTCCTGGTTTTTGAGTGGTCCAGTTTGAGAGCCTCGCTAAGGTGCCATGCAATGGCCTCTCCTTCACGGTCCTCGTCTGATGCCAGCCATATTAGTGTTGATTTTTTGGCTAAAGCCTTCAACTCAGAAACGACCTTTTTCTTATCATCTGAAATCACATAATTAGGTTCGTAGCCATTTTCAAGATCAACGCTGAGCGAATTTGATGCGAGATCTCTTATGTGACCAAAACTTGATTTTACTGTGAATCCTTCCCCCAGAAATTTGCCGATAGTCTTTGCTTTAGCAGGGGACTCGACAATTACTAAATTCTCTCCCATATAGTCTGTAATATACCTTGATGGTTGCAAAGTAAGGTATAAAATAAGGTATAATCAAAATTTTTATTCCTAATTTTGCCCTTTAAGACACCATCGATTCTCAAAAAAATATGGAGATAAAAAATAGAGAAAAATTTACTAAGTGGTTTAGGATCATAGTTATAGCGCCATTTATATTTCTGCTGTTTGTTTTGCTGCTTGTGGGGATATTTGCGGATATACCATCCTTCAGTGAACTTGAGGATCCCAAGAGCAATCTTGCCACAGAGATCATTTCTGAAGAGGGAGATGTGCTTACTACATTTCATATTGAAAACAGATCATATGTGACTTATGATGAGCTCTCTCCAAATCTTGTTGCTGCAGCAATTGCTACTGAAGATGCTAGATTTATGAGCCACAGCGGCATAGATTTCAAAAGTCTTGCCCGTGTTGCTGTTAAATCTATAATTCTTGGACAGACACGATCAGGAGGAGGTGGCAGCACAATTACGCAACAGCTTGCAAAGACACTGTTCCCCAGAGATACAGTAAGGAGCAAAATCCCAGGTGCGCGTTATGTTGTACTGGGTGTAAACAAGTTTCGTGAATGGATTACAGCAGTAAAGCTTGAGAGAAACTATACTAAGAACGAGATTCTGAGCATGTATATGAATGCTGTCTTTTTTGGCAGTAATGCTTACGGTATAAGAGCAGCTTCTAATACATTTTTTGCAAAGGAGCCGTCTGAAGTCACTATTGAGGAGGCCGCGCTTCTTATTGGTATGGTTAACAAGCCCACCAAATTTAATCCGGTTATAAATCCTGATTTGTCTCTCCAGCGAAGGAACCACGTTCTTAATCAGATGCGTAAATATGATTTTATAGAGAGAGCTGTTTACGATTCTGTTGTGCAGATACCGGTTACCCTTGCATACTCACAGCAGGACCACAACTCTGGTCTGGCTCCCTATTTCCGGGATATGCTCAGAAGGGTAATGAATGCAAAGGAACCTGACAGATCTGACTACCGTTACAGGGAGGATTATGCCGCAGACTCAACACTCTGGAGAAATGATCCCTTCTACGGATGGTTAAATAAAAACCTTAAACCTGATGGTTCAAAATACAATCTGGATAAGGATGGTCTTAAGATATACACAACAATTAATGCAAAGATGCAGCGCTATGCAGAGGAGGCTGTGGTTGAGCATCTTGGCAAGGATCTTCAGCCGGCTTTCTTCAGAGAGTTGAGGTGGAAGAACAACAGGCCTTTCTCAAATGGTGAGCCTAAATCTGTTACAGACAATATACTCAAACAGGCAAGAAGATGGAGTGACAGATGGCGGATGCTTAAGCAGGAGGGGATGTCTGATGCTGAAATTGAAAAGACCTTTAGTGTACCGGCTAAGATGAGGGTATTCTCATGGAAGAGGCCTGGTTATATTGACACTACAATGACTCCTAACGACTCAATCAAGTATTATAAATCTTTCCTCAGAGCATCATTTATGGCAATGGAGCCGCAGACAGGATTTGTAAGAGCATACGTGGGGGGGCCGGATTACAGGTATTTCAAATATGATAATGCAAGGCAGGCAAAAAGACAGGTGGGTTCAACAATAAAGCCTTTCTTGTATACACTTGCAATGCAGGAGGGTTATACCCCTTGTGATAAAGTTGTAAATGTTCCGCAGACTTTTATAGTGGGTGATACCACCTGGACACCTGAGAGTACAGACAAACCGGAATGGATAGGAAAACATGTTACTTTAAAGTGGGGGCTTACGCGAAGCTCAAATAATATATCGGCCTATCTGATGAAGCAGTTTGGTCCGTTTGCAATGGTTGATATGGCAAGGAGACTCGGCATAAAGACGCATCTGGATCCGGTGGTTTCACTCTGCCTGGGACCGGCTGATATTACTCTTTACGAGATGGTGGGTGCATACAACACATTCCCGAGCAGAGGGGTTCACGTGGAGCCTACATTTGTTTTAAGAATAGAGGATAAAGCGGGGAATGTACTTGGCAACTTCACCGGAAGAAAGAGGGAGGCAATTAGTGAGTCAACAGCCTTCCTGATGGTAAATCTAATGCAGGGAGTTGTAAATGAAGGAACAGCAGCAAGGTTGCGTTATAAATATGTGCCTCGTGGCCCTATTGCGGGAAAAACAGGTACAACAAATGACCAGTCAGACGGATGGTTTATAGGATATGTTCCTAAACTTACAGCCGGTGTCTGGGTGGGGGCAGAGGACAGACAGGTCCATTTTGAGGGTCTCGCATTGGGAGGTGGCTCGAATATGGCTTTGCCTATCTGGGGAATCTTTATGCAGAAGGTTCTTGCTGACGGTACACTGGGTATTTCTGAATATGACACATTCCTTTCACCTGCCGGATTCTCAGCTGTCCTTAACTGCAGCGGAGCGGAAGATGAGGTTGAGGGGACCTCATTTGTGAATGACCCATTTTTCCACTGATAAATTAACCTCATGAATAAAAAAATTGTGGCCCTCGTATACGGGGGTGATTCCTCAGAGGCAGAGGTCTCTGTAAAGAGCGGCAAACATGTTGCATCTCACATTGATAATACATTGTTTGAGCTGCACGAAGTTCTGATAAAGGGTAGCGAGTGGCTGGTTGTTACTGACCCCTCAAATATTTGCAGAATTGACAAGGCGGACTTCTCTTTTATTCTGAATGGGTCAAAGGTGAGCTTTGACACAGCACTTGTAATGATACACGGTACTCCCGGAGAGAACGGACTTCTTCAGGCCTACTTTGAAATGATAGGCATGAAATATTCAACCTGCCCCTCTACTGTCTCGGCTATTACATTTGATAAATATGCATGTAAATGCTATCTGAGAGATACTGGTCTTACGCTCGCAAAAGAGGTGCTACTTCATAAAAAAGATATTATTGACGAGGATGCAATTATCACTAAGCTGGGGCTGCCCCTTTTTGTGAAACCAAACGTGGGGGGGAGCAGCTTTGGTGTTACCAAGGTTAAGCAGAGGAGTGAACTCAGAACGGCTCTGGATTCTGCCTTTGCTGAGGCCGATTCAATAATCGCCGAGGAGTTTATCGAAGGCAGAGAGATGACAAACGGAGTTTACGAATCTGATGGCACTCTTGTCCGTCTTCCGGTTACAGAGATCATTCCTGATAACGAATTCTTTGACTACGAGGCAAAGTATCTGGGAGCATCAAAAGAGGTTTGCCCGGCAGAGATTACAGCGGAGTTATCATCAAGGATACAGAACACTACACATAATATTTACAGATATCTTGGTTGCAAAGGAGTTGTACGGGTTGACTATATAGTACGTGGAGAGGATATCTTCTTCCTGGAAATCAATACAGTTCCCGGCATGACAGAGATGAGTCTTGTACCGCAGCAAATCAGGGCAGCGGGTATGACAATAAAGGAATTTATAACAAAACTGATCTATTCATCACTATAATGAACAAAGCAAGACTATTGGGAATTCTGTTTCTTGTTATATCGCAATCCATGGCTGCACAGCAGTGGATTAGCGGTAAGATTATAGATTCAAAGGGTACGGGGCTTCCAGATGTTGTTGTTTCAGACGGCTATTCAGTTGTTAAAAGCGACTCAACAGGGACCTTCTTCTTTGATACACGCCCTGGTGCAAAGTTTGTGTTTATTTCAACACCTAATGGTTATGACCATGACGGACCATTTTATCAGAGACTGGATGCCAAATCGGGTTCTTACACATTTAAACTTGTAAAGAGAGACAGTTATCCATCCATGTTTATTCATACAGGAGACACAGAAACCGGCGTTTATAAAGAGTGGGTGAATCTTTTTAAGAATCATGTAAATAATACAAAACCTGCATTTGTTCTTTTTAACGGAGACATCTGTTACGAAAAGGGGCTCAGGTTTCATGCTGCTGAACTTAACCAGTCTAAACTTGGGGTAAGAACTGTATTTACCCTCGGTAATCATGACCTTGTAGATGGTAAAAGCGGAGAAGAACTGTTTGAGGAGCTGTTTGGGCCAGCGTGGTACTCCTTTAATATAAACGGAGTCCACTTTGTTGTTTTACCGGTGCTTCAGGGAGACAGAAAACCTGTATATACAGCTGATATTCTCTATTCTTGGCTAAAGAGCGACCTGGAGCTTCAAAAGACAGGAACACCGGTTATCATCCTCAATCACCATCTATGGGGATTTGAGAGTGATTTTGTGCTCAAGACAAAAAACATTGAGCTGGACATGAAGGCCAGGAATCTTAAGGCATATCTATACGCACACTACCACACTAATATTTTTCACAAAACACTTAAGGGTGGTGTAGCAACTATCTCAACAATGTCACCCAACAAAGGTGGCAAAGACCATGCACCATCATCATTCCGCCATGTGTTTTTTACTCCGGAAGGCGATGTTTCCTCTAAGCTAATCTACTCACCCATTGATAAACTTATAAGGGCTACAGCATTCGAGGACGAGGAGGGTAGCGGCCGGTCACTTCTTGGAAGAGAGAGAAGAAACGTTAAGGTTATTGCAACAGTTTACGACACCCCATCAGAGGCAACAAATGTATATGCTGTTGTGGGTAAAAGGGAGCATAAGATGTCAAAAATTTCCGGTTTTAACTGGAGTGTCTCTGTTCCGCTGAATTCAATTAAATCAATTGATGCGGTGGACGCGATAAAGATTAAGGCCGAATTTTCTGATGGCAGCGTAATGTACAAATCGGCAGATTTCCCCGTAAATCCCCGTGCTTCATGGAGTACAAACCTTGGAGGTCCGGTGTTTATGTCATCTCCTGTAATTACTGAAAAATACATTATTTCCGCCACTACAGATGATGAGAATGCAACAGGGGCATCTGTGGTTGCACTGGATAAATCCAACGGAAAAGAGGCGTGGAGAGTTAAAACGTCAAACTCAATCAAGAACAGAATTGAGTACTGGAACGGGATGATTTTTGCCGCAGACGTGGAGGGTAAGGTGTATGCAATTGATGCATCAAGAGGTTCTCTGAAGTGGAGCAGAGAATTGCGAAGTAATAGTATTCACCCAATATACACACAGGGTGTTGCACTTTTTGACGGAGTTGTTTATGCAGGTCAGGGAAATTTCCTCACGGCAATGAGAGCTAAGGACGGGAAGGTTCTCTGGGTGAATGATTCATGGAACGGAGGCGTTTCAACAATAGCCTCTCCCGTAGTAGAACCAGGCAGCGGTGTCCTTCTTTCCGCCGGATACTGGAGCGGAAGATATGCACACGATGCTGAATCGGGAAAACTTCTGTGGGAGAAAAAGGACAATATTACAAGGTATGCAGATAACTCACCAGTTGCGTTTGACAGGTCGTTTTTCTACACCTCTCCCAATTATATAACCGAGGTAGATCCTAAAACAGGTGAAGAGAGAGTAAATGTGAGAATTCCATATACTGTTAACAGCTATTCGAAGCCGTTCGTTAATGATAAATATTACATTGTAGGTACAACTGACAAGGGGGTGGTTGCCTTTAATAGAAAAGAGGGCTATAAAGAGATGTGGAACTTCAGGACTAACCCCGGAATCTTCTATACTGCTCCATATACAATGGATTATCAGCTTACAGTGGAGAGCAGTCCGCTGCTGCATTCAGGAAATGTATACTTTGGAGCCAATGATGGTTATTTGTATTGTGTTGAGGCTGAGTCTGGCGCATTTAAATGGAGGTTCAATCTTGGGACTCCGGTGCTCACCTCTCCGGTAATTGAGAACGGTATTCTCTACATTGCAGACTTTGCCGGAAATATGTGGGCCCTTCAGATTTAATCATGACTACTTACAGCCGCTTTATACAAGACACCACCATTTTACTTTCCGGGATTTACGGAAAGGATGAGGCTAAGGCAATTGCA
>JAVEZL010000011.1:22072-23543 GCA_034003005.1 Bacteroidales bacterium
GGAAAACAGCGAATGTTGCGTTGTGTATTTAGAGAAAGTTTATAGATTTGCAGAACAATAGTAAAAAATGCTAATAGCTATATTAAATACTCAGTCATGGTGGTGGCACAAATCAGAAAAGATTTGTGAGTCGCCTGCTATGCCGTGGTATTTATAATTAAAGTATATTATATCTAAGTTAACGCAAGGTCCGGAGCTCACGCTCCGGGCCTTTTTTTATTAATACATTAACGTTATGACAACAAGAAAAAGATTCATGCTGGATGAGAGCGATGTGCCCAAAATGTGGTACAACATTAAAGCCGATTTAACAAAATCACCGGATCCTCTGTTAAATCCCGGAACAAACGAACCACTTAAACCGGAGGAGATGGAGCCCCTGTTTGCAAAAGAGCTTGTAAGACAGGAGTTCTCAAATGAGAGATGGCATGAGATTCCTGATGAGATACTGGAGTATTACAAAATGTACAGGCCCACCCCTTTAGTGAGGGCTTATGGTTTAGAAAAGGCACTTGACACCCCCGCTAAAATTTTCTTTAAAAATGAGAGTGTAAGTCCTGTTGGTTCTCATAAACTGAATACAGCAATTGCTCAGGCATATTATAATAAGAGAGAGGGGATAAAAAGAATTACAACGGAGACAGGAGCTGGTCAGTGGGGGTCGGCAATGAGTATAGCTTGCAGCCATTTTGGTCTTGCCCTTGATGTTTTTATGGTTAGACAGAGTTATGATGCAAAGCCTTACCGGGAGATATTAATGAACTCGTATGGTGCGTCTGTTCACGCCTCACCATCTACAGTTACTGAGTATGGACGGAGCCTGCTTGCCTCATCTCCAAATGAAAGGGGCAGCCTGGGAATTGCCATATCGGAAGCGGTAGAGATGGCTGTTAAAAGCAGCGACACCAGATACGCTCTGGGCAGTGTGCTTGACCACGTCCTCCTCCATCAGTCAATAATAGGTCTTGAGGCGGAGAAGCAGATGGAGATGGCTGGGGAGCGACCGGACAAAGTAATTGCATGTTTTGGAGGGGGCTCAAATTTTGCCGGGATAGCTTTCCCTTTTATAAGGCACAATGTTAAGGCTATTGCTGCCGAGCCTGCTGCCTGCCCCAAACTAACAAGTGGGGAGTACCGATATGATTTTGGTGATAGTGCCGGGTTAACTCCGCTTATACCCATGTTTACTCTGGGTCACGATTTCTCTCCGGAGCAGATTCATGCTGCCGGCTTGAGGTATCATGGAGGTGGAAGACTTGTAAGCCATCTAAAAAGAGAGGGGTATATTGACAGTGTTGCTATAGCGCAAACCGATGCATTCTCTGCCGGGCTTATGTTTGCAAAAAGCGAGGGGATAATCCCTGCTCCTGAGAGTAACCACGCTATTGCTGCTGTTATCATAGAGGCCCTAAAGGCAAAAGAATCCGGAAGGTCTGAGGTTATACTTTTTAACTTGTCCGGACACGGATTA
>JAVEZL010000011.1:23643-28171 GCA_034003005.1 Bacteroidales bacterium
GATCGCAAGGCTATGGGAGCAACATTCATAGGTTCAATATTTGGACCTTTTGTTGGGGTCTCCCTCTCACTGCTCGCTGTTCAGAATGCAAACACAGCTGTGGCATCAACAATTATGGCCACTACACCTATCATTATTCTACTGCCGTACATACTCATCTACAAGAAAAAGGTGACCTGGGTTGAGACAGTGGGAGCAGTACTAAGCGTTGTAGGAGTGTCGCTCTTTTTTATGTAATTTTTTGGTGACTAACCTTTAAAAAGTTCTCTTACAAGCTCCGGGATATCCTTAATCAAAACAACTTTAATTCGTTGTTTGCTCATCTTTGGATGTTTGCTGAATGCAGATACAAATATCTTTTCAAAGCCGAGTTTCTCAGCCTCAGCTATCCTTCGCTCTACCTGACTTACAGGCCGAATCTCACCGCTCAGACCCACCTCTGCCGCAAAGCAGTATCTGGATGGGATTGAGTAGTCAAAGTTTGAAGACAAGATAGCGCAAACTACTGCCAAATCACAAGCCGGATCTGTAACTCTCAGGCCACCGGCCATGTTCAGAAACACATCCTTTGACGCTAGTTTGAAACCAGCCCTTTTTTCAAGAACCGCAAGAAGCATGTTTGTTCTGCGGGAATCAAAACCAGTTGCAGACCTTTGAGGAGTTCCGTACGCAGCAGTGCTTACAAGCGCCTGTGTCTCAATGAGAAATGGCCTTGTGCCGTCAAGCATTGCAGCTACTGCTATCCCGGAGAGGTCCTCCCCGTGCATAGGTATAAGCATCTCAGATGGATTGGAGACCTCTCTCAAACCCTCTGCAACCATCTCAAAGATTGCCAGTTCAGCAGTTGACCCAAACCTGTTTTTAATACTTCTCAGAATCCTGTAAGAGTGCCTTGTGTCTCCTTCAAACTGAAGCACAACATCTACAATATGTTCCAGAACCTTAGGCCCGGCAATGCTGCCATCTTTGGTAATATGGCCAATAATAAGAACAGGCACTCCGCTCTCTTTTGCATACCTCAAAAGCAGGGCTGCGCACTCTCTCACCTGAGAGACAGTACCCGGAGAGCTTTCAAGTGCCTCTGAATACATGGTTTGAATTGAATCAATAACTATAAGCTGAGGAGCAGTCTCTTTCGCTTGGATAAGGACGTTTTCAATAAGTGTTTCGCTTAGTATAAGGCAGTTTGAATCATCTCCGCCAAGTCTCTGTGCCCTTAATTTAATCTGCCTGGTACTCTCCTCTCCAGATACATAAAGCGTTTTAATAAGTGGGGAGTGAAGAGGTATCTGAAGCGAGAGTGTAGATTTTCCTATACCCGGCTCACCTCCTATAAGAACAAGTGATCCCTGCACAAGTCCTCCTCCCAGAATCCTGTCCATCTCAGACATTCCCAGTAACACTCTTTGCTCCTCAGATGTGGAAATAGATGATAACGATTCAGGCCGGGGCGAGTGCCCGGAGGCCCTTCCTCCCCCTCTCCCAAAAGGTGAAGATGAACTCCCCTCTCTCGATACAATCTCCTCCTGCATTGTATTCCACTCACCACAAGCAGGGCACTTCCCAAGCCACTTTGCACTCTCATTTCCGCACGATGTGCAGAACCACGCCTTTTTCACCTTAGCCATCCTCATAAAATTTATTAGTTTACAAATATAATTATCTTTGTCTGAAATGACTTTTACAATGAAACTAACCCACACCTTTACAACAGCCCTTCTGCTGTTGCTTTCTTTCTGCGGTTCAGCAGCATATGCTCAAAACAAGAGCGAGATCGATATTAATAACTTCCGGGATTACATCATCAAGGTTAAAAACGAGTGGAAAATACCAGGAATAGCAGCCGGTGTAATTAAAGACGGTAAAGTTGTATTAAACGAAGGTTTTGGAGTTGCCCGTCCGGATGGCACACCTGTAAATGAGACATCCCTATTCCAGATAGGCTCGGTCTCAAAATCTTTCACTGCTACACTTATGGCAAAGCTTGTGGATGAGGGAAAGGTTAAATGGGAGGATACAGTAAAGAACATTTTGCCGGATCTTGATCTTTATGATAACTGGATTGAGGAGAATCTTCAGGTTAAGGACATAATGACTCACAGAATGGGAATGAAGGGGCAGCAGGGTACATATATTCCTAATCTGGGCTACTCAAGGGATGATGTCTACAAGATGATGCATCTTCTTAAACCCGGATATAGTTTCAGGGGCTCTTACGAGTACAATAACATTACTTTTATAATTGCTCAAAAGATAATTGAGAAGCTATCCGGAAAAAGCTGGGAGGACAACCTTAAAGAGGTGATACTTGACCCGCTTGGAATGTACAATACATCGGCAAATGGGGAGCCTTTTGCAGCCTCACCTTATGCTGCTGTTCCACATGATTATGGATGGAGAGATTCTATCTATTCTGCACCACTCCTGGGTGAGGAGCAGGCTTTGCACTGGCTTACTGTTGTGGGTCCTGCCGGGTCGGTTAACTCTACTGTTCCAGATATGCTTAAATATGTTCAGTTTCACCTGAATAAGGGGACTGTTGGGGAGAGAGAGATTATCACAAGAAAGGGGATGAACTACCTTCACAGAGGACATACTATAACCTCTCAGGATTCATCTCGTACAACCCTCTATGCTCATTGCTGGTTTGTTGAGCAGAACAGCAAATACAGACTTTGGTTCCATACCGGAACTACATGGGGTTTTACAACTCTTGTAGCTTTTGTTCCTGAACTAAACCTTGGAATGGTGTTTCTTGTTAATTCGGATGCTCCTGCAAATCTGAGGTACTCACTTATGAGGCGCTTGATTGATATGTACAGGGGAGAAGAGACTCTAAAAGACTACAGCGCAGAATATCTGGCTGAGTGGATAAAGAGCTCATCCGAGAGCAGAGAGAAGGCTCAAAAGAGGGAGGCATCGGCAGAGAAAAAGAGTGCTCCTCCAGTGGCAGCTCTAGCAGGCGTTTATGACAAAGGGGAGCTATTTGGTAAGGCAGTTGTTGATATTGAGGGGGGAGATGCATACATAACTGTGGGCCCTAAGGGGTGGAGACATAAACTTGTGCACAGAGATGGGACAGAATTCACTTTCCGCAGCGATGGGCATGGGTTTACGGTGAAATTTGAATTAGGTGATAACCCTTCACTTGATATTGATTTTGGTGGAGGTGAGAACTTTGGAATATGGAAAAAACTAAGCAACTAAAAATAAATTATTAACTAAAACAACACAACTACAAAATGACTAATAAAAGCCGTTTTGCAAGAGTATTAGACACTATTGAAGTGGTCGGGAACAAATTACCACACCCGGCAACACTATTTTTTATGATGGCAGTAATTATCGCTCTCCTCTCATGGTGGGCATCTGCCGTAGGACTCCAGGCGACTCACCCCTCAACCGGTGAGATAATTAAGGTGCGAAATCTGCTTGATGGAGATGGAATCAGGTGGATTTACACAAATGTTGAGCACAACTTTGTTAAATTTCCTCCGCTTGGACTGGTACTGGTTATTATGATAGGTATAGGGGTTGCCGAGGGTTCCGGCCTTTTTACGGTGCTTGTTCGCCAGCTGGTTCTGGGGGCTCCTAAAAAACTTATAACAGCCTCGATTATTGTAGCGGGTATTTTCTCCCATTTGGCCTCTGAGGTGGGCTATGTAATATTAATACCTTTGGGAGCAATGATTTTTCACGCACTTGGCAGACACCCCATGGCCGGTTTTGCAGCTGCGTTTGCGGGGGTGAGTGCAGGTTTTGGTTCAAATTTTCTTATAGGGTCTGTTGATCCCATACTTGCCGGACTCTCTACATCTGCCGCAAATATCATAGACCCGGAGATGAACATAAACCCCATGGTAAACTACTTTTTTATGGTGGCCAGTGCTCTGATGGTGGTTTTTGTAGGTACATGGATTACTGAAAAAATTGTAGAACCCAGACTTGGAGCATATCATGGTAATGAAAAGCCTCTTGAAATTGAGCAGATAACACCACGTGAAAAGAAGGGCCTTAAATGGGCCGGCTTGGGAACGCTTCTATTTATGGCGGCGATGGCATGGACCATTATACCTGAAAACGGGCTCCTCAGGGATCCGGAAACAGGGGGTGTTCTGAGATCTCCGTTTTTCTCGGGGATAGTTGTGGGTCTTCTTCTGCTCTTCTTGGTTCCGGGAATGATATACGGGATAATTGTAGGTACAATAAAGAACGATAAGGATGTGATTAAACACATGACTCACTCTATGAAGGGTCTTGGTGGATATATTGTTCTTGTCTTCTTTGCTGCTCAGTTTATCTACTGGTTTAATTACTCAAATCTTGGCCTGGTACTGGCAATTGACGGGGCTCAATTCCTAAAGAACATCGGCTTTACAGGTATTCCTCTTATTCTGTCATTCACTTTGCTTGCGGCTTTCCTTAATATGTTTATGGGGAGTGCCTCTGCTAAATGGGCAATTATGGCTCCGGTATTTATCCCAATGTTTATGCTCCTTGGATACCACCCTGGACTTACTCAGGCTGC
>JAVEZL010000011.1:28271-68460 GCA_034003005.1 Bacteroidales bacterium
GGAACCCACTCAATTCTTATTGAAAAGGGCTCTTTGCTTAACAAGCAGATAGGTCTGGACAGTGTTGCAGTAAACACATTCCACCATCAGGGAGTGAAGGATGTTGCTCCGGGCTTCAAAGTTACAGCCTTGTCTAAAGATGGAGTAATTGAGGCGATGGAAAAGGTGGGAAGTACAAAGGTTTATGGTGTTCAGTTTCATCCTGAGGTGTTTACATCAAATGGATATGACACCTTCATAGGAATCTTCAGACATCTTGTAAACGAAGCCTCTATTTACGGAGCTTCGCGTAAGACAAAATAAGTCCTAGTACTATTGAGAGGGATGCTGCAAACAGCACCCTGTACTGGTCTGGCAGTAGAAATGTGATCGTGTGGGCAGGCACCCAGAAAAATGGGATTGTCTTGCCCACTACGAATTTAATAAACCCGCTCCAGTCGATATTTGTAATTGTGGCTGATACCCCGCCTCCGTTTTCAATAAGAGAGTCGGTAATTCTGTGGGCTGCCATGAAGACTGCCCCAAAGGTGTAGTTCATTATAAATGAAACGAAAAAAGCAAAAAGGAGTTTTGAACCGCCGGTCCACAAAAGACCTTTGGCTGCAGCACCTGCAACACCTGCTGTAAACAGTGAAAACATTGCAACAATCATCATTCCCAGAACACCCCACACCACCATCTTGGCAAACATCCCTTTTACGGCTTGCCACTCTCCTTTAACCAGGCGTACTGCCAGGAACTCCCCCATAGTAGAGAGGATGGAAAATTTAATAAAGCCCATAATGTAAGGGTGAGAGGCGGTGGCCCCTTCAAATATTTCCCTTGTTTGGGGAATTGCAAGAAATGTTGCTATTGCAGCAAGAAGCAGGGACCAGATTGCCCATCCGTATTTAGCCATAATTTGCAGTTTTATTTGCAAATATAAGCTTTATCGTCTTCTGCTCCTACGCTCCGGCTTCTGTACTGATTCGGAAATTGCGAGTTCGTGCTCAAGAATATTCAGCTTTTTGCCTATAAGTTTTTGGATGCTCTTAAGAAGAGCTCTCTCTTTTGTGTCGCAAAAAGAAAGCGCAATTCCAGTCATTCCTGCACGGCCGGTACGACCAATTCTATGAACGTAACTCTCCGGATCTTCAGGAAGGTCGTAGTTAATTACGTGGGAAAGGTTATCGATATCAATTCCGCGGGAAGCGATATCTGTTGCAATAAGTACTCGGATTTTTTTGGCTTTGAATTTTTTCAGAGCAATTTGTCTGGCAGTCTGCGATTTGTTTCCGTGAATAGCATCGCTCCTTATGCCCTCTCTAAGAAGGTTTTTAGCAATTTTGTCTGCTCCGTGTTTTGTTCTGGAGAAAATCAGTACAGACTCTTTGCTCTCGTCTTTCAGGAGGTCAACAAGCAGAGGCATCTTATGCTCTCTGTCTGCGTAATACAAAAACTGCTCAATAGTATCTACAGTAGATGCAGCAGGTGTAACTTCAATCCTTACAGGATCTCTGAGAATACTCTCTGCCAGGTGTGCAATCTCATCTGGCATTGTTGCAGAAAAGAGGAGTGTCTGTCTCTTTGGAGGAATTTTTGATACGATTTTTCTGATATCGTGTATAAATCCCATATCTAGCATTCTGTCTGCTTCGTCAAGAACAAAAAACTCTACTCTTCGTAAGTCTACGTAACCTTGATTCATCAGGTCAAGAAGCCTTCCGGGAGTTGCAACCAATATGTCAACACCTCTTCTTAGAGCGTCAGTCTGAGCTCTTTGACCAACTCCTCCATAAATTACTGTATGTCTTAAATCTGTGTAGCGTCCGTATGATGCAAAACTTTCATCAATTTGAACTGCAAGCTCCCTTGTGGGAGTTAATACAAGTGCCTTTACCTCTCTTCTTTGACCTTTTCTTTCGGCCTTGTATATATTTTGAAGAATGGGTATAGAGAATGCAGCCGTTTTACCGGTGCCTGTCTGTGCGCAACCTAGAACGTCGTGGTTATTGAGAATTACCGGAATAGCCTGTTGCTGAATGGGTGTAGGGGTAGAATACCCCTCGTGATTAAGAGCTCTCAATAGAGGCTCTATAATTTCAAGATTGTCAAATGTCATTAGGGGCGCAAAGGTACTATAATATTTTTATTTACAAATACCGATGGCTCCTTTCTTTCTATAATAATGGGTTCGTCATCAGGAATTATCCCTCTGGCATCATATGAGACCCCTTTAAACCGGCCAATTTTATAAGGTTTGTACTGATCTACAGGGTTTGACAAAAGATTCTGGATCCAGTCGTATAGTTTTGACGGATCATAAACCATGTATGGAAAAAAATCTACATTGGCTACCCCATCTCCACTATGCCAACGTTTAGAATACTCAATGTCCACACCCTTTACTTTTCTGCCTTTATTATATTCTCCGCCTACTATATTTTGTGGAATATTAACTGAGACATACCATTCAGGATTATTTACAGGAATTCCGGCAACATCCAAGGTAGCAATTGCAAATGCAGAACAACCCGCTCCCTCATTTTTAAATCTTGGCCAGAACTCTCCTCCGTACAATTTATAGGGACGGTATTCCGGATTCTCTTTGCCGGAATAGAGTGACAAAAATTTTAACACTCTGTCTGCAGATTTGTCGTTAAGGATATAACGGATAAATGAAATTCTCCGCCGCTCACGTTTCTGATAAAAAGACAGATATTCATCAATCTCTTCAGGAGTTTCAAGTCTTCCGGACATTGGAGCTCCCAATATTCCAAGGCCTACTCCGTCTCTTATGAAAAGATCAATCTTCTCTTTATTTGAGGTGGATCTCATTGCCATTTTAACTGAAGAGTCTGCCATGGGAGTATTGAAAACAATAATCATGTGACCAATGGAGTATGACTTTTTTGAAAATCGCGATAGTATAAAACTATCAATTGACTTTTCCAGTAATGAAGATGGTGAGCTCCAGTCTAGTTTTATGAAAGATGGTACAGTATAGAGAAGAAGTTCATGAACTCTGGTTGTATCTTGATTAAAAGCAAAGCCAAGGCCAGAAGATTTGACTGTGATGCAAATAGTTAAAAGTACGAGAGCACCTTTAGTTTTCAGTATTTTCATAACGCCAAGGTTTTTAATTTATAAAAACGGACTGGCTCTCTCTTCTTATGAATATGGGACCATCAGGAGTCTTAATGTCGGTAGCGTCAGAAGAGAGCCCGCTAATAACTTTTCCGTTAGGTGCCGTTTTTGTACTTCTTGTAAAACCTTCCGGCAATTCAGGCGCCGAAAGTTGTTTCAATATCCAGTGATAGATATAACTGGGGTCGTATATGAAATGAGTATAATAATCTTTCCATTCCTGTCCGGATCCGTCGTGCCATGAATCTCTTTTTAAGACTTCACGTGGTTTTACTTTGAGCATGTTATTGAATTTACCACCTACAAGGTCGTATGGGACCTTAACTTTCACATACCATTCAGGGTAGTCAATTTTTGCTCCGGTCAGTTTAAGGGCAGCCATGCCAAAAGCGCTGCAACCCGCCCCTTCATTATGATACAGTGGCCAGAAGGAGCCGCTGTATCTATCCGAAGGGCTTTTACCCAGGGAATCTCTGGAAGTAAATTGTTCGACATACCTGATAACCCTGTCAGCGGCCTTAGGTAAAATCTTGTATGAAATAAAGGAGATTCTGCCCCTCCTTGCAAATCTGTCAATCTTCTCTTCAAGTTCCTCCATACTCTCCATTCTGGCTTCAACCGGAGCACCCAGCATTGCCAGGCCTATCTTATCCTGAAGTATCATTCTCCTCTGTTCAGAAGGTCTTTTACTGGCTATTGATGTCCTGATTAGTGCCTCTCCCTGAGAATTTTTCAACTCAATAAAAAGATGACCTATTGGATACAGATTTTTATTGAAAGAGGACTCCATAAAACTGTTAACAGTTGACCTGATTAGTGTAGCCGGAGATTTCCACTCAATAGGTTCATAGGAAGGTATCACAAAAATGGTCAGTTCGTATGAACCATCCGGACCATTTGGGGCGTTCTTGTTCTCTTTTATAACTGCAAACAGCAGTGAATTCAAGACAAAGAGAAATACTGCCAGAAGTGAAAATCTTTTAAAACCTGCAGGCATCTGCTAAATTAAAATATTTTTGGAAGGAATTTGGGTACTCTTTTTATGTAATCTGAGTAGCCAGGGTATTTCCCTTTGCTGATTCCCTCTGTTATCCACGCACTACCCTGAAACAACATCAAAAGGAGCAGCGATCCCACAATACTCCAGTTAATTATAAGGCCGGAAGCCGATATGCTGAACAGATAAAAGGCAACCCAAACAGACTGCTCACCAAGCCAGTTTGGATGTCTTGATGTTGAAAAGAGTCCATCGCACATAAAACCGTACTTGTGAGAATTCTCAAACCTCTTTTCCTTTGCTGTGATTCCCTTTTTCTGTTTTTGAAAACTGAAAAGCTGATTGTCTGCAACTGTTTCAAGAGTAAGGAATCCGAGTACAAGAATTGCAGCAACAATATCAAGCCAGCCTAAAGGTTCTTGGGCATGAGATGCTGCGACAAGTAGCGGGGTTGAAAAGAGCATTATAAGAAACATCTGATAGAAGGAGATAAAGAAGAGGTTAAATATCCCAAATTTAAGTCTTCCTTTTAATAGCGGTTTTTCCCTGAGTACACCCCATCTGTAATCCTCATCACCTTTCCATGGGATTAAGCTATAGCCACCTTTCCTCGCAAAATTCCAGGTAAGTCTGGCTCCCCATGCAACAGCCAGGATTGTCATTAATAAAACCCTGTCTGAATGAGGGAAGTATGCATATGTGATGATTGCATAGATTGGCGGCATAAGGCTCCAAAGTTTGTCAACCTGGCTGTAGTTGTGTGCAATTTCAGACACAAGAAAACAAACGGCTACTGTTATGAGCATTATTGTAATCCATAACATAGCCAATGAGGCGACCGTCTCATTGCCCCAGAAAAAATTTACCAGAAAATCTTCCATTTTTTAAACTAATCTGTAGATTTTGTCATCTGCAAGCTCCTGACACTGGACCTTGTCATAATTATTGACAAATTTATTCTCTTTTTTGAAGTTCTGAAAGGCGTCTGACTCACTGCTGCCTTTTGCCCAACCAAGTATCTGGCAGTTTTCAGTTTCGTTTCCGTCAGGATCCATAGTTGTGCCATCACAAGTAAAAAAGATGTAGTTTTTCATATATTGGTTCAAATTAAGTTAAGTGGTAAGCAATATAAGAAAAAAATCCCTTTTATGCAAATCAGAACTTATATCCAATGCGGATGTCCGGACCCCAGAGGAACCTGTTTATCAATTTGGAATTTATATTAAGGTCCTTGAAAATGATATGCCCCTGATAGCTGCTCCCCAGTATTGCAAAAAAATTATTTTGTTTAAACAGAGAAAAGTCTGCTCCAATATATGTTCCAAACGAAACTCCAAATCCATCTCCCGGTTTGTGGCCGGAACTGAATGTGTATCCTGCATTCATTAAGAAGAAAGGGGAAACTTTTGCCTCGAGAAAATAGAACTTCATTCTTGCGTATACAGGGAAAATAAACCGGTCATAAGTGCCGTCTGTAACTCCCACTCCCACACCAGCTCCTATAGTCGAAAGTCTTGAAATTTTATAATCGTAATTAAAAGCCGCAATTCCATAATTGTGCCTCTCAACACCAACCCCTTTTACAAACCCCAATTCTGCAGACATTACAAAATCACTGCTTTTCTGGGCAAATGAAATGCCAGAAACCATGATAACCGCAGCCAGTAATAAGAACCTTTTCATATTGTTAAACAATTATTGGTTTATGATCTGTCATCTCACAGACCTGTTCACAATGATGAGAGCGGCTATTACCCCGGGTACCCATCCTGCAAGAGTGAGGAGAAAAACAATAAGAACAGATCCGCATCCGTAGTCAATTACAGCTAACGGAGGGAAGAGTATACATATAAGGACTCTGAGAAATGACATAACTCCGCAAACTTAATAAAAAATTATCATAAAGGGTGTGTGAAGCAGAATCTTGCGCCATTTGTATAATCAGGATCAATCCAGATTTTACCACCCATCCTTGTTATTATCTGTTTGGAAATTGCAAGTCCAAGACCAGCTCCCTGGGTATAGTCATCCAGCTTCTCAAATCGCTCAAACAATCTGGATTGTTTTTCTTTTGGGATACCCTTTCCTGTGTCAGTTATTGTGAATAATACATCTCCATGTTCTGCCCTGAGTCTGTACTCAAGAGTTATTGTGCCTCTGTCTGTAAATTTGTTAGCGTTTGAAATGAGATTAATCAAAACTTGTGAGAGCCTGTGCAAATCGGTTTTTAATATTAATTCACCTGAATATGGTTTACATACATATTCAACTGTCTCTTTTTTCAGATGCTGAGTAGTTTGAAACAACCGGTCACAAAGCTCCTTAAGATTGATCTCTTTTATGTCCATCTCAAACTTGCCGGTATCCATCTTTGAGATATCAAGAATATCAGAGATAAGAGTGAGCAGCATCTCCGAGTTCTGGCTAATAACATCGCTGTAGCCCTCCCTGTCATTCTGAGTACATCTCTCTTCACACATAAGCTGTGAAAAGCCCACTATTGCATTAAGAGGAGTCCTGATTTCATGACTCATATTAGCCAGAAAGGCCGATTTCAATTTATCCCCCTCCTCTGCTCTTGTTTTAGCCTCCAGAATCTCTTTCTCATTTCTCTCAAGTGCTTTTCTGAGTTTTTTGTTTTTCATGTATACAATAGCAAGAAATACAACAAGCACAATGAGGATAATAACAATCAAAATGGCAAGAAAGAGAAAATGTTTGTACTGCTTTACCTGAGGGTCTTCGCTGTCAATTATGATACTATTTGAGGGCAGGAGATAACTCTCTACACCCATCTGCTCCATTTTTCTCTTATCAAAATTGTACTGTCCTTCATTTATAACAAATCTTACCTCTCCCTTATTACCTGAATAGTACTGCTCTATTTGCCTTGCAACCTCTTTTGCATCAACAGTATATTTTGGAATGTATCCCCCCATTGCTGTACTCCCGATTCCAAGTCCGCTCAAGGAGAAAACAGGAAGATCAGTTCGCTTCTCTACTATACGTTGAAGTGAGTTTCCAAGAAAATATTGCCCCTTAATGTTTACCCTCCAGGTGCCAAGCAACAGAACGCTATTTTGTGGAAGTGAGTTTATCTGATTTGTGATCTCCTCCTCTGTATAAATTCTGCCATCCAGAAGATGAAAGTCAAGGTCCGGGTATAGCCTTGATTCGCTCTTTGCCAATGCCTTGAGTGAGGCACCACCATATGTATTGTCTGTAAGTATTGCAACAGTACCGGTATTTGGGTAAAAGGTTTTTATCAGGCCTATATTACGGTTGAAATCATACATGTTTAGATAACCACCGGCAATTCCCGCTTTTTCAACACGTTTCTGAGGATTGACCGGTGAGGGATCCCAGTATTGTGATATAGAGTCCCGGGGAATCGCTATTCCATTATAACTTGCAAAGGCTGCAAAAACAGGTACCTCTCTGTACTTCTCAGCAAATAATGAATCATTCTCCACCATGGTCATATACGTTGCCCATGCCTCCTGTCCAAGAAATACGATTGACCTGAGATCCTCTGTGTTAAATTCCGATATAGCAATCTTTAGCTGGTCAGACCATAAATGAGCCTCCGTCTGAAAGTTTTTGAAACCCATATCCACCAGCATTACCTTATTGGCAGGATTTTTGGCTAAAAGAGTGTTTTGGAATGAATTAACAAAATCACTCATTCTTTTAGTGTCAGGATTGTACGAAGCAACCACAAGGTGAATGCCGCTTTTACCACCCTCCGGATTGTAGGGAGACGCAGAAAGTCTTGTACCTGCAAACTCAGTCAGTAATAAAAAGAGAGTGAGAACAATAAATTTCTTCATTTTTTCAGTGTGATTTTCAACAGGGAGAGAGCTCCGAATATTAACATTGTTATAGTTTGAGAGCCATGCGAAATGGTTGCGAAGACCACTCCGGTGGTTTGAGAAATTCCGTAAACAGACAAAAGGGCCAGTGATATAATTAGGTGGTAGGCCCCTATTCCTCCCTGTACGGGTATAACCCATCCAAAACTACCCACCATCATCAAAAAAAGGGCATCATCAGCTCCGAGTCCGGCCTTAAGATTATCAAATGCAAGGATGGTCGTATAACTCATAGCCCAGTAGCATACCCACAGAAGAATTGTGTAGATTATAAACGTCCATTTCTGGGGCATCTTAAATCCCGATACAAGACCATCAAGTATCCCCTTTACAATGTTGACTATCTTGGCGAAAATAGGGTGACTTTTTCTGTACCTCCATATCATGTATAAAAACATAGCGGAAGCCAGAAGAATCACTACCCCAGTAATAATCAACTCTGTGGAAAGTTTATTCTCAAGCGATGATAAAATCTGTTTATCGATAAACCCCCCAAAGCTATCCCAGAAGAAGACCATCACTCCGGCAGATACAAGAAAAAGGGAGAGCATATCAATGCTCCTTTCCAGAACAACAGTTCCTGCCACAGTTTCAAAGGGGAGTCCGGTTTTTTTTGATATTACTCCACATCTGGCAAGTTCCCCGGCTCTTGGAAGTGCAAAGTTTGTTATATAACCTACATTAATACCGTGCCATGAATCCATCCTGGATACAGGCTTTCCAAGAGGGAGCATTATGAGTCTCCATCTGAGCGCCCGGATAAGGAAAGCAAGGACACTTATTACCATTGAGAGACCTATCCATCTCCAGTCTGCATCTTTCACTCCGCTTACAAAACTATCCCATTTGACCTCCCTGAATGAGAGCCACAGCAGCACACCGGCAAGAGATAGCAATACAACATATTTTAACGCGGACAGCAGCCTGCCGGAGAGGTTGTTCATAAGGAATTGACCATTTTTTTGCAAACCTACAAAAAAATATGAACTTTGCGGGAATGAAATCGATATTAGGAATTGGCAACGCTTTAACAGACATCCTCGCTGTGCTTGAGGATGATTCATTACTTGATCACTACCATCTGCCCAGGGGCAGTATGCAACATGTAGACCGGGAGACCGGTGATAAAATCTGGCAAAGATTAAGGACAATGGGAGTCCAGCTGGTTGCCGGAGGATCTGCTGCAAATACAATTGCAGGAACAGCAGTTCTGGGGATGCCATCTTCTTTTATAGGTAAAGTAGGTGCAGACGAACTCGGCTCTCTTTTTAAATCGGACCAGGCCAGAAACGGGATAAGTTCAACTCTGCTTAAGGGAAAAGCAGCCTCAGGAAGAGCGATGGTGTTTATCACAGCTCCTAATGCTGAGAGAACGTTTGCAGTTTATCTGGGAGCGGCTATTGAACTTGTACCGGAAGATCTTACCCCGGAGATGTTCAGAGGTTACGACTATTTTCATATTGAGGGATATCTGGTTCAGAATCAGGAGCTGGTAAGAAGAGCTGTAGAGCTTGCGAAAGAAGAGGGGATGATTATCTCAATCGATATGGCCAGTTATAACGTTGTTGAGAGTAACGATGCCTTCCTTCATGATATTATCGAACATTATGTAGACATCGTTTTTGCAAATGAGACAGAGGCAGAGGTCTTTACTAAGATGCAGCCGAGAGAGGCCCTTGATGAGATTGCCAAGATTTGCAAAATTGCGATTGTTAAAATAGGAAAGGACGGCTCCATGGTAAAAAGCGGAGACGAGTACCATTATATTGAGGCATGGCCGGCGGACACTATAGATGCAACCGGTGCCGGGGACATATATGCGGCTGGTTTCCTGTTTGCACACGCTCACGGATTATCTCTCAAGGAGTGTGGAGATGTGGGCTCAATAGTAGCAGCAAAAGTTGTTGAGGTTATTGGCCCTAAGATTGATATTCCACGCTGGAAGGATGCTAAAATTCAGATAAGAGAACATACTGGTCTCTTACAGTAAAAATCATTTTTGAAATATTAAAAGAGGCCGTTTAGACGAGCGTCGATTTTATCGATTACAAGACTCAAATCTTCCGGTTTGTCTTCAAATTTATTCTCATCAACATCAATGATAAGAACTCTTCCGTCTTTGTACCCGGTAATCCACTTCTCATACCTTTCATTCAAACCTGAGAGGTAGTCTATTCTTATTCCGCTTTCATAATCTCTGCCTCTCTTGTGAATCTGTGAGACGAGATTTGGGATTGAGGAGCGAAGATATATAAGTAAATCAGGCGGTTTTACAAGGGAGAGCATAAGGTCAAAAAGGGAGTTGTAATTCTCAAAATCGCGTGTGGACATCAAACCCATACTGTGAAGATTGGGGGCAAAGATTCTGGCATCTTCGTAAATTGTTCTGTCCTGAACCACGTTTATTGCGTTTCTCTCAATTTCTACAAGGCCTTTAAACCTCTCTTTAAGGAAGTAAATCTGAAGATTAAACGACCATCTTTGCATATCATGATAAAAATCAGAAAGATATGGGTTGTTGTCTACCTCTTCGTATTTAGGCTCCCATCCGTAATGCTTTGAAAGGAGTCTGGTAAGTGTTGTTTTTCCGCTTCCTATGTTACCGGCTATTGCAATGTGCATGATGATCAGTTTAAGTATAGATTGGTAGTTCGTGTTGCTGCAAAATTAAGAAAAGATTTTAGTAATTTTGTGGAATGTTAGACACTTTACAACACAGGGGGAGAAGGAAACAGCTGATAGCGCAACTTTCCGGCAAATATCAGTTTAGGAGGGAGATACTAGATGCCATGGAGCGTGTCCCAAGGCACATGTTTCTTGAATACGGGCTTGATCATCTGGCATATCTTGACAAACCGCTGCCTATAGGAGCGGGTCAGACGATTTCTCAGCCATTTACTGTTGCAATGCAGACAGATCTTCTTGGAATATCTAAATGGGATAAGGTTCTTGAGATAGGGACAGGATGTGCTTATCAGACAGCCGTACTTACTGAGCTGGGGTACCGTGTCTTCAGTATTGAACGTCAGAAGTCTCTATACCAGCTTGCTCAGAAGAATCTTATGAGGCTGGATTACCACTCTCCCACACTGTTCTTTGGAGATGGTTTTGCCGGTCTTCCTAAGTTTGCACCATTTAAGGGTATTTTGGTAACATGCGGTGCTCCTGATGTTCCGTCAGAGTTGCTTCAACAGTTGGCTGTGGGCGGAAAGATGGTGATTCCTATTGGGAATGGTACTCAAACCATGACAGTAATTGAGAGGAGGAGTGAAACCGAGTTCATTAAAAGTGAACATGGTGATTACAAATTTGTTCCTATGCTGGAGGGAACTGAACAATAGTTAAATCTAATTTTATGATAGAGATAAAATCATTTTATTTTAACGATCTCAGAGAGTGCAGTTATATCTTGTGGGATGAGACAAAGGAGTGTATTATAGTTGACCCTGGCTGCTTTACAGTAAGTGAACAGGAGAGGCTTGTTAAGTTTATTGAACAGAACAATCTTGTTCCGGTTAAGCTGGTAAACACTCATGGACATTTTGACCATATAATGGGCAATGCCTTTGTGATCTCCAAATGGAATATCCCATCCTTCATTCATAATGAAGATAAGCATCATCTAATAAGAGCAAAACAATATACAGAGATGTTTGGCTACAAAATTGAGCAGCCACCTGTTGACACCATAGACCTTAAAGATGGGGAGGAAATTAAATTTGGTAAGAGCTCACTCAGGGTGCTTCATACACCTGGCCATTCACGTGGAGGAGTGTGTCTTGTCTCTGATACAGATAAATTTGTTATCACCGGAGATTCCCTGTTTGCAGGGAGCATCGGCAGAACAGATTTGCCGGGAGGTGATTATGAACAGCTGATGGATAGTCTGCTGAATAAAGTTACCAGGCTTGGCGAAGATTTCAAGGTTTATCCCGGACACGGTCCTGCCACAACAATCGGAAACGAATTGGCAACCAATCCATTCCTCAGATATGAATAAATTAATCCAAACAATTATGAGATTAAGATTTTTACTATTTCTTCCACTTCTGGTTTTTTGTACCGGAACCGGAAACAGCTCTGCCAACGCAGCTGAAGTTGAGAATGATCAGGTGGAGCAGGTTGTGAAAGTACCTGCAATTCCTAAAAAGCTCTCTTTTGCCGGGGAGGATGTACCCCTTAATTATTCAGATGTAAAGGAGTCTCTTCAGAGGGAGCTTATGGTAATTTCATACTGGCATGCAAGCATTACATACATAATTCAGCTGAACAACAGGTACAAAGAGGAGATTGTAAAGATTCTCAAAGAGGAGGGCCTTCATGAGGATTTCTATTATCTGTGTATTGCCGAGAGTGGTCTGCAACCTGTTGTTTCGCCGGCAAATGCAGGTGGATACTGGCAATTTCTTGCCGGTACTGCCAAGGAGTACGGACTAGTAGTTGATGCCGAGGTGGATGAGAGGTACAATATTGAAAAGTCTACAAGGGCTGCAGCTGCTTATTTTAAGAAAGCTTATGCAGAATTCGGCAGCTGGACTATGGCTGCTGCCTCATTCAACATAGGATTGAGCAATGTTAGGTACAGGATGAAGATACAGTCTCAGAGAAACTACTATGACACTCAGTTTCCAGAAGAGACAGCCCGATATGTTTTCAGAGCTTTGGCTTTCAAGATTCTATTAGAGGAGCCCAGAAATTTTGGTTTTTATATAGGCAAGGATGATCTTTTCAAACCCTATAAATACAAAGAGGTTGTTGTAAAGGGGTCGGTTCAAAACTGGAGCGACTTTGCAGCTGAACACAACACAAACTTCAAGATGCTTAAATTGTACAACCAGTGGATAAGGGCTAATAAACTTGATAATAAGCTAAGGAAGACATTTACAGTTAGAATACCTGACGAGGGTGCAAGAGAGCTTTAAAAGGCTCGTAATAATATGAGTGATATAGAGGTAAGAGGAGCAAGAGTTCATAATCTGAGGAATATTGATGTTACCATCCCCAGAAACAGACTTGTGGTTATAACCGGTTTGAGCGGGAGCGGGAAATCTTCTCTCGCTTTTGATACAATCTATGCTGAGGGGCAGAGGCGGTATATGGAGACTTTGTCTGCCTATGCAAGGCAGTTCATGGGTGCCCTTGAGAGACCTGATGTGGATTCAATTGATGGGCTGAGTCCCATTATCGCAATAGAGCAGAAGACTACCGGCAGAAACCCCCGCTCAACAGTGGGTACCATTACTGAGATTTATGATTTTCTGAGACTCTTGTATGCAAGGGCCTCTAACGCATACTCTCCTGTAACCGGGCTTGAGATGGTTAAGTACTCGGATGAACAGATTGTATCGATGATAATGAAGGATTATAAGGGGAAAAAGGCAGTTTTGCTTGCTCCGCTTGTAAAGGGAAGAAAGGGTCACTATCGCGAACTTTTTGACCTCTATATAAAAAGAGGCTTCGTTCAGATGAGGGTTGACGGTGAGATATTAGACCTTCTCACATTGAAGCCGCTTGACAGATATAAGGCACACTTCATAGAGCTGGTTATTGATAAATTACTGCCCTCGGAGGGGTCAGAAAAGAGGGTGAGGGAGTCTGTTATCTCTGCGCTTAATGTGGGTAAGGGTTCGCTTGCACTATTTGATGTAGAAAGTGGCAAGCTTAGGCACTTTAGTAAGCATTTAATGTGTCCGGAGAGTGGGTTGTCATATCCGGAGCCTGCTCCGTATACATTCTCGTTCAACTCTCCCCAGGGTGCCTGCCCTCATTGCAAAGGTCTGGGGATGATCTCCAAGGCAGATATATCAAAAATAATCCCGGATAACTCAAAATCAATTTCATCAGGAGCGATTACCCCTATTGGCTCGTTTAAGAACAACATGGTATTTGCTCAAATCGAGGCCATCGCAAAAAAATACGGATTTTCAATCCACGATCCGGTTAAAGATATTCCTGAGGATGCCTTCAATACAATAATCTATGGATCAGACGAACTCTTTAGGGTGGGCTCTACACCGGCTGTCTCCCATATGATGAGTTTTGGAGGAATTATTTCAAAAATTGAACAAGATGAGAGTGACAGTGATGAGCTCACTATGAGAAAGGAGCGGTTCACTGAGGAGGCATTGTGCCCGGTTTGTAAAGGAACCAGGCTTTCAGAAGAGTCTCTCTATTTTAAGGTTGATGGACTCAACATAAGCGAGGTCTCAAATATGGACATGGATCAGTTGCATGACTGGGTATGCAATCTTAATGAGAGGCTCAGCAACAGGCAGCAGATTATTGCAAGAGATATATTGAAAGAGTTGAAGGAGAGGACACAGTTTCTTCTGGATGTGGGTCTTAATTATCTCTCATTGTCAAGATCCACAAAGAGTCTGAGTGGCGGAGAGAGTCAGAGAATACGTCTGGCAACCCAGATAGGATCAAAGCTTGTAAATGTATTGTATATACTTGATGAACCCAGCATCGGACTCCATCAGAGAGACAACGTAAAACTTATCAGCTCTTTAAGAAAACTTAGGGATGAGGGTAATTCCATAATAGTTGTTGAGCACGACGAGGAGATGATGACAAGCTCAGACTGGATTATAGACCTTGGCCCGGGTGCGGGAGAGAAAGGGGGGCGTCTGCTTTTTTCCGGCACTCCCGATGATATCTTCAGGATGGAAATCTCTAAGGCAATTTCAACTAATAGCTTGAGTATAGAGTATCTGAAAAAAATTAAAACCATACCTGCACCTTTGAAAAGGAGAGAGGGTAACGGACTTTTTATTGAGCTAAACGGTGCTACCGGAAACAATCTCAAAGATATTGATATTAAGATACCTCTGGGTTGTTTTATAGGGATAAGTGGAGTTAGCGGAAGTGGAAAGTCATCTCTGATTAATGAGACATTAATGCCGATACTTAGCAACCATTTCTACAGATCACTATATACCCCGCTGCCGTACTCATCCGTCAAGGGAATTGACAATATTGACAAAATGGTTGAGATTGACCAGGCTCCCATTGGACGGTCTCCCAGAAGTAATCCGGCTACCTACACAAATGTTTTTTCTGATATTAGAAAACTTTTTTCTGAAACACCTGATGCAAAGATTAGAGGTTTTAAACCAGGAAGATTCTCATTTAACGTAAAGGGGGGCAGATGCGAAGAGTGCAAGGGGGCCGGTCTGCAAACAATTGAGATGAACTTCTTGCCGGCTGTATACGTACACTGCAAGAGCTGCAACGGAAAGCGTTATACCCAGGACACTCTTGCCGTTAAGTACAGAGGTAAAACCATCAGCGATATTCTCGAAATGACCATAAGCCAGGCTGTGGAATTTTTTGAACACATGCCCTCAATAGTTCAAAAAATAAAAGCTATGGATGATGTGGGGCTGGGGTATGTCACTCTTGGACAATCGGCAACAACCCTGTCAGGAGGGGAGAGCCAAAGGGTAAAGCTGGCTGCAGAACTTGCTAAAAGAGCAACCGGGAACACTCTTTATATCCTTGACGAACCTACAACAGGATTGCATTTTGAAGACGTAAGAGTTCTTTTAGGCGTTTTGCAAAAGCTTGCAGATCAGGGGAACACTGTGATTGTAATAGAGCATAACCTGGATGTGTTGCGCTCTGTTGATTATATTTTTGATATGGGTCCGGAGGGGGGAGCCTCAGGGGGTACAATTGTTGCCCGGGGCAAACCTGAAGAGATTAAAAAGAATCCTGTATCTGTAACAGGCCTATATTTATAGGCACCAAATAATTGAAATTATGGCAACAATTAAAGTTTACTGTGAGAATCTGAATGCAATATTTGATTGTGAGCCCGGCACAAGCCTGGGAGAGCTGCTGGAAAAGACAGGATATATTCCAGAGAATCCTGTTCTGGCAGCGATTGTGGATAATCAGCTGAAGGAGCTCAGTTTTCAGATTTATGTTGAACACAATATAAACTTCATTGAATACGCACATCCTGACGGTCAGCGAACTTACAGCCGCTCTCTAAATTTCATTGTTCAGAAAGCAGTTGCAGACCTTTACCCTCAATACTCACTGGTTATTGATTACAATCTTCAGAATGGGATGTATGCAGAGATCAGGGATTTACAGAGGGATGATGATGGAACTCCCAAGGAGATACCTCTAAGCCAGATTGAGATTGAAGCACTAAAAAGAAGGGTGCAGGAGATAATTGATGCCGACCTTCCATTCACAAGGCACAAAATCAAGACTGAGGAGGCTATAAAGATGTTCAGGCAATATAACAGACCAGAAAAGGCACTTCTACACGAGTTGAGAGGTAAGTTTTTTACTACAGTCTATTTTCTCGATGGCTATCCCGATCACTTCTACGGCCCGCTTGTGAATAGTACAGGAGTAATAAAAGCCTGGGATATGGAGTTTTTCAGCCGGGGATTCCTTATTAGAACACCCAATGTTTCATCCCCTGATAAAATTACTAAAACGCCATACCAGTATAAACTGTTTGACGTATTCAAAGAGTATTCAGATTGGTGCAGTATTCTGGGCGTAAGCGGAGTAGGGTCCCTGAACAGTGCCATTAAGATGGGAAAGGCAAGAGAATTAATCCAGATATCTGAAGGACTGCACGAGAGGAAATACGCTGCTATTGCCGATGAGATTTTCAAGAGGAGAGACAAGGTAAAGCTTGTTCTTATAGCAGGCCCGTCAAGCAGTGGCAAGACAACAACATCAAAAAGAGTTGCTCTTCAGGCCAGGGTTTTAGGATTAAATCCGGTAGTTATTGAGATGGACAACTATTTTGTTGACAGAGAAAAAACACCCAGAGATAAGGATGGTAATTTTGATTTTGAGTCGCTTGGGGCTATGGATACAGAGTTTCTTAATCAGCAGCTTATCGAACTCTTTGAGGGCAAATCCATTGATTTACCCAAATTTGATTTTGCTCAGGGGCGGAGATTTTTCCATGGAGAAAAATTAAAACTCGGTGAGAAGGACATCCTGATTATGGAGGGAATCCACGGACTTAATCCGGAACTTACAAATCATATCCCTGCTGAAAAAATGTTCAGAATTTACGCAAGTGCCCTCACATCACTGTCGCTTGACGAGAACAACAACATCTCCACATCAGACAGCAGACTGATAAGGAGGATGGTTAGAGATAATCAATTCAGGGGAGCAAAACCGGAAGACACAATACTCAGATGGCCAAGTGTCCGCAGGGGTGAGATAAATAATATTTTTCCATTCCAGGAGAATGCAGATATAATGTTCAATTCTGCACTTATTTATGAACTACCGCTTCTAAAATATTTTGCTGAACCTCTTCTCAGAAGAATCCCGGCTAATTCACCGGCATCCACAGAGAGTATGAGACTTTTGAAATTCCTCTCTTACATTGTTGAGATGCAACCTTCAGAGATGATACACATCCCTCCTACATCAGTAATGAAAGAGTTTATAGGGGGAAGCAGTTTTATCTACTAATCCAGTTTTCCGGATTCTGTTTATTTGTTCCATGCCATAGCTGGAAATGAATTACCGAGCTGTTTTCATCTGCTGCGGCAAGGTTCCCCAAGCTTTGTCCGGTCTTGATTTTCTCTCCCGATTTGACGCTGACTTTGTCAAGCTTTGTATAGAATGTGTAGAAATTACCATGCTGGACTAAGACGCACTGGTTATAACCTGGCATTACAAGAATTTGTTTTACTACACCATCAAAAACACAGAAGACCTCAGCGTTCTTGTCAGTAGCTATGTTTACCCCATTGTTGAATGGGAGCTTTACGTTTTTGAAAACTGGATGGTTATGCTGGCCAAACTCCTCCACAATAGCCCCTCTTCTAACAGGCCAAGGCAACTTCCCTTTATTTAGTTCAAAATTATCAGACAACTTTCTATCTGCTGCGCTCTCTTTGAAGTCCGGGCTCTCCTTTGCTTTCATTGCCGCTGCAAGAATCCTCTCAATTTCTCTGTTGAGTCTGTCTACCTCTTTTCTCTTTGCATCAAGCTGAGTTCTGAACTGTTTCTCTTGTTTTGATAATTGTGTTATTGTCTGTCTTGCTCCCCTCTCATCCGTCTGGAGTTTCTTGAATTCACTGTTTTTCTGTTGCTGACTCTTAATTGATTTCTCTTTCATCTTCTCAAGTTCATCAACCTTATTACTTATCTCTGCAGTAGTTGCTTTTATCTTTGTCCCTCTGGCCTGCATTGACTTATTAAAATCTCTGAAGTATACCCATCTTCTGTAGCCCTGGTCTATGTTATTACTAGCCAGAACGTACATAACCCAGGAGGTTTGGTTGCGATGCTTATAAGCCTCGTAAACAAGATTTGAATACTCTCTTTTTAGATGGTCAAGATTTCTGCTTAATTTATTTATTTCGCCCTCATTGCGAGTCATCTCTTTATTGATTTCACGAATCTCAGTCTCTATCTGTGCAAGAAGTTTCTTTCTGTTGGCAATCTTTCTGCGAATAAAATTAAGCTCCTTAGTATTGTCCGCCTGCTTTTTCTTTGTCGATGATAGCTGGCTGTCCAGAAAGGCAATCTCCTCCTCTATCTGCCTCTTTCTCTTCTCCTGCTCCTCAATGCTCTGCCCCCATACTCCTGCAGGAAGGATAATCAGAAGTAATATCATCAAGATTTTACCTTTGATTTTCATCTTTGGCCGGTTTTAATTTTCTCAACTTTTGAAGCTATACCCAAAGATGGGTCTAGCTTGTCTGCCTGAATCCAGTACATGAATGCCAGGTCTTTCTCCCCCAGGGCAAACAGAACCTCGGCATAATGATCTATTATATCTGCATTTTCATTCCCGCCAAATACCATTGCCTGCTTAAGAACAGTTTTTGCCTCTTCATTTTTACCCAATTTGTGAAGAATCCATGCATATGTGTCCAGATATGTTGAGTTTTCAGGCTCAAGATCTACTGTCCTTTTACTCATACTAAGCGCCCTCTTCAGCTGCTTGTTCTCCTCACTCAGATAGTAGGCGTAGTTATTCAGGGCAGGAGCATGATTTGGCTCCAGCCTGATAGTTTTCTTGTAATACTTATAAGACTCCTTTTTGTTTCCTGCCATGTAATAAGTATCACCAAGAATTGAAAGAATCCTTACAGTAGTTGCACTATCTCCCTTCGCAAGAGGCAGAATTCCCAGAAATGTGGAAATTGCTTCATTGGTCTTGTTCAGCTGTAACTCTCCTATACCTTTAAGCTGCATAAAATCAAAGTCTTTTGGATAAGTTGACAATGCATCTGTACTGGTACTTATAAGATCTTCCCATCTCTCCAGAAAGTATAAAAGAGAAAGATATTGGTGTACAGGTCTTCTCTCTCCGGGAAAAAGATCAACGTTTTTCTTAAGAACCTGAAGTCCGGAATCAGCTCTTGATGTCTGAACCAGAAATACTGCGTAATTGTAAGCTACTGAGGTGTCAGAAGAGTGTGCTGTATATAAGTTCTGCATCATGGTATCCACCTGAGGGTAGAATGTCTGCACAAATTTTTGGTTAGAGAGCAGTTCGCTCATATATTCCGATTTCATTACCGGATTCACATCTGCATTTGACATAAATGGAAACATATGTTTGAAATAGAGGTCAAACTGTCCTCTCATTCTAAAGCCCTCAGCAAGACCAAAGATTGCAGGGATATATCCGGGATCCAGAGCCAGTGCAGTAGTGTAATTCTCCATTGCTGTGGAGTCACGTTTTATTGATGCGTAATAGTCTCCAAGCAGGGTTGCGGTTCTGGGAGTAGGGGCAGAGTTGTTAAACTCTTCCAGTAACTTGATTGCCGGTTCTTGATTGCCCTGAGTAGCCATTATGTTATATCTAGTTAACACTATAGCCTCGTTTAGCCCGTTCTTTTTTTCAATATCAAGCAGTGCAGCAAGAGCTTTGTCGTACTCCTTGTTCCGGGAATACAGCTCAATCAGCTCTATGTTTAATGAAGTGTTTGCACTACTTCCTGTAAGTATCCTTTCGTACACTTTTGCTGCCTTGTCAAAGTTGCCTGTGGCGGAGTGAATTCTGGCAAGCTGAATTCCATACCAGTAGTTTGTACTGTCTGCTTCCACTGCTTTCTCTGTAAAAGAGAGGGCTTTGGTTAGATTGCCTGTTTTAAGGTTAATGTCTGCAAGATAGTAGTAAGCTGCATCCATATCAGGAAACTTAGATGCCAGCTCTGTGAAAATCTTCTCTGCACCTGTGAGGTTTCCCAGGTTGAGCATTCTCAAACCTTCAATAAACATAAAGCTTCTCTCTCTGACATCTTTCTTTGCCTCGAGATTTATAGATGAAAAGGTTACAGCCAGCAAAAGAGATGCTGTTGTAATAAACTTTAAGGCTCTGTTTTTCAATTTCCGCTTCATTAAAATCATTAGACACACAAAATTAATCAAATAATCCCGATACAAATATCAAACCAACATTCATTTCACATTGCAAATGCAGCAAAAAGCCCCTAAATTGCATCTATTAATAACAGCAATGGCAACCCGTAAAAGAGAATATTCCACACAGCAGGAGTTAATAGAGGGCTGCATAAAGCGGGAAGCTCCTGCTCAGCGGAAACTCTACGAAACATATGCTCCAAGGATGCTCACCCTGGCTACTCGTTATGCGGGGGACAGAGAGAGAGCCAGGGATATTTTGCACGACGGGTTCATTACGCTCTTTAACAAGATTGATAGCTACACCGGAGCAGGCTCATTTGAGGGGTGGATAAGAAGAATATTCGTAAACACCGCACTAATGTCGCTGCGAAAGGCAGATATTCTCAGGAATACTGAGGAGATAAACAATGCTGTTGGAGAGATGAGTGACAGCCCCGGACCGCTTGAAGTGATGAGCTCAAAAGAGCTTATGGAGTTGATAGCTTCAATGCCGGATGGTTTTAGATACGTTTTCAACATGTATGCTGTTGAGGGTTATAACCACCAGGAGATTGCTAAAGAGTTGAACATAAGTGAAGGCAGCTCACGCTCTCAGTTAAGCAGAGCAAGAGCGTGGCTTCAGGAAAGAATAAGGAGGCAGAATGAAGGAGAGTGATTTTGATAAAAGCATCAGAAACATGATGGAGAGTTACGGGGAAACCCCGGAACCCTCATCATGGATATCTATTGAGAAGAGCCTCTCTTCAGGAAGGAGGAGGGTTATCTTCGTAAGGAGTTTTAGTGCAGTTGCAGCCGTGGCGGCAGCTGTTGCACTATTTTTTATAATTGGCAGAGAAGAGATTAAAACGCCTCTTAACGGGCCAGCTGAACAAATAGCGGTAATTGAAGCCGGGCCTGAAAAGATTGCAGACGAACCGGAGGTGAGTGTAATTAAGGCAGGGAAGCTTATAACCGAGCCAACAGAGAGCATAATCGATCCGGTAAAAACGATTTCTGAGTTAGTCGTGGTTAAGGAGGAGAATCAACCGAATGAGGCTGACCAAACCGAACTTGTTCAGACAGAGAAAGAGAATGAGAAAGCGAAAGAGAACACAAACGAGAACTCAAAAGAGAAGGAGACTCCTCAGCGTATAGAAAAATCGGACTTCCCCAAATCGGATTTCCCCATAGAGGTGCAGATAAAATCAAGGAGGAGAAAACCATCACTTGCATTATCAACTCTGCTCACTCCAGGAGTGGGTAATAACGAAAGGATTCTTAACACTTATATGCAAACTGACTTCATGCAGTTCACATCCTCACTTGACAGGGAGCAGAGTCAGATTGAGACAGTATATGATACAAGATACCTGCCGGCAGTTTCAGTGGGATTGCAGTTAATTTTGCCGCTAAACAGGGTCTTCTCTCTGGGAACGGGTCTTAATTACACAATGCTATACTCAACTACAGAGGAGCAAAGATTCAATGAAACGGTTACCAGAGAGCATACATTGCACTATATAGGATTGCCGGTTTATCTTTATGCAAATATTTTCTCAAATGAGAAGCTGATTCTTTACGGGGGAGCAGGAGCTACTATTGAGAAAGGATTGGCAGAGAGAGTTAAGAGGAATGGTGTGTTACCTGTTGATGAAACAAATCCTGTTTCCGGATTTCAATGGTCTGCGGGAGCTACAATTGGCGGTGAATACAGACTCGGCAAACATATGGGGCTTTATGCCGACCCTATGCTTGTGTATTATTTTAAAGGGAATCAGCCAAAAAGCATAAGGAGTGCACAACCTTTACAGTTTAAACTGGAATTAGGTTTGAGATATCGCTTTTAATCCTAATTTTGCGTATTCTCAAAATTATTTAAAATTGCCTTTAACAGCTGTCGTAATATTAAACTGGAACGGAAAGCACTATCTTGAGCGCTTTCTTCCGGGGGTGGTAAAGTACTCATCATCTGAGAGTAACTTTGTTGTCATTGCAGATAATGGGTCAACAGATGGCTCTCTTGAGTGGGTCTCTCATCACTATCCATCAGTGAAAGTGATAAGCTTTGATATAAACTTAGGTTTTACAGGCGGTTACAACAAAGCACTGTTTCAAATTGAGGCAGAGTATTTTATTCTGCTCAATTCAGATGTTGAGGTTACTCCTGGATGGATAGAGCGAATGCACGAGGGATTTGCTTCTCATCCAAATGCGGGGGTTGCTATGCCCAAGATTTTGTCTGCATTTGAGAAGGAGTATTTTGAGTATGCCGGAGCCTCTGGCGGATTCATTGATGTATTGGGTTATCCCTTCTGCAGGGGAAGAATTTTGTCCAATATCGAGAAAGACAGGGCTCAGTATAACCGCGATACAACAATTTTCTGGGCCAGCGGAGCTGCCATGATGGTTAAGAGCTCACTTTATAAGGAGCTTGGAGGGCTTGATGAAAACTTCTTTGCCCACATGGAGGAGATTGATTTTTGCTGGAGAGCTCAGCTTGCCGGGTATGAAGTATGGGCATTCCCGTCTTCAGTTGTATATCATGTAGGAGGAGGAACTCTTCCAAATAACTCGCCCAGAAAGCTATTGCTTAACTACAGGAACAATTTGTTCATGTTGTATAAAAATCTACCGGTTTCAAGACGTTACCCTGTAATCATTCTTAGAATGTTACTTGATGGGATGTCTGCTTTTGTATATCTGTTACAAGGCAAACGGAACTTTTATAAGGCTGTAGTGCAAGCCCACAAAGAATTTTGGTTAAAAAGAGGTTCATTAAAGATTACAAAAACAAGAGTCAGGAAACCTTCCGGAGTGATGAGAGGCTTGATTGTACTCTCATTTATAATAAGGGGAGGAAAGCCGAGGTTCATTGATATTGCCCCTCTTATAAAGGATAGAAAAGTATCATAAAAGAGCAGGGATAGCCCTTTCCAGTCTTGTACCCCTTGATCCCTTTATCAGAATTGTCATCCCTACTATTTGATTATTTTCAAGTCTCTCTCTCAAGGCATCCGAGGTCTCAAAAAGTTCAACAGCCGGATCTCCCTGAGCAGATTTAATTGCAGCTTTGCCAAACTCTTTTCCCACAAGAAATACCTTATCGGCTGAAATACTTATGGCAAGTCTCAGGATTTCAAGGTGCTCAGCTTCTGAAAACTCTCCTAGCTCTAGCATATCTCCCAGGACCATGGCTTTTTTCTCTGAAACCATATCACGGAAGTTTTCAAGAGCAGCTCTCATACTTGTAGGGTTTGCATTATATGCATCAATTATGAGCGTGTTTCTGTCTCCTTTTGAAAGCTGAGACCTGTTGTTTGACGGGTAATACTCCTCTATGGCCTTTACTGCCATCTCTGGGTCTACTCCGTAAAGGGCACCGGCCGCAAGAGCAGCAAGAACGTTATCTGCATTGTAAGAGCCTATCATGTTAGTGTTAATGATAGATTCAGAGCCTATCCTCATTCTGAGAAATGGATTTTCAGGTGTTACCGGAAGAAGGGATGCGTCTGAGATGCTCATTCCGTATGGAGTGGCCCTGACCCCTTTTCGCTTGGCAATCATATCTCTTAGAATAGAGTTGTCAATGTTATAAAGTGTTTTTCCCGAGTTAGCGGATAAATAATCATACATCTCACCCTTTGTCTTTATAACTCCGTCAAAGGACCCGAATCCCAGAAGGTGAGCTTTGCCCACGTTTGTTATAAGACCGGCATCAGGTGCTGCGATGTTGCATAGAAGTGCAATCTCTCCAGGGGCGCTTGCACCCATCTCAATAACTGCAATCTCTGTATCCTTGCTCATCTTAAGGAGAGTGAGGGGAACACCTATGTGGTTGTTAAGGTTCCCGGCAGTAGAGAGAACCCGGTATTTTTTTGAAAGGACAGCAGATATGAGCTCTTTGGTTGTTGTTTTGCCGTTTGTCCCGGTAAGGGAAATAAGCGGTATTCCATAGTATCTTCTGTGAATGGCCGCCAAATCCTGAAGGGCTTTCAGTGAATCGGGAACATTAATTATCCTGGCTCCTGATACCCCTGCTCTGTCGCAGACACTCCACGCCGCTCCAAGCTCTATTGCTTTATTGGCAAAATCATTACCATCAAAGTTATCACCCTTTAAGGCAAAGAAAATTGCCCCCTTTTTTATCTCTCTGGTATCTGTTGTTACTCCCGATGATTCAAGAAATAACGAATGCAGCTCTTTTATATCCATATCTCTATTTTTTACCAGTTGATCCAAATCCACCCTCTCCTCTATCTGTTTCGCTAAGAGAGTCGGTCTCAACAAGCACTACTCTTTCATATTTAGCGATTATCATCTGAGCAATTCTTTCACCCGGGTTGAGAGTGAACTCCTCATCAGACAGGTTAACCAGAATAATTTTTATCTCTCCTCTGTAGTCGGCATCGATTGTACCTGGACTGTTTACAATCCCAATTCCGTGCTTTGCTGCCAAACCGCTTCTGGGCCTTATCTGAGCCTCGCATCCCTCGGGGAGCTCTATGAAAAGGCCGGTGGGTACCAATATCCTTTTAAGAGGCTTCAAAATAACACTTTCCTGTATGTCTGCCCGCAAATCCATTCCTGCAGAGTGCATAGTTGCGTAGGATGGGAGCTCGTTTTTTGAGCGGTTTACAATTTTAACTTCCATAGAGATATCTTTTCTACTTTAATATAAACGATTATAAAAATTATTATCAGTAATGTGTTGACGCCATATCTTAATAAAAGGCTGCTCCCGGAAAAAGGAACCGATATAAAGTAAAGGGCTATCCCGCTAAAAATGAACAGGATGATTTTGCCCCAGTTGTATGGAATAGGGTAGTGTTTTCTCCCGATAAGGACACTAAGTACAAACATTACCAGATAGCTGATCAGATGCCCCCAGGCTGCAGCATGATAAGAGTAGAGAGGCATGAATAAAATATTAATGGTAAGTGTAACCGGTAATGCTGCAGCTGTTATTAAAATGGCAAAGTTTGTCTTTCCGGATAGCTTGTACCACATTGAGACATTGAAGTTCATTCCAAGAATGACATAAGACATAAGCATCACAGGAACTATATCCATACCAGCCCTGAAGTCCTTTCCTATTATAAGTGCAATTACATCTATAAAGAGGGTTATCCCCAGGAATACGAGCATACTGAATGCAGTAAAATGCTCCATAACCATTGCGTATTCCTCTTTAGACTTCTCTTTGCCCTCTCTTGCAAAGAAGAATGGCTCGGCAGCATACCTGAACATCTGTACAAATAGCATCATAAGAGTGGCAATCTTTACCCCGGCTTGAAAAATCCCCAGTTCAGAATTCCACTCCAGCCCCTCAGGGGTGAAAAACCTGAAGAGAGGGCGGTCAATAGTATCGTTTATAATTCCGGGAAGTCCTGCAATCATAAGAGGAATAGAGTAGATCATCATCTTTCTCCATAGGCTCTTGTCAAATGTAAAACGTAAGGCTGCAATATCAGGAATAAATATGAGCAGAGAGACTATACCGCTGAGGAATATTGCAAATATTATGTATGTAAAGTCAGGTGTGGTTGAAACAAATGCAGAAAGCAGAGAGTCCGGATGTGATTTGAAATAGGCCGGAATTGCAAAAAACAGGATAAAGTTAAATGCAGTCTCAGAGAGAATCTTTATACTCTTGAACAGGGCAAATTTATAGGCTTTATTCTGGTACCTCAAACGGGCAAAAAGAATTGATGTGAAAGAGTCTATCGCCAGAATACTACCAATGTATATTATAATATATCCAAATCCAGTGTATCCCATCCATGCAGAGATCTCACCTGAAAACAGAGATAAAGCAATGAAGAAAAGTACAGAGACAGAGCCTACAGTAATAAGTGCATTTGAAAATACATCGTTTGGCTTTTCATGCTTGTTTGCAAAATTAAAACAACCTGTCTCAAGGCCCATTGTGAGCAGCACCTGAAGGATAGCAATGTAGGCAAGGAACTCTGTTGCTGTACCGTAGCTTCCTGTAGAAAGCATAGTAGTGTAAATGGGTACAAACAGAAAATTTAGAAACCTTGCAAGGAGGGTGCTGAGTCCATAAATTGCAGACTCGCCTGCCAGTTTTTTCAGGATGGAACCTCTCATTTTAATAATTAAGTGATTTATTTCTGAAAATCAGAAATCCGATGTTAAACTGAGGATACCATTTTACATCTGCACCGGGATAATAGGATGCCGAGAAACTTACGGGGCCCACAGGTGACTGCCAGACAGCGGCAATATTTCCCATGAAGTCCCCTTTAGGGAAGATATCGGTTAAACCTCTGCCACCGTCTGTATTTCGGGTAACTGCCTTGTATGGCTGGAAATAAGAGACGAGTGTGCTTATGAAAATAGTATTTGAAATGTGTACAATAGGATTTACACCCAGTGCCAGGTAAGAGCTGGCTCTGTATCCCTTCAGTAACAGAGTCTTGCTGTGGGGTGTAGGCTGAAAGGCCGGAGTAACAATTAACGAAGAAATATAGTCTCCAAGTGCTACCTCGGATGAGAGTGTAAAGTCAATAAGGGAGCCGATTGTGAGCCACTTTGTAACTGGATGATAAATCTCTGAATAGAAGTTTAACTTGAATCTGTTGTCGATCCGGTTGATATATGGAGACATCTCCTCAGATGTACTTCCCGGAGTATAGTCTGAACTGATAAAGGAGTAACTTGCTGTAAGTTTTTGTTTTATACCGGAAGTGGGGTATATCTTGTAATTAGTTGTATTCCTTTCAAGTATAAGTGCCGGTGATACAAATGTAATTCCAGTTCTATCAGGGAGGTCATAAGATGTAAAGTTGTCCGTAAGGTAATATGAGTAAGAATTTCTGCCGGCGGTAAGGCTTATCTTTCCCATTACACTTCTGTTGAGATCCAGGGGGCTTCCCACTTTAAAGTTTCCGAACACTTCACTCTCCTCAATGCTTGTAGGGAGCCTGTCATGATAATATTCGGTCTGTCCGCCTCTGAAATAGTCAAATCTGTGTGATACAAAGTTTGCCTCATAAAATAGCAGCGGGTTGAAGGAGAAGTCCTTTCTGAAGGAGAGAGATGCACCAGTATAAAACTTCCCAAGGTCAATATCCAGTGATGCTCTCCATGGGTAAAGACTGAAGTGTCTGTATTCGAGACCTATATATCCCTGATTCAGTGATGATGAGGAGATGTTCCCTCCTATGGCAATCCTTAAAGGGTGTTTGTCTGTTACTCTAAGTGTAAGATCAAAAAGAGAGTCACTGTTCATTCTGGCAGTGGGGTAGAACGAGTTCACATTACCGGATGCAACCACTCTGTTGTATCCCCTTTTTATTACCTCAAAATTTACCGGGCCGCTCTTGTGATTTTTCAGAGTGTTAATTATAAACTCTTTTTTGCTCTCCTTGAGTGTATCCGGAACAAATTTAATGTCATCAAAAACCAGTTGCGGACATTTCATCCTGAAAGAGAGCCTCTTTTCTGCCAGCTCTTTTGCATTCATCCGCTCCCTGATCTTCTCCTTAATAAGTGGCATACTCTTCATGGCAAGGTCGTACCCCCTCTTAACTACCTCATCAATTCTGGTAAAATCGAGTAGTCCTATGTCTGTATAATCCCCGTCAATCAGGACCCCTTTATCATGAGGGATATCGTAGTTTGTCTCCACCATCATCATGTTTTCAAGCTGGGCGAGAATATCATCAGTATCCGGCTCGGAAGGATTAGTGGAGCATTTTGCACCGATTATAAAGTCCGGGTTAAAGTCCTTCTCCATCACATCCCACGGGAAGTTATTATAAAACCCGCCATCAAACATGAGGGTTGAATCAATCATAATGGGTTTGAATGCAAGCGGAAATGTCATAGAGGCACGGATAGCCTCCCCAAGTCCGCCTTTACGAAGGACGTAAGGTTTTTTATTTACAATATCTGCAGAGACACACCTGTAGGGCACCATCAGTTTGTTAAAATCATATGAGGCGGCGGCCGAAGATGATGCAAAAAGCTGGACAAAAGCGATGTCCATAGGGTACGGAGAGATGAGATTTGTAGGGAGCAAATAATTGAACTTCCTCTCTTTAGGGCTAAAGTTAAATGTTGCTCCAAATAGTTCTGGAGTGGGTTCTCTTCTGTATATGTAGGTTGCAAAACTCTTTTCTGAAAGGCCTTGCTGCCACGAATAGAACTCATCGGACCGGAAGAGGGTAATCATTTCGTCAGGAGTAAGTCCTATGGAGTAAAGACCCCCCACTATGGCACCCATGGATGTCCCGGCAACGTAGTCTATTGGTATATTGTTCTCTTCCAGCGCTTTGATTACACCAATGTGTGATAGCCCCTTGGCTCCTCCACCACTCAAAACAAGACCCACACTTTGACTAAGAATCGGCAAAGAGATAAGCAGGGCAAGCAGGGTGAAGTAGAGTTTTTTTACTTGCATAATAAGGGTAATTGAGGTAATTTTGCCCTCAATGCAAAGGTATTAAATTTTGTATAAATCCTATAACTTGAAAACATGAAGAAAATTATTTTTAACTTAATGATTATCACTGCTTTGATTGCTACTTCTTGTAAAGGAGGCAAACAAAGCGAAGATAAAGACCAAATTAAACAAGAAGATACAACAGTTATGGCAACAACATTGGCATTCAACCCGGCAGAGCTCTCTGAAGAGCCTCTGTTCGACATTGAAACATCAGCAGGTACAATCCGCATAAAACTTTACAAAGAGACACCTCTTCACAGAGATAATTTTGTAAAGCTTGCGTCTGAGAGATTTTACGACGGAATTCTGTTCCACAGAATTATTCAGGGATTTATGATTCAGGTGGGTGACCCTCTGACCAAGGATCCTTCAGCTGCAGACAGATACGGTACAGGTGGCCCGGGTTACACTATTCCGGCAGAGATTCTTCCACAGTTCAAACACAAGAAAGGTGCAATTGCTGCTGCAAGAAGAGCAGACTCAGTTAATCCTCAGAGAGAGTCATCTGGGTCGCAGTTCTATTTTGTGGAGAGTCCATCTTCTTGTGCTCAGCTTGACGGGCAGTATACAGTGTTTGGAGAGACAGTTTCCGGAATTGAGATTATTGATAAAATTGCTGCCGAGCCTACAACTCCAAGAGACAGGCCGCTAAATGACATCAAAATTATTTCAGTAAAACCAGTAACAGAGTAATTATTTACTCATTAGCTCCTTCATAGTCTTGGCCATATTGTTGGCAAAGACAAACTCATTAAGGTTTGGGTTGTCAGCCGTAAGAATATCATTCCGGCTGCCCTCCCAGACCTTTTCTCCTTTGTGGATAAATGATACCTGGTCGCCAATCTCCATAACAGAGTTCATGTCGTGGGTGTTTACTACGGTAGTTATGTTGTACTCCTGGGTAATCTCCTGAATAAGCTGATCTATAAGGATTGATGTGTGTGGATCAAGACCTGAGTTGGGCTCATCACAAAAAAGGTATTTTGGGTTAAGGGCAATTGCCCTTGCAATTCCCACCCTTTTTTGCATTCCTCCGCTTAGCTCGTTTGGAAAGAGGTTGTTAACATTAACAAGATTGACCCTCTTCAGGCAAAAGTTAACCCTCTCAAGCTTCTCCTCTTTGCTCCAGTCGGTAAAAAAGTCCATTGGGAAACGGATATTGTCTTCCACATTTGCGAAGTCAAAGAGGGCACTGCCCTGAAAGAGCATTCCTATCTCTTTTCTTATCTCCTTTCTGCCATTTTCATCCAGTTGGGTGAAGTTTACATCACCGTACCACACATTCCCTTTGTCCGGCTTATGCAGACCTACAAGAGATTTTAGTAACACAGTCTTGCCGGAACCGCTTGCCCCTATAATCAAAGAGCATTTTCCGGGATGATAGTCTATTGAAATATTCTTTAAAACCTGATTATCACCAAAATATTTGTCCAGTCCTTCTACTCTTATCATCTATCCAAGCATTAATTGTGTTATTACCAGGTTTGCAACCAAAATCATCACAGAACTCACCACAATGGCCTTGGTGCTGGACTTTCCCACTCCCAGCGAGCCGCCGGAGGCGTTGTAACCGTAGAATGAAGAGATGCTTGTTATCACAAAGCTGAAGACAGACATCTTAATCATACTGTAGAAAATATAGTACGCTCTGAACGCATAGTGCAAGCCGTCTACGTATTGACTCATTGTCACAATGCCGGTGAAAACAATTATCAGCGCTCCGCCTATCAGGCCAAGAGTAAAGCTGAAGAGCATCAGTAGCGGATTGAAGATAGTTGAGGCGGCAATCTTTGGTAGTATAAGGTAGTTTGCAGAGTTCACACCCATCATCTCCATGGCATCTATCTGCTCGCTTATGCGCATACTTCCTATTTCTGAAGAGATGTTCGAGCCCACCTTTCCTGCCAGAATAAGTGCAATCATGGTAGAGCAGAATTCTAGTACCAGACTCTCCCTTGCCATGTAACCCACGTACATCTTAGGAATAAAGGGGCTCTCAATGTTTGAAGCTGTCTGAATTACTATTACTGCACCTATAAATAATGAGATTACTGCCACTATAGGAATGGAGTCTATAACCAGCTTTTCAACATCTGTAAAGAACTGTTTAAAGAATATCGACCTCTTGTCCGGTTTTGTGAAGACTCTCTTCATAAGAAGGAAGTACCTCCCCAGAAGTTCAAGCGTATTTTTCATTTAAATGTATTTGCTCGTGCAAAAATACCTAAAAAATGGTTAACCTCACCCCGGCGCTTCCATTTATTCCAAATCCCCAGAAGCCGGTAAATGTGTCAAGGGTGTGATCCCTGCCATCTTTTCCTCTTTCGATGTATTTAGTATCCAGTATATTGTTTACGGTCAGGTAAAAAACAGCCCGGCTTTTGCCTATGCGCTCTCTCAGTGAAATGGTGGCGTTGAGCAGATGATAATCGGGGATTCTGTATGAATTGCCTCTGTCATTGGGATCTCTGCGTGTAACCGGGTCAAAATCGGCATAAAGCCTGGAATTAAACTTCCAGTCTGCAGAGAGCTCCACTTTGGGGCCGATTTTTATTATTGCCGATGCACCTATCTGTGTCTGGGGAGCGTCACCCACCGCCAGTCCGTCGCTGTAAACGTCCACTGTTCCCATTGCCAGTCCTGAATATGGATCGTAGACAATTGCCGATACATCGTTTTTCCACCTCCAGTTTCCAAGTGACACGAACCCTCTTAGCTCGGCCCAGCCGGCAGGGCGGTATAAAATTTCCGACTCTACTCCGTAATGTACGGCGTCAAGTCCCTGGACCATATATCTGTGAGGGGTATCGTCCATCTGTTGTTTATAAGGGTCGGAGAGAAGGCTTTTGTTTTTCCAGAGTGCCCAGTATGCTGTAGTCTCGAACGACCCTCTGTCAAAAATAACTCTCACTCCGGCCTCGGAGAGGATGTTTTTCTCGTTCTTGACGTTGTCTGTGATTTTATTATTTCCGGATGAGAAAAAGATATCGGAATAGGGGACTCTGCTATATGCAGCTCCATTTATGTAGAGAGAGGTCTGGTGCGAAAGCCTGTACAACGCCCCCCCCTTTATGCTGTATCCAGCAGCGGCAGCAACATCACTGTGGATGTTCTGGTTATAGTTGTACCTGTCCCACCTTTTGTTTGTGCTTCCCATAAATGAGGCTCCACCTCTTAACTCCCACTTTTTGTTGCTGTAGGTAACCATTCCGTATGCGGTAAGATGGTTGATCAGCTTTCCGTTGTCCGTTCTTATGAGGTCGCCCTCTTTTTTTATGGGGTCTCTTCCTGCAAGTCCGGCAAGAGATTTATTCTCGTAATCTTCGAACCAGTATTCACCTCCCAGAAGGTCAGTAATTCTCTCCTTCTCCCAGGTTGAGTAAAACTGGTAGTGGATTCCGGCGGTGTATGCAAGGCCGTTTGCTCTCTCAATTGTTAGGTTGCTCTTAATCCCGGTTTGAGTGTGACCTGCCAGATAATCAGAGAGGATGCTGGATGAGGAGCCGTCCGGATTTACATTACTATCTAAAACAGCCTCCCAGTCGATTTGCCCCTCTTTTGAAAATTCAATGATTCTTTTACCCTTAGATTCGGACCACCTTCCACCTCCGTTTCCGGATGAGACGTATGCTGATGTGGCCAGTTCAATGCCTGCCGTCGGTTTAAAAAAGTGGTGAAGGGTAATATATGGTTTGTGATAGAAATTCTTGCTCAGGTTAAATGGTTCTGCGATACTCAGTGATTCTCCATTTTCACGATAGCCCCAGTTTTTATTATAGCTCCGTCCATATTGCTCCACCTCAGCGGCTGTAAGTCTGGCCGACCGCTGTTCGTGCCTTTCTGGGGAGCCTAGTGCTGTGAGCAGCAGGGAGTGTTTTGTGCCGATTTTTTTGCTGACATTGAGCATATATGCCCACGAACTAACGTCGGTTTGCCTAACGTAGCCACTGCCAAAGGCATATGAGCCCAGCAGGGAGATGTTCCATCCACCCTTTAGGTTGCCGCTGTTCATATTGATTGAACCTTTACCCTGACCATAGCTTGTATAAAAAAGTGAGGTAGTAAGTGAGGGGTCTGGAGAGGGGGATGATGTGATGATGTTTACGGTTCCGCCAACTGAGTTGTCAGAGAGCATAGATCCGCCGATTCCCTTCTGAACCTGTATGGCGTATGTTGCATCGGCCAGCCCCAGCCAGTTGTTCCAGAACATATTCCCGGTCACAAGTCCGGAAATGGGAATACCATTAAGCATCACCGATATGTTCTCTTGTTTGAAGCCGCGGATATTTATCCGGGCATCTCCGTAACTCCCCGATTCGCTTGTGGCGTAAATACCGGGTATCTCCTTAACAAGTTCCGGATAGGTGACTCCAATTGCCCGTTTTTCAATCTGCGACTTGCTTACTGTAGTTAACCTCAGCGGGCTCCTCTTTTCATTAAGAAAAGATGCCGTAAGAATTACCTCCCCTAAGTTAGAGGAGAGAGCACTGTCTTTGACAGCCATTAGGTGTGTTGTGTCTTGTGAAATTGCAGATGTCGCTGCAAAAGAGGCTCCCGTCTGGAGCATGAGGGCAATGCCACCGGCAATGACCCCCAGAAAAAGGTTTGTTTTCTGTTTCATAATTACTTCTTTCATCCAGACTCTAACTGTCGGTACCGTAGTTGCAACGGTTCTGCCCTTTCACAGGCTCGCGGACTTTACCGCCGGTCGGGGATTACACCCTGCCCTGAAGATTATTTCGGCCGCAAAGATAGTGCAAAAACCCGTACCTGCAAATTCACTAATTCACGCCACCCACCTATTGGTTTCCGCCCGCCGTTCTCCGTCCGCCGCTCTCCGCTCTGCCGCTTAGCGCGGCTTTCGCCTTCCTGGCCTTCTGGCCTTCCTGTCTGCCTTGCTGCCTGCTGCCTTGCTGCCTGGCTTTCGCCTCAGAGGAAAAGTGTCAAACACTTAATGATTAGGCTTTTACATAATTATTGATATCTGGCTAATACGTTGAATATAATATGTTTGACACTTTTCCTCTGAGGCAAGATGTTGAAAAATTGGAAAATTTGTTAACTTCGGGAAACTTTAAAATGTGGGGAGATTGAGGCGATGAGAAAGAAGAGAGTTATTACAGATGTGGGGATCTACCACATTTATCAGCAAGCAAATTCAAGGGTTATTATTTTTTATGATGATGAGGACCGACTGCATTTTTTGTCACTTGTAGCAGAGAGTGCCAGGACTAATGGTGCTGTAATTTATGCCTATGTTCTTATGGACAATCATTGGCATCTACTGGTTAACGTAAAGGATCTCACTGGTTTCGTGAAAAGATATTTGATGAGTTACGTAAGATGGTATAATAGAAAATACAGCAAGAGGGGGAATTTATGTAATGGGCCATACTCCAGTTCACCCAAAAATTCGATACAAAGTATAATAAGTTGTACGGGCTATATTTTAAACAATCCGGTTAAAGCCGGGATGGTTAGTCAACCATTTCACTATAAGTGGTCATCAGCAAATCAGTATTTTAATAATGATTCTAAGGGTTCACGTTTACTTTATATTGACGATACGATAGTGAAAATTTACTTTTCAAATTTGACGGAATTCCATGAATACCTGAATAATCCACAACCTTATATCAATGATTTTCGAGAGGAAAGGGATTTGGAAATACCAATAAAATATTCTGACTTAACTGAGAGACTTTTAGTACTTCTTAATAAAAGATCATTATATGAATTATCACGAAATGAGTTAATTGTAATGATTAAACAATTTTGTGTTGAAACTCGGGCAACATATATTCAACTAGCAAGTCTGTTTCATGTCAGCTATACATTTGTAAGAGACGTTGTTAAAGGAAGAATTACTCCCGATGAAGTGTAGCCTACACAAACGTTGCCTCAGAGGAAAAGTGTCAAACAGCACTAAATCAGTTTATTATGACAATTTCAAATAATCAGTAATGTGCAGATAATTAATGGTTTGACACTTTTCCTCTGAGGCAACAGGGTTGAGCGAACAAAGAGAAAGGGTGGCCATTTCTGGTCACCCTTTTTGTCTGAGGATTAATTGTAGAAGTTATTAGTCGTTCAGAGAGTATCTGAAGAAACCTGTTACTTTAACTTCAGGATCAACGGTTTTGAGGTACTGAGCTACGGAGATTTTGCCATCCTGAACGAATGTCTGATCTTCGAGTGTGCTCTCTTTGAAGAATTTGTTAAGCTTGCCTTGTGCAATTTGCTCAACCATATTCTCTGGTTTGCCCTCTTCACGAATTTGTATTCTGTAGATTTCAAGCTCTTTTTCAATTACCTCTTTAGGGCATGAATCTCTGTTTACAGAAACAGGGTTCATAGCGGTAATCTGCATTGCGATCTCGTCTCCTACAGTTTCACTTACAGGCTTAGAGAAACCTACTACGGTTGCTACTTTGCCGTTTGTGTGGATGTAGGTTGCGATGTAAGGAGCTTCGAGTTTGCCGTAGAAAGGAATAGCGTGTTTTTCACCGCTCTTTCCAGTTTGCTGTGTAACTGCCTCCTCAATCGATTGTCCTTCGAGGGTCACTTTCATGAGCCCTGCGAGATCTGCAGGCATTGCAGCAAGAGCCGCATCTGCTATCTTGTTTGCCAATTGCTGGAACTCAGCATTTTTTGCAACGAAGTCGGTTTCACAACCAAGGCATGTAAGAATTGCTTTGGTCTTGTCTGCGTTTGCAAGAGCAATTACAGAACCTTCAGTGGTTTCGCGATCTGCTCTTTTTGCTGCTACTAGTTTGCCTTTTTCACGAATGATGTCCTTTGCTTTGTCAAAATCGCCGTTGGCCTCAACAAGAGCACTCTTGCAGTCCATCATTCCAGCGCCGGTCATCTGGCGAAGTTTGGCAACATCTGTTGCTTTGATTTCCATTTTTATATTAAATAAGGGAGTTATTACTAATTTTCAGTTTCTGCCTCTGCCTTTGGTTCAGCTTTCACTACTGGTTCAGCTTCTGCTACTGGAGCTTCTACTGGAGCTGCTACAGCTTCTGCTGCAGGGGCTACTTCAGTTTCTGCTGCAGGGGCTACAGGAGTTGCACTCTTGCGGGCGCGTGTCCTTTTAACCTCAGGAGCATCTTTAGACTCAGTCTGAACCTCTTTCTCTTTCTCCATCTTTCTGTCTGAAAGGCCTTCAGCTACTGCCTGTGCAAGTCTCTCCATAATAAGGGAGATTGACTTTGCTGCATCGTCATTTGCCGGAATCACGTAATCAATGGGACCTGGATCGCAACATGTATCAACCATCGCGATTACCGGTATGTTAAGACGATTTGCCTCTTTCACGGCGTTCATCTCTTTCTGGATATCCACTATAAACAGTGCAGACGGAAGTCTGTTAAGATCTGCTATGGAACCCAGGTTCTTTTCAAGTTTTGCTCTCTGGCGTGTCACCTGAAGCTTCTCGCGTTTTGCAAGAGTTTCATATGTACCGTCAGTCATCATCTTGTCAATTGTGTTCATCTTCTTGACTGCCTTACGGATAGTCGGGAAGTTTGTAAGCATTCCACCGGGCCAGCGCTCGGTAACATATGGCATGTTTACGCTGCTTGCGTACTCAGCAACTATGTCTTTAGCCTGCTTCTTTGTAGCCACGAAAAGTATTTTGCGTCCGGCACGAGCCAGTTGCTTCATTACATTTGCGGCCTCATCTATTTTGATAACGGTCTTGTGCAGATCAATAATGTGTATCCCGTTCTTCTCCATGAAGATATAGGGAGCCATCTTAGGATTCCATTTTCTCTTAAGGTGGCCGAAGTGTACACCTGCATCAAGTAGTTCTTGGAAATTTGTTCTTGGCATTTTTTCTTGTAATAAATGTTTGTTTTTCTCTTTTCTTCAATCGGGAGTAGCTTTTTGAAGGTCTCCCGGATTTTCCGCGGATTGGCAAATTCCGGTAGCTTAAATTTTAAGATCCTTGAATTTTTATCCTTTCCGTGCAAAAAATCAGTTTCAATCGATAATAAATACTATCGTTTGCTGAATTGGAAGCGTCTACGTGCACCAGGTTGTCCCGGTTTCTTTCTCTCAACCTCTCTAGGGTCACGAGTAAGGAAACCATTCTCTTTAAGGGCAGGGCGATAAGCCTCTTCGTCTATTTTACATAGAGCGCGGGCTATTGCAAGGCGAAGTGCCTCAGCCTGACCCTTAACTCCACCACCATCCAGATTAACTTTGATGTCAAACTGAGACTGAGTGTTTGTTAGGACAAGCGGTTGCATTACAATGTACTGAAGAGACTCGTCTACAAAATATTGCTCCAGAGTTCTGTCATTGATTGTAATGTTACCTTTACCAGGATTAACATAAACGCGAGCAACTGCTGATTTTCGTCTTCCAAGGGCGTTAATTAATTCCATGCTCGTTTAAATTTCTTTTAAAATAATTTGTTTTGGTTGCTGTGCCTGATGAGGATGCTCCGGACCTTCGTAAACGAAAAGATTACGGAACAGCTGTGCTCCCAGACGATTTTTTGGCAGCATGCCCTTCACGGCGTGCTCAACTACAGCCAGCGGTTTGCGATCCAGCAACTCCTTAGGAGTAGCAAATCTCTGTCCGCCGGGATACCCGGTGTGACGTACGTACACCTTGTCAGTCAACTTCTTGCCAGTCAGGCGAACTTTTGTAGCATTGACAATAATTACATTGTCTCCGCAGTCCACGTGTGGCGTGTAGTTGGCTTTGTGCTTGCCGCGAAGGATTAAGGCAACCCTTGACGCAAGTCTTCCTAATACCATATCGGTTGCATCAATAACCACCCAGTTTTTAGTAACTGTAGCCTGATTTGCCGACACGGTCTTGTAGCTCAATGTGTCCACTTTGTTGATTTTTAGGTTAATATATTAATTTATGTTGCGATTCCCCCATATATAGGGGGGTGCAAAGTTATAACTATTTTTTAAAGTGACAAAATACCTATATTTTTGCGTTATGAAAATCGGAGATATTGAATTGGGAGAGAGACCCCTCTTCCTCGCCCCCATGGAAGATGTTACAGATGCATCATTCAGATATATCTGCAAAGAATTTGGGGCCGATGTCATGTATACCGAGTTCGTCTCCTCTGACGGACTCATAAGAGATGCCAGAAAATCGCTGGAAAAACTAAAAACTTTTCCTTACGAAAGGCCCATCGGGATTCAGATATACGGCCACATTCCCGAGGCCATGGTTGAGGCCGCCCAGATGGCAGAGGAGGCCGCCCCCTCCTTTATTGACATAAACTTTGGCTGTCCAGTAAATAAAATAGCAAACAGAGGCGCCGGGTCAGGCATGATGAGGTTTCCAGATAAAATGCTGGATATAACAAAAAGAGTGGTTGACGCCGTTAAATTACCGGTCACAGTTAAAACACGCCTCGGCTGGGACGAAAATTCAAAAATAATTGTTGAACTTGCAGAAAGATTGCAGGATACCGGGATAAAAGCACTCACCATACACGGCCGCACAAGGGCTCAGCTTTACAAGGGTGAGGCCGACTGGACCCTTATAGGCGAGGTAAAAAACAACCCCAGAATGGTTATTCCCATAATCGGCAACGGAGACATTACCACAGACGTTCAGGCAAAAGAGGCATTTGACAGATTTGGAGTAGACGGAGTGATGATAGGCAGGGCTACATACGGCAGACCCTGGATATTCAAAGAGGTTCGTCACTTCCTGAACACCGGGGAGCATATGAATCCTTTAACTGTTGAAGAGAAGGTGGAGCTTGCAAAGAGGCATCTGCTAAAGTCGGTAGAGGTAAAAGGAGACAGAGTGGGGGTCCTTGAGATGCGCAGGCACCTCTCGGCCTACTTTAAATCCCTTCCTGACTTCAAGGCTGTGCGGATGAAGCTTGTCACCGAGAACGACCACAACGAACTTTTAAATATTCTTGATTACATTAAAGTAAGATACACAACAGATGAAAAATATTCTGATTAACAGAGTCCTTCTATTTCCATATTATCTCGTTCTCAAAATCAGACACTCTCTTTACGATAGTGGAATACTCAAATCTAAAGAGTATCCTATACCTATAATATGTGTAGGCAATATCACAGCCGGCGGGACCGGCAAAACCCCATATGTTGAGTATCTGGTGAAAACTATCTCTTCGAACGAGAGAGTAGCTGTACTATCCAGAGGCTACGGCCGTAAAAGCAGGGGGTGGAGAGAGGTGGAGGTCTCTGACACAGCCCTCCAGGCCGGTGATGAGCCGCTGCAGATTAAGAGGAAATTTTCAAATATCATTGTAGCTGTTGACGAAAACAGAAGAAGGGGTATTGAAACTCTGCTCTCATACCCACCTGAAAGGAGGCCTTCAATTATAATTCTTGATGATGCATTCCAGCACAGAAGAGTTAAATCCTCAAAAAACATAGTACTAATTGACTCAAGCAGACCCATAGACCAGGACTCACTTTTACCGGTGGGAAGACTCCGGGACCTCCCTGAGCAGATAAAAAGGGCAGACCTTGTTGTTGTAACCAAATGCCCGCCGGAGATGGATGCTGCCGATATGTTCCTCTGGGAGCAGAGGATAAAACTTCCTGCCGGTACAGAGGTTCAGTTTACTTCTTTAGAGTACGCCGATGCCAAGCCGGTCTTTTCTGAGGCCGATAACAGATATTTATACTCGAAATTTGCAATGATGCTTACAGCTATCGCAAATCCTACTCATCTCAGGTATCATTTGTTAAGTTTTTACAAGATTGGCTCCTCCCTCGAGTTTAAAGATCACCACAACTTCAGAAAAAGTGACGTTAAAAAAATTGCCGGATGGGCAAACAGAGATAAAAAAGCATTAATTATTACAACTGAAAAAGATGCCCAGAGACTATCGGCCCTAACTGCGCTACCTCCGGATGTTAAGGCCAGAATGTTCTATCTTCCCATAGAGTCTGTGGTGCTGGAAAGGAAGCAGAAGGAAAATTATAAATTATAATCTGACGCATTAATATAATGATTTATTATTAACAATCCAAGCATAAATCCGTTTTTAATCTGAAATCTGTTCTTTTTAAAGAAAAAATTCATACTTTTGCGTATGTGCTTTTGCAAATATTGCAATGGATATAAAACCACTAATAATTATTAACCTAAAATTCTTAAACTCATGCATGTTTCAAAGAATGGAAACCGTATTGCTTTAAAAGTGATCTCGGTTTTTGCCCTACTGCTTTTTGCAGGTTCTATGTGGGCTCAGAACATCAAGGTTACCGGTAAAGTTACCGATTCAAAAGGAGAGCCGCTGGTAGGCGTAGGTGTACTGATCAAAGGTACCCGCACCGGCATCTCTACCTCTCTGGACGGAACTTATGAAATCAATGCACAGCCAAGAGCAGTGCT
>JAVEZL010000012.1:0-23194 GCA_034003005.1 Bacteroidales bacterium
ACACACCCTGTTTTTGACAACTCTTTAAAACTCTCAATAACCTGAGGTGTATATTTTTCAAACTGCTCAAGAACCACACCGGATATAGAGTATGAAACCTTAAATGCCCCTTTGTGCTTTTTTATGAGATCAAGGAGAATTTTGTTTGCAGGAAGATAGCACTTCTCTGCAACTCTTTGCAAAATTGTCCTGTTGGTAAAATCATCATAGTACCATGACTCCCTTCCAATGTCAAAGAATCTGTATAATCTGAGTCTGTCCGGTTGATGAACCTGGAAATATATGCAAATGCTTTTCTTCATAACAGCTGTTTTTTTGTCAGTTGGGCGTAAATCTCTTTTATCTGCATGGCGGCGTTGTCCCACCTCAATGCATTGACCTCGTTAAGCCCGTGTTTAATGGCCATTGTACTTAGTGCGGGGTAGGCGAGCAATCCGTAGATTGCGTCTGCCAGGGCATCAATATCCCAGAAGTCCACCTTTATTGCATGGTGAAGCACCTCTGCAACGCCGCTCTGTTTTGAAATTATTGTGGGAACATTTGATCTCATTGCCTCAAGAGGAGAGATTCCAAACGGCTCAGAAACCGATGGCATCACATAAACATCTGAAAAGGCAAACATCCTCTTCACATCCTCTCCTCTCAGAAAGCCTGTAAAGTGGAACTTAGTTGCAATACCTAATTTTGCAACCCGCCGGATTGATTTGTTTAGTAAATCCCCACTCCCGGCCATTACAAACCGAACATCCGGATATCTTTTAAGCACCTTTGCGGCTGCCTCAATAAAGTATTCAGGTCCTTTCTGATATGTAATCCTCCCAAGAAAAGTCACAATCTTCTCATCAATTCTCTTATCAATCTCCATTTGCTCAAATCCGTCAAAGTCAACTGCATTGTGAACAGTAACTACTTTTGACGGATGGATTCCGTATTTGCTGATTACTATGTTTCTGGTGAGATTGCTTACGGCTATGACCATATCAGCCTCCTTCATTCCCCTCTTCTCAAGGTCGTAAACAAGTGTGTTCACATTTTCACCACTTCTGTCAAATTCTGTTGCATGTATATGGACTACAAGAGGCTTCCCGGTTAGTTTTTTTGCAGCAATTCCAGCCAGATAGGTAAGCCAGTCGTGAGCGTGAATAACATCAAAGTCGTGAGTCATTGCTATCTCTGCTGCAACCATAGCATATCTTGAGACCTCCTCCATAAGGTTTGAGCCATACTTGCCTGAAAACTTATATTTTTGCCCCAGGAAGTTTTTATAATCCTTAACCTGTCCCTTTTTACTCTTCTCCACCATCTCGGTAAACTCTTCCGGAGCTAGATAGGGCACCATATTTGTCCCCACTCTCAAAAACTGCACATTCTCAAGTAAATTTCTAACATCTTTCACTGTATGAGATATAGTTACATCACTTGCGTTAATTATTTTAACTGCGCTCTCATCTTCATCTCCCGATGCAGATGGCATAACAAACAGTACCTCTACCCCTGAATTTGAAAGACCTTTAGTAAGCCCAAAACAGGCAGTTCCCAGACCACCGGAAATATGAGGCGGAAATTCCCATCCAAACATCAATACCTTCATATCTTAGTGCTTTTATATTCTTTAACCAATCTCATTGACCAGAGCAAGGAGGCTACACTTATTGAATAAGATGTGCATCCGTGAGGCTGGTGAGGAGGGTCCCCGTCGTAAACTTCCGATACAGAACCTATGCAGTGGATCTCAACATCCTCTTCAAAGGCAGCAATGAGCTCCTGCGCCTTTTGAAGAAAAGCTTTACCATGGAGTTTAAGGTTTGCGTCTATGTAGAACCCAAGCAACCAAGGTCTTGCTGTCCCCATATGGTAAGCAGAATTTCTGCTGAATTCATCCCCGTCATACTCCCCCTTGAAATGCGGACTAACCGGCGAGAGAGTTCTTATTCCTCTCTCTGTAAGAAGCTCCTGCTGAACCCTTTTAAGCACCAGTGACTTTTGAACCTCTGTCAATGGAGAGTATGGGAAAGAACAGGTAAACAATTGATTAGGTCTTACACACTTATTCTGACCCTCGTGGCCTACAAAATCAGCGAGATAGTCTCCACTCTCTATCCAGAATGCCTTTACAAAGCTTCTGGCTGCAATTTGCCTGAGTGGTTCCCATTCCGTACAAAACTCTTTGTCCTTTGCTCCAGTTGCCAACTCAAGTGCAAATGAGATAGCATTATACCACAACGAATTCAACTCTACCTGATACCCTTCCCGCTCGGTTACAGGCACTCCGTTTACGTAAGCATCCATCCAGCTTAGTGCAGCACCTTTTTTCTCTGCCCATAAAAGTCCGTTCCCATGAAGAGTAACAGTATCTCCGGGTTTGGAATTTTTATAGAAACCCAGTATCTCTTTTATCAACCCGCCTTTTTCTTGCCAAACCCCCTTATTGGTCCCGTTATATATGGAAAGCTGCTGTAAATTCCATATAAGCCAAAGCGGAACATCCGGCTTAAGGCCATGGGCATGAGGGACACTTCCCTCTCTAAGTATAAAATCGTCAAATATTTTCTTGAATCTTTTTTTATCATCAAGCCCCCACAGTGTAATACCGGGAAGTGCGAGAAGTGTCTCTCTGGAGTTTTTATCCAGCCATGGATAACCTGCATACATGGACATTGTCTCTCCGTCAGAGATAAGGAATTGCTTTGATGCAATCTTAAGACAGTTTTCAAAGCTATCTCTGTTACTTCTCTCTTCAATGTATTTTTCAAATTTTCCCTTAAGGGATGCCGGTGCCTCAACGCTTGTAGATGCTGAGAATATTACTGACTGGCCTTTTTTCAGAGGCAGTTCAAAATAGCCGGGAACAAAAAGGTCTTCTGATGATTCATAAGCTCTTCTTCGCTCCTCTTTATACTCAACATTGTAGTACCAGTCAGGATTTGAGATAAACTCGGCCTTGGCAGAAAGCTGTAGATTAAGATCAGGAAAGCCCTTATACATTTTGAATGCCCTTCCGTTTGGAATCTCTCTTGAACCAGTGTTTGCCTCAAGGTTTGTTTTTGAAAGTGTGTGAATTTGCCTGAACGCCATAAATGGCTTAAGCTGTAGTGTTGTTGGTGAGTTTGCCTCCAAAAGTGTATATCTTGCAAAATACTGACCTTTATTGTGTGCAAGCATCATCTCTTTTTTGAGCACCATTCCTCCAACTCTGTATGTAATTGAGACGCATTTGTCTATTTCAAAATCTCTTATGTACTTATGTCCCCGGGGTTCATATACATCTCCGTAACGGTGTATACCCAGGTTGAATGATTTTCCGTGCTGGATGAGCGATTCATCAAGTGAAGAAAGAAGAACAAATTTATCATTATTGAAATCCGGTACCGGAAGAACCAGTAGTCCATGATATTTTCTGGTATTGCAGCAAACGATTGTTGTATTCAGGTATCCTCCGGCATGGTTAGTGGAGAGCACTTCTCGCTTAAGTGAATACTCAAGGTTCACAAGCTCTCCTTTATTGAATTGTAGATAGGCCATAGGGTTAATATTTATCTTCGCAATTTAACAAAAAAAATGTTAAGAATCGGTTTCATCTTCCTTTTTTCAAGACAATTGCAGACCTTGAAGGCAGATAAAGGGAGATGAAATTTGAACCATTTTCATTAACAGAGAAGTGTCTCTCACCTCTCTTTACTCTCCCGAATCCGCCAAATTGCTTCATGTCTGTATCCAGGATATGTTTGTATGTTCCGGGAGGAACGTTTATCCTTAGGTCAGGATATGAGTTTGTTGGGCTGAAATTGTATGCAAAGAGCGTATCTCCTCTCATGAATGCCATAAGCTGACGTTCGTCATGCTGCATTAACATGACAGGTCTCTCACAGAAGATTTTTTCTTTTTTAAGTAGCTTAAGCATCTCTTTTTCAAAAGCGAGCAATTCAGAGTACTTTAACTCCTTACTGAATGCCAGACTCCACTGTCTCCTTGCGTAGTGATATGACCAACCGTTACCCAGCCTGGGAAAGTCTATCCATTCAGGATGGCCAAATTCATTTCCCATGAATGTTAAATAACCATCTCCGGCTGCTGAGGAAGTTATCAGTCTTATCATTTTATGGAGTGCTATGCCTCTGTCAAGTGATATACTTCTGGCACTCTTCTCCATTGATGTATACATTTCTGCATCCAAGAGCCTGAATATTATTGTTTTATCGCCTACCATTGCCTGATCATGGCACTCGGCATAGCTTATGGTCTTCTCATCACTTCTTTTGCTCGTTAGTTCATGATAAAGCTCTCCCATATTCCAGTCTTCATCTCTTCGCTCCTTAATTATTTTTATCCAGTAGTCTGCCACCCCCATGCTCATTCTATAATCAAAGCCGACTCCTCCGCTTAGGAATGGAGCTGCAAGTCCCGGCAGGCCGCTAACATCCTCGGCTATGCTTATAGCCGCAGGATTGCACTCTTTTATTACCCTGTTTGCCATTGCAAGATAAATGAATGCATCATTATCCAGATTGCCGGAGAAATATGATGAGTAGTCTGTAAAACTCTTTCCAAGGCCGTGGTCATAGTAAAGCATGCTTGTGATTCCGTCAAAGCGGAATCCGTCAAAGCGAAACTCTTCGAGCCAGTATTTGCAGTTTGAGAGCAAAAAACTTATTACCTCATCTTTTCCGTAGTTAAAACACCTGGAACCCCAGGCGGGATGGTCCCCCCTCTCCCCAGAATGAAAATAGAGGTCTCTGGTACCGTCCAGTTCTGAGATCCCCTCAATTGTGTTGTTTACTGCATGTGAGTGAACTATATCCAGAACCACCCGGATACCCAGTGCATGTGCCTCGTCAATTAGCATCTTAAGTTCGTCAGGTGTTCCAAATCTAGAACTCGGAGCATAAAAACTGGACACCTGGTAACCAAAAGATCCGTAATAGGGGTGCTCTTGTACAGCCATTAACTGAATGGTGTTATAACCTACTTCAGCAACATAAGGGAGAACCTTCTCTCTGAAGTGGTTGTAAGTTCCCACACCATACTCTTCTGTGCTCATTCCTATGTGAGCTTCGTATATAAGCGGGGTTTCACTCTGCAACGGAGAGGAGTTTTTCCACTCATATTTTCCACTATCCCATATTTGTGCAGAAAATATTTTTGTCTGTAAATCCTGTACAACACGTGTAGCATATGCAGGTATTCTCTCCCCTTCACCTCCGCTCCACACAACAAGCCATTTATAATAATCCCCGTGAATCAGATGGTCTGAAGAGAGCCTTAGCTCCCAGTTACTCTCTCCAGTTTTATGAAAAGCGTAGTCTGGATTTTTGCTCCATTTGTTTTTGTCACATAAAAGATAGATAGCAGTTGCATTGGGAGCCCACTCTCTGAATACCCTCTCATCACCTTCAATATGTGTACAGTAAAACAAATGATTATTTGCAGAATCGGCAAGTCTCTCTCCTCCTCCGGCCATCTCTGCCATCCTTATTGCTGCTGACTGGTGCCTGTTCCAGATATCTCTTTTCCATGGCTCCAGCCATGGATCGTCTTTCCAAAGCTTAAGCTCTTCCATGCTGGTTGTCTTGAAGTTTTTCTATCTCCTCTTTGTATCTTCTAAGCTCATTTTTACAAATCTGAGCAAGCACCATTGATCTTTTAACAAGTGGCGCTATCTCTTCGATATTAGTTGATGTATCCTCTATCTTAACTACGAGTCTCTCAAGCTCCTCCATCGCCTCTCTGTAACTGATTACAGAATCCTTACCTGTCTCACTCTTCTTCATATTTATCTGTTTTTTCAATTAAACAATCCAATCTACCATCCGCAAGTACAAGGGTAATCTTGTCTCCCCTTTTTACCCCCTTTACGCTCCTAACCCTCTCCCCTTCAATCAGAGGTATTGCATATCCCTTCTCCAGCAGAACCAGAGGATTTCCCGATCTTATCCTTTGTTCAAGCATCTCTATTTTATGGACACCAGAAGTGATTCTTTCGATTGCCCTTGAAAAAATCCTGGCCTCAATCCTTTCAACTAGCGTAGTCTCAACTGAACTCCTGTTGCTTATGGCCATATTAAGCCTTTGGAGAATATACGAGAGCTGCTGCTCTTCTGATGCAAAAATTTCAATTATAAAATCTGCCACTGCAGTAGGAGTCTTGAGACCCTGAAAAGAGACCATATCTGCAACATGAAAATCATGATCATGACCTATACCGGTCACAACGGGCAACGGGAATTGTGCGATATTTGCAGCAAGGTCATAGTCGTCAAAACATGAGAGGTCCTGCACAGATCCTCCACCCCTGACTATTGCCACTAAATCAAACTCACCTGCTCTCTCTGCTATTTTTTCCAGCGATAGTATTATCTCTTCCGGTGCAGACGAACCCTGCATAGCCGCCGGGAAGAGCTCAGTTTTGAACACAAAGCCGAATTCATTCCTGTGGAGGTGGTTTATAAAATCCCTGTATCCTGCTGCACTATCAGATGATATAACTGCTATTCTGGAGGGAAGCACAGTTAACTCCAGAGTACTGTTCATCTCAAACATCCCCTCCTCTCTTAGCCGGTTTATAGTCTTTTGCCTGAGAATCTCCTGCTCACCCACCGTATATGATGGGTCAATATCAGATATAATTAACGAGAGACCATACAGGGCTGAGTACTGAACCTGAGCCTTAACAAGGATTTTCATACCTCTTGAAAGCTCTTCGCCGGTTGTTGTAAAAAAATACGGCCTTATCATCCTGAAAGTTGAAGACCACATAATGGCCTGTGCCCTTGCCGATATCCCCTCCTCTCCGTCTCTTCTGTCAACGAGTTCCATATAGCAGTGACCTGTTGATTGCTGCTTAATGTCACTTATTTCTGCCCTTACCCAATAGCTCCGTTCAAGTCCCCTTTCCAGCCTCTCCCTTATCTCCTCCTGCAGTTCCAGTAATCCGATGCTACTCCCTTCTCTCATACTATCTTGGATTTTTTATTGGTCACCATACAAATATAAGCATAAAATTGTACCTTTGCGGCATAATTCCAGAGTATGAAGATAAGCAAGGCGGTATTTTCCGGCAGCTCCGGGAGAGTAAGTGAAAAACCCTCCCTCAGGTTGCCTGAGTTTGCATTCATTGGCAGGTCCAATGTAGGTAAGTCATCCCTTATCAATGCTTTATGCAAGCAGGGCAAGTTGGCCCACACATCATCCACACCTGGGAAAACACAGCTTGTTAACCATTTTCTTATCAATGACTCGTGGTATCTTGTCGATTTGCCTGGTTACGGCTATGCAAAAATTTCAAAAAAGGACAGAAAGGGGCTTAGTGAGATAGTTATGAACTACATCAACGAGTCAGAAGAGCTTCAGTTGCTCTTTGTTCTGCTTGATATCCGTCACCCCATCCAACCAATCGATCTTAAGTTTCTTTCAGAATTGGGAGAGGCCGAGGTTCCTTTTGCAATTATTTATACAAAATCAGATAAGCTGGGCGTTGTGGCCCGTCAAAACAGAGCTGAAGAGAATTCAAAGCAGTTGCTTGAATACTGGGAAGAGCTTCCGGCTACATTTGTATCATCAGCTGAGACAGGCCTGGGGAGGGAGGAAATTCTATCGTATATTCAGTCAATTTTAGTGAAGAAATAACAATATCATAATGGATCATCAACATCAGATTAAGATTTTCTCCTGCAGAAGCTCCAGATACCTTGCAGAGAAGATTGCCAGTTCACTGGGGCTTGAAATGGGAAGGTCATCGGTAACAGTATTTAGCGACGGGGAGTTTCAGCCCGCGCTTGAAGAGAGCGTAAGAGGAGCAACTGTATTTGTTGTTCAAAGTACAATACCGCCTGTTGAAAACATCTTTGAACTGCTGTTAATGATAGATGCTGCAAAAAGAGCATCTGCTTACAAAGTAATTGCCGTAATGCCATACTTTGGCTGGGCAAGGCAAGACAGAAAGGACAGACCAAGAGTTCCCATAGGGGCAAAAATGGTTGCAAATCTTCTTGAGGCTGCCGGTTGTGACAGGGTTATGACTGCAGATCTTCATGCGGATCAGATTCAGGGATTTTTTGACATTCCTGTTGATCACATCTACGCAAGCTCTATTTTCTTACCCTACCTGAGAGACCTTAAGCTTGACAATATGTCCATTGCAGCACCAGATATGGGTGGGGCTAAGAGGGCAAATGCATATTCAAGAATTCTGGGATGCCCGCTGATTATCTGTCATAAATCCAGAGAGAAGGCAAATGTAGTAGGTTCAATGACAGCTATAGGAGATGTTGAGGGGAAGAACATAATCATTATTGATGATATGATTGACACCGCCGGCACAATTACAAAGGCTGCCGACATGCTTATGGAGAAGGGTGCTTTGAGTGTCAGGGCACTTGCTACTCACGCAGTTTTATCAGGCCCTGCATACGAAAGAATTGCGGCCAGTGCGCTTAAGGAGGTTATCATTTCAGATACCATCCCTCTGGTTTTGAACCCGGATCAGGATACATCTAAAATAAAAGTCCTCTCAGTAGCCGATATCTTTGCAGACGTAATTGACAAGGTATACAACTATAAATCAATAAGTACAAGCTTTATTTTTTAGATATGATAAACCTTGATCCTCAACCATTGCACGATAGAATTGTTTACTCCATAAAGAGATTTTTCAGGGAGGCTGGCAGAGAGCGCGCAGTACTGGGGCTCTCGGGCGGAATTGATTCTGCATTGGCAGCATCGCTGGCTGTTGAGGCTCTCGGCAAGGAAAATGTACATGGCATACTCATGCCTTCACCATTTTCAACAGTTCACTCTGTTACAGATGCGGTTGAGCTAGCTGAGAATCTGGGAATATCATACGGAGTATTTCCCATTGAGGGAGTATTTGAGAAATTCCGGTCTGAGTTGAAGGATCTTTTTGGGGAGGAGCCTAAAAGACTAGTAGTTGAAAACATACAGGCCAGGATAAGAGGCGTTGCATTAATGGCCTGGACAAACCAAGATGGCTCACTATTACTTAACACATCAAATAAAAGTGAGGTTGCAATGGGTTATGGCACGTTATATGGAGATCTTACTGGAGCACTAATGGTTCTGGCAGACCTCTACAAGCTCCAGGTTTACTCAGTTGCCAGATATATTAACCGTGAGAAGAGGATAATTCCTGAGTCAATACTCGTTAAGGAACCTTCTGCTGAGCTAAGCATAAATCAGAAGGATAGTGATACTCTTCCGGAATACTCTGTTCTTGATCCTGTTCTCCACTCTCTGATTGAAGAGAAGAGAAGCGCGGGAGATCTGGTTGAAGAGGGTTGTGATGTTAGTCTTGTGAACAGGATTATTCACCTTATGAATGTTTCATCATTCAAGGCACATCAGCTTCCTCCAATGATACAGGTGGGAGAGTCACCTCTTTTGCCGGCAAATAAATGTATCTATTATAAAATTGATTGATTAAGATGACAGTAATACTATTTTCACTAATAATGGTGGGGTTGGCAGTTTTCCTGCTCTCTTTCAATGTGATATTCAGAAAGGGCGGAAAGTTTCCTGAATCTGAGATTGGTGCAAACAGAGAGTTGCGCAAAAAGGGTCTCATGTGTGCAAAATCGGAGGAGAAGATTCTCTGGCACAAGAATAACAGGGGCAAAAAAATAAATATTAAATATGACCCCATTTCGGATGGCTGCGGAGGATGCTCTTGCGGTACCGGCGGGTGTCAATAAGGATTAAAATGAGTATAGTAGCGATAGTAGGACGCCCGAATGTGGGCAAATCAACACTCTTTAACCGGCTAGTCGGGATGAGAAAGGCCATAGTAGATGAGATTGCAGGTGTTACCCGTGATCGTCATTATGGTAAGTGCGAATGGACCGGCAGGGAGTTCTCCGTGATTGACACGGGTGGATATGCCCTTAATACAGATGATGTATTTGAGACTGAGATTCGCAAACAGGTATTAATGGCAATTGAGGAGAGTGACGTAGTTCTCTTCCTTTGTGATGTTGGTACCGGAATAACGGACTATGACGAGGTCATAGCGGACATCCTCAGGCGTGGAAAGAAACCTGTGATTCTGGTTACAAATAAGGTAGACACAGGTGACAAGATGTTTGATTCTTATATTTTCAACTCCCTGGGGCTTGGGGAGCCTGTCTCCATCTCATCAGCCAGTGGAAGCGGAACGGGTGACCTATTGGATAAGGTACTTGAATTACTGCCTCCGGAAGAGGAGTATACTGGAGAGGAGAAAGTGATTCCTCATATTGCAATTGTAGGGAGGCCAAATGTTGGTAAATCTTCACTTACAAATGCACTTCTTGGGGAGGAGAGAAACATTGTGACTCCTGTAGCCGGTACAACCAGGGACTCAATATCTACTTATTATAACAAGTTTGGCCACGAGTTCATGCTTGTAGATACAGCAGGTCTCAGAAGAAAGACCAAGGTAAAAGAGGATCTTGAGTTTTACTCTGTTATGAGGTCTATCAGGGCCATTGAATCGGCAGATGTATGTATCCTTATGATTGATGCGTCAACAGGTGTAGAGGGTCAGGACATGAATATCTTTAACTTGATAATCAAAAATAAAAAGGGTTGTGTTCTTGTTGTAAACAAGTGGGATACCATTGAGGGGAAGAGCTCTAACACAATGAAGGATTTTATTAAAGAGATTCAGGATAAGACAGCCCCTTTTGTAGACTTGCCCATTATCTTCACATCTGTAATTAATAAGCAGAGAATTCTTGATGTCCTTGATGCTGCTGCAAAGGTTTACTCAAACAGATCTAAAAAGATACCTACTTCAAAACTTAACGAGGCTATGCAGGAGGAGATTTCAAACTTTCCTCCACCATCAACAAAAGGTAAGTACATCAAGATCAAGTATATTACTCAATTATCAACACCTTCTCCCTCTTTTGCATTCTTCTGCAATCTTCCGCAATACGTGAGAGAGGATTACAAGAGGTTTCTTGAGAATAAACTTCGCAAGCATTTTGATTTTAACGGAGTGCCTATACAGATTTTTCTGAGGCAGAAATAACCGGAATTTTCACAGTAAAATTAGCACCACCAAACTCGGAGGATCTCTCATAGGAGATTACTCCGCGGCTTTGGTCGAGTATACTTTTACATATAGCGAGTCCCAGCCCTGTGCCACTGCTCTTTGTTGTAAAGTTAGGCTTGAAGAGTCTGTGAGTAAGATTGTCCGGAACTCCTGGTCCATCATCCTCAACTGTTGCTACGTAATGATCATCTATTTTTTCCAGGGTCACAACTACATTTCCACCTCTTTGAGGCTCAATTGCCTGAATAGCATTTGAAAGGAGATTAACAAAAACTCTTGTTATCTGCATTTTTCTCACAGATACCATTGCCTCTTTAATCTCACTTCTGAATTTAATTGTGATGTCATCTCTTGTGTTGAAAAGGACTATCTGCTCCCTGATCAGTTTGTTCAAATCTACAGTTGTAACCTCTTCTGAATAGAACCTGGAGAAGCTTGAGAATTCGCTTGCAACGTCAGACAAGATATCAATCTGCTCAATCAAAGATGTGGCAATACGCTCAAACCTGTCCTGCCAACCATCCACATCTTGCTGTTTAAGCCTGATAAGATGCTGAATACTCAACCTCATAGGCGTCAATGGGTTTTTAATTTCGTGAGCTATCTGTCTTGCCATCTCACGCCAGGCCTGTTCTCTCTCTCCCTGTGCAAGTCTGTTTGTACTTGCCTCAAGATCATCAACCATTTTGTTATATGCAGCTACAAGAATACCCAGTTCATCTCTGTTTGTATAATCAATGTGTTCCGGATGCTGAGAGATGTCAAGCAGCTGCATCTTTCTGCTAATCTCAGCAAGAGGTTTTGAGAGAGAATTGGATAGTACAAAACCGCCAAATACAGCTCCTAATAAAAGCAAGAGATAAATATTTATAATTGCCGCAATTATACTAGATGCATCTGTTCTAATCTCCGATTGTCTGGAGAAGTAAGGAATATTTGCGATTGCAATCATGTTGCCGTCTGCATTGAATAGAGGGGCATAAAGTGAATAATAATCAAGGTTTGCAATCTTTTCACTGTTTACAAACTGCTTCTTCTTGTTATACACTATCTCCTTGTATGCTACCGGGTGCATTCTGGAACCTAATATATAGTTATCATAAATTTCAGGCTGAGTTGTCCTTAACAGTTGGCCGTCCGGCCTATATATATTTATATCTATCTGAGTGTTGTCTGATAGTCTGTTCATAGCCTCAAAGAGGCGAATATTATTAAACTGAGGGTCGTTGTAACGTTTTGCCAGCCGGCTGTAGTAAGAGAGTGTTGACTGAACAGATTGCATCTTCTCTTCCATCTGCATTCTGTTTGTCCCTTCAAAATAGTTAAGTGAGAACCAGATACTGCCGGCTCCCATAAAAAAGAGGGCAAACACAAGCGAGGCAATTATCAAAATTGTAATCTTCCATCTGAAGGAGTTTCTCGGCATTCTTGGGAAAATCCCTTTGTGCCTTGTACGGATTAATGTGAAAGCGATAAGGGAGTAAAAAAGCATGACATAGGAGAAGGTCACAATATAAGGGAAGATACTCCTCTCTGGCCTGCTTATCATTATTATATTCTCTCCGGACATCTTGTTGACAAAGTGAATGAACCCATCATCTCTTACAGCCTTATACCCAGTTTCATAGTTATCCTCCAAAATAGTCGGATAGTTATATCTTCCTGAATATGAAATCATACGGTTGTTCAAATACTTTGCAAAAGAGTAGCTTGAGCTCAGATTAAGATTCCCCGTGTTCTTGTGGTCCAGCAGCAGTTCTGTGTATCCGGCATTTGCTCTCATGAACTTTGAGTCAAGTTCAATATACAGGTTTACATTTCCTCCAAAACCGGGATAGACAAAATAGCCAAGGTAACTTATTCTCCCATTGTAGTTGTTCATGAAGAAGAAGTGGGAGTTTGTAAAAAGGGGTATTCCGTACCTGAGTATCTCACTGTCAAAGAAAGTACCGCATGGTTGTGGCTGCGATTCACTATCCACAAGAAGAGGGTCATCCCTTCTGCATACAGTTATCTTTATGTCATATTTTTGGAGTATGCTCCAGAAATACTGTTCTGTAAGTATGCTGTTTATCATCTCCTCTCCCTGGTCTACCTGAACCCATAGAGAGAGTAGAGGATCTGTCTCTATCATCCTCTCTGCGCCTCTTAATAATAGTTCAATGTCCAGGTCTCGCTCTACAGACATCTTTGTGGTAAGGACTCTGTTCCTTTCAAACTCTTTTTTGTACCCAAAGCTGCTCACAGAGAGAAGTGTATATAATGAGACAATGGCAATGAATATGAGCATTGTTTTAGGTTTGAGGAAAGTAAATCCTCCCTTGAATTTGAAGAGAGGCCTCAGAAGCTGTAGTGAAAACAGCAGTGAAACAAAAAGCAGAGCATAGAGCAGGTATGCCAGTATAGTGAATATTGATATTTCATCTATCTTGTACAACTCCAGCACGATGCTGGAATTCATTGCGAGTGACTTGAGAGTTATGTGAATATATACTACTAACAAGAGAGGTATTAAAGAGAGAATTGATTTAATTACCGCCCTTCTGAGCTTGCCACCTCTCAGAAAAGAGAGTGCCAGGCTTTTTCTCACCGTAAAGAGTGCCAGCAAAACAAGGAAAATATAGAGATGGCATATCATCATGTCTGCCATTGATCCAAAGAGAACAAAGTCAGCGTACAGGGATGGTGAGAAGAGCATATTTCCGGAAGTGCTTTCTGCCATATATAGAGACAAAATCAATACTACAGTAAGACCTAACCAGGCCAGGAAAAACTGTTTCATTCTTTTCCTTCTCGCCAGATCACTGAACAGTGCTGCTATAGCAAACAACATTGAAAAGAGGCGCAGCATATTGCCCTCATCACCTCTCTCAGATGGCAGGTTCTTGAGGACTGAAAAAAGTATATCTCCCTCTACCCCCCTTACTATATAAGATTCATCATGAGTTACAGGAACAATTGAGAGAAGCTTGCTCAGCGAAAGCTTAGGATTTATTTCACTTTTTAGTACAGAATTCTCTGTATTGTAGTCTGTCTGTATAAGCAGAGCTGCAACAACAGTAACTTTATCCTCTGTGTAAGTACTTACTATATACCATGCCGAGCCGAGGCTTACATATTGCTCTTTTGCACCCAGGTAAGCCAGAGGTGTATTTGATATACCCCTGCTTGTAAGGTGGTTAAGCGTATAACCAAACGGAAAAAAATCGATATCATCATTTGAAACAGGAAGCTGATTTACCCATGACTGAAGAGTATCTGAGCAGTACCTGTAAATGACCATATCTGAGGGAAGTTCCGGAAAATCAATAAAAGCCGAATCAGGAATTTCAAGCGCTCTTGCTGCATAATCAGCCAGAACGGATTGTCTTTTATGAATTGTTTTTTCAAGTTTCTCAACCTCCCTGTCCATAGAGTTGGGTGATGAGAACTCAACAAATGACGAAACAGCCATGAGTGACATTAACACCCACAGAATTGTGGTTCTCCATGCAAGAAGCTTCTCTGCCAGTTCGTTCATTAGCCGTGATGGTAGGGTTCACCCCTGATTATTGTAAATGCTCTGTATAGTTGCTCCAGGAACAAAAGTCTTGCCAGCTGGTGGGAAAATGTCATGGGAGACAGTGATAACTTGTAGTCTGCCCTTGCATAAACCTCATCGGAAAAACCATAAGCCCCTCCTACAACAAAGATGAGACTTTTTGCTCCATATACACCCCTTTTTTCAATAAAATCCGCGAACTCTTCAGATGACTGGGTCTTTCCTGCAACATCCAGCAAAACCACCTGGTCCTGAGGTTTGATGTACCGCAATATGTTCTCACCCTCTCTCTGTTTTATCTCCTCTTTACTCAGAGAGGCTACTCTCTTAAGTTCCGGAATTTCAGTACGCGAATATACAGAGTACCTTTTTATGCGGTCTTCATAGACCGACATCTCCTTCAGCAGAGAGGCACTTTCTGTTTTGCCGGTAAGCAGAAATGATATCTTCATTACCACAAAAATAAGATTATTTTGAGAGTGGGGCAACTTCTTTATGGCTTGATTTTTGCAAATCATTTTTTTATCAGATAACAAGGAGAGAGATATGAGATCGTTACTTATTTCGTTATTTATTCTTTTAGCAACAACACTTCAGGCACAAAACAAAGTTGAGCAGGATGTCTTTGTCCCAATTGCAAAGTATATGCAGGCTGGTGACTCAGAAAAACTATCGGCCTGGTTTGCACAAAACCTGGAAGTGGATGTTATGGGAAGCGTAAATGTTTGCAGCAAAGCACAGGCAAGGCAAATTCTTAAAGAGTTCTTTACGAACTATACCCCCAGGAATTTCAATATTGCTTACCGCAGCGGCAAAGCACCCATGAAATATGCTATAGGCAATCTCAACGCGGGAGGAGAAAAATTTAGGGTAACATTGTTTGTTAAAACCCAGGAGGATGGTAATTTCATCCAGCAGCTGAGAATTGAAAGGGAATAACCTTTTATCTCAACCTGGTTAATTCAACCGAGACCGGCCTTTCAGGCCGGTCTCTCTTTTTATCTGAATTCTGTTTGAATTTACTTGAAGATTGGTTTTGCATACGCAATAACATCTGCTTTAGTAATCTTGTTATTGCTCAGTATCAAGAGCCTTTCCATTACGTTTCTCAACTCTCTGATATTACCCGTCCACGGGTATGTTGCCAGCTCATCCAGAGCATCTTTTTCAATCTCTCTTGGCACCATTCCACTCTCATCGCAAATTTGCCCTATAAAATGATTTGCAAGTAAAGGAATATCCTCTTTCCTCTCAGAAAGAGGCGGAACATTTATTACTATAACGCTCAGCCTGTGATAAAGGTCCTCCCTGAAAGCCCCTTTAGCTATCTCTTCCGTAAGATTTTTATTTGTTGCAGCCACCACCCTTACCTTAACATTTATATCCTTATCACTTCCCACTCTGCTGAGTTTATTCTCCTGAAGCACCCTCAGAACCTTAGCCTGAGCCGCAAGACTCATATCACCTATCTCATCCAGAAAAAGGGTCCCTCCGTCTGCCTGTTCAAATTTCCCTTTGTGTTGTTTTACTGCCGATGTAAACGCCCCTTTCTCATGTCCAAAAAGCTCACTTTCTATTAGCTCTCCGGGTATTGCTGCGCAGTTTACCTCCACAAACGGCATCTCGCTGCGTGAGCTCTTTTCATGCAGCCATCTTGCCACAAGCTCTTTACCTGTTCCGTTTGACCCTGTTATAAGAACCCTGGCCTCTGTAGGGGCAACACGGTCAATCATCTGTTTAATTCTGGAAATAGCCGGAGAAGAGCCTACAATTTCAGGAATTTTTGAAACCTTCTTTTTCAGAAACTTCGTCTCCTTCACCAGTATGGTTTTGTCTGTTGCGTTTCTCAGAGTTATCAAAATTCTGTTGAGATCCAGTGGCTTTTGAATAAAATCAAAGGCTCCCTTCTTAATACATTCAACTGCAGTGTCAATAGAGCCGTGACCTGATATCATAATTACAGACGAGTCAATGTTTGCCTCTGAAAGTTTATCCAAAAGCTCCATACCATCCATATTTGGCATTTTAATATCAGAAAATATCACCTCATAATTATCCGATGTAGCCATTGCAAGCCCCTCTACTCCGTCCGATGCAAGGTGAACCTCGTGTCCCTCGAACTCAAGTATATCCTTCAATGTGTTTCTAATGCTCTTTTCGTCGTCAATTATAAGTAATTTCATCTTACTGCCTGTTGGTTGTTAGTGATTCGTATATTTCTGCCATACACCCCTCTTTAAGAGAATATGAGCTCTGACATATCTCAAGGGGTTTAAGTTCTGAGATGACTAAGTTTACAAGAATTGAGCCAATTACAATATAATCTACTCTTATGGGAGACATTCCCCTCATCGATGCCCTCTCCTCTCTGTCTGAAGCCAGGAGTTGTAAATGAAGCGTGTGCATTTTTTCCCTCTCCATGGATAGTGACGGGATAGAAAAATCATCATCGGGATAGATGAGCTCTCTCAAAGTATCAAAAGAGCCGGAGCACCCTATCAGGAGTGTAGGTTTATATTCTGCAACCGCCTCCCAGAGGCTCTCCATCCCCTCCTTGAAATAAGTCTCCAGACGAGTAATCTGATCATCTGTTATGGGGTCAGAAGGGGGCATTGTTTCCCGAACCCTTACAACTCCCATGTCATAACTTGCTTTCCAATATATTTTGTTTTTATCTGCAATTATAAATTCGTTGCTTCCTCCGCCAATGTCCATTATAAGAAAAATCTCATTATAAAGGATCATTGACTCTCGCACCCCTTTATATATCAATTCTGCTTCTCGCTCCCCGGTAATTATCTCTACTTTGAATCCCCTCTTCTCAGCAATTTTAATAAAGTCACCCGAATTTGAAGCACCCCTGACAGCACTTGTAGCTATAGCAAGTCTATTATCAACTCCCCCTGCTTTTGCAATTGCATCCTCGACAGTATCCATGGCAACATCGGCCGAACGAAAGGCCTGCCCTGTAAGTATGCCTTTTGTAATACCCCCTTCGCCTATTTTTGATGGTATTTTAACTACCTCCACAATCTCATATCCCTCTTTTGTAACCTGGGTAATAAGAAGACTAAACACATTAGTACCCATGTCCAGAATGGCTGTTCTCATCAGTATATTTTTTACAAAGATAAACTATTTTTTGCGTATGTTTGTTCCTTGTATGACTATGATAAAAGAGGGAACAATCATTGCGGTAGACGGTCATTCATCAACCGGAAAAAGCACATTCGCAAAACTTATAGCCTCCAGATACGGGCTTATTTATGTTGATACAGGAGCCTTGTACAGAGGGGTTACATTGTACGCTATAGAGAATTCAATAATTGACAGCAAAAAGGAGATTAACGCAGAGGCTTTGAAGGTAGCTCTTCATGAGCTTGAGTTATCATTTAAACCCACAGGAAAAGATGGCGCCACTGAACTCTATATGGGGGACCGAAATATAGAACGGATTATCAGGGGGCTCAAGGTCTCTTCTAAAGTAAGTTTTATTGCGTCACTCCCATTTGTACGCAAGTACGTAGACGCTATACTTGCAAACTATGGCAAGAGCGGTGGAGTTATTATGGATGGCAGAGATATTGGAACTGTTGTTTTTCCTGATGCAGATATTAAAATTTTCATGACTGCCTCTGCACAGGTGAGAGCAGAGAGGAGATACAGAGAGATGGAGGCAAGGGGTGAAAAGCCGGACTACGAAAGCGTTCTGGCAAACGTAAAAGAGAGGGACTTCCTCGACGAAAACAGAGAGACAGCACCGTTAAGAAGAGCGGAAGATGCAGTATTGCTGGACAACAGCAATATGACTATTGAAGATCAGCTCAAGTGGTTTGAAACATTAATTGCAGAAAAATGAAAATCAGTATAGACATTGATACTCACTCCGGCTTTTGCTACGGAGTAGTAAGGGCAATTGAACAGGCTGAAAAGTATTTGGAAAAGAACAACGAACTCCACTCTCTTGGTTCGATAGTTCACAATAGTACAGAAATTTCCAGACTCAGGGAGAAGGGCCTTAAAACAATTAACTACGACCAAATGTCCGGGATGAAGGATAGTGTAGTTTTTATACGTGCACATGGCGAACCACCCTCAAGCTATAAAATGGCTGCAGATAATAATCTTAAAATAATAGACTGTACCTGCCCTGTGGTACTAAAGCTTCAGGAGAGGGTAAAGGCAAACTACCAGGAGCTTAAAAAGATTAACGGCCAGCTGGTGATTTTTGGGAAAGTGGGGCATGCTGAGGTAAACGGACTAGTGGGGCAGGTTGATGGTGACGCAACAGTAATCGAGAGCATAGGTGATATTGAAAGGCTGAATTTTCGCCGTCCTATCTATATATTTTCACAGACGACAAAGGACCCTGAAATTTACAAACAGGTGTGCAATGCAATTAAAGGCAAGATTATATCTCTGGGTGGCCCTGCGGATAAGTTTCGTGTATTTAATACAACCTGTGGTCAAGTCTCTTCAAGACATCCCCATCTAAAGGAGTTTTCAAGGGACCACTCTGTTATAATTTTTGTTAGTGGTAAAGAGAGCTCAAACGGGAAAATCCTATTTGACGTCTGTCTTAAAGAGAATCCACGCAGTTACAAAATTGAGACAAAAGAGGAGATTGAACTTTCCTGGTTCAGGGATGGTGACAGTGTGGGCATTTGCGGTGCTACATCAACTCCTAAATGGTTACTGGAGGACGTTGCGGGTTATCTCAGACAATTCTCACAATAGATGCCTGAATCTGAAAAAACATACGCTAAAGTTATTCTTCCGCTGAAGCTCAGAATGGATATTTCTTATATTATCCCTGAGAATCTTCTTCTATCTGTAAAGATGGGAAGCCGGGTAAAGGTTAACTTCTCCGGAAGAGAGTATATTGCTGTTGTCAAAGCTATTGAGAATAATTGCGGAGATTACAGGGGAAGAGTAAGCGAAATTCTTGAGATTGCTGTGGGCATGGATGTTAGTGAAGAGCAGATTCGCTTCTGGGAATGGATGGCAGAATATTACATGTGTACTGTTGGAGAGGTTTGCAGGGCAGCATCAGGAATTTTCCCAGGTAAAACAGGCAGAGCAACAAAAACAAAAAAATCAGCATCGGTAAATGGAGGAGAATTTGAATTGACTTCAGAGCAGCAGAGAGCAAAAGATGAAATTATATCCGGATTTAATTTGTCAAAACCCTCTCTTCTTGCAGGAGTAACCGGTTCTGGTAAAACTGAAATTTATATGAGCCTTGCCGGAGAGATCGTAGAAAATGGAGGCATTGTCCTGTATATGGTCCCTGAAATTGCTCTGAGCAGGCAACTTGAGGATAGACTCCGCTGCGTCTTTGGAGAGAGTCTGGTCACCTTTCATTCAGCAATGACGCCTGCATCGCGAAGAGCCACGGCCTCAAGGGTTGCAGACAGTGGTTCAGGAAATGGGCTTGTGATATTGGGATTGAGGTCATCTGTATTTCTCCCTTTTTCGAGACTAGACCTGATAATCGTAGATGAAGAGCATGACTCTTCATACAAACAATCTGAGCCGGCTCCCAGATACAATGGCAGAGATGCTGCTCTTGTACTGGCCGGTATCTATAAGGCGAATGTGTTGCTGGGCAGCGCCACACCATCTTTTGAGTCCATATATAATACAAAGTCCGGAAGATATACCATGGTGAGGCTGGATGAAAGATATCATGGTGCAGAGAATCCGGAGGTAGAGATACTGGACGTTATTAAAGAGAGGAGAGCCGGCAGATTGAACGGCCTTTTCTCGGTGAAGGTAATTAAAGAGATTGAGGAGAGACTGGCAAAGGGAGAGCAGGTTCTTATATTCCGCAACAGAAGATCTTACTCACCTATGGTTCAATGTGATGAGTGCGGATATATTCCATTATGTAAACATTGCAACACCTCTCTGAGTTATCATAAAAACAAACGTGAAATGTGTTGTCATTATTGTGATTTTCACATACCATACAGTCATAAATGTCCTGAGTGTGAAAACGGGTCATTAGTTGAGAGGGGCTCAGGGACTGAGATGATAGCAGAAAAAATTACAGAATTGTTTCCGGATGCAAACATTGAGAGGTTTGATGCGGAAACCACAGGAAAAAAGAGTGAAGAGAAGAGGATGCTAAAAGATTTTTCAGCAGGAAAGATTGACATACTCGTTGGCACTCAGATGATAAGCAAAGGATTTGATTTTAAGGGACTGTCGCTGGTAGTGATCATTAACGCAGACTCAATGCTCGCACTTGATGATTTCAGAGCAAATGAGAGGGCCTTCCAGCTTCTTGAACAACTTTCCGGAAGAGCAGGCAGAGGAACAAAGAGAGGAAAAATTATTGTACAGACATCATTGGGAAACCATCCTGTGTATGAATCTTTCCTTGAGGGAAATGACACTCTTTACGAACAGCTTAGAGAGAGGCAGGAGTTTGGATACCCCCCTTACGTAAGAATGATTAAAGTAACAATAAAGAGCCCGGACAAGTCCAGAGTCAGTGAGGCAGCCGGTTTCCTCGAAACAAAGCTTGGTGCTTTGAAGGGGGCTGAAACAAGTGGCCCTTTTGTTCCTGTTGTAGATAAGATTAGGGGAGAATATATCTCTCACTTTTGGATAAAATTACAACGGTCCGGCAACAGTTTGGCAAAGAGGTGGATTGGCACAATTGCATCAGAGGTGGAAAAAAAATTTACAGGTGTAACCATTGTACCTGACGTAGACCCTCAGTAAAATAAAAAAGATTTTGTAAATTTGCGGATTGACGAAACGGAATTCTGATAAGACTTATATGGGAAAGATAATAGCGATAGCAAACCAGAAGGGGGGAGTAGGCAAAACCACAACAGCAATAAATCTTGCTGCCTCTCTTGCAGTCCTGGAGAAGAGAGTTCTTCTTGTGGATGCAGACCCTCAGGCAAACTCCACATCTGGACTGAACTTTGACCCAGACTCGGGCTCAAAAAAGACTCTTTACGAGGTCCTGATAGGCAAGGAAGATATCTCTTCCATTACTCTGGAGACTGCTATACCTGGTCTTAAGATAGTTCCTTCACACATTAATCTGGTGGGTGCAGAGATTGAGATTCTTAATGTCCCAGACAGAGAGCTTGTGCTAAAGAGATCTCTTGAGGCAGTCAAAGAGGATTATGATTTCATAATTATTGATTGCTCTCCGTCACTCGGCGTTATAACAATAAATGCACTTACATCTGCCGATACTGTCCTTATCCCTGTTCAATGTGAGTACTTCGCACTGGAAGGTCTGGGCAAGCTCCTTAACACAATTAAACTGGTTCAGAACAGACTAAATACGGCATTGCAGATTGAAGGCTTCCTTTTAACCATGTTTGATGGGAGGCTGAGACATGCAAATCAGGTAGCAGACGAGGTGAGAAGCCATTTTGGAGAGATGGTTTTTGCTACTGTAATACAGAGAAACGTAAGGCTACAGGAGGCCCCTTCATTTGGGAAACCGGTAATCCTGCACGATGCCATATCTGCCGGAGCAAACAACTATCTTAATCTGGCAAAAGAGATTGTAAAGAAGAATTCAAAGTAACAAGAGATGAAAAAATCTGCTTTGGGAAGGGGACTTGGTGCTCTCATATCTGATGCTGACAGCATGAATTTCAACAGACCCTCCAGCAGCGAGGGGGAACCCGGAGCAGCCTCCATTTCTGAGATCTCTGTTGATAAAATTGTTGCAAATCCATATCAGCCTAGAAGCACATTTGATTTAGAGGCACTTCAAGAGCTTGCTGACTCCATCAAACTGCTCGGGCTTATCCAACCCATAACCGTAAGACTATCAGACGGGGGAAAGTACCAAATAATCAGTGGGGAGCGACGGTTCAGGGCATCTCAGATGGCCGGCCTTAAAACCATTCCAGCCTATATAAGGAAGGCCGATGATCAGGGTATGCTTGAAATGGCCATTGTAGAAAACATTCAGCGAGAAAACCTTGACTCTATCGAAATTGCTCTTAGTTTTCAGAGGCTGATTGAAGAGTGCAGCCTCACTCAGGAGGAGATGGCTGAGAGGGTGGGTAAAAAGAGAGCAACTGTAACCAATTACCTCAGATTACTAAAGCTCCCTGCGGAGATTCAGCTGGCTATAAGAGCCGGTAAAATTACGATGGGTCATGCTAAAGCTATCCTTTCAATTGAGAACACAGCAAATCAACTGAAAGTCTGCAACATGATTATTGAGAAAGATCTTTCTGTAAGAGCTGTTGAGGAGAGAGTGAAAAAGCTTGGCAATGAAAAAGATGAGAAGAGGGATTCTGAATTGCACGATGAATTGAGCGAACCGTGCTTTAGGGTAATTGAGCTGGTGGGAAAATATTTTAACAACAACGTCTCTCTAAAAAAAGGAGAGGGTGGCGCCGGATCTCTTACAATAAGGTTTAATAGTGAAAAGGAGATTGAAGATTTCCGTGATGCCCTTGAGAAGATAAACCAATAGAATGAAATGCTGTGCGAAGAACCGTCATAATAATATTCCTCACAATACTTTCCCTCCAGTTAAAGGGTCAGTTTGTAGGTAATATGTCCAGGACAGGCCCTCCGGGCAGCACTCAAACACAGCAAACTAATGAGGAGGA
>JAVEZL010000012.1:23294-66906 GCA_034003005.1 Bacteroidales bacterium
CTCTGGATTACAGATTTACAAAAAACAGTGCTCCATCGCTTGGTTTAGCACTAAACATCAGATTCTAAAAATGAAAATGACCTTCAGACTTCAATCTTTTGCCATATCGGCCATTTTATCTGCATCGCTTATGTTTTCAACTATATCTGCAGATGCCCAGTTAATCAAGAAAAGACGTCCCAGCAGGGCAAATATGGAGCAAGAGATAGAGACTTTGCGTTACAGGGTAGATTCTCTCAAACGGGAGATTGAGCAGAACTCTATTCCCTTTGCAGACACTATCAGTTCAAATGATACCATAAATCCGGGAAACATCAGCTTTTTTGAGACCGAGGATCTTCTGGACCCGTCAGCAAACACAGATTCTTTGCTTAACCTCTGGTATGTGCAGAGAAGTCTTACGCTGGATGAGGGGATTTCTGTAAATCTGGAGACAGACAATCTTACATCTGATACCCCCGACTCCATCCTTATCAAAAGGCTCAAGGCAATAAATTCATTTATTCCGCTACCATACAACAACATTATCAAGAATCACATTATTTACTACACTCAGAGAATCCCCAACAAAATAGACTTGATTTTAGGCCTTTCAGGATACTATCTTCCAATTTTTGAGGAGATTTTTGACCAGCATGATATGCCTAAAGAGCTCAAGGCTATGGCTATTATCGAATCTGCGTTAAACCCTGTTGCCACATCGAGAGTGAATGCACGTGGTATCTGGCAGTTTATGTTCAGAACAGCAAGACAATATAACCTTGAAATAACAACTTACGTTGATGAGCGACTCGATCCTGTGGCCTCATCTCATGCCGCTGCAAAATATCTTAAGGATGCATACACAATTTTTGGTGACTGGTCTCTAGCAATTGCATCCTACAATTGCGGGGCAGGAAATGTAAACAAAGCAATCAGGAGAGCCGGCGGTTCAAGAGACTTCTGGACAATTTACCCTTATTTACCAAGAGAGACACGCGGGTACGTACCTTCGTTTGTTGCAGCTCTATACACTCTTGCTTACTACAAAGATCACGGTATAACTCCAAGGCCAATAGCTATGCCTGCTCATGTAGACACTTTTGAAATTAGAAAGCCACTCCATTTTGGGCAAATTTCAGAGCTTATCGGCATACCAAAAGAGGATATATCAGATCTTAATCCGCAATATGTGAAAGAGATTATTCCTGGAAGTGAAAACAAGCCGTACTTGTTAAGGCTACCCTACAATTATACCACACTCTTTGTGGATAACGAAAAGCAGGTCTACACATTTAAAGACTCAGTCTACTTTAATCCTATTGTGTTTAATGAGGCAAAAAGTTCCAGCACTCAAAGTACTACATACCATACAGTAAGACGCGGAGAGACTCTGGGACGTATAGCTCAGCGATACGGAGTAAGACTTTCAGATCTGCAGAGGTGGAATGGCGTCAAGAGTAATATCAGAATTGGACAAAGGCTTGTAATTCATAAAAGTGGTGAGCCTGAATCTTCATCAAGAATTGCATCCTCATCCAAATCAAATTCAACTTCTGCTTCTTCAAAACAATCTACCTCAACTTCAGGCGAATACATGATGTACACAGTTAGAAAAGGAGATACATTATGGGAAATCTCTCGCAAATTTGAAGGTGTAAGTCTGAATGACATAATGAAACTTAATGGGTTTACAAAAAACAGTAAGATCCTTCCAGGCAAGAAGATAAAAATCAAGCCGCTCTAAAGAGTACAACATTTAGAATCTGAATCTTGCTTCCCACTTTATTTCAAACGATGAGGGTCCCTCCATGCGGGTGGGGCCCTCACCTGTATATTCTCTGTCTGTATAGTACCATAAAGAGCCTTTAAGCCATATATCCATCCAGCTGAAAGCCGCACAGTGGAAATTCAAATAACATCTTATCCCTTTTCCGTATAGTGCAGGCACAGAAAATCCGTATAACAGATCTCTTTCATATGCATAAATCCTGTTTTCCCATTCAGGGGTGTTAAAATATGCTACTCTGGCTGAGCAATCGGCAAAACCTGATGGCAACCCGGCAATTAACTCGGTATAAGCCATCCATCCATAGGTGGGTTTTGTATCTGATGTTGAAATGTTCGCCTCACCTCTTGCATTTAACTTAAGGAGTCTGCTTGCCTTCCACTCTGTTTGAAGCCTGACTGCACCTCTCCCATCCCTGTAGTCGGCCTTAAGAAGTATTTCATTTGCAGCAGATATGGGATATGATAATTCAAATCCTCCTCTTGGCAAGATCATTCCGGCACCATACGACAACCAGCCTTTTATTGTTGTCCCGTTATTACCTCTGTTGCTTATTGATAAATCAACAGCCCTCTCTCCTCTCATTTTTCCACTCCTGGAGAGAGCTCCTCCAAAAGGTGAAAGGTAATTGTCTGAGTAGTACCTTGCGGCTATGGAGATGTCAAAGTTATAAGATCTCTTCCAGGATAATCCTGTAATAATAGCAGGATTTCCGGATAAATCCGATGCATACTCTCCAAACAGTCTGAAGTTTGAAAGATATGCATAGAACTCTGCACCTGCGTTTCCGCCAAAATTTCCAAGACCAGCCTGACGATAAATCTGCGAAGAGTCACCTCCTGCATAAGCATGTGAGTATCTGTATGATGACAGTGTTAACCCTATCCTTAACCAACTGGTGTTGTATGAGCAATTGGCACCTATTGTATTTAATTTCAGATTTTTTCTTCTTTCAAGAGTGGTTGATGTGTTATGCAGCCCAGTTGCAAGAAGTGATGTAAAACCATCTTCTGTAATCCTGGCATCAATACTTTTGGAAGACCCTAAAATGGAAAAATTAACCCGGCTTGTTGAAATGGTTACTCCGGCACCTCTGAATGATCTGTTTTCGTCTGTAGAAGAATAAGATGTAAGGCCAAACTCCTGTTTTACCAGTGTAGTTGAAGAGGATGAAGAGAAAAGTGACGGGGCATTCCATAATACAAGCCCCTGGCCAAATCTTGCAGTAAAATCTCCAAAAACAGCCTTAGTTACTACTCCTATGTTCTCAACCTGCATTGAATAGCCGGTATAATCTCCAAATTTTTCACCCGGGTCCTTCTCTGATGTCAATGTAAACCTTACTTTTCCGGGCACATCAAACTTGTATTGGGCATAGACTCTACCGGGAGTGCCAATATATCTGCTATCCGGCTTAAGTTTAAGATCCTTTCCGGAGATGGGCATATACCCCTCCTGGAGTTTTGTATAAAAAGCACCTCTAAAGAGTAATTGAGAACGTCCCTCCTTGAGCAAACTGCGTAAAGAACTTATTGCAAATCTCTTCTGAGTAGTTAAGTCAATAAACGGAGCCAGTGAGCCGGCTACTTCACTGTTAAACCCGGGAACTGCCCCAAGTTCGAATATTGAGAGAACAGCTCCGTTTCTTTGGATGTAATCGTGAAGTGAAACTGCCATAAACCTTGTAAAGAGAGGAAACTCCTCTAGTTCAGAAAGTGTGGCAAGATTAATCCTGAGAGGATTGTCAATCATGTCTTCAACAGCCTCTTCACTTAACTCTTCCTCAAAATTTTGAATTGCCCTCTGGGCATAACATAGAAAATAACTGCTCCACAATGTGCAGAGCAGGAATAAAATCCCTCGCTTCATATCTCCCCCTCATTTAAAAATTTAGTGTTTACCTATTTTCTTGGAACCTTGAAACTGTATTTGATTTCATCAAGCTCCTCATTTGCCTTTACAATTTTTTTTGCCAGATCTTTCTTAAACTTAACCATCTGCTCCATCCTTTTTTGGTCACCAGTGGCAAGTATCTGGAGAGCCAGAATCGCTGCGTTCTTTGCTCCGTCCAGTGCAACTGTGGCAACAGGAATACCTGCAGGCATCTGCAGAATTGAGAGAACAGAATCCCAGCCGTCAATCGAATTTGAAGAGTTCACAGGAACTCCTATGACAGGGAGTGGAGTTATTGCTGCAATCACACCTGGAAGGTGAGCTGCTCCTCCTGCTCCTGCTATTATTACCTTCACGCCCCTGGATGCTGCATTACCTGCAAATTCCATTACCTGAAGAGGTACTCTGTGTGCAGAAAGTGCATTAATCTCGAACGGAATTTCCATTTCATTCAAAAAATCTGCGGCCTGTTTCATAACACCCATATCCGAGGTGCTTCCCATAATAATGCTAACTAACGGATTCATTGTATATTCAAGTAAAATTGGTAATTGACAAAATTAATACTTAATTTCGCGAGCACAAATATTTTTTGAAATGGAACGCATCACCCTACACGACAAGACTTTCCGGATTATCATCCCACATGATGAGATACTGAAGAGTATAGAGGAGCTTGCTGCAAAGATGAACCAAGACTTCAACGGAAGCGAAGTACCTCTTTTTCTGTCTGTACTGAACGGCTCCTTTATGTTCACATCGGATCTGCTAAAGAATCTGAAGTTTCAGTGCGAACTGTCTTTTATCAAGGTATCTTCATACTCAGGAGTAGAGTCAACAGGAGAAATGAAACATCTTCTGGGTCTTACGACTGATGTTAAAGGCAGAACTGTTGTTTTGGTAGAAGATATTGTAGACACAGGCGCGACTATTGTAGAGCTCCACGATATACTTATTAAGGCCGGAGCAGCCAAAGTACTGGTTTGCACACTCCTTCTTAAGCCCGATGCATACAAGAAAGACATACCTGTTGACTACGTAGCAATGAAAATACCTAACGATTTCATTGTTGGTTACGGACTGGACTATGACGAACTAGGCAGACAATACAAGGACATTTACGTATTGGATACATCTTCAAATCAGAAATGAAATACTTTATTATATTCGGCCCTCCGGGCGCAGGAAAGGGAACACAATCAACCCTGATTGCCAGAAGGTATAACTTCAGGCATGTCTCCACCGGAGAGCTGCTAAGAAATGAAATTGCAAAAAAGAGCGAGATAGGCAAAATTGCCGCTGAGCTCATAGAAAAAGGAGAATTTGTTCCGGATGAACTAGTTATAGGGATTGTTCGGGAAGAGATTTGCAACCCAAACTTTGTTGAAAAGGGTTACATCCTGGACGGATTTCCAAGAAATACATCTCAAGCCCTTGCACTCGACAAGATGCTCCTGGAGATTGACCGCAAGGTAGATGCAGTGCTCTCTCTTGAAACTACAGATAGTGTTAATATCAAGAGAATTCAGCACAGAGCAAATATAGAGGGCAGAAAAGATGATGCTGATTTTGAGACAATCCGCACAAGAATAAAAACATACCACAAGGTCACCGAGCCACTGGTAAATTATTACAAAAATCAAGGCAAATATATGGCTGTAAATGGTGACCAAAGCATAGAGGAAAACTTTGTGGATATTTGCAAGATTATTGATAAATCATTAAATGAGTAATTCAAACTTCGTTGATTATGTAAAGCTTTTTTGTGCTTCCGGAAACGGCGGAAAGGGCTCAGTACATCTCCACAGAGAGAAATTTGTGGCAAAAGGGGGACCCGATGGCGGTAACGGCGGCAGAGGAGGCCACATAATTTTACGTGGTAACTCGCAATACTGGACCCTGATCCACTTAAAATACAGAAAGCATATCAAAGCCGACCATGGAGTTGCCGGCAGCGGAGCTTTGTGTACCGGGGCAGAGGGGAAAGATATATATCTTGACGTCCCGCTGGGTACTGTTGCAAAAATTGCAGATACAGACGAGGTACTTTTTGAGATAACAGAAGAGGGTGAGGAGAAAATTCTTGTAAAGGGTGGCCGTGGAGGCATGGGAAATGCATTCTTTAAAACTGCAACCAACCAAACTCCAAGATATTCACAACCTGGTGAGCTAGGGGAAGAGAACTGGTTTATTCTTGAGTTAAAGATACTTGCAGACGTGGGTCTTGTAGGATTCCCCAATGCCGGAAAATCCACTCTTCTATCAGTTGTCTCTGCAGCCAGACCAAAAATTGCAGATTACGCCTTCACAACTCTTGAACCAAACCTTGGAATTGTTGAGTGCAGAGACCATAAATCATTTGTTATGGCAGACATCCCAGGAATTATTGAAGGGGCGCACGAGGGCAGAGGATTAGGTCTGAGATTCCTGAGGCATATTGAGCGAAACTCAATGTTACTTTTTATGATTCCTGCAGACAGCAAGGATATCAAACAGGAGTATAAGATTCTTCTCAATGAACTCAAACAATTTAATCCTGAGCTTCTTGACAAGGAAAGGGTTCTGGCAGTTTCAAAATCAGATATGCTAGATGACGAACTTATTAAAGAGGTTAAAAAGACTCTTCCACGTAAAATTCCACATATTTTTATATCTTCGGTGACCGGAAATGGCATAGTTCAGTTAAAGGACATGCTTTGGGAGATGCTCAACAAAGAGCTCTAAAAATATAAACCAATGTTTGACAAGATAGAGGAACTGGACAGGAACCTCTTCCTGTTTTTAAATGATCACCACACCCGTTTCCTTGACTGGGTAATGACCCTTTTTTCTGCCCGGCTTCCATGGTTGCCGCTATATCTTGCTATACTCACATGTGCCGTTTGGTCTTGTGGCATAGAGAGCAGAACTGACCCTGACAATGTAATTAGACGAAGAATCGTTTTCAGGAGACGTCAGAAAAGGGTTATAATAACATTAATCTTCGCTCTAATTATAACCTTTTTTATAACTGATTTTTTTTCAAATCAGATTAAGTACCTTGTTGCCAGACTGAGGCCGGGATGGGATCCCTTAACATGTAACCTTGCAAGGGTTATTGAGAATAACCGGTTTAGCTACAGCTTTGTTTCTAGCCATGCAGCAAACGTATTTGGGTTTGCAATGCTTTCTTCCGCAATTTTCAGAAGAAAATGGTTCACCATTCTGATCTTTTTGTGGGCTTTCATTGTTTCATACAGTAGAATTTATGTGGGAAGGCATTTCCCCGGGGATGTTCTCTTTGGTGCGCTGTTCGGTTTAGCAGTAGGTTACCTTGCATACAAAATTATTCAAATCATAATTCAGAAAGATGTACTACATAATTGATAAAAATACAGATCCTTGGTGGAATCTGGCTGCTGAAGAGTATCTTTTCAAAAATATGGATAAGCCCATATTCAGATTATGGCAAAATGAAAACGCCATAATTATAGGCCATCACCAGAATGCTTTTGCTGAGATTAATACTGATTATGTAAGACAAAAAGGTATAAAAGTGGTGAGAAGACTTACAGGAGGAGGGGCTGTTTTCCATGATTTAGGTAATGTGAATTTTACTTTTATTGACAATGTAAGCGTTAACGAAGATAGTGCATCAATGTTTGCCCGTTTTACACTTCCTGTAATAAACGCTTTAAGAGAGCTGGGAGTTAATGCATATCTTGAAGGACGAAACGACCTTCTTATTGATGGCAGAAAATTCTCCGGAAACGCTGTTGCCAGATTTAAAAACAGATTACTCCAGCATGGGACTCTTCTATTCTCTGCCTCAATGGCAGACTTGTCCAATGCACTGGCATCAAGACCGGAAAAATTCACGGGAAAATCTGTTCAGTCAAACAGGAGTCGAGTGACAAACATCTCTGAACATCTTGAGAAACCTTTAACAATTGACCAGTTTATTGAGCACATGCATAATTTTGTAGCAGGTGAGGGATCCGGGTATGTTCAATACACATACTCAGATGAAGATATTAAAGCTATAAGCAATCTTAGAGAAACCAAGTACTCTCTTGACAGCTGGAATTATGGTAAGTCTCCTGCATACTCGTATTCAAAGGTTCTCAAGTTCCCAGCAGGCCTTTTGGAAATCTATCTCCAGGTAAATGGTGGAATAATTGAAGAGATAAAGATTTATGGTGACTATTTTTTCAATAAAGACACCTACGAACTTGAGGATATTATAAGGGGCTGCAAACACTCACACAATGCAATTAAGGAGAGGGTAGAAAAGATAAACCTCTCCGACTACTTTTCAAACATAGAGGGAGAGGAGTTTTTATCTTTATTCTGGGAGTAGTTTAGGGCCTATGGCTCTTTTCTCTTCTCTTTTGCTTTTACCAGCAAATCTTTTAAGACATCAACGCAATCTACAACAGCACTCTCAAACTTGCCTGAATGTCTCTCTACCACAATCTGATTTCCCGGGACCTCAACAATAACCTTTACGTTCTTGTTGTCAAAATCCGGAAGGAGACTTAGTATTACCTCCGCCTTTGTGACTTCATCATAGTACTTGGGGAGTTTGGAGAGTTTTTTCTCGATGTAGTTAATCAATTTCTGATCTGCGTCAAACTTGAGTGACTGAATCCTGATGTCCATATTATCCTCCTTTTTTTGCTCTTGGATGAGCGGTTAGAAATATTTTCTTCATGTGCTCGAACGAATTATGTGTATAAACCTGAGTTGCAGCCAGTGAAGAGTGTCCGAGCACCTCTTTGATACTGTTTAAGTCTGCCCCGTTATTTAGAAGATGGGTAGCAATTGAGTGTCTTAGCATATGCGGTGATCTCTTCCCGGTAAAACCCGGTACTAATCCCAACTGTTCTCTTACTACCTTGTTAACAAATGAGAGGTATAAAGGTTTTCCGGCATCGGTCAGAAAAAACATACCTTCCGGATTCTCGGGATAGAACTCTTTCATCTCCAAAATGTATGAGTCTAATGATTTTGCAAGCTCCGCCGTAACAGGAATCTCTCTCTCCTTGTCTCCCTTCCCTCTTACTTTCAGCATTCCCCTGCCTTTGTCCCAGGCTCCTAGCCTAAGTGATGCGAGCTCTGCCCGTCTCATTCCAGTTGAGTATAAAACCAGAACCATCGCCCTGTTCCTTACAGCCAGAAAATCATCATTATCTATCTTGGATTCCAGGTAAGCGGTAAGTGCACCCTCTGTATAAAAATGGGGCAATTTTTTTGACATTTTAGGTCTTGGAACTTTTCTGACCGGATTTGAATCTATTACCCCTCTTTTCAGAAGATAATTACAGAAACTGCTAATTGCAGAAAGTTTAAGATTTACCGTTCTGGGATTGAGTCCTGAGTCAAGAGCATTTGCTATAAAACCTCTTATCACCTGTGGTTTTAGCTCTCTGATAAATTCATTTTCATCGGCAGGTAATATAAATTCCTTTAGCTCTTTTACATAATCACCATACAATTGAAGCGTCCTTTCAGAATACCTCTTTTGTACACCAATGTAACCAATGAATTCCTCCACCACCATCTTCTGATAATTTGGAACCAATTTACAAAAAAGTGGCGAATAATACAACTAAAAAAAGATGTACAGGGATTACTCACACTGTACATCTTGTATCTGGCCGAATTACGGCAGGGGTGTCAACGGGTAATTACTCCTCGTTGATTCTTAGCGTTTGAACATATATTGCCTTCTTAACCTCATCACGACGCTTAACAGAGTTCTTTACAAAAGTCTTTCTGCTTCTAAGCTCGCGGATGGTTCCGGTCTTTTCGAATTTACGCTTGAATTTCTTCAGCGCCCTTTCAATATTTTCGCCTTCTTTGATTGGTACTATAATCACGCTAAAACACCTCCTTTTTTAAGAGGTGCAAAAGTAGGGATAATTTTGATACCAGACAAATCCACAGCTCTTTTTTTATAACTTTGTAAAAATAACAAAACTAAATATGAGTCTAACAGAGTTCCAGAAGTCTGTACTGGAGGGAATTCCAGCAGTACTACCTGAGCCGGCTGCCTTCGATCCGGCTGTAAATCACGCTCCAAGGCGTAAGGATATTCTAACTAAGGAGGAGAAGGTTCTTGCAATTAAAAATGCGTTAAGATACTTTCCGGAAGAGCAACACGCGCGTCTTGCACCTGAATTTGCAAAAGAGCTTCATGATTATGGAAGGATTTACATGCACAGACTAAGGCCAGGATACAAAATTACAGCTAGAACAATCAGTGATTTTCCACATAAATCCTTACAGGCCGCTGCTATAATGCTAATGCTCAGCAATAACCTGGATCATGCAGTAGCTCAACACCCTCATGAGTTGATAACTTATGGCGGTAATGGTGCTGTTTTTCAGAACTGGGCTCAGTACTTGCTCACAATGCAATATCTTGCAACAATGACTGATGAGCAGACTCTTGTATTATATTCGGGACACCCCATGGGTCTTTATCCGTCACATAAAGATGCACCCAGAGTAGTTGTTACAAACGGAATGGTTATTCCTAACTATTCATCAAAAGACCATTGGGAAAAATTCAACGCCATGGGTGTTTCTCAGTATGGACAAATGACGGCGGGTTCTTTTATGTATATAGGTCCGCAGGGAATTGTGCACGGCACTACCATAACCGTTTTGAATGCTGCAAGAATGAGGCTAAAACCTGGAGAAAAGGATCTCAGGGGAAAGGTTTTTGTTAGTTCTGGCCTGGGCGGAATGTCTGGTGCTCAGCCCAAGGCAGCCGTAATTGCAGGGGTTATAGGTGTTGTTGCAGAAATAAACCCTAAAGCTGTCCATACCCGTCACTCACAAGGATGGGTAGATGAAGTATATACAGATCTGGATCTTTTAATGGCGAGAATTTTAAAGGCTAAAGATGGAAAAGAGGCTGTTTCTCTTGCTTACCAGGGCAATGTTGTTGACTTGTGGGAAAAATTCATTGAGGCTGGCATTGAGCCGGATTTAGGAAGCGACCAGACCTCTCTGCACAATCCATGGGCTGGTGGGTACTACCCTGCCGGAATCAGCTTTGAAGAGTCTAACAGATTGATGGCAGATGAGCCGGAGAGGTTCAAACAAGAGGTTCAGGCGACTCTGATAAGACATGCAAATGCAATCAATACACTATCAGCAAGGGGAATGTATTTCTTTGACTACGGAAATGCCTTCCTCTTAGAGGCATCAAGGGCCGGTGCCGACATTCTAAAGGGGGATGGAACGTTTATCTACCCTTCCTATGTTCAGGATATAATGGGACCGCTCTTTTTTGATTATGGTTTTGGCCCGTACAGATGGGTTTGTACATCCTCCAGCGCCCATGATCTTGCCGTAACAGATGAAATTGCAGCAACAGTTCTGGAAGAGATAGCATCAAGTGCTCCTGATGAGATAAAGAGTCAGCTTGAGGATAATATTCACTGGATTAAAGAGGCCGGTGCAAACAAACTTGTTGTGGGTTCGCAGGCGAGAATTCTTTATGCAGACTCAGAGGGAAGGATGAAGATTGCCCTGGAGATGAACAAAGCAATCCGGGATGGACGTGTATCCGCACCTATTGTACTTGGAAGAGATCACCACGATGTATCAGGCACCGATTCTCCTTTCAGGGAGACTTCAAATATCTACGACGGATCCTCATTTACCGCAGATATGGCTGTTCAAAACGTTATAGGCGACTCTTTCAGGGGTGCAACATGGGTATCTATTCACAACGGAGGAGGAGTTGGCTGGGGTGAAGTAATTAACGGAGGATTCGGAATGGTAATAGATGGTAGTGAGGATGCGGAGAGACGAATCAAGAATATGCTCCACTGGGATGTCAATAATGGTATTTCAAGAAGAGCATGGGCAAGAAATAGCGGGGCTATATTTGCAATTAAGAGAGAGATGGAGAGAACTCCTGAATTAAAAGTTACAATCCCAAATATTGCTGACGATAAACTAGTCCGCGAGGCTGCTGATCATATTTTCAACAGCATATCCAAGGCTTGAAGCATAAGCTTTTAAATCACTGACTGCCTTTGGGTCCGGCTTTCTTTCGCGGGCCAGGATCCAGAGGTATTTTCTAGATGGGTCACCAACTAACGCTATTGTGTAATCTTCATCCACACGGAGCACCCAATAATCGCCAGCAAATGGCCAAAAGAAACTCACCTTAAGCTTTGATTGTTCATTTGGATCTGGAATCCATGCTTTACCTTTAACCTCTTTAAATCTGCTTTTGTTATCTACAACCCTCCCCTGGTTAATAACAGTGACATTTCCATCTTCTCTAAGTTCATAGAAGGCAGTGTTCTCCTCCAGACCCTCTTCAAAACTATTTGGGAGCCTGGCTATCTCATACCATTTTCCCATATAGCTTTTAATGTCAAAAGACTCCTGGGGCTCAAGCACAAGGTGGGGAGCTGAGCATGAGATTCCAAGAAAAGAGAGTAGCAGGGAAATATATTTCTTCATTATTTTACGATTGTTTCATTTATTACACTTTTTGCAAAAAGGTCTCTCTATTTTTGCACCATTAAATATAACAAAAAAATATGAAAAGGACAGTTATTAAGATAGACGAGGAACTTTGCAATGGATGTGGAAATTGTGTTGAGGGATGCCATGAAGGTGCACTGCAACTTATAGATGGGAAAGCGGTAATGATAAGTGATCTTTACTGTGACGGACTTGGTGCTTGCATAGGCGACTGTCCTGTGGGGGCAATTGAGCTTATTGAGAAGGAGACTGAGCCATATAACGAGGTTGCAGTAATGGAGAGAATTCATGTCAAGGGGGAGAAAGTTGTACTTGCACATCTTCAGCATCTAAAAAATCATGGTGAGATGGAGTGGTTTAACCAAGGTGTTGAGTGGTGTAGAAAAAACAACTTCAGCATTGATCTTACAAAGATTAAAGATGCAGAAATTCACTCAGTCAAAGATGAGCACACTCCCGTATCGGCAGACGGGAAAGGAATGGCTTGCGGTTGCCCAGGCTCCATGGAGAGAGACTTTAGAGGTTCATCAGGAAATGCTAGTGAATTAAGACAGTGGCCTGTACAACTTCATCTTCTAAATCCATCCGCAGGATATTTCCAGAATAGTGACGTTCTTCTGGCGTCAGACTGCTCATCATTTACTCACGGATCTTTCCATCAGACATTTCTTAAGAACAAAACTCTGGCAATAGCATGTCCAAAGCTCGACAGTAATTTAAATAGTTACGCAGAAAAGCTTACAGCAATGATTGATCAATCAAAAATCAATACTCTGACTGTTCTGATTATGGAGGTTCCTTGCTGCGGAGGATTGCTTCAGATAGCAAAAAAAGCAAGAGAGTCGGCATCCAGAAATATCCCTCTCAAGGTGATGGTAATGTCCATCAAAGGTGAAATTTTAAGTGAAGAGTGGATTTAATCCACTCTTCTTTTTTTTAACCTTATCTTTTTTTGAAAAGAAGAGCGTCAAGCGAGTATTTTCCTGCACCGGTAACAAAAAATGATGCAAATACTGCAAGATATAACAGTGAAAGTTCCTTAACCTGCAAAGGATCAGCAGCATGTGCAACAAAAGCAGCAACGCTCATCGCAACAATCAGCGGAATTGCAGAAAGCCTTGTAAGCAGGCCCAGCACAATAAACAGAGAGGCCACAAATTCGGCACCTATCAGTAGAATTACGGACAGTGTTGCACCCATTCCTATAGGGTCAAATCCGCTCTCAACCATACCCTCAAAATTTTGAATTTTTGACCAGCCATGAGTCATCATCATAAGCCCTGCTGCTACTCTTAAGATTAAAAGGCCGAGCGAGCCTACGCCCTCTTTTGCCGGAGCTCCGTGAAACAGAAATTTTTTCATCTTTTAAAATTTATTATTTAACAATCGGGGCAAGTATTTTCTCGATCTCTTCAAATGCCTTCTTCATAACCTCTTCTGTTATACCGCCAGCCTGTTTGGCCATTGCTCCGGAGTTCATTCTTGACACCCATGTCTTTCCGTCTGAAGTCTCATAAAGAGATATTCTGCACGGCATCAAAGATGAATAGATCCGCTCATTATCTAAAGATAACATTTTTACAGAATAATCAGGGCGGCAAACCTCCATCACCACAACAGGCAGCACTTCAAATCCGTGATTTTTCAACGACTGATGCAGGTGATGTGTATGCATTATTTTCCAGTTTCCATCTAGCAGAGCCTTCTCTATAATTCCTGTCGTCTCCGAAAGATTATACAGGCTCTCATTTTTTATAAACATTTCCATAATTTCAAATTAAAGTTTTAATTAATGAGCCAAGAGGTTCCACAAGCTGGATACCATCATGCTCAATTTCAGCCAGCTTCTCTTTGCCGGTTTTTGTAAGTTCAAAATACATCTGTCTCTTGTCTCTTTCACCCAGTACTCTGCTGATAAAATCCTTCTCCTCAACCGACCTGAGCAGCTTAGAAGTATTTGAGCAAGTTAGATTAATCTCCTCTGCAATCTCTCCGGATGATAGTCTCTTATCTTTCAGACAACATAGAACCATCCCCTCGTTCAGGCAAATTGAGTGCTCGCTATGAAATTTTGTTTCATAATCAGAGAGAGCCCTGAGTATATCTCTTATGGCACAAAGCTTTTTCATTTCTTTAACAGAGTCTTTTCAATAGCCTCTTTAATAACATTCCTGGGAAGTGCTCCCTGAGCTACCTGAGGGTCCTCACCCATTGGGATAAAGACCATTGTAGGAATGCTTCTGATTGCAAATGCAGAAGCTAGTTCTCTCTCTGCCTCAGTATCTACTTTATATATATAAATCTCACCTTCGTATTCAGCAGCAAGCTGTTCAAGAATAGGTGCAAGTGTTTTACAAGGTCCACACCAATCTGCATAAAAATCTACGATAGCAGGCTTGTCCCCAAGATATTTCCACTCATTTGGATTATCCTCATAGTTAACTACTCTCTTCAGGAATTCTGCCTTTGTCAGTTTTATAGTCTTAACCTTAGCTTTTGAGGATGACCCAGCCGATTCAACATTGCTCAAACCCTCTCCGCTTCCCTTACCGGAGCCACACGCCGGAAGAGCCAGGGTAAAAATCAGTAATAGTATTGATATGTTTTTAAATCTCATCATTTAAATATTTTAAATTAACCTTTTGCAAAAATAGATATATTTTCTATTAAAACAAATTTCCATTGGAAATTATTTTTTTGTTTAATCTCTAAAAATTGTATTATTTTGTAAGATTATTTAAAACAGCCAATACTTATGGAAGAGATTTGTAAAATCAAGGATCTATACAGGACATTGTATATTTTTGAAAGAGAGTTTCAGGCAAAGAATGATATAACTATAAACGAAGCCATGCTTCTATGTTCTCTTAAAGATAATTCACCCAGAAGCGCTCACGAAATATGTGAATTTATAGGTCTCTCCAGCTCAAGAGGATCAAGAATAATCAATACTACTGAACAGAAAGGATTCATTAAGCGGAACATGGGCAAGGAGGACAAAAGGCAGATGATTTTCACACTTACTGAATCGGGAAGATCAAAGCTGGATGAGATGAATAAAAAGAAACTTGAAATAGGTATTGAGCTGCAAAACATGTTAAAATAGGCAAATGAAATATTTAATTATCGGAGGAGTGGCAGGAGGTGCAACCGTTGCTGCCAGATTGAGGAGAATGGATGAGAAAGCAGAGATTATTCTTTTTGAAAAAGGTGAGTATGTCTCATATGCTAATTGCGGACTTCCGTATTACATCGGAAATATAATCCCGGAGAGAGAACAGCTTTTTGTACAGACAGCCCAGGGGATAACAAGCAGATATGAGGTAGATATACGGATTAAAAGTGAGGTTACATCCATTGACAGAGATGCTAAAAAAGTAGAGGTTAAAGATCTTTCAAGCGGTGAAATTTACAGTGAGAGTTATGACAAATTAATTATGTCTCCTGGGGCAGAGCCACTTAAACCCCCAGTTCCGGGTATTGAAAACAAATGTATATTTACTCTACGAAATGTTCCTGATACAGACAGAATTAAAGAACATATTAAAAGCAATAGCGTAAGAAGTGCTATTGTTGTGGGAGGCGGCTTTATAGGTCTTGAAATGGCTGAGAATCTCAGACACCTTGGCGTAAAGGTTGATCTGGTTGAAATGGCTCCTCAAGTGATGGCACACCTGGACTACTCAATGGCCTCTATTGTTCACCTCGAGCTCAAGGCAAAGGGAGTAAGGCTCCACCTTGGAAAAAGTGTAGAGGAGTTCAGATCAAGCGGTTCTTATGTTGAGGCAATTCTTAAGGGTGAGAAAAGTATTTTTGCCGACATGGTTATATGGAGCATTGGTGTAAAACCGGATGTCTCTCTTGCTAAAAGAGCCGGTCTGGAGATAGGTATTACCGGAGGAATAAAGGTTAACCAATACATGCAAACATCAGACTTAAATATATATGCTCTTGGTGATGCAGTTGAAGTTACACACCTGGTTAGCGGAAAACCTGCTCTTATCCCACTGGCAGGGCCTGCAAATAAAATGGGAAGGATTGTTGCAGACAATATTGTTCTTGGGAACAAATCAACCTATGCCGGTTCAATAGGCACAGGAATTGCCAAGGTATTTGACCTGACCGTTGCTTCAACCGGGATGAGTGGAAAGTGGCTTGAGAGGGAAGGAATCCCACATATAGATTCATATACACACTCTGCCTCACATGCAGGATACTACCCAAATGCACTTCCTCTTTCTGTTAAGATTACATTTTCTCCTGATAACGGCAAGCTCTTTGGTGCCCAGGTAGTAGGGTTTGAAGGAGTAGACAAAAGAGTAGAGATGTTTGCCTCAGTAATTAAAAGCGGAGGGACAATTTACGATCTTATGGAGCTTGAGCATGCTTATGCCCCACCATTCTCATCAGCAAAAGACCCTGTAAATATGGCCGGCTTTGTTGCGGATAATGTCTTGAGTGGCAGAATGAAGATTGTAACATGGAGAGATATTGAGAAACTTAATCCACAGAATGACCTTCTTCTTGATGTAAGAACATCTGAAGAGAATAAAGACGCCTCTATCCCGGGTTGCTTGAATATTCCTGTTGATGAGCTACGGCTAAGACTTGATGAAATCCCTGCCAATAAGAGAATTATTATATATTGTGCAGTGGGTCTTCGCGGATATCTGGCATCAAGAATTCTCACCCAAAATGGGTTTAGTAATGTCTATAACCTCTCCGGTGGATACAAAACATACTCTGTTGCCACCGGACAGCCTTCTGCATTCCAGTATTTCTCAGTTAAAATTACCTCTGGTGATCAGATAGAATAAAGTAACATGCAAAAATTTTACAAACTTATACTCAAAATAGCCGGCTGGAAAGTAATGGAACCGCCGGTACCGGAGCCCAAGTGCATAATTCTGGGTGTCCCCCACACATCTGTATGGGATTTTATTGTTTCCTTACTTTACTATAACTCAGAAGGTCACAAGGCCTATATTATGATTAAAGATAGTTTTTTCAGATGGCCATTTGGAAAAATACTAAGAGCGGTGGGCGGTATTCCCGTTAAACAAGGCAAGGGTGCTAATCTTGTCTTACAGATTATTAAAGAGTTCCAGAACAGAGATGTCCTTCACCTTGCTATTGCTCCGGAAGGGACAAGAAGCCCTACAGACAGGTGGAAAACCGGATTTCATACAATCGCAAAAGCTGCAAATGTTCCGGTGTACCTTGGATACTTTGACTGGAAAAAAAGAGAGGTGGGCAGAGGTGAAAAGTTTGAACTAACAGACGATGTTCAGGGCGATCTTAAAAGAATTCGCCAATGGTATAAAGATAAAGGAGTTGAAGGTAAACATCCAAAAAAGTTTTCATTAGGAAATGATTTGGAATGATTATTGTTGCATTACACCCGAACATTTATAAAGCAGATGGAGAAGACAAGGGAATTCGACAATTTAAAAGACTTATTTGACTACAGCATAGACAGATACAAAGACAACAGAGCATTCGCTTATATTGACGGTCTTAATTACACTTACAAAGAATTTGGAGAACAGACATTAAAAGTTAATCAACTTTTACTTAAATCAGGAGTAGGCAACAGATTAAAGGTTGCCATACTGGGCCAAAACATGCCCAACTGGCCTGTTGCATATTTTGCAGCGGTTGCATTCAACAGAATCGCCGTACCTATTCTTCCGGATTTTTCTGAAGCAGAGATAGAAAACATCATTGAACACTCAGAGAGTGAGGCTTTGGTAGTTTCTTCCAGATTAGCTTCAAAGATTTCTCAGGAAAGAATGGCAAAGCTCAAAGTTGTCATTAACATGGACTCTCTGGAGGTTATTAAATCAGCTTTACAAGAGCCGGTGAGCTCAACAAGTGCTCCGGAAAGAGAGGAGCTGGCTTCGATTATATACACATCAGGTACTACCGGAAGTTCAAAAGGAGTTATGCTTAGTCACAGAAATCTCTGCACTCACCTTTATGCAGCGGCTAAGCTAAGACCTAGCTTTGAGTGGGATGTCTGGCTATCTGTTCTGCCACTTTCACACACAATGGAGAACAGCCTGAGCATGATGCTTCCAATGATGAGCGGATCATCTGTATATTATATGGAGAAGGCCCCTACGCCTACTCTTCTTGTTCAGGCTCTGTCTAAAACCAGGCCTACAACAATGCTTAGTGTACCTTTGATTATTGAAAAGATATACAGAAACAGTGTTCTTCCTAAGTTTACCTCTTCTCCTCTGATGAAGTCAATTTATGGAACTACTATTGGAAGGAAACTACTCCACAGAGTTGCAGGAAAGAAATTGATGAAGACTTTTGGAGGAAGAATCCGCTTCTTTGGTATAGGTGGTGCTAAACTTGACGGGACAGTTGAAAGATTCCTCCTTGAAGCGAAATTTCCTTACGCTATAGGATATGGATTAACTGAGTGTTCGCCATTACTTGCCGGAGCCGTTGGCAAATGGGTGAAGTGGCAATCTACCGGCCCTGCTGTACATGGAGTAACACTAAGAGTTGACAATCCAAATCATGAAAATGGTGAAGGGGAGATTGTAGCAAAGGGGCCAAACATTATGATGGGATATTACAAAAATCCTGAGGCTACCGAGCAGGCGTTTACTGAAGATGGGTTTTTCAGGACAAAGGATCTTGGTATTATTGATAAAACAGGAAGATTGTTTATTAAGGGAAGGCTTTCAAATATGATTCTCGGCCCAAGCGGAGAGAATATCTATCCGGAGGAGATTGAGTCCGTCATTAATGCCCACCCGATGGTTGCCGAGTCAGTTGTTACAACGTACAAGGGTAAACTCATTGCACTTGTTCACTTTAATCCCGATAAGCTTAAAGCTGTTCAGGAGATGAAAGAGGAGGCTCTTGCAATGTATTACGAGAAAAAAGACATGCTCGTACACACATACGAAGACACCAAGGATGAGGCAATTAGGATTTTCAATGACAAAATGGAGCAGCTTAAAAGGGAGGTTTCAGAATATGTTAACTCCAGAGTAAATAAGTTCTCCAAAATATCTCTTATAAAGGACACTCCTCAACAATTTGAGAAGACCGCTACACAAAAAATAAAAAGATACCTCTACACAAAAAAGTAGAGGTATCCATTTTACCGCAAAGAGTTTATACTATTTTTTGAAGGATATATCAATCCTGCCCACAAACACACCGGCAGCCCCGGTTTGGTTTATAATCACACCCTTAGCATCTCTGTTCATCACTAATTCAGGCTCCTCCATAAATGTATGGGAGTGCCCTCCTATTATAATGTCCACGTTAGAGGTAAGTGCCGCCAGCTCTTTATCTGCAGGTTTATTGGGTGAACCCCCGTCATAACCAAGATGGCTGATAACGACAACAAGGTCGCAACCTTTTCTTTTCCTAAGCATTGCCGCAAGTTCATTAACAACCGGAATAGGATTTGAATACTTTACCCCGGCTCTTGATTTTTCTGCAACATATCCTTTAAGGTCCAGAGTAACTCCAATTATCCCTATTTTTATACCACCCTTTTTTATGATAACATAAGGCTTGATAACATCCTCTAGTGCCGTTCCTGAAAAATCGTAATTAGCAGACAGGGTAGGATATTTTGCCTTTTTGAGTCTGTTTGCAAGATGTTCTACGCCGTTGTCAAACTCATGGTTACCCAGAGCTACAGCATCATACCCCATTGCGTTATTTAACTCAATTTCAGCCTCACCTCCAAAAAGTGTAAAATATGGAGTCCCCTGGTTGTAGTCACCGGCATCTAGTATAAGAACATTTTTGTTCTCCGCTTTTACCGATGCAAAGTAGTTTGCCCTTCTCTGAACGCCGCCCATACCTGCATTTCTGCCGGATGCAGCAGGTTCAATATTACTGTGAGTATCGTTTGTATGCAGTATAACCAAATCCTGTGCCTCCACTCCGCAGGAGAGAGTGAGGAAAAGTGTTGCTAAAAGCACTGATATAACCATTTTAGTCTTCATACTTTACCCTCCCTGTTATTTTAGCAGTTATCTTCTGGTTTCTCTCAGTCTGTTTCTTGATTTTTTCAATAATTGCATCTCTTATAAGCGCTCCTGTCTCTTCAACAGCAACAGCATCTTTTAATGCAATAACGTTATCTCCCCCACTAAGCAGAAAATCAATAGTTGCAATTCTGTAGATTTTGGTTTCATCCAGCTCTTTACCATTTATTATCAACTCCTCTATCTCTCCATCATCTTTGTCAATAACCAGCCTTACATTATCTGAAAAGGCCTCAACTCTGTTTCTTGCAAAGGATTCAAAGAGTTTTTTAACACTTTTACCCTCCATATCCAGAATAACAACATAGTTTTCAAAAGGAAATATCGAGAAGATATCGTATAACCTTACGTTGCCTCCCGGAAGCGAAGCTCTGATTCCGCCAAAATTTGTCAGGGCAAAATCTACCTCTTTGTCAGAATGTATCTGGGCAAACTCCTGCAGTGCATCTACAGCAAAATTTGAGAGGAGAGATTCCGGCCTTCCGGATCTCATCTCACTCTCAGAGACTCCTATCACCTCTTGCATCCTGGCATCAAGTGATGGTTTGTATTTTGCAATTATAGCCTTTACACTTGGCTCTTCTGGATGGTTTAGAGTACTATCCATCAGAACCCGGCTTCCTCTCCACTCAAATCTCACCTCCTGCCCCAATGAAGTAAAAGAGAGAGAGGCAAGAAGTATCAGAGAGAGTACTATTTTCTTGTAAATCTTCATTTTAAAATTAATTTTAAATATTCCGGATCAATACTTCAGCCACTTCATAATCTCCTTCCAGTTTGCCTTCTTACCGTACATAAGAATTCCAACTCTGTAGATCTTCGCTGAAACATATGTCATGAAGAGGAATGTTCCTAAAAGCAGGCCCAGGGATAGTAAAAGTTCCCAGAGAGGAACATCTCCAAAAGGAATTCGAGCCATCATAACCATTGGCGAGGTAAAAGGTATCATGGAGCCCCAGAAAGAGAGGGAGCTTCCCGGATGCTGAAACGTGTGCATCATTAGGAAAAGCCCTATTATCAACGGAAGTGTTATTGGAAGAACCAGTTGTTGAGTATCGGCCTCATTATCAACCGCAGACCCCACTGCAGCAAACATTGCGGCGTATAGTAGGTATCCAAGTATAAAGTATGCAAGGAATGCAAGAATTACCTCCGTGAAATTCACGCTTCCTAAAGCTGTCATAATCTCCTGGAAAGGTGTAGAGTCTTCTGACAATGCCCCGGCCATAGCGGCTACCTCCTGCCCGGATGCTCCTGACAGCGATTTGGTCATTTCAGCTGTAGATGACAATGAATCACTTCCCAAAAAAGACTGCGCACCCAATACAATTCCAAACGAGAGTACAATCCATATAATAAATTGCAGCAGAGCAACGGAGCCTACACCCAAAATCTTACCCAGCATCAACTCAAAAGGTTTTACAGAAGAGACAATTACCTCAATTATTCGTGTTGTTTTCTCCTCAATCACGCCTCTCATCACCATAGAGCCAAACATGAAGATGAACATGTAAATAAGAAGGCTACCCACATATGCAATAACCATATAAATTTCAACCATTGAGCGCTTCTCTCCTCCCTCGTCATCTAGTGTAAAGGTCTTAACAGAGATGTTAGTGTTGATATCTTTGATTATTGTGTTCAGGTTCTCAATATTGTATTTGTCCAGTTTTTTCTTCTGCACAGCCTTTTTAATGTTACTTTCAATACTACCGATAGCATCCACATTTAGCTGCTTGACTGAATATGCAGAAACTCCTACATTTAACAGAGAATCAGGCGAAGAGATATCAAGCATCGCTATGAAACCCTTCTCAGAAAAGGTTTTCTTAAGCTCATCCACTGATGTCTGATTATCATATGACCAAATAATCTCTTCTGTATCCTGGAAGAATCCCTGAGTAACTCCACTCTGGTCTGATATTAAAATTTTCTGCCCCTTTTCACCCTCTGACATCATCATGAATACAGTAGGAAGTATCATTAGAGCTGCAAAGAAAATCGGGGTTAGTATAGTTAGAAAAATAAAAGATTTTTTCTTTACCCGTATTAAAAATTCTCTTGATATGATGAGAAATAGCTTGTCTGTTTTCATGTTCTTCAATTAGCTTACGAGTTTGATAAAAATGTCATTCATTCTTGGTATAAGTTCTCTGTAAGAGACTACGTCTGCCGCTTTAATTAGCTCTCCAAGAATAGCATTTGAGGCAACGCCTTTGTTAACCTCAAGAACTGCCCTTCTGATCCCTTTATGGTCCTCATCAGACACAATTTTGTAAAGAGAATCAAAAGGAGTTATTATATTGCTCTCACCTCTGTATAAAAGTTCAACTTCGTTTCTTCCGTGATCTTTTCTAATCTGATCAAGCCCTCCTGAGAGTATTAGCTTTGACTTGTTTACAAGAGCTATATTGTCGCAAAGCTCCTCAACCGACTCCATGTTGTGAGTTGAGAGGATTATTGTGGTTCCGTTTGCCTTCATCTCAAGTATCTCATTTCTTATCAGCTGGACATTGACAGGGTCAAAACCACTGAAAGGTTCATCCAGGATAAGTAATGAAGGCTTGTGAAGAATTGTGGTGATAAACTGTACTTTCTGAGCCATCCCCTTAGAAAGCTCTTCTACTTTTTTGTTCCACCAGGCCTGAATCCCAAATTTAACAAACCACTTTTTCAACTCTGCCGATGCTTCGCTATGGCTCATTCCTTTTAGTCTGGCAAGATACATTGCCTGCTCTCCCACCTTCATCTTTTTGTACAGACCCCGCTCTTCCGGCAGGTAGCCTATGTAATGAATATCTGAAGGCTTAATTGGACTGCCTTTGAAGTAAACCTCTCCGGAATCCGGCATGGTAATCTGGTTGATAATTCTGATCAGTGTTGTTTTGCCTGCTCCGTTAGGGCCGAGAAGTCCGAATACGGATGCCTCAGGGACATCAATAGAAACACTGTCAAGCGCTGTAAACTGGTTAAATTTTTTAACCACATTGCTACATTTGACAATACTCATTTAAAATGATTTTTTTGGTTAGTTAACCACAAAGATATTAAATCCTTAATCACTCAAGATAATATTTAAGGATTTTAACAAGCTCTACTTTGATTATTCTATTTGCAGCCAGAGCAGCCAGTGTCACGGCATTAGCTCCCTCTATATCTCTGAACTTAATGATTGCCCTTGCTGCATATGCACCAATGTATGGGTTTGCCGATAGCTCCTCTTGTGTTGCAACTGATACTTTTATTCTGGATATCAGCGTTGTATCTGCCCAAATTCTCTCTCCAAATACTGAAAACCTCTCTTTATCAATTCCATAAACTTCCATCAGCTGCTCCTTATAAGCAAATCCACCAAGCCTCTCCCGGTATTCAAGAATTTTTGAAGCGAAGAATGGTCCAATTCCGGGAAGCGAAACAAGATCAGTTGAATCTGCAGAGTTAAGCTCTAGTTTTGACGAGGATGTTATAGCCCGGATATCAATTGGTACATAGGCATCGGCTTTTGAACTCTCCTCACCGTTGTCCTCGCTGAGCTCTTGGTCCTCTTTCCCCGGTTCAGCCTTATCTGGCTTTATAATAACACGCTTTTTGTCACCATTTTTTTTAGAAGATAATCTGTTTGGCGACCTCTCGTTTACTCTCCCTGCGTTAACAGAAGCCTCCGCCTGAATACTCTCTTCCTTGATAATCTGAGTGACCGGATGTCTGCTTTCATAACTTTTAATTGTAAAAATTGCAACCTGCACTGCAAGTACAAAAAAAATCAAGGCCACCATGCCTCTGGCATAAGACCTTGTCATCTCTCCCTTTTTTCTCATCTCTCACCTCCTTAAAATATTAATAATCTAATCTTTTATCCCCTCAACAACTATAACAATCTCTCCTCTGGGCTCGTGCTTTGTATACCATTCAGCTAACTCAGACAACGTTCCTCTTTTATTCTCTTCATGCAGTTTAGACAACTCGCGGGAGACTGCAGCCATTCTCTCTCCTGTCATATATTCTGCTAGTTGAGTTAATGTTTTTACAAGTCTGTACGGAGATTCATAAAAAATCATTGTTCTCTTTTCTGTTGCAAGTTCCTTAAACCTGGTCTGGCGTCCCTTTTTCAAAGGCAAAAAGCCCTCAAAACAGAACCGGTCCATAGGCATTGCCGAATTTACAAGTGCGGGTACAAATGCGGTGGGACCTGGAAGAGTCTCTACTTCGATACCTCTCTCCCTGCAAATTCTAGAGAGTAGAAATCCAGGGTCTGAAATGCCCGGGGTTCCGGCATCAGAAATAAGAGCTATAGTTTGGCCACCCTCAATTCTGTCTGCAACGGCTGCAACCATCCTGTGTTCATTAAACTTGTGATGAGATTCCATTCTCGTTGATATGTTGTATCTCTTCAAAAGAACCGAACTTGTGCGTGTGTCCTCTGCAAGAATTACATCGGCCTCCTGAAGCACCCTGACAGCCCGAAATGTCATATCTTCAAGATTACCAATAGGAGTGGGAACTATAATCAACTTAGACATCGAATCTTCTTCTTAAAATCATAAGAAATCTGTAAACACCCGGAGAGTCCTCATCCCATTCAGGAAAAGCTCCTCTGATATAATCGACAGCTTCGTTAAGGTTTCTCATTTCGTTTAATCTGTCTATGCTTAGTCTGTACTGCTCCTCATCACCGTTAAAAAGCTCCTTTATGTAGTAAAGTTTATCGTTAAGAGTAATTGCAACTTTTATATCATCAACGTGGCTGCCCGGAAGATCAGTTCTCCATGAATGCCTGGAACTACGAGCAGAGTCCAGGATAGTGGTTTCCATATCTTCGTCGGCAAAAAGCTCTATCTCCTCACCCTCATCCTCATAGAGAAGTGGCTCCTGTTTTTCAGCAACCTTATCGCGCTCCAGTGGTTTAGGCTGACCGGATGACATGGGAATTACAGATTTTGAAACATTAAGCTGTAGATCTGAGAAAGCTCTCTTAAGCTCAGCAAATGACTGGACAACTTTTTTAATCTCTTCGTTAGCAGATAACACCGCAATCATCTCTCTCACTTCGTGACTCCTCATTGAAATGAGTTTCTCTTTTACGATATCGGCCTGAATCATCATCTCTTCCCATTTCGACTCATCAATACGTGAACCCTTTTCAACTGACTCAAGGTTCCTGAGGAGCGAAGAAATCACGTTCTTAATTTCAACTACTTTTTCAATATTCTGCATCCTTCTTATTATCTTTGTACTTGTACAAAAGTAAACAAAATGTTTTTAGAAAGTGCAAAAAAGGACGGGTGGATTGAGGTAGTCTGTGGTTCCATGTTCAGCGGTAAAACCGAGGAGTTAATAAGACGTCTTAAAAGAGCAAAATTTGCAAACCAGCGGGTTGAGATATTCAAACCGATGATTGACATCCGTTATTCGGATTCGGAGGTTGTTTCACACGATGCAAACTCCATAAGATCCACTCCCGTTGATTCTCCTGCCAGCATACTACTATATGCTTCTGACGTAAAAGTGGTAGGAATTGATGAGGCCCAGTTTTTTGACAATTCTCTAGTGGAGGTATGCCAGCAACTAGCCGCTAGTGGCGTTAGAGTTATAGTTGCAGGGCTTGATATGGATTATCTTGGTAAACCTTTTGGGCCAATGCCGCAACTTATGGCAGTAGCCGAATATGTAACCAAGGTCCATGCAATATGTGTCAGATGTGGCAATCTTGCTCACCACTCACACAGAACAAAAAAAAGCGACAAACTGGTTGTACTTGGTGAAAAAGACACCTACGAACCAATTTGTCGCCACTGCTTCAATGCAATAGCCAAAGGCTAAAGATTACTGAACCGGAGCTGCTTCTACGTTCTCAACAACTTTGCGAACAACAAGAGCTTTACCTTCGTGAGTAATACCAGCCTCAGTGTTAACACCAATGTAGTTTACTACTAGAGTGTCTTTTCCCTGAAGTGTGATATCGCCTGTAACTTGAAGAACCTGAGCACAAGTCATAGTTCCCTGGAAGTTAACAAGTGCATCAGCTACAGTTGCTTTTGCTTCAAGAACAACAGTTGTAGAGTCGTTAATCATAAGATTAGCAACAAGTGAACTGTCTGCATTGTAAGTAAGTTCCATTGGAGCTTCCATCATCTGAGGAACTGGAGTTCCTGTTGAATCAAGGATTGATACAGTGATTGCATCGTTACCATTCCACTGACCTACTAGTTGTTCAGATACCGGAGCCTCTTTGGTTCCGCAAGATACAAGTGCTACGCTTATAGCGGCAAGTGCGAAAAATGATTTTACTTTCATTTTATAAAATGTTTTAGGTTTGTTTGTTAATTCGGCCGCAAATGTATAAAGTTTTTTGATAATTGAAACTTTTTTTTAAACATTTTATAACTTTGTGGGCGAAATATTTTTCAAATGCATCATTCCACTCTCAGAATCAGCAGAAAAAACCTGCTCCACAACTACAAATACTACAGCTCAAAGCTCTCACAATCAACAAAAATGCTCGTTCTTGTCAAGGCAAATGCCTATGGACACGGAGACATTGAAATTTCCCGTCTTGTTGCAGACTTTGGAGCAGATTATCTTGGTGTTGCCTTCCCTTCAGAGGGCATAAGGTTGAAAAAAGCAGGAATCTGCTTACCAATTATAATCTTGACCCCCGGAACCGGGGATTATGAAGAGCTTATTGAGCATGGTCTGGAGCCTAGTTTAGCCTCATTTGAAACGGCTTACGAGTTTGTCCGGGCAGTCAAAAAGCTTGGCAAAACCAACTATCCTGTTCATATTAAGCTTGATACAGGCATGAGCAGGGTTGGATTCAGGAATGAGCAATTATCTGAACTTACAGATTTTCTAAAGGAAAATTCTTGTTTACACGTTAATTCTGTATTCTCCCATCTCTCCTCTGCAGAATATATAATTCATGACAACTTTACCCTGGGCCAGATTGAAGAGTTCTCTTATATGTATGACAAAATCTCTGAATCCATTGATTATAAGCCCATAAAACACATTCTCAACTCATCGGGCATACTTAGATATCCCCAATATCAGTTTGATATGGTAAGGCTGGGTATAGGGCTTTATGGCTCCTCTTATGTGGATGGCAGCAGCTACCTTATGCCGGCAGCTGAGTTGCAGGCACCTGTAATAAATGTAAGCAAGATAAGCAACAGAAGCGTTGGTTACGGCAGGTACGGACGGGTAAGCAGTGAGGAGAAGGAGATAGCAACAATCCCGCTTGGTTATGCCGATGGAATAAACAGACACCTGGGAAGAGGAAATGTATCCTTCAGTATAAACGGACATATGGCACCCACAATTGGTAATATATGCATGGATATGTTTATGATGGATGTAACCGGGTGCAATGTAAAGGTGGGCGATATAGTTACAATATTCGGAGAAAATCCGTCTGCAATATATCTTGCAAACTTACTTGACACAATAACTTACGAGATTTTCACATCTGTCTCTGCCAGGGTAAAGCGAGAGATCTGTGAATAGGAATTAGCTTAGAATTCTTGCAATCATCTCTTTGAGAAGCTCTCCATCAGAGGCCTCTCCTCTTTCGTTACTTTTACACATTTGGTCGTATCGTCTTATGGTTGCCATTACGGACATACATCTTTTAAGAGGATAGTTTCTGTATGCTATTTCAAACTCTTTCTGATTAAATCTGAAAATTCCAATGCTCATTGCGGCCGGTTCGCTCACCTTTCCGTTACCTGAAATAGCAAGGGAGTGGTATTTCAGAAGTCTTGAAAACTGACTGAACAGACCGGCAAGAATCATAATTAGCGGATACTGTTTCTCATTGAGAGCAAAATGGTTTGCAATTTTAAAGGCCTTCTCTTTATTTCTGTATGACAAAGCATTAGCCAATTCAAAAACATTGTAATCTCTGCTGATTCCTACATTTCTTTCAACATCATCTTCAGTAATGCGGGTAGCCCCTGCATCAATATTAAGAAGTATCTTATCAACCTGAACCACCAATTTTCGAAGATCAGTTCCACTAAACTCAGCCAGCATTGATGCTGCCTTATCTTCAATGGTGAGCCCTCTCTCCTTTATATAGTTCAATATCCACCCGCTAACTTCAAAATCTCTCAGAAGTGCTGATTCCAGAAAAAAGCCCGACTTTGATCCGGATGCAGCCTTGTAGAACCGTGTTCGTTTATCCAGCTGTTTGCCTGTAAAAGAGAGTACAAGTATGGTAGTGGGCTGTGGCTGCAAAAGGTAGGTCTCTAATGGATCAAGATTTTTGAGCAACTGCGCCTCTCTTACCACAACAAGCTGCTTTGCGGACATCATGGGGTATCTTCTTGCTGTCTCAGCAATTTGCCTTGAATCAGTATCACCACCGTAAAGCAAAAGTTGATTAAAGCCACGCTCTTCCGGAGAAAGTGCTCTATCCATAATCTCTTTTGAAATTATGTCTGCATAGTATGGCTCCTCTCCGCTGAGAACGTAAAACATTCTGAATTTACCCTCCTTAATCTCAGCAATAATTTTACGAAAACTGTCTGATGTAGATTGTGATGTCGCTTTTGCCATAATCTTTTATGATTGGCTAAAAATAGACAAAAAGGGTATAACGGGCAAATTTTATATCTTTGTCCTTCTAAGCAGATGGCTGAGAATGAGAGAGACAATTTTTGATCCGGTCAGGAGAAAGAGAGTTGCACTTACTCCGGAGGAGGAGGTGAGGCAGCAGCTTATTCAAATGCTCTCCTGTGTTAAGAATTATCCCATTTCACTAATGACATGCGAGTACTCTCTGCTTCTTAACGGGAATAAATACCGTGGAGATTTGGTTGTTCACGACAGGAGCGGGAAGCCGTTATTACTTGCCGAGTGCAAAGCTCCATATGTGAAGATTGGCAAAGAGGTATTTGATCAGATTCTTACATATAACTCCTCAATGGGAGTTAAGCATATTTTGCTTACAAACGGTCCCGATACTTACTTTGCGTCGTGGAGTGAGGAGTTGGGGAAATACGAATACAAAACTGAGATTCCGGGATATCATGAACTTTCTGAAAAATAAAATATTTGGCATTATTGGCGAAGAGGCCGCAGCATTGAATACAAGGGCATTTGTAATAGGCGGGTATGTTCGGGATTCACTTCTTGGAAGAGACAGCAAGGATATTGATATTGTGGTAGAGGGGAGCGGGATTGAGGTGGCAGAGAGGGTTGCGGAGAGAATCGGTGTGAACTTAACTGTATTCAAGAGCTTTGGAACCGCAATGCTCAAGTATGGCAATATGGAGGTTGAATTTGTGGGGGCAAGAAAGGAGTCATACCGAGCAGATTCAAGAAAGCCTATAGTTGAGGATGGCTCTCTTGAGGATGACCAGAACAGAAGAGACTTTACTATCAACGCTCTTGCATTCAGTCTGCAAAAAGAGGACTTTGGGAATCTGGTTGACCCGTTTAACGGCGTTAAGGATATGCAGGAGGGCATTATAAGAACTCCTCTTGATCCTGACACAACCTATACAGACGATCCTCTGAGAATGATCAGGGCGATTAGGTTTGCAACCCAGCTTTCATTTTTCATTGTAGAGGACTCTCTTAAATCTATCAGAAGGAATAGAGAGCGAATCAAAATTCTATCCAAAGAGAGAGTTACTGAAGAGCTTAATAAAATAATCATGTCACCTAAACCCTCTGTGGGTTTCTATCTGCTTGATGAGACGGGTCTGCTGGAGCTAATCCTGCCTTCATTACTCAAGTTGAAAGGAGTTGAATCAGTTGAGGGAAAGGGGCACAAAGAAAACTTTTCGCACACACTGCAGGTTCTTGACAATCTGGCAGAAAACAGCAATAATCTCTGGCTCCGCTGGAGTGCACTTCTGCATGACATTGCAAAACCTGCAACAAAAAACTATGAGCCGGGGATTGGATGGACTTTTCACGGTCACGATTATCTTGGCAGTAAAATGGTTGCCGGCATATTCAGGCAGCTTAAGCTTCCTCTCAATGAAAAACTCAAGTATGTACAGAAGATGGTTCAACTCCATCTGAGGCCTATTGCCCTTGTTCAGGAGGAGGTTACCGATTCTGCTGTAAGACGCTTATTGTTCGATGCAGGAGACGATATTGAGGATCTCATGATGCTTTGCGAAGCTGATATTACCTCTAAAAACGACAAAATTGTAAAGAGGCACAAGAAGAATTTTGATCTGGTAAGACAAAAACTAATAGAGGTGGAGGAGAAAGATGCTGTGAGAAATTTCCAGAATCCGGTTACCGGAGAGATGATTATGGAGATATATGGTCTCTCCCCGTGCAGAGAGGTGGGTCTGATTAAGGAGTACATAAAAAATGCCATCCTGGATGGCAAAATCGGTAATAATATAGATGAGGCCAAAACTCTGATGGAAGAAAAAGCAGATGAGCTTGGCCTCTCTAAAAAAATCTAAATGTTTTTTATCTAGTATGTAGTCTGCTGTGGGTTGAAATTTGCCCATCCGGCAGTCCAGTTGTCTGCCTGTGAGTCCCCTCTGAATGCCCCAATAAAATCTACTTTATCAAAAAAGCTGTTAGTAAGAAATGGCTCTGTAAACAGGCTGTTTTTTCCAGTTAATAATGAGCCTGAAACAGGTCCCCAGTTAGGGCTTCCCTGTAGTGAATTAGGCTGCTTTAGCCCAAGTTCACTAATGTTTGAAAGGACAGTGTTTTTGTTTGATGAAAGCTTGAAGAATGAAGAGGAAAATGACTCGGAGGCACTCTTATCAAAAGTTGAAGAGTTTGTTGAGAGAGAATCTTTAAAGGACGCATCTTTATCGCTTCCAATAATGCCCTCCTGAACAATGTATACATTTTTCATCCCAATCCGGCCATCTGTTGCTGCACTTTGTGTCTGAGACCCTTTGTCGTTGCAAATCATAATACCTACAGGAAATCCAGTCAAAGCAGAGTTGTAAATATGAAGATTTGAACCTCTTCTTATCTGAATTCCAGCCTGGTGCTGTCCTAATTTAGAACCGTTATTAGGATTATACGATCCACCGTCTATATATGCTGTGGTGTTAAGAAACTGAGGATCCTGACCTGCTGCCCCTATTGATGTAATGTTTGAAAACACCGGCCTTGTTATAGGGAGCTGGTTAGGAGCGTCGCTATTATTATCAGATTCAAATCCGTTTGATATTGACTTATCGGCTAATTTGGGGTTTCTTACAATAAGGCCAAACTGCACATTTCCTCTGAAACCAGAATCGGTATCAAAGTCATCATCCCATCCGTGATACGATATAAGATATTTAGCATTAACTGTACCTCCAAACCACTCAAAAGAGTCGTCATTTGAATAGGATACCTGCACGTGGTCAATTTTTGTACCGCTTCCTACAGATCCTAAGGTGAGACCGTTAATCTCCTGATCTGCCTTGAATGGATAACCGGCAAATTCTACCCTTACAAATGAGATTACTCCAGAGTTATCTGAATCATCATTTCCACCATGTTTTGATCTGGGTCCGCCCTCAATAATCATCTCGTTTTTGTTATTTGTTGCCTTTCCGCAAACAACCAGTCCTCCCCAGTCTCCAGGCTTCCTTGAACCTGCAGGTTGTGCAGATGTGAACACAATAGGAAGATCTTTAGAACCTTGAGCTATAATTTTTGCACCCCTCTCCACAATCAAAGCTGCTTTTGTCTCCTTATCTCCCTTGATAATTGTACCCGGCTCAATTGTAAGGGTCGCTCCTGATGTTACGTAAACCCATCCTTTGAGCAGATATGTACCCTTCTTTAAGATATGGCTTTTAGTAATTTCAAACTCCTGGATACCGCTTCCAATCTGGTTTCCGTTAAAGATAATCTGCTCTTCCTCCACTACAACAGGAGGTGCTGCCGGGTCTTTTTCACATGCAACTGCAATAAACAGCAGCGCAAATGTTGATAGTAATAATTTCTTCATTTTAAACTCCCTTTAAATTATAGTTATTTATATATTAAAATTTACACATGATACCCAGGTAGATTCCCGCTCCCGGGTTAAAACTTTTTGCAACCTGCCTTCTGTTTTGAATAACTCCGTTACCATCTATGTACCTTGGGTACTGTTCAAAAACAACAGGCTGGTTTAGAATGTCCCTCATACTGAGTCTTATCTCAATCTTTCTCCCGATGGACTTGGTTGCAACAAAATCAACAACATCTCTTGGTAGCTCATAAGTGTCAGGCACATCATTATTTATACTACCCCCTGAACTTGTATCAACTCTTCCGATACCCACAATCCTCCTTCCTATCCTGTTGTAAAGCAGACCAAGGCTTAGACCGATATTTGGGTTGTCATAATAAAGAGTAGCATTAACTATGTAAGGAGACTGTCCTTGCATAGCTCTGTCCTTTTCGAGAGAGTAAGCCTGATCAAAATCAACAATACTGGAGATAAGAGCAGCATTGATTCCAAAAGTAAAGTTCTTAAGCCCTATGAAATCAAGTCTTTTTTTAATATCCAGCTCTACACCATAGTTTTGGGCAGACAGAGCATTTTCAAAAGTATAGGTATAAGATCCTCCTGCATCCAGGTAGGTCCACTCAATAGGATTTTTGAAATATTTGTAAAACAGCGCAAGTGTTATATACTCATCATCAGATGGATAATGCTCAAAGCGTATATCAGCATTGTGTATCTTTGCCTGTTTAAGATCCGGGTTTCCCTTAACATCAGAAAAGAGGCTGAAGTCGTAGTAAACAGAGGGTGAAACCTCCCTGAACTCCTGTCTGTTTACAGATGAGCCATAAGCAAATCTGATCAGGTTCTTTCTGTCAATATTGTAAGAGATATTGAGCGACGGGAAAAGATCTGCGTGGTTATATGTTTTATCATAAGTAGAGAACTCATATATCTTGTCGTAGAGAGTGAGTTTCATTGTCCCCATCTCATATCTGAGACCTGCCAGAAAATTAAATCTGCCTGCCGGCAATTTAAAAGAGAGATAGGCAGAACCTATTCCATTAGTTCCCATGTAACTATTTCTGTTATCCGTATCTTCATAGATATACAACTTATCATGGGCGTAATTCTCGTCTGAAAGAATCTTTTCAACTACATCTCTGTAAACAAAATCTCTTGGCAGTCCATAAGTATTAAACCTATAGAAGAACTGTCTGTTTGAATAGTCTCTGATTTTATACTCTCCATATAATCCTGCCTTAAACTCGGCTGGTGTTGGCAGCCCCCTTAAAACCGGAAGAGTATAATTAGCCGCTGCTGCAAAAATGTGCTCATCCAGTTGAGAGAAATCTCTTGTGATTTCGTTCTGATCAATAGCCATGTGTCCAAAATATTCATCGCCATAGATATTGTTCTCCTCTCTGTTAATAATCCGTCTGTCCGGCTGCTCCATTCCTGCGTAAGAGTAACTTGCATTCCAGTCATAGTCACCACTGCCGGCTTTGCCAGACCCAAGAAACTGGCCTGTATATGTTGTCCTGGTTGACGTAAAGTACTCCTTTTTATCCTGTATATACATCGCACTGATGTTTTGCCACCCCTCCCTTGTAGTATATCTGTCTTTATCCAGCCTGTTGAATATATTCCTGAATTCAATTTTGCTATCCTTGTTAAGTAGTGTGAGGTTAAGCATCACTCCAATTTTATCATCTATGCTATACTGATTATCAATATAATTGTATATGTACTCGGATTTATCGCTTACTGTGTTATATACACCAAACCGTGCATTTAACATATCGCTGTAAGTCTGGTAAGAGTGCGAATAATTTACTGCTGCTACAAGCCCAAGAGAAGACTCCCGGCCAAGAGACCAGTTCCTGTTCATCATAAAGTTTAGACGTTGATCCGGAAATGGCTGATGACTCTTTACCTGCCAGTTGTTCTTAAAGCCATTTCTGGTTATATCGGTGACTTTATCGGGATTATTATTGTCCATTCTGGTGTCAAACAGCAGCTCTTTTGTTGGAGACGAACTATTAAAAAGATGATCCTTAAAATGAGTAGCTGTATTGAAGTTCATTCCGTATGAAATAGATATATCATTAACATCCGGCATGCTCTTGGTAAGGATTTTAACAAATCCCCCAGAAAAGTCAGATGGTATTTCTGCCGATGGTGATTTTACAATCATTATGCTCTCAAGCTGGGAGCTGGGGAGCAGGTCAAATGAGAACGAGCGTGTGTCTGCATCGGTACTGGGAACCGCTGAATTGTTTATCCACACATTGTTATATCTGCCAGAAAGGCCCCTTACAATAATGTATCTGTCGTTTAAAATCGAGACTCCCGGTATCCTCTTAACCACCTCTGCAGCACTTCTGTCCTGAGACTTTGATATCTGCCTGCCGGAAATTCCACTCATCACAACCCCCGCACTTCTTGTCGCCTGCACTATTGCTATGTCTGAGTTCATCCTTTTTGCCGATGTTACTACGGCCTCATTTAGCAGGGTTGCATTCTCCTCAAGTATTATGTCAAAATTATTGACACCCTGAGTTACCTTAAGATCTTCAACTATAATACTAACATAAGAGATACAATCAATCCTCACGATGTATGTACCCGGAAGCACTCCTGTAATTGAGTATTTCCCTTCTAAATCCGTTGATGCCCCTTTCTTAAGAGATTCAATAAAAATTGTTGCCCCTATTACCGGCTCTCCGCTTTTCTTGTCAAGTACTACACCTGATAGCGTTCCTGAATTCTGTGCAAACATATTTGCGGCACTTAATAGAATTGTAATAAGAGTTGTCAGTTTTAAGATGTTTATTCTCACGTTTTGTTGTTTTTATTCTTGTGCAAAACTATCCCGCGAGTGTTAAGCAAGAGCGACAAAAAAATTAAGATATTATTACAAATGAGGTCACTTCTTAATAAAATTGAAACAAAACATCATACATTTGCATCATGGAAAAGAAGAGAATCCTTGTAGTTGACGATGAAGAGGATCTTTGCGAAATCCTCCGATTCAACCTTACAAATGCCGGCTATCACACAGATATTGCCTACTCTTCAGAGGAGGCCTTCTCTTTGTTGAAAAACGGCTATGACCTCCTCCTCCTTGATATAATGATGGGGGGAATATCCGGTATTAAACTGGCAGAACTTATACGGAAGGAGTACATGAATGATGTGCCCATAATTTTTATTACCGCCAGAGATTCTGTAGAGGATAAATTGAAGGGATTTGGAGCCGGGGCAGACGATTACATTCCCAAACCATTCTCTGTTAAGGAGGTCCTTGCAAGAGTACAGGCGATTCTGCTAAGAAGTAAGAATATTCATAAAGAGACACCAGCACCTGTAACTGTTCAGCCAAAGAGTGGGCTTATTAAACGAGGTGAATTATCAATAAACGTAGAAACAAAAGGAGTTGAGGTAGCTGGAAAAGTTATAAAACTAACCAAGAAAGAGTTTGAAATTCTGTCCAAACTAGCTCTAAATCCGGGTGTAATTTATTCAAGAGCAGACATACTGGACGCTGTCTGGAATAACGAATCTTATGTTCTTGAAAGGACAGTGGATGTTCACATTGCACGCCTAAGAAAAAAGCTCGGTGAGATGGGATCTGCAATTGTTAACAGATCCGGATATGGATATTGTTTTGAATTATAATCATGAAAATCTCATACAGATATAGAGTCGTTGCCTACTTTTCCCTGCTGCTTGTATCGGTGACACTGGCCTTTGCATTTATTTACATACACAGAGACCGCATTATTAAGGTTGAGATGCTTAAAGTAGAGATGCTCCCGTATCAGAGATTCATCTACTCACATCTTGAAAATGCAGCTGCAAAGGATTCTGTGGAGCTTAGGGAGATTGACATGTACAGGGTAATGAGGGAGATTGAACCAATAATTCCTGAAAAAATTAGGATAACTATACTATCCGATGATGCCTGGGTTCTTTACGATAATTTTTCAGACAGAGACAGCATAACGGACAGCCACCTCAACAGACCAGAACTTATTGACGCCCTCAGCGGAGGAAGTGGTTCGGCCTTAAGGTATTCAAATACTCTCAAAGCCGATTACCTTTATCATGCCAGCAAATATCCAAGACTTTATATAAGAACTGCTCTGGAGTATAATACTTCTGTACTGCCGGTATTGATCAGAGAGAACAGATACCTCGCAATGATATTGCTGGTGTTGTTTATTTCAGTTGCAGCTATAATCTTTATGGCAAGGCGTATAAATAAGCCAGTTGCAGCACTTAAGGAGTTTATGGAGGTTCTTCAAAAGGGAGAACTTGATAAAAGAGAGATTAAGTTCCCTAAAGATGAACTGGGTGATATGGGTGAAAAGATAATGAAGGCATTCACGCAGATGGAGGAGAATAAACGCTATAAACAAGAGCTCACTCACAATGTAGCACACGAACTTAAGACTCCTGTAACAGGAATAAGGGGTTATCTAGAGACATTAATTAATCAGGAAAATATTGACCCTGAACAACGTAAATTCTTCCTCGAGAGGGCATACTCACAAACTTTAAGGTTGGCTTCAATAATCAATGACATATCCATTCTTAATAAAATGGAGGAGTCACCAAGAAATTTTCACACTGAAAATGTCAATATCAGAAGGTGCGTATATGAGATTAAAAACGACCTGTCATTCAAGCTGGAAGAGAGAGGAATAAAGATGAATATTGAAATAACCGATGCTCTCGAAGTAAAGGGAAGTTACATGCTAATCTACTCCTTATTCAAGAATCTTATTGACAACTCTATTGACCACGGAGGTGAAAAAATTGAGATAAATATAAAATGCACAGGCGTTTCAGAAGGGATTGCCTACTTCAGCTACAACGATACAGGTAAAGGAGTCCCTGAAAGTCATCTTGAGAGGATTTTTGAGAGGTTCTACAGGGTCGAGAAAGGCAGAAGCAGACGAAGTGGTGGCTCGGGCCTGGGATTATCAATAGTCAAAAATGCTGTAATTATGCACAATGGTGATATAAAAGCAGAAAACCTCCCTGGAGGAGGTCTTCTCTTCAAATTCTCACTCTCTAGTGCAGTTTTACCCCAATAAGATGCATAAACTCCTCTCTGGTGCGGGAATCCTTTAGGAAAGCCCCTGTAAATGCCGATGTGGTTGTTACCGAGTTTTGCTTTTGTACACCCCTTATCTGCATGCACATGTGAGATGCTTCAATAACTACAGCTACCCCAAGTGGATTGAGCGTTTGTTGTATACAATCTCTAATCTGAACAGTAAGCCTCTCCTGAACCTGCAATCTTCTTGCGTACGCCTCCACTACTCTCGCAAGTTTACTCAATCCGGTTATATAGCCGTTAGGAATATAGGCAACGTGAGCCTTCCCGTAAAAGGGAAGCATATGATGTTCACACAACGAGTACAGCTCAATTTCTTTCACAATAACCATTTGCTGATACTCCTCCCTGAATTTAGCAGAATTCAGGATGGCAGCAGGGTCCATTTCATAGCCTTGTGTAAGGAACTGAATTGACCGGGCTACCCTTACAGGAGTCTTTTCCAGACCCTCTCTTTCAGGATCCTCCCCTATCTGTTCAAGAATGGCTTTATAGTTCTTAGCCAGCTCTTGAGTTACATCTTCATCGTACTGGTCACTCTTTGTATATGCCATAATAATTGTCTAATTTCGTGCAATATTACAAAAAAATCACCAACTACATATGAGAATACTCATTACTGCAGCAGAGGAGGAGGAGCTCATAACAGCAAGACAGGCATTTAACTCCCTCTCTAAAAGCGAGCAAAATTCAATAGATATTACCTATATGCTTACCGGTATCGGTAGCACATCTACCAGTTACAGACTTACAAAAATGCTGGTTGAGAGCAACCCTCAATTTTCACTGGCAATGAACATAGGTATTGCAGGCACATTCTCTGAAGAGTTCCCAATTGGAAGCGTTGCAAGAGTTGACAAAGAGTTCTTTGGAGACCTGGGTTTTGAGACAAATAAAGGATTCCAGACTCTTTTTGATTACAAAATTCTTGATGCAAATACACACCCATTCAAGGGGGGGGCACTCTCTGCTCCTGAACTTACAAAAGAGGCGGAAATGATTCTCAAGAAATATGGCAAGGCTACTGCAGTGACCGTTCAGACTGTAAGCGGCTTACCTGAGAAGAGGACTCAGCTTGAGCTGGGATTCAAACCACAGATTGAGAGTATGGAGGGGGCTGCCTTTTTTTACGTCTGTCTGTTGGAAAAAGTCCCGTTTGTAGAATTGAGATCGGTTTCCAATGAGGTGGGAGAGAGAGACAGAGGCAAATGGAACATTCCCCTGGCACTGTCTGCTCTTAGAGAGTCTGTTAAGGAGCTTCTGGAGGCTCTGGCAAAATGAGACTGAAACTTGCATACTCTCCATGCCCTAATGACACTTTTGCCTTCCACGCGATGGTTCATTCACTCGTTGATTGTGAAGGGCTGGAGTTTGATGTTACACTTGCAGATGTAGAGCAACTAAATAAGGGGGCTTACAACCAGGAGTACGATATATGCAAAATGAGCTACCACGCCTTTTTTATGATGGCAGATAAATATATCATGCTTCGCAGCGGCAGTGCATTGGGTTATCATAATGGTCCGCTGCTTGTAGCAAAAAAAGGGAGCAAACTTGCAACTTTAACCGGCAGGGAGCTAACCGATGAAATTTCACGTTGTAAAATAGCAATCCCGGGCGATATGACAACCGGAGCACTACTGCTCAAAATTGCATTTCCTGATCACGGGATTACAAAATCCCTCGTTTTTTCTGAAATAGAAGATGCTGTATTAAGTGGAGAGTATGAAGCCGGTGTTTTGATTCACGAAGGAAGGTTTACGTATGAAGAGAAGGGGCTGCAGTTGATAATGGACTTGGGTGAAAACTGGCACTCAATATCATCGCTCCCGGTTCCGCTGGGAGGCATAGCCGTAGACAGACGAAGAGATCCTGAAACAATCAGGAAAATCGGGAGGGTGCTGAGGCGGAGCATTCAATACGCTATGGATAATCCTGAAGAATCTGGTGAATACGTAGCTTGCCATGCACAGGAGATGGATAGTGATATTCAGAAAAAACATATCGGTCTGTTCGTTAATAAATATACTCTGGAAATTGGAGAAGAGGGCGAGAGAGCTGTCAATGAATTATTCAAAATGGTCTCAAAGGTTAACACTCAAATTATTTACAGAGATAAACTCTTTATTTTGTAGTTTTGCTTACTTAAAAACAGGAATTATGGGCAATATGGTCATAAACATTAAAGATATCAAAAAGATATACAAGGTAGGAAATCAAGAGGTTCGCGCGCTTGATGGTGTTGATTTGGTGATTAACAGAAATGAATATGTTGCCATAATGGGTCCGTCAGGTTCGGGGAAATCCACCATGATGAATATTCTGGGATGTCTGGACAGCCCCACCTCCGGCCTTTACGTGCTTAATGGTACCGATGTCTCCTCTATGCAGGATACTGACCTTGCAGAGGTGAGAAACAAGGAGATCGGTTTTATTTTCCAGTCGTTCAATTTGCTTCCAAGATATTCAGCCCTTGAAAATGTCGCGCTCCCGTTGATATATTCTGGAGAGTCCAGAGCAACAAGAGAGCAGAGAGCAGAGGAGGCTTTGGAAAGCGTGGATCTTACAGACAGAATGCATCATAAGCCGAATGAGCTTTCCGGAGGGCAGCGCCAGAGAGTTGCCGTTGCAAGAGCACTAGTCAATAATCCGTCAATGATATTGGCAGACGAGCCTACAGGTAACCTGGACAGTAAAACTTCCATTGATATTATGAAACTCTTTGAAAAGATTCACAACAAAGGGAACACAATAATTGTTGTTACACACGAAGAGGACATTGCAAGACATGCCCACAGAATTATCAGACTAAGAGACGGAAAAGTTGAGTCTGACGAGGTGAATCATAATCCAGTAAGACATTCGTAATGAAAGAGATGAACATATACACTAAAACCGGTGACAAAGGGACAACTTCACTGGTGGGAGGCGCAAGGGTAAGAAAAGATGACCCTAAGGTAAATGCATATGGAAATGTAGATGAACTTATTTCCCATATAGCTCTAATAAGATCAGACGCTGCAGGGGTACCTCTGAGTGAGAACCTCAGAAGAATTCAGGCAAACCTGATGCATGTTGCTGCCCATTTAGCAGCTGATGATCACGGAGCTAAAAAACTTAAGCCTTTTGATGTTTCTGAAATTGAGTTTTTAGAGAAGCAGATCGATTTAATGACATCTGAACTTCCTGAACAGATTGCATTTATTCTACCTGCCGGACCCAGAGTTGCTGCAGAATCTCACATTGCAAGAACTGTCTGCAGAAGAGCTGAACGGTCATGCGTTGCTCTTATGGATGAGCCACGAGTTGAGGTAGTTGTAAGATATCTAAACAGATTGTCTGATTATCTGTTCGTTTTCGGCAGATATGTGGCCTTTAAAAGTGGAGTTGAAGACGATTTTTGGTATCAATAGTGTAAAAATTAGAATTTAATGATTATCTTCGCACACTATTTTTGAAAGACAATCTTAAGTACTTAATTTTTAATATCTTAACACTATGTATTGGACACTTGAACTTGCATCCAAGCTCGAAGATGCTCCATGGCCAGCCACCAAGGAAGAGTTGATTGATTACGCAACCAGATCAGGGGCGCCGCTAGAGGTTATAGAAAATCTTGAAGATCTGGAAGATGATGGAGAGGTTTACGACAGCATCGAAGATATCTGGCCGGATTACCCTAGCAAAGAGGACTTCTTTTTCAACGAAGAGGAGTACTAAAATCATATAATATGAAAATTATCATCGCCGGTGCCGGTGATGTTGGTACACATCTGGCAAAAATGCTCGGTAACGAGGATCACGAACTCACTGTCATTGACAGCGATGAGGTTCGTCTTAACCATGTTAGTGAAATATCTGACATAATCCCCATACTTGGCTCACCTACGTCTATTGCTACACTGGAAAAAGCAGCAGTAAGAAGGGCAGACCTTTTTATTGCCGTAAGTCCGGCTCAGGAGCAGGATGTTAACATAATCAGCGCCATGCTGGCTAAGAAGATGGGAGCAGGAAAGGTTACTGCCAGAATCAACAATGATGAGTATCTAAAAAACGAAAACAAGCTGTTGTTTACTGAGATGGGGATTGACCTCCTCTTCTATCCTGAAAAGATTGCATCCCACGAGATAATTGATCTTCTAAAGCAGACCGGGACATCTGAGTTCATGGATTTTTCAGGGGGAAAACTGCAGATGATAGTATTCAGGCTTGATGACGGAGCTCCTCTCTTAAACAAGACACTTTCAGATTATACTACTCCTGGTATTGATCCAATTTATCGTGCTGTTGCAATTGCAAGGGACGGTCACACAATTATCCCAAGAGCATCTACAAAATTCAAAGAGAGAGACGTAGTCTTTGTAATCTCTAAAAGGACAGGTGTACAGGAGGTGATGAACTACTCAGGCAAAAATAACATCGATGTTAAGCGGTTGATGATTGTGGGCGGAGGCAGAATCGGAGAGATGGTAGCTAAGAGGCTGGAGAATACTGTGGACTACATAAAACTCATCGAGAGGAGAAAAGAGAGATGCGATATTCTTAATGAAAGCCTTAGCAAAACACTGGTAATTAACGGTGATGCACGTAATACAGACCTTTTGATTGAAGAAGATGTTAACGATTTTGATGCTTTTGTTGCGGTGACCAGCAGCTCTGAAACTAATATCCTCTCTTGTGTTATGGCTAAGAAAATGGGAGTTGCCAAGACAATTGCAGAGGTTGAGAACATTGATTACATTAAGTTAGCTGAGGGGATGGGCGTTGATGCTGTAATCAATAAAAAACTTATTACTGCCAGCCGTATATTCCGCTTCACACTATCAAATAAAGTTCAGTCAATCAAGTGTCTAAACGGTTCTGATGCCGAGATTCTTGAATTCATAGTCAATCCAAATAGTAAAATAACTCAGGATAAACTGAGAAATCTTGGATTTCCTAAAGATGCAATTATAGGAGGTGTTATCAGGGGTACAAACAGCTTTATAGCACTGGGTGATACCGAGATAAAACCATACGACAGAGTCGTGGTATTTGCTCTGCCTTCCGCTTTGGCAAAAGTCAACAAATTTTTTGCATAGAGCACCATTTTAATTACACATTTTCACCTTTTATGGCGTAATAAATTATAATTTATTACCTTTGCGCCACATTTTTAAATCTTAAAATTTTAGTGCGATTATGGGTAAAAACAACATCAAATCGGGCGCAAAAACCAGACTGGAACATGACCTTCTGGGTGATAAGCTGGTACCTGCGGAAGCATTGTACGGAGTTCAAACTCTCAGATGCATTGAGAACTTTGATATAAGCAGACAGCTGCTCTCTCAGTTTCCTCACTTAATTAAGGCTCTGGGTATCGTTAAAATGGGTGCAGTTCTGGCAAATCACGAACTCGGCCTCATTAAAGATGACGTTAAAGATGCTATTGTTCAGGCATGTCAGGAGCTAATGGATGGCAAGCATCTGGAGCATTTTCCTATAGATATGGTTCAGGGTGGTGCAGGAACATCTGTGAACATGAATGCTAACGAAGTTATAGCAAATCGTGCCTTAGAGATTATGGGCAAAGAGCGTGGAGAGTATCAGTTTTGCAGTCCAAATGACCATGTAAATATGGCTCAGAGCACAAACGATGCCTACCCAAGTGCCATGCACATTGGAATGTACATTCACCATTTTGAGGTGAGAGAGGCTCTTGACAAAATAATTGACTCATTTGAAGCAAAGGAGAGAGAGTTCGCCAACATTATAAAGATGGGAAGAACTCAGTTGCAAGATGCTGTACCCATGACACTGGGACAGAGCTTTGGCGCATTTGCATCTGCAATGAAACACGAAAGACGCAGGCTTGATAAAGCTGCCAGAGAACTGCTCTACATAAACATGGGAGCAACAGCCATTGGCACAGGAATAACTGCAGAGCCGGGTTATGCCGAGGCCTGCATATACCACATTAGAAAAATCAGTGGCTTTGATTTAAAACTGGCCTACAATCTGGTAGAGGCAACACACGACACATCATGTTTTGTAGCCTACTCATCAGCACTCAAATCTCTGGCGATAAGAATATCAAAAATCAGCAACGATTTAAGATTCCTGTCATCCGGTCCACGTACCGGTATTGCAGAAATCAAACTACCTCCAAAACAACCAGGATCTTCTATTATGCCTGGCAAAGTAAATCCTGTAATTCCAGAAGTAATGAACCAGGTATGCTTCAAAGTTATTGGAAACGACCTCACAATTACAATGGCTTCTGAAGCAGCACAACTAGAACTCAACGTTATGGAGCCAGTACTTGTTCAGAGCCTTCTTGAATCGGCAGAATGGATGCGCAGAGGTATTGACACCCTGAGAGTTGAATGCATTGACGGAATAGA
>JAVEZL010000013.1:0-17629 GCA_034003005.1 Bacteroidales bacterium
TCTCTAATCCAAATATTTTTTTCTTTTCATTCATTTTATTAGTCATTCCGCAGTGTCTTTTTTAATGTTGCCTAACGGTTGGCGGTATGAAACGTTGGGTTTTCGGGCTGCGTCTGTATCCACCGAGGAAAAAGCTGGAGCGGGGACCGAACCCTCGCAAACCACTGAATCCCAACTGTTTTATATTGTGTGTTGGCGGTTCGTGCTTTTTTCAACTCACTCTATCCTTTATTTTTTTAATCGTTTGGTCAAAATCATTCTTTGTTCTTAACCATAATATAATTAGAAATCCTCCTATCACAAATCCAACTATTGTAATCAACAAAAAAACGATGAATGTATTTTGTTTATTAGAATAATCATTGGTTAATAAAGATGCAAGAAATGATGCTGCAATTGATAGAAGAAATATAGCAAAATTCAGATAAATTGAAGATGGTGAACCCTTTTCAATAGTATCTAATTCTGATTCACTAACTTCATATATTGTCAACGAATCAAATTTGTGTCTTTTAACTTTTACTTTTTCGTCAGTAATACTTTCTTTGTCAGGTCTTGTTGTTTCTACAATTTTTCCACCTTTAATATCTGACTCAGTGGATTGTAATTTTTCTTTATTTTCCATTTTTGTCAGTTATTAAAGTTTATCTTTTAACCATTCATTACTACAAATCACATTTCTCCATGCTGCTTCTGTTCCAGATTTTACAATAAAGAGTCTGCTTCCTTTTGGAAAATATCCTTGTAGACTTTCTCGTAATTCTTTAGCCGATTGTTCCGTAGCTACAGCAAATAATGATTCTGTAATATGAGCCCATGTTCCATAGGCTTTTATAGCTTTATAGAGTTCCTCATAATCCCCTCCTTCAGCCATATCATATGAAATTAGGTAAGTCTTTCTCATTTTTTATTTTGTTAATTTATGTCGCTTAGTAATATGATGTCGTTTTAGCATGACCGCCAACTTGTTTATGTATACAATTAAATTGAATCAAGGAGTTGAAATAATGGGGCTTGAAACAGGTTTATTGAATAATATAAATTAAGCAATTGGGTGCAGTTAATGTTTTATTCATAAGTCAAAGTCATCTGTCGGGTTTTTGATCTTCTGGAGGCCGGTCATACTTACCCATGTGTATATCTCAGTTGTCTTGCTGCTTTTATGTCCTAACAACTCCTGAATGTATCTCAAACTTACTCCTGCCTCTAATAGATGTGTGGCATAACTGTGTCGCAGACAATGTAGTGTAAAGCTATGATTTTTAATAATTTTTCCCAAATATTTGTGAAAGATATTCTCTATGCTTGTTTCGCTGTATTGCTCTCCGGGTGATTGTCCCTCTATCAGATATTTTTTCGGTCGGTACATTTTGTAATATCTTATAATCAGATCCATAAGTTTATCACTTAATGGTAGCACCCTATCTTTCTGCCCTTTTCCATTGATGACAGTCAATGTCTTACGCTTGGAATCCAAATCCACGAGTTTTAGATTCAGGATTTCACTTCTGCGCAAACCGCAGGCATAAACAAGGGTGAGTGCCGTTTTGTGTTTGAAGTTGGGAATTGACACAAGCATTTGCTCTACGACTTGCTTTGAGATGACCTTCGGGAGCGGGCGGTATTTTCTGGGTCTCTCTATCTCTTCAATTGAGAGTTGCCTTTTCTCAATCTTCTGATAATAGAGTTTGATGGCATTTATCACTTGATTTTGGTATGAGGCTGAATATCCGCGCTTAAGAATGTAGTTCCTATTGAACAGCACTAAATCTGAATTTGTAATATCCCCGGGATCTTTATCTGAGAAGTAATTAAGAAATACATTCATGGCATTTAAGTAGACCTCGATTGTCCGGGTGCTGTATCTGCGACCCTTGAGCCACGCCTCGAAAAAGGCTACGTCTTTTCGGTTCTCTCTCTCCATATCTCTATCCTCCAATTTTGTTTGTATAAAATTACAAAAAAATGTGATGATTTTGAGTCATCTGCAGTTTTGTTGGCAGGATTACCTCCCTGCGGTCGTTGATCCTGGAACGGTCGGCAATACAGCCCAAGAGTAGAGAACCCCGCGGGCTTTGCCTCGCGTGGTCTTTTTGTTTTACGGTCGCTTCTGAGCAAGCTCAGGCGACCTTCAAACAAAAAACCCCACTGCTTTTTGCAGTGGGGTTCTCTTGTAGCGCGACCCAGGATTGAACTGGGGACCTCATGATTATGAATCATGCGCTCTAACCATCTGAGCTATCGCGCCGGGTTTGGGAGGGCAAAAGTAATACTTTTTTGTGATGTGACAAATTTCCGGTTGTGAATTGTCAATTTTTGTTATTGGAAATGGCCTTATTTTTTATGTTTGAGTCACAGGCGTGGGTGTGACGAACCTCCATCATCTTTATTATGTGCTAGTTACAAAATATATTTTTCTGATTCCGCTAAATTTAAATTTTCCAACATTCTGTCAATCAGCTCTATAGAGATTCGTCCCACCCAACACAGCAACCTCTGAAACGCACTTTCCGGCCGAAGGTCGTAAAAACTGCGCAGCACCATATAAATCAGGGGAAGGCTTATTTCCGGAACATCAGGACGCTGGCCCAGCACTCTATTCCCTCTTCTCTGCCTACGAAACCGAGTTTTTCTGTGGTGGTGGCTTTTATGGAGATGTTGTTTATGTGGGTCTGAAGTACTTCTGCTAATGTGGCTCGCATCTCAGGGATGAATGGGCCTATCTTGGGGCGCTGGAGGGCGATGGTTATGTCGCAGTTGCCCAGGGTCCATCCTTGTTCTGAGGCGAGTTGGATTGCTTTTTTCAGGAGGATTTTGCTGTCAATTCCTCTGAATTCGTCAGATGTGTCTGGAAAGTGTTTGCCGATGTCGCCCATGGCGAGTGCGCCGAGGATGGCGTCGCAAAGGGCGTGGATGGGGGTGTCTCCGTCTGAGTGGGCTACGCAGCCTTTTTCGTGGGGAATCTTAATTCCGCAAATCCACAGTGGGAGTCTGGGTGCGAGGCTGTGAACGTCATAACCGTTGCCGGTTCTGAAGGGAGGGTAAGTAGTTTCTTCAGTTTTCATATCAAGACAAAACTAGAAAATTAATTATTGTTATCTTTGTGTAAATATAACAAAAGAGAGGCAATGGCTTTATTTAATTTCTTTAATGTACCCAGGCACAAGTCTTTTAATTACCAGCCACGCTACTACGACCCCAAGAAGGAGGAGCTGGAGGGCAGAATAAAGGCAGCAGAGGGTCGCAATGATGTCCACATCATTGGAAGCCATATCCGCGGAAAAATTCAGAAGGCGGTTTATGAGGGGAGAAAGAGTTCAATGTCTCCCATGATTTCAAGAATTATAATTCTTGTCTCTATACTGGCCATGATGGCTGTGGTGTACTTTTTTGCTGACGCACTGAGCAACTTTTTTAAATAGATTGCGTTAGATACAATATAATTATGCTCAAAATACTTCCGGGACATGTTTCTAATCTGATTGCTGCGGGGGAGGTGGTCCAAAGGCCTGCTTCCGTGGTTAAGGAGTTGATGGAGAATGCTGTGGATGCAGGGGCTACTGAAATTAAGGTGGTCATTAAGGACTCAGGCAGGACTCTTATTCAGGTTGCAGATAATGGTTCGGGGATGTCGCGTGATGATGCTGTAATGGCTTTTGAGAGACATGCAACATCCAAAATGTTTGAGATTGAAGATCTAGAACTACTTGATACATTTGGATTTCGTGGTGAGGCGCTCGCCTCAATAGCCTCTGTCGCAGAGGTTACTCTTCGTACACGAAGATACGAGGATGAAACCGGGACTGAGGTAAAAATTGCCGAGTCTAAGGTAAACTCTGTAATTCATGTTGCTGCGCCTGTTGGCTCCCTTTTCTCTGTACGGAACCTATTTTATAATATACCGGCAAGGAGGAAATTCCTTAAGTCCGATGCTGCTGAGTACAGGCAGATCCTTGCTGAATTTACCAGGGTAGCTTTAACAAGGCCTGATCTCTATTTTCATTTCACAAACAACGGTACAGAGGTGTACAATCTTCCACCTGCAAATCTTCGTCTGCGAATACAGGGTATTCTTGGGAGGGAGCTGGGTAAGGAGCTGGTTGAGATATCTGTTGACACCACTATAGTTAAAATTAAGGGGTATATAGGGAAACCGGAGGATGCTCGTAAAACTCCGGGGAATCAGTTCTTTTTTGCTAATGGCCGATTCTTCAGAAGCCCATATTTCCAGAAGGCTGTGCTTAAAGCTTATGAAAATCTAATTCAGGATGGACATCTTCCATCTTTTTTCATCTTTCTTGAGGCAGAGCAATCCAGAATTGATGTAAATATCCACCCGGCTAAGACTGAAGTTAAATTTGAGGATGACTTTGCCATATTTGATATTCTACACAGCGCAGTAAGAGAATCGCTGGGGCGGAACTCATTTATGCCGAGCATCGATTTTGATCAGGAGGGCGCGCCTGAGATACCTAAAGTGAAGAGTGGCTATTGGGTACCACCGCCTAAAATTGATTATGACCCTCTTTTTAATCCATTCTACGAAGAGAGGAAAACCGACCTTCAAAATGAACCACTCTTCAAAGAGGAGGCAGTTGTCCAGAAACCGGTTTTGCAGGTAGGTACAAGATATATAGCCAGCACTATCAAATCAGGTCTTATGATAATTGATATTGTAAGAGCATGGGAGAGAATCCTGTTTGAAAGATATATCAAGTCTCTTAGTAATGAATCTGTTGAGATACAGAAGGTCCTTTTTCCAGTAGAGATGAATCTCAGCGAGACTCAAAAATCCGTCGTGGATGAAAATATCGCACGTATTTTGCAGCTTGGTTTTGAGATACAGAGGGGCGAGGGGGGCATTTACATGCTTACCGGAATTCCTGAAAGTTTCTTTGAAGAGATGGATAATGCAGACAAGCTTGCCGATACCCTAATAAATATACTGCCTGAGGGAAAAGGAAATATCGGCGCAGAGATAAGAGAGAGGATAGCCTCAACTCTGGCGGCTGCCGGGGCAAGACAAAAGAGCGGATTAATGAGTAATATGGAGTCAAGATCACTCATTGACACTCTCTTTGCCTGCACAGATCCCACGACATCTCCGTCCGGATATCCTACATTAACAATGCTCCCTGTTGAGGAGATAGAGGGCAGAATGTCTTTTTAAAAATTTAATGATAACACTTTAATTATGATACCATACAGAGGAGGCGGATTTTTCACATCACTTCCGCCGGTTATAAAAAACCTACTGATTATTAATGCATTAATGCTTGTAATCACCTATTTCGCAGAAGATTTCATGTACGGAACATTTTCTCTGTTCTTTTTTGAATCAGAGTTATTCCGTCCTTTTCAATTTGTTACCCATATGTTTATGCACGGAGGGATTTTTCACCTCTTCTTTAACATGTACTCCCTGGTAATTTTTGGGGTTGTGCTTGAACATGTGTGGGGCAGTCAGAAATTTTTCCTTTACTATATGGTTACAGGCCTTGGTGCAGCTGCTCTCCACTCCCTTGTGCTCTGGATAGACTACTCCTCGCAGGTGGCCGCATTTGAAGCCGGCAATCAGTATGCTCTTCAAAATATCCAGACACTACTGGCAACTCCTACCGTAGGTGCCTCAGGAGCTGTTTACGGAGTCCTTCTGGCATACGGAATGTTGTTCCCAAATAACGTTCTTCAGCTTATTTTCCCTCCTATAGCCCTTAAGGCAAAGTGGTTTGTATTGATATTTGGGGCACTTGAGCTGTGGCTTGGAATATCAAACACAGGTGGTAACATTGCCCATTTTGCACACCTTGGTGGAATGCTCTTTGGATTCATCCTTATCAAATACTGGAAGAAGAATAACAAAATGTACTTCTAATGGCAGGCAAAAGAAGAAAATCCGGCAATAAAAAAGCCCCTACAGGACGCTCCCCGTGGCCACTGGCTCTGCTTTTCAGACTAGCTCTGATTGTGGCAGCCGGCATGCTTGTCCTCTCCTATCTGTCGGTTTTTATTAATCCTTCCATTGTCTCTTTTCCGCTTTTCTTTGGGCTCTACTTTATCCCGATTCTTTTTGTAAATGTCTTTCTGTTGATTCTTGGAATGTTTCGCAGAAGCGGGGCAACATGGATTACATTTTTTGCACTGCTCCCATCATTACTCTTTGCCGATATGTTTATAAACTGGGGTGAATCAAGCAAAGAGGATGAAGGCCTGTCACTAAAGATTATGACATATAATGTGGGGATGTTTGCCCACAATAAAAATAAAGACAGGGAGGATGTTATGGGGGAGATTGCTGAGTTTACTGACGAAAACAGACCAGATATAATCTGTTTCCAGGAATTCTACATCAAAGACACCAGCTTGATAAGAGTACTATTTAATGAATACCCTTATAAAAGTTGCCATTTCTATAAACTCAAGAGCGGAAGCCGATTTGGCAACATTACTCTGAGCCGCTTCCCTATTAAAGAGTCCGGTAAAATTACATTCAAAGGGAGTACAAATCTCTGCATTTACAGTGATATTGATCACTACGGCAGAGATGTAAGAATTTATAACACACATCTTGAATCTCACAGTATCTCATTTACTTCACTTGTTAAAAGAATTTCTCATAGTGAAAAGATGTCCGATGAACTTGTTGAGGTCCATGATAAGATGGCTTACACATTTAAAAGACGCTCAAGGCAGGTGGATACTATTGCAACTCACTCATCGGCAAGCAATATTCCAGCTGTTATATGCGGTGACTTTAACGACACCCCTATGTCCTATACATACCACATCCTTTCAAACGGGCGGGAAGACACATTCAAGGAGTCAGGCAAAGGGATGAGCGCTACATATGGGAGTTTATGGCCAATGCTTAGGATTGATTATATACTTTACCCTTCTGAATGGTGGTCAATGAGTCATAGAACTCCCAAGGTTAAATGGTCAGACCACTATCCTGTGATTGCAGAACTGATAATACCATAAAAAGATGATATCAAAAGAAAGAGATCTTAGAAAAGCAGTTGAGGAGGCTGTCAAGGTGCTCCGCGAAGGTGGCGTAATCCTCTACCCTACAGATACAGTTTGGGGTCTTGGCTGCGATGCTACAAACGCCGTAGCTGTAGATAAAATATTCAAGATTAAACGGAGAGAAGAGAGCAAGAGCCTTATCATGCTTGTAGACGGACAAGATATGCTTTCCAGATACATTAAAGAGGTTCCCGATGTTGCCTGGCAAATTCTTGAAGTAAATGACAAGCCCCTTACAATCATATACCCGGGAGCCGAACGCTTGGCAGCAAACGCACTTCCGGAGGAGAAAACAGCAGCCTTCAGAATTCCCGACCATCAGTTTTGTCAGGCTTTGATAAGACGGTTTGGAAGGCCGATTATCTCCACATCCGCAAACATATCGGGTTCAGCTGCCCCCTCTCTGTTTGAGTCAATATCTGTTGAGATTATTGAAGCAGCAGACTGGGTTGCAGACAACTCCTTCGAAGCAGGCTCTACCGGCAAACCATCATCCATTATTATGCTTGGCCTGGGTGGGGAGGTAAAAATTATAAGAGAATAAATTTAATACAGAGATATGTTACCATACTTACTACTGATTCTTGGTTTTGTTGTACTAATATTTGGTGCCGACTATCTGGTCAAAGGGGCCTCTTCAATAGCGAAAAAACTAAAAATTTCTGATTTAATTATCGGTTTGACAGTCGTTTCATTTGGCACATCCGCCCCTGAGCTGGCGGTAAATATTATGGCCTCCAGCGGAGGATCTCCCGGAATGGCAATAGGTAATGTAGTGGGTAGTAATATTTTTAATCTTCTCGTGATAGTAGGATTGGCTGCTATGTTAAGACCTATCAGTCTTCAGAGGTCACTGGTGAAAATTGAGATTCCATATGCAATCCTTGCCGCTTTTGTACTAATTGCAGTTGCCGGTGATGAGTTCCTTGGAGAGGGCACAGGAATGATCTCAAGGGCAGATGGAATTGTACTTCTTCTCTTCTTTGCAATTTTCTTATACTACATTTTTCTCTCTGCAAGGAACGGACAAATTAGTCCGGACGACGCTCCCAAAGAGGAGAAGGTATATCCTGTACTGCTCTCCGTATTGTTTGTTACAGGTGGCCTTGCTGCACTGATTTTTGGAGGAGATCTTATAGTTGATAATGCTACTAAACTGGCGCTGGGATGGGGAATGAGCGAGACAGTAATAGGTCTTACAATTGTTGCTGCCGGAACATCCCTGCCTGAGCTTGCCACGAGCCTCATGGCTGCATACAGAGGTAACAGCGAAATAGCTATAGGAAATGTTGTGGGAAGCAACATCTTTAACATATTTTTAATTCTGGGGATCTCTGCAAGCATAACACCTCTTCCGTTTGCAATGGCAAACATGACAGATGTAGTGATCTCGGCCGCTGCAACAATGCTTGTCCTTGCACTTGCTTTCAGAGGCAAGGGCACAATGATTGACAAGAGAGAAGGAGCTCTTCTCTTCTTGCTCTATATAGGTTATGTAACTTGGTTGTTAACTGCGTCTTGACAAAAAATACATTGCAGATATAGCGGCTACAGCTGCCGTCTCTACCCTAAAACGGGACTCTCCCATGGTGAAGTCACTGAACCCTTTTTCAATAGCCATTTTAACCTCTTCCGGAGAGAAGTCACCCTCCGGCCCTATCAAGATGAGGACTCTTTTTTTGCCTTCAACAGGTTCAATTGAATCAACTATGGTAGTGAGTTCACTCCGCTCTCCGGTGTTGCAATGACCAATTAGCTTTACACCATTAAAGTTTGCAACTGAATCAGATTTAAGGAACTCTCTGAGGTTAATAGTTTCATCCAGAAGAGGCATGTTGGTTTTTAACGATTGCTTAAGAGCAGAGAGAATAACCCTCTCTCCCCTTTCGTGTTTAAAGATTTTTCTCTCTGAGTGATCTCCAATTATGGGTGTAATTCTGTCTGCTCCAAATTCTACCGCCTTCTCAAGAAACCATTCATATCTGTCAAGACTTTTTGTGGGAGCAACTGCGATGTGCAAATAGTATGGTCTCTCCTCTCTCTTTAGAGATTGAGAGATTATGTTAAGCTTACATAATTTTCCTTTTACATCTGATATCTCAGCCTCATAAAGACCTCCGGCTCCATCTGTAAAAGTTATTTTATCTCCCCTCTTGTGCCTTAGTACTTTTAGGCAATGGGTGCTCTCCTGTTCGTCAAGTGTGGCGGAAGAGCCTTGTATATCGGTTGTGAAAAAGAGTTCCATAGCAAGGGCAAATATAGGAAAAAAGGTTATTTTTGCCTTATGAAAACCCATTCACAAAGATATGTAGCACTTGATGTGCTCAGAGGAATGACTGTTGCAGGAATGATTCTTGTCAACAATCCCGGAAGCTGGTCAAAAATTTTTGCTCCTCTGCGCCACGCTTCGTGGCACGGATGCACACCCACAGACTTAGTCTTCCCTTTTTTCCTATTTATTGTAGGTGCTGCTCTCTCCTTCTCCTTCGCAAAATATGGAGATGGAATTGATGCCAAATCACTAGGAAAACTGGTAAAAAGAGCTGCTCTGATTTTTCTCACAGGTCTGCTTCTGAATGCTTTTCCATTTTATCCAACTTCACCGGATTCGGCATTGAGTTTTGGTGAAAACTACATGAACTACATAGGATCTATAAGGATAATGGGGGTTCTTCAAAGGATAGCCCTTTGCTACTTAGTTGGTGGTGCCCTTGCTTTATGGCTGAGGAAACCCGGCAAAATAGCTTTGGGAATGGCTGCTCTGATGATTATTCATGTGGCAATTCTTGTAATTTTTGGAACAGGAGATCCGTTTTCTCTTGAGGGTAATATATCAGGATCAATAGATGTTGCCATTTTGGGCGATAATCATGTATACCACGGATTCGGCAAATCGTTTGATCCGGAAGGGATCCTTGGGGTTTTATCGGGCTCAGCCACTGTCTTACTTGGTTTTTCGATAGGCGGACTAATAAGAAAAGCAACTAATAAAAGTGATGCTGTAGCACAACTATATACAATTGGGCTTCTCTCTCTGGGAGCCGGAGTAATTATGAGCATATTTGTCCCAATCAACAAGCCACTATGGACTCCATCGTATGTTTTTTACGCAGGCGGCTGGTCTATTCTGATGCTCGCATTATTTATCTATTTTATAGATATTAAGGGGAGGGAGAAGTTATTCTTTCCTTTCAAAGCGATGGGCCTTAATCCGCTGTTTGCTTTTGTTATGGCCGGTGTTCTTGCCAAGACTCTTGGGAGGGTAATAAAATGGACAGAGATAGTGGTTACTGAAGATAACACAATCAAAGAGGCAACTGTCTCTGCATCATCCTGGATATACCGGAACTGCTGCGTGGAGTTATTGGGGCACAATGAATTTGGCTCATTAATGTATGCTCTTATGTATGTAGCCCTATTTCTGCTTATGGCTATCTGGCTCTATAAAAAGAACATCATAATAAAACTCTGATGGCATACATTGGGCTTCTCTCTGATACGCACACAATTTTTGACGACAAATTAAAGGAGTTCTTCAGGGACGTGGATGAAGTATGGCATGCCGGGGATTTTGGAAATCGTGAGGTCTCTGATAGAATATCGGCATTTAAGCCGTTGAAAGGGGTGTATGGAAACTGCGACGGAACTGATGTCAGGATAGTCCATCCATATATACAGCTTATGGAGGTTGAGGGGATGAAGGTGTTAATGATGCATATAGGAGGTTATCCGGGGAGATATGACTATAAAGCACTCCAGTTAATTGAATCTCACAGACCTGATGTTTTTATCTCCGGACACTCTCACATTCTTAAGGTGATTAATGACAAGAGGTATAATATGCTTACAATCAATCCTGGGGCAGCAGGCATACAGGGATTCCACAATGTAAGGACGGCTCTTAGGTTTAGAATTGAAAATGGCAGTATTATAGAGATGGAGGTGGGTGAGTGGCCTAAGCATCTAAAAGTTCCGGGTGATCTTTAAACTTAATGTCCTCTTGGTAGTCAAATAAAAAAATAACCTAACGATAATCATATGAAAAAAACTCTCATTCTGCTGGCTGTTATCTTAACAGCTTCGTTTGCGTTTGCCCAGAACACACCTGTGAAAGAGGCAAATTATGAACTCGCAGCCAGATTCTCCTCTAAGAAGGTGGGGAAAATGGTATTTTCTACCAGCGTTAATCCAAGATGGTTCAAAAATTCAGACAAATTTTGGTACACCTGGCAAACACCTGAAGGTACATTCTATTATATCGCTGACCCGGCTACCGGAGCAAAAAAGCAGGTCTTTGATAATGTAAAACTCGCTGCTCAGCTCACAGAAATTGTAAAAGATCCTTTTGATGCTCAGAATATTCCCATTCAGAATATTCGCCTGATTGACGATGTCAAATTCAGATTTGAGATTAAGAGCACTGTTGACGTTGACGAGAAGGATGAGAAAACAGGTAAGACAAAGAAAGTTAAGAAAGTTCATGGTTTTGACTATGAAATTGCTTCCGGAAGACTTACTGAAATAAAAGACTACAAAACACCTAAGCCATATCCAAGATGGGGCAGTATCTCTCCTGACAAAAAGTATGTTGTATTCTCAAGAGAATTCAATCTCTACTGGATGGATATGGAGAACTTTGAAAAGGCACGCAAGAATGAGGATGACTCTACAATAGTTGAACATCAGCTTACTACTGAGGGTACAAAAGACTTTGGCTTTGGCGGAGGAAACAGTGACCCTTACGCAACTGAAAAGGAGAAGAAAAAGAGAAGCGGTGCCTATATTCTATGGTCTCCGGATTCAAAATATTTTGCTTTTATTAGAAGTAACACCTCTAAGGTAAAGGATCTGTGGGTAATAGATGTTCTTGCTAACCCAAGACCCAAGCTCGAGACATATAAATACCATATGCCAGGTGAATCTGAGGCTCCTCAAAGGTTCCTTTACATGTTTGATATTGAGAAAAAATCATACAAGGAGATTAAGAGTGCTGCATTCAAGGATCAGGAGTTGAGAATTCTTAACGAGCCAATTCTTCAAAAAAATTATGGAGACTCAATTATGCACAGCGTTTGGATGGGCACTCCCGAGAAATTTTACGTTACAAGAACCAGCAGAGACCTTAAGAGGGTTGACCTGTGTACTGCCACAGTAACTTCAGATACCTTAAAGACTCTTGTAGAGGAGAGACTTAATACATATGTGGAGACCAGGCCTCTAAAGCTTGTAAATAACGGGAAAGAGTTTATTTGGTGGAGTGAGAGATCCGGCTGGGCTCACATATACCTTTTTGATGAAAACGGAAACCTTAAAAACCCAGTTACCTCAGGAGATTTCCACGTTGAAGATGTAACAGCAGTGGATGCTGCGCAAAGAGTTATCTACTTTACAGCAAACGCCAGGGAAAAAGGTGAAAACCCTTATTACACACATCAGTACAGAGTTAATTTTGACGGTTCAGGCCTTAAGCTATTAAATCCTGGAGATTATAACTTTGACTCTAACACATCTGACAATGGTAAATACTTTGTAAGCAACTACTCAAGAGTAAACACTACTCCTAAAAGTGCAATTTATGATAATACCGGCAAGAAGATTCTTGACCTCGAAGAGGCAGATCTCTCGCAACTTTTTGCTGCCGGATATAAATTCCCTGAACTTTTCACAGTTAAGGCAGGAGATGGAGTAACTGACCTGTACGGAGTAATGTACAAACCTTTTGACTTTGACTCTACAAAGAAATACCCAATTATTGAGTACGTTTATCCGGGGCCACAGACTGAGGCAGTTAATGCTTCGTGGACAAAATCAATGGACAGAGTAGACAGACTAGCCCAGTTTGGATTTATAGTTATTACTGTAGGTAACAGAGGAGGTCACCCTTCCCGTTCAAAATGGTATCACAACTTTGGATATGGAAATCTTCGTGACTACGGCCTTGAGGATAAAAAAGTGGTGGTTGAAAGACTAGCTGCAAGACACCCGTTCATTGACGGTTCAAAAGTGGGAATTCACGGTCACTCAGGCGGAGGTTTTATGTCAACTGCTGCAATGCTTGTCTATCCCGATTTCTTTAAAGTAGCTGTTTCATCTGCCGGTAACCATGAAAACAATATTTACAATCGCTGGTGGAGTGAACAACACCATGGCGTGCTGGAATCCATTACAGAGAAAGGTGACACAACTTTCAAATACAATATTGATAAAAACTCAGAAATAGCAAAGAATCTTAAAGGAAGACTACTTCTGTTTACAGGTGATATTGATAACAACGTACATCCGGGAAACACGTTGAGAATGGTGAATGCGCTTATTCGTGCAAACAAAAGATTTGACATGATGATGCTGCCTGGCCAGCGTCATGGTTTTGGGGATATGACTGAGTACTTCTTCTGGAGAATGGGAGATTACTTCTCAAGATACCTGATAGGCGACTATAAAAATGAGGTAGAGATACCTGAAATGAACAATAATTAAACAATTAGATTATTCTTTAAAAAAGAGGTGCGGAGTTCTGCACCTCTTTTTTTACACTCAATCGTACGTGTAGTATACTTTGCTTGTAGCTCATTATCTTTGCATTAAGACCACATCTGCATTTTTAGTATAATTATATCGTTTTTGTTTTACTTTTGCAGCCGTTCAAAAAAATTATTAGAAAATGAGACTAAAGAAAATTTCATTGTTTATTATGGCCAACCTGGTTGGTCTTACGCTGATGGCAGAGGGCTACCAGCTAAATACTCAGAGTGCACGCCAGCTTGGTATGGGACACTTGGGAACAGCGCTTAAGTTAGGCGGTGAGAGTATGCTATTTAACCCTGCGGGTTTATCATATATGGATGGTAAGGTTGATCTTTCACTAGGGGCAACTGCTATCTTCTCAAAGGTTAAATTTACATCAGGCAACTACAATGCTGAGACCGACAATCCTATAGGAACACCTCTTTTTGGATACGCCGGTTTTAAAATTACTGACAAATTTTATGCAGGTATCAGTGTCACAAATCCTGCCGGAAACTCGCTTGTATGGCCGGATAACTGGAGTGGTTCTACATACATCCAGAACATCTCACTAAAGGTTTTCTCTGTACAACCTACAATTTCATACAAGTTCAGCGAAAAGCTAAGTTTAGGAGTGGGTCTTATGGCAGACTTTGGAAGCATGGATATGAGCAAAGGAATTATGCCTGTGGGTTCCATAGCAGCATTCCTTCCACTTGTTCCGGCTCAGTACCAGACGGTAATTAATAATAACCTAAACGTATCTCCACTTAGCATGAACCTTACCGGAAAATCTGGCGTTGGTCTTGGATTCAACATTGGTATTCTCTACAGCCCAAATGACAGATTGAGCATCGGTTTATCATACCGTTCAAAAGTTATGATGAAACTTAACAATGGTGATGCTGCAATTAGCTATGGTTCACCAGAATTGCAAACACTGTTTGCAATGCTTTCTCAAAGTCCAAACTTTCCTGCGGCAGTAAAAGGTGCTATGATGCTTGATGGAGGTAACTTCAACGCACAACTGCCTATCCCGTCAAACACAAATCTGGGAATCGCATGGAAAGCGACTGAAAAAATGCTCATCTCTGCAGAACTTCAGTATGTTGGATGGAAGGCATATGATACACTATCTATTGTTTTCCCTAATGTAACAATGAACTCTCCAAAGAACTTCTCAAACACAATGATTTATCGTGTAGGAGCTGAGTTCTATTGCACAGAGAAGTTTACAACCAGAGTGGGATTTGTTTACGATAACACACCATCTGATTTAACACTTTACACTCCTGATTCACCAGGCTCAGATAAGATTAGTATAACTACAGGTTTTACATACAGACCTCTTAAATTCATGGATATCGACTTTGCATTCCAATATAACCATGGGGTTAAGACTAACGGTAAGTATATACAGAACAACGCAATTTTATTTGGCGGAGATTACAAGACTACAGCCTTCCTTCCTTCGCTTGGTCTAAGATTTAAGTTCTAGAAAAAAAGAGTACTTTTGCGAAGAATATGGCAAAGGTACTATCAGCAGAAGAGTTTATAAAAAAGGCGGAAACCATTCCGCTACTGGATGTGAGATCCCCCGGAGAGTATGCACAGGCGCATATTCCGGGGGCTCTCTCTTTACCACTGTTCAATGATGAAGAGAGGGCGAAGGTGGGAACTCTGTACAAACAACAGGGTAAAATTATCTCTGTCCAGAAGGGGCTTGAAATTGTAGGTCCTAAACTGAAAGGGTTCACAAAATATGCATTAAAGCTAGACTCTCCTGAGATACTTATACACTGCTGGAGGGGCGGTATGCGCTCTTCATCCATGGCCTGGCTTATGGAGACAGTTGGCTTAAAAGTCTTTTTACTGGAGGGTGGATACAAGGCATACAGGAGACTGGTGCTTGATAGTTTTGAGAAGCCTCTCAAAATAATTCTTTTAGGCGGATATACCGGTTCGGGCAAAACCGAGATTCTTCAGCAACTGAGAGAGGCCGGAGAGCAAATTCTTGACCTTGAAGGGCTGGCTAATCACAAAGGTTCTGCCTTTGGAGCACTTGGACAGCCTGTTCAACCTTCAACGGAACAATTTGAGAACTTCCTGTATAAACAAATATGTGAGCTTGACTTGAAAAGACCGGTATGGGTAGAGGATGAGAGCAGAAATGTAGGGAAGGTCTTTCTTCCTCAGGCTTTCTGGGAGAGAATGAGAAACTCTCCTCTTGTAAGGATAGATACCCCGTATGAAATAAGGTTGGCAAGATTAATGAGGGACTATGCATGTTTTGAAATAGAGGGGCTAGCTTCTTCCATAAAAAGAATTGAGAAAAGGCTCGGCTTTGACAAATGCAAAAGGGCGCTTGATGCCTGCAATTCCGGCGACAGAGAGCTTGCTGCCAGAATATGCCTCGATTACTACGATGCAGCTTATGGAAACCAGCTAGACACAAGATTTGGTGACAGAGGAAAACTTCCATCTGTGGTTATGGACTCTCTGGAGAGTAGCTCCACAGTCATGGAGCTGCAAAAACTTGCAGAAAGAATAGTATTTAATTAAAATCTCCTGAGAAATGGGTAATATGGTAAGCAACGAGAAGGTTGCCGTAATAATTGACAGATTTGGGATGGGTGAAGCAGACCGGGAATTATCTCACACTTTATTGAAAAATTATCTAACACTTACAATATCAGAGCAGCGTATACCATCATACATTTGTATGTATGGTGACGGCGTAAAGGCTGCGTGCAAAGATTCTGGATTTACTGAGGAGCTCTCAACCCTTGAGAGTATGGGCAGTAAGATTGTAATCTGCAAAACTTGTCTCGCATTCAACAACCTTCTGGACAAAGTAGCAGTGGGTAGCGTTGGGACTATGCTTGACATAATCGACATACAACACAACAGCACTAAACTTATTAAGCTATGAAAGAGGAGACTACCAGACTTACACAGTTTAGCCCCGGAGCGGGATGTGGTTGCAAAATTGCCCCAAAAGATCTTGAGGAGATTCTGAGAGGAAGTGTATCTGGATTAAAATTCCCTGATCTGCTTGTGGGGAATGACAGCAAAGACGACGCAGCTGTCTATGATATAGGAGATGGAAGGGCTATAATAAGCACTACCGATTTTTTTACTCCTATAGTAGATAATCCGCGCGATTTTGGCAGAATTGCCGCAACCAACGCTATATCTGATATTTACGCGATGGGCGGGTCACCACTTATGGCAATAGCAATACTCGGGTGGCCGCTGGACAAACTTCCCGGCTCACTTGCTGCCCATGTTGTCTCCGGAGCCAGGGAGGTCTGCGACAGCGCCGGGATTCCTCTTGCCGGAGGACATAGCATAAGTATATCAGACCCCATATTCGGCCTTGCAGTAACCGGGATAGTGGATAAAAAGAGGGTAAAGAAAAACAGCGGAGCAAAAGAGGGGTCGGTTCTGTTTCTTACAAAACCAATCGGGATTGGACTTGTTACCACTGCGGAAAAATTTGGACTTGCGAAGGAGTGTGACAAAGCAGAGGCCCTCAAACTTATGACTACTCTCAACACTCCCGGAGTTGCAATATCTGCCATTGATGAAGTTACGGCTCTCACTGACGTAACCGGATTTGGTCTGATGGGACATGCAATTGAAATGGCAGAGGGGAGTGATCTAACTGCTGAGATTGAGTACAACAGAGTTCCCAGAATTGATGGTGTACCTTTTTACATAGAAAAAGAGTGTATTCCCGGTGGCACATTCAGGAATTTTGCGAGCTACGGACACAAAATTGCCTCAATAACAGAGGAACAAAAGATGCTGCTCTGTGACCCGCAAACAAGCGGCGGATTATTAATTGCGGTCTTGCCAGAGGGAATCACTGCTCTTGAGAAGATTGCACATAAGGAGGGCTTCTCTATCCATAAAATCGGCAGACTTAAAAGGCGTACAACTGATGCCTATATTGAGATTATATAGTATATTTGATAAATAACATTTACAAATAACCCCATAGAATGAAAAAAGCTCTATTTACAGTAATTACAATTTTTCTTACTACTCTCCTTGTTGCGGGAAACATCAAAACAGGTGCAGAATCTGTTCAGGA
>JAVEZL010000013.1:17729-63071 GCA_034003005.1 Bacteroidales bacterium
ATTTGATAAATAACATTTACAAATAACCCCATAGAATGAAAAAAGCTCTATTTACAGTAATTACAATTTTTCTTACTACTCTCCTTGTTGCGGGAAACATCAAAACAGGTGCAGAATCTGTTCAGGAATACCTTCCTCTACTCAAAGGAAAGCGTGTAGCTGTTCTAACAAACCAGACAGGAATAATTGGAAAGACTCATCTTGTAGACTCTCTTGTCTCTCTTAAAATCAACATTGTTGCAATTCTTTCACCTGAGCACGGATTCAGGGGAGATGCAGATGCAGGCGAACACGTTGCAAGTTCTGTTGATGAGAAGACCGGTATCCCTATAAAATCCCTTTATGATGGTAACACAGGCAAACCATCTGCTGATCTTATGAAAAGTATAGATGTTATGCTTTTTGATCTTCAGGATGTGGGCGTTCGTTTCTACACCTATCTTACTACAATGGCAAGGATGATGGAGGCTTGTGCAGAGAATGGGGTAAAGATGATTGTTCTTGACAGGCCAAATCCTATTGGTTTCTATGTTGACGGGCCAATTCTTGACATGAAGTATAAATCTGCTGTTGGCTGGCTCCCAATACCCACCGTTCACGGAATGACTTTAGGAGAACTTGCCGGTATGATTAATGGTGAAAAATGGCTCAAAGATGGTATTCAGTGTGACATTAAAGTTATTAAATGCCGTAACTATACGCATGCAAGTATGTATGAACTCCCTGTTAAACCATCACCTAATCTTCCAGATATGAGATCAATTTATCTCTATCCTTCAATATGTTATTTTGAAGCAACACCAGTAAGTCTGGGAAGAGGCACAACTGAAGCATTTCAGATGTACGGGCACCCAAACATGAAGGGTTATAAATTCTCCTTCACCCCTAAAAGCATTCCCGGTGCAAAGTTCCCACCTCAGCTAAACAGAGAGTGTTACGGTGTAGACCTGAGAACAGAGCCTTCTATCGAAGAGATAAACAAGGCTGGAATAAATCTTGAATATGTTATAGATGCATATACCAACCTAAACCTTGACGACCATTTTTTCCGCTCTTTTTTTGAGCTTCTTTCAGGCCAGGGTTACATCAGAAAAATGATTAAGGAGGGCAAATCTGCTGCCGAGATTAAAGCGATGTGGGCTGGGGATGTTGCAAAGTTTAAGGAGCAAAGAAGACCTTATCTTCTCTATCCGGAGAATTAGATAATGGACTAGCCGGACTCAGAAAATGAGTTCGCGTTTCCCGTCATCAAGAACAGATATTTTTACCCTGAGAGTATCAGGTGGAAGTATCTGTTCAATTTTTTCCGGCCACTCAATAATGCACAGATTGCCCGATTCAACAAACTCTTCAAACCCTATATCAAAAGCCTCTTCTAGTTTGTTGATCCGGTAAAAGTCAAAGTGATATATTGTTTCACCATCACTTGTTCTATACTCATTAATAAGTGTAAATGTGGGGCTATTTACCCCGTCCAAAACACCCAGAACTTTACATAAAGATTTTGTAAAAGTGGTCTTACCTGCACCCATCTCTCCATAAAAAGCAATTACAGGCGCATCCCCTTTTTTGCTAAGAAACTCACGAGCAGCCTCTTCAATATGGCTTAACCCGTTTATAATAACTTTTTTACTCATTTCTGCTTCTTCTGTCAAGACCTCTGTAAACAACTGCTTCGGCCAGATGGTTCAAAGATATAAATTTTGACGATTCCAGATCTGCAATGGTTCTTGCAACTTTAAGAATTCTGCTGAAGGCACGTGCAGAGAGCGAGAGGCGATTGATAGCACCTGAAAGAAATTCGGTCTCCTTTTTACCTGTTTTACAGTGCATTCTTAACTCTGAAGTACTCATTTGAGAGTTTGTCAAAATCCTGCCGTCAAATCTCTCTAATTGAATTCTCCTAGCATTTTCAACTCTTGCCCTGATATCTCTGCTGCTTTCAGAGAGCGACTCACCCGTCAAAATTTCTGCGGGTACCGGATTCACCTCACACAGCAGGTCAATTCTGTCCATAAGCGGCCCGGAAATCCTGGATCTATATCTTGATATTTGAAAAGGGGTACAAGCACACTTGTCGCCCGGTTGTCCATAAAAGCCACACGGGCAAGGATTCATGGATGCAACCAGCATAAAGTTTGCCGGGTACTTAATTTTGTATTTTAACCTGGAAATTGAAACACTTCGCTCCTCCATCGGCTGCCTGAGAACCTCAAGTACGGGCCTGCTGAACTCCAAAATTTCATCTAAGTATAAAACCCCGTTATGAGCGAGCGAAATCTCTCCCGGCAGAGCATTTGTACCACCACCGGTTATGGCATATACCGATGCAGAATGATGAGGAGATCTAAATGGTCTCATCTTTATCAACCCTCCTTTTAGTGCCCCTTTTCCTGCTACACTATAAACTTTGCTTGTCTCAACAGATTCCTGAGGTGTCATTGCCGGGAGAATGCCGGCCAAAGCCTTTGCCATAAATGTCTTGCCTGCACCGGGAGGGCCACTCAGAAGAATATTGTGAGAGCCTGCAGCGGCAACTTCAAATGCTCTCTTTGCACTCTCCTGACCTCTTATATCGGCAAAATCAGGAATCTCCTCACCTGGCTGATAAATATCTGTTACCTCTGAGTGTTTTAATGGAGGCTTTACCTCCTCACCATATAGTATAGAAATAACCTCTCTTATATGTGAAGCTGCAAAAATGTCAATCCCCCCTATTTCAGCAGCTTCAGCAGCAGATGCTTCGGGCAGTATACATCCGCGAAATCCCTCATTTCTCGCATGCTCTGCAATAGGCAAAGCGCCTGTCACTGGTCTTAAAGAGCCATCAAGAGCCAGTTCACCCATCATTATGAAATCATCAAGTGTGGAGAAGGAGTACTGGCCAGAAGCGGCAAGGATTCCTATTGCTATTGCCAGATCGAACGAAGAGCCCTCCTTTTTCAAGTCAGCCGGAGCCATGTTGACAACAATTCTCCTTCCAGGAATTCTGGCGCCAATTGTAGCGAGCGCTGTAGTTATTCTCTGCTGACTCTCCCTAACTGCACAGTCCGGTAATCCAACAAGAAAAAAGCTTATCCCATCAGACACATCAACCTCAACTGTAACAGTAATTGCATCTACCCCCAGACATGTTGCACAAAAAGTTCTCTTTAGCATTTTTATTTTAAAGCTATCTATTATCAATATGGATAAATAGCCTCAAAAAAAGAAATACCCGATTCCGGAAAAGATTTTTCCAAAATCGGGTAATTGCATGTTTTTTTAGATTTGCCTATTCAAGAACAGATACGCATGTGTTTGCATTTCCAATATCTATCCCCACAAATGCAACTCCGCCTTTATCTGTTATATAGAACCCATCTTCCCCAATTTTTGACTCATCATAATTTGAGTTGATTTTTGAATAAAGGGCATATCCTATTGAAGCCAACCGCTCTGAATTTTCAGGCACAATAACATTGCAGGCTTCACCAAACTCATCTTTGAATAGAGTTACTAACTCTTCATTGTATGCACCGCCTCCTGCCAGATATACAGAAGAGGCATTCTCAACATCACCATCTGTTATAAACCTTCTTATAGCAGGCATTATTATATTTTTAAAATATATCTCTATTGCTGTCCATTTCTCCTTTGTGAGATCTTTATGCTTCCTTTCTGAGTATGTGTTACCTTTAACGAAAATCTGGTCCAGCTGATGCTCGTTCTTGATACCAATGTTTGTGTTTTTAACAAGTTCCTGCCCAAAAATGTCAACGGCATAGTTTAAACCATGTGTGCTGAAGATGGTTCTGCTCACCAAACCTTGAGGTGTGCTCAGAGCCCCCTCACAGGTCCCGTATCCTAAGCTTATTACAATATAATTACCATCAACGGGATGAGCACCCTTTCTAATTGCATAGTCACATCCGAGAACTTCCGGGATTACATTTACATTAGTAATGGGTATAAGTTTCTGCTCTGTTGTTGCAACTCCTTTTTCAGATGCAACAAAGTAAGTAATCATATTCTCAGTTTGCAGATACTCTTTTGCAAGGTCTCTGTTTAACTGAAAAGTGGCATAGGGAAAGCCTGCCGTAACGCATAGCTTAGGCATTTTTGCCGTTTTTGCAATTGATGCACACATATCTGACGCTAAAAGAAGGGCAGATTGTGCAATCAACTTATAGTCTGTCTCTGCTGGAGATGCATTGATATATTTATTAGGAGACACACCCTCGTTAAGGGCCTGTAAACCTATCAAATAATCCATGCCTTCGAATTTAATTTTTGAGAAGCCCAGAATTGGGTCGTTACTTGTGTAGTACTCTCTAATTGTAGCCTCATACACACTTGGGAAAGTCAAAGTTTTTACCATAGGTGTCGCGGTTTTTCTAAGTTGTGTAAATATAACATTTTTTTAAATCAATTATACGAAATAAGGAATAGGAATTTTTGTAGATTTGTACCAATAGAGATGAAAGAGACGATTCAATTTTATTGCAAAAAGATTAAAGATATCCCAGATTTCATACCTGCGGAGAGGAGAGTTATTGTACTTGCGGATAACAAGGTTGAAAGTGCTTTAAAGAGGGTTCTGCCTTATCCGTTCATTACTATTGAATCGTCTGAAGAGTATAAATGTTTCAGCACTCTTGAAGAACTGACTTTAAAATTGATGGATTTGGGAGCTGATCGGGGTACGCTTCTTGTGGTAGCCGGTGGCGGAATTGTGGGAGATATGGGTGGATTTCTTGCATCGGTTTACTATAGAGGGATTGATTACGGTATGATTCCCACAACTCTGCTCTCTCAGGTAGATGCATCTATCGGCGGAAAAACAGCAATAAACGTCAAGGGATACAAAAACATTCTTGGCGTATTTAACCCTGCTGATTTTACAATTTTTTGCAGTGAATTTCTGGACACTTTGCCTCGAAAGCAGATTAACGAAGGGTTGGCAGAGATGCTTAAAACGTTCCTCCTTGCAGACAGAGTAGCATACCTTGATGCTGTTGACGTTATTAGCGGAGGAAACCCTCATTTAAAGAAAATATCCTCATTTTCTGAATTATTTCCTTTTATCAAGAAAGCGGCAGAAATCAAGAGCGATATAGTCAAAAGAGACCCTTTTGAAAAGGGAGAGAGAAAACTTCTGAATCTGGGGCATACCTTTGGGCATGCACTGGAGAAGTTATGCGGACTATCTCACGGTGAGGCAGTAAGTATAGGATTGTCAATGAGCGCAAAGCTCTCTGTTAAACTCAGACTTTTACCAAAATCTGAGGGGAACAAGATAGAAAGAGATCTTGAAGCTCTGGGGCTTCCTCACACCTCTCCTGTTAATCCGGGAGAGTTAGTTGAAACAATGACCAAGGATAAGAAAAAAGATGGTGAGGCCATTCAGTTCATTCTGTTAGAAGGAATCGGAAAGGCCATAATATACCCTCTCACTATTGAGAGATTAAAAGGATTGCTAAATGATTTGTCTTAGTTTACAAAAGCTGGATTATAAGGCTATGCTTAAGGCAGTCTCTCACTCTGAGATGGCTGAAATTCGCCTTGACCTAGCAGAGCTGTCAGAAAAAGAGATTAGTAAATTATTTTCAAAAGATAAAACTCTTATTGCTACATGCAGGCTCGAAAAACAACCTAAAGAGATTTGCATTGAGAGACTCTCAGCAGCAATAAAGGGAAACGGACCGGAAAAAAAGAGTAAAGCTGTAAAATATCTTGACATAGAGTACGACGCTCCCCAGGAGTTCCGTGAAGCATTGGTTGAGATGGCAAGAGAGAATGGATTCAAGATTATCCATTCATACCATAACTTCTCAAACACAGACCCTTTTGAACGGCTTCTGGAGATTACCGGAAAATGTTTTGAATACGGAGCAGACGTAGTAAAAATAGCAACTACAGCAATAATTACCGAGGAGGGTGTGAGAACTCTTCGATTGTACAGACATTTTGAAAAAGAGAGGCTCCTAGCATTTTCAATGGGTACTCAAGGTAAATTCACCAGGTTACTCTCTCTTAATCTAGGCGCCCCTTTTCTCTTTGCAGCACCTAAGGAGGAGCTTGCTACAGCTCCAGGCCAACCTATTGCAGACGAAGCAAAAGCTGCTGTTAATCCTAAAAGTTACCCGCACAAGATTAAGTTCAAATCCATTCAGCCAATAATTAAGGCCCCGTCGTCAAAAAGTCATGCCCAGCGAGCTATTATAGCAGCCAGCCTTGCAAAGGGAGTTTCAAACATATACGGATACACCCCTTGCGACGACACAGACGCTGCACTTGGTATGGCAAAGAAATTTGGCGTACAGATTAAATATAAGAGCAAGAGAGGACACCTTTACATTAAGAGTCCGGGATCAAATGCAATTAGTCTGGAGCTTGCAAAGTCAAAGTCTCCGCTCACTTTTAATGCTGGTGAATCGGGCCTGCTTTCCAAATTGATGATTCCTATTTCCGGTCACCTGTCTGCAAACAGAAGAATAACTATAACAGGAAAAGGAACTCTTTTAAAGAGAGAATACCTTGGCGTTGAAGAGATTTTAGAGAAGGTGGGACTTAAATTTGATTCAAGTAACGGCTATCTGCCTGCCAAGATAAAAGGGTCACTAAAAGGAGGAACTATTCAATTATCAGGAAAGGGCGGATCTCAACTTGTATCAGGGCTCCTTATGGCTTTGCCACTATGCGTTGACTCAAGCAAACTTGAGCTTGAGAACCCTACCAGCAAACCATATATAGATTTAACTCTTAAAACATTGCGGGATTTTAACCTCAAAATAACAAACAATAATTATTCACAGTTTGTAATTCCCGGGAGGCAGAGATACAGAAAGAAAATTTTCTATCAGCTACAAGGAGACTGGAGCTCCGCTGCTCTCTTGCTTACGGGCGGAGCAATCTCAGGAGATGTGACAGTTAAGAATCTTGTTGTTAATTCATCTCAGGCAGATGAACGAATCCTTGATGTCTTCAAGGCTGCCGGTGTTGAATACGAGGTTATTGAAGGACCTAAGTACCTTATAATGTGCGGAGATGTTCCTTGTGCATTCAGAGACAACCCGGATGACGAGGATTGCTGTTCAGGAAGAGTAGAGGTAAAAGGATCAAAAGTACCCCTAAAACCATTTGAGTTTGATGCTACTGACTCTCCGGACCTCTTCCCTCCTCTTGTTGTCCTTGCACTCAACTGCGACGGCGAAAGCAGAATTAAAGGGATAAACAGATTGTACAACAAAGAGAGTAACAGAGCTGAAACACTTTTCTCTGAATTTGTAAAGCTCGGAGCAGATATTGACATTCAGGGTGACTACATGATTGTTAAGGGCGGTAAACTTCATGGAGGTTTTTGCAACACTCACGGAGATCATAGAATTGCTATGGCACTCTGCATTGCTGCACTAAACATTGAAGAACCTGTTTATCTTGATAATATGAAATGCATCTCAAAATCGTTCCCAGGTTTTATAAGTAATTTTGTAAAATGAACAGATTTGGAAACAGATTCAGAATTTCCATTTTTGGAGAATCTCACGGTGCCGGGCTCGGTGTAGTTATTGACGGAGTGCCTTCAGGGCTAGCTCTTTCTGAGGATGACTTCTCTGCAGATCTTTCAAGGAGAAGGGCTGGTGCTAAGGGTACAACTCCAAGAATTGAAGCTGATAAGGTTAACATCATCAGTGGAATTTTCAATGGGCACACAACAGGCACACCCATAACTTTACTATTTTCAAACGACAACGCAAGACCATGTGATTATGAAAAGTTTATTAATCAACCCAGGCCAGGTCATGCAGATTTCACAACAAGAGAAAAATTTGGCAATTATTCGGACATAAGGGGTGGCGGTCATCATTCAGGCAGGGTGACCATAGGGTTGGTTGCAGCTGGGGTGATAGCAAAGAGGGTAATTGAACCCGTATCAATTTTAGCATCAATTATGGAGATAGGCGGTAAAGCTCCCTGGAACCAGGTACTTGAGGAGGCAAAGGAGAGGGGCGACTCTCTGGGGGGTATTATTGAATGCCGGGTATCAAATGTACCTGCAGGAGTTGGGAATCCATTCTTTGACTCTGTGGAGTCTCAAATATCTCATTTAGTATTTTCAATTCCTGGAATAAGAGGTATTGAATTTGGCGATGGCTTTGCTGCTTCAAGAATGTATGGTTCAGAACATAACGATCCCTTTACTGACTCTGCCGGTAGAACTGCAAGAAATGGCTCTGGCGGAGTAAACGGTGGGATAACAAACGGTAATAGTATTGTTTTCAGGGTGGCAGTTAAGCCCACCTCAAGTATTTCCATACCTCAGAATACATATAATTTTGAAACAGACAAGGTTGAAGAGCTGGTCGTGAACGGAAGACACGATACCTGCTTCGCTTTAAGGGTACCGGTAATAGTTGAGGCTGCGGCGGCTATTGCTCTGGCTGATTTTTTATTGTAGATACCTCTAAGTCTGAAACTGACTTAATATAGCATCGTCTTTTAGAATAAGTTCTGCCGGGATAATAATCAAAGATACTCTGGACAGCTTTATTTGTTTCTAATTGAGGATTTGCGATAACCCTCCTGACTCCAAGTTTAATGAAGTTAGAGTTCAGGTGATCAAAAATTACCGCATTTAAACCCTTGTTCTGATACTCAGGAATAATCCCTATCATGTAGAGGTCTACAAGGTCAAATTTCTTCAAAGCTTTCAAGAGTTTAATAAATCCAAACGGGAACATCTTCCCTTTTGTCTCTCGCATAGCCTGTGACAGACTCGGCATAGTAACAGCAAAAGCAACAACCCTGTCCTCTTCGTTTACAACAAGGCAGACCAAATCCGTATTAATTAATGGAAGAAATTGATCTACATACCATTCAATCTGTTTTTGAGTTAGTGGTGTGAATCCGTAAAGAGGGACAAAAGCCTTGTTGAGAGCTTTGAACAGATCAATAGCATAAACTCTCAACTCCTTTTTTGACTTTGTATCAACTACTGAAACCCGGTACTTTTGCTTAATAATTCTGGAATACTGCTTAAGTTTATCAGGGACCTCCTCTGGAACATCAAACTCTCTTTGTACCCACTCCGCATCTTTTTCGTAACCAAGACGCTCCATATGTTCAGGATAATATGAGTAGTTATAAAGAGTTGTAAAAGCTCCCATATTTTCAAACCCATCAGTAAGCATGCCCTCTCTGTCCATGTCGGTAAAGCCGAATGGTCCATTTACGGCAGTCATACCCTTTTCTACAGCAAGCTCTTCAACACGACAAAGAAGAGAAGCTGACACCTCAGGGTCATCAATAAAATCAAACCACCCAAAACGCATGTTTTTTACACCCCAGTCGCGGTTTGCATTATGGTTGATGATTGCAGCAATTCTACCTACAACTGTACCATCTTTTTCCGCCAGAAAGTACCATGCCTCGCAATACTCAAATGCAGGGTTTTTTGTTTTTATTAAAGTCTTGTACTCATCACTCCACAGGTAATTAACCCAATATGGGCTACCTTTGTATAATTTCTCCGGAAAGGAGATGAATTTTTTTAATTCAACTCTGTTTGTTACCTCCCTTGTTGTAACACTCATATTTGCAGGCTATTTAATTACAGAACCTGCAACCACGTTGGCCACAAGTGCGCGCAGTCTCACAACACTTCCCTTATCAACAGGATGAACTCTGTGTGCGAGTAAAATAACAGCTGTTTTTGAAACAGGATCAACAATAAAAGATGTACCGGTATATCCGGTATGACCAAATGTCTTTTCAGGATGGAACAGATTTCCGTTATTTGAAGCATAAGATGAGAAATTATCCCAGCCTAGTGACCGACCTTCGCTTTTGACATTTTCAGGAACCCTGGTCATGGTTTCAACGGTGAGCTTACCCAATATTCTTTTCCCATTATACTCCCCTCCATTCATAAGTGCAGCTGCCAGAATAGCAAGATCTTCTGCGTTTGAAAATACACCGGCATTTCCTGAATTTCCATCATTTAGAATATTTGCGATAGGGTCGTGCACTCGTCCCAGTAGTACGGATCCATCCTTTTGCTTTTCAGTAGGAGCTACCAATTTAAGAACATCGCCGGATGGATTATATGTTGTATACTTCATACCCAAAAAATCAAAAACAAATTTCTTAGAATAGTCCATCAACTTCATACCAGTAACATTCTGCAGTATATTCTGTAGTGTGACAAAATTCAGACAACTATACTGAAAATCTGAAGTGGGTCTAAAGTCTCTTTTGCAAGTGGAAATCCACTCCATTAAAGCAACCGGATTTGGAGCTCCGCTCTTCTCAACTATCGTTTCAACCGGGGCATATGGAGGCAGCCCAGAAGTGTGTGTAAGCAGGTCTGCTACTTTAATATCTATTTTACGTCCTGTTGTTGTATCAATCCATGGCTGAAATCCCGGAATATACATAGAAACGTTATCTGTCAGACGTATCCTGCCTTGTTCTACGAGCTGCATAAATGCTATTGCTGTTCCTACAGGTTTACTAACAGAGGCAAGGTCAAAAACTGTATTAACAGTCATTTTTTCTTGAGCAGGATAAACTGATTTATTCCCGTATGCCTTTAAATACACCATCTTACCATCTCTGACTACTGCCAGTACTGCTCCGGGAATCTCACCAAGATTAATGGATTCTTCAATTACTCTGTCTACCTGAGACAATCTTGATGGATCCATACCTGCCTGCTCTGGTGAAACTCTGGGTAGAGTTTGTGAACTTAATGTGATTACAGCTAAAGTAACAAGAAACAATGAGAGAAATAATCTTTTCATGATAAAGGGGTTATATGAATAACAAAAGTACAAAAAAGTAGTGTAAATATTACTACATTTGCTTAGTGAATAAAACAACATGATCTTCATTAAGCAAGCTGCCATTATCAAGATTCTGCTCTTGATTACTTTATTGTTGTTTAACAGAAAGGTAGATGCTCAAACACTTTCAGAGAAGAACATTTCAATCTCTGCAAATGCAGATTTGCTAAGCAGATATATTTGGAGAGGTACTGATTTAGGCACCGGACCCGCTTTCCAGCCTGGGTTTTCTGCATCATATAGTGGTTTTTCTGTGGGTTATTTTGGATCATACAACTTATTAGGAAATTATAAAGAGGTAAACCTTTTCATTTCAAAATCAGTAGGATTTGCCACTTTTGAGCTATGGGACTATTGGTCCAGTGAAAAGACGGGACTAAAAGGTTTTTCAGACTACAGAAGTGGAAGCACTTCACATATGATTGAGGGGATTTTTACTCTCTCCGGAAATGATTCATTCCCACTGAGCTTTACAGGTGGGTGGCTTTTTTATGGCTCCGATTATTCAAAAAGTATATACCTGGAACTGCAGTATAGAGTACCTGTACAAAATTCTGAGTTATCATTTTTTACCGGCTATCAGGCTAAAGGTTATTATTACGCTGAGAAAAGAGGCTTTGTAAACGTAGGAGTAACTTATACCCAGCCACTTGTTGTTTCTAATGATGTCTCTCTTGATTTGATTCTAAGTTTAGTGACAAATCCCACCGCAAAAAATGTATTTTTTACCGTCGGACTAAGTTTTTATAATAATTGATTTTTCATAATGAAAAAGAGATATAGTATTTATTCGGTTTTTGGAGGGCTACTGATTTTTGTAATCGTTTTCCTTACTATTGTTATCGTTGTTACCATTTCAATGAAAACAAAAGAGTACAAACTTATTAATGAGGGGAACAAACATCAGCTTGAGAGAGAGAGTGAAGCACTTATAAAACTAATGGGTAGTTCAATGAGCCAGGTTGCCTGGGACTATACATATTGGGATGAATTTGCCGAGGCTATAGGAAAAAATGATCCTGAGTGGTTCAAGAACAATATTTCTACAATCATTAGCTCTTTCAGACTTGATTATGTTGCAGTTTATGACACACGTTATAACCTGGTTCATGAGGCTGCCTCAGGAGATTATTTAAATAAATTATTAATACCTGAATCCGCGCTATCGCTTTTCAAGGATACCTCTTTAGTCTCGTTTTATGTGAATACTGATTATGGCCTTTTCCGCGTATATGGAGCATCAGTTCACCCTACATCTGATCCATCTCATAGTAATACGCCTGCATCCGGTTATCTTTTTGTGAGCAAAAAATGGGATGGGAATCTGCAGGAAGAGCTCTCAACCCTTAGTGGCTCTATAGTACAGTTGAGTAAAAGTCAAAATATTCAAGAATTAAGAGCCCCAAACTCAATCTCTTCAACACATTTTCTACCCGGATGGGATGGGAATTCTGTAGGCTCGGTTGTATTCAGCAGAGAGAGCCAGATTCTAAAAAGATATAGAGAGAGTACATTTAATATTGTTTTGTTATTATCCCTCAGTTTACTTTTTATGTTGGGACTGTATATGTTTGCAGTTATGAAATGGGGGATTAATCCATTAAAAAGTCTTATAACACATATAGAAAAAGAGGATACAGAAGGTCTTAAAAATCTAAAATCAGCTTCAATTGAATACAATAAAGTGGGGACACTTCTGGCTGAGCATTTCAAGCAGAAAGAGGAGTTAATCTCGGCTAAGAGAATGGCTGAGGAGAGTGACAGGTTAAAATCCGCATTTCTGGCCAATGTAAGTCATGAAATCAGGACTCCGATGAATGGCATTATGGGATTTGCTGCGTTGTTGTCTGAACCCGGAATATCTGAAGAGGAGAGAAAAGAGTATCTGAAAATTATTGAGGAGAGTGGCAACAGAATGTTGAGTATTATAAATGATCTTATTAATATATCAATTATTGATGCCGGTCAGATTAAAATTCTGCCTTCTCATTTTAAAATTAATGACCTGATGAACCACATTTATGAATTCTTCCGGCATGAGGTAGAGGGTAAAGGTATCAATTTCGATTGCAAACTGGGACTTAGTGATGAATCTGAAATTTTTACAGACAGAGATAAACTGTATGCTATTCTTATTAATTTATTAAAAAACGCATCAAAATATACTCACAACGGATCAATCAAATTTGGATATATTTTGAAAGACAATAATCTTTTGTTCCATGTTTCTGATACAGGAATAGGTATACCTGCGGAGAGACATGCTGCGGTTTTTGAACGGTTTATCCAGGCTGACGATACTATTTCAAGGCACTACGAAGGCACCGGACTTGGGTTGTCAATATCTAAGGCCTATGTAGAGGCGCTTGGTGGTATAATATGGCTTGAAAGTGAGTCTGGGAAAGGGTCTATATTTAATTTTACAATCCCGTTACAACTATTAAAAAAAGGTTGAGATGTGTTAAACACTTCCCAACCTTATTAATGTATTGAACAGAGAGACTAGTTCTCGCCGCCCTCTCTTTGCTGACGTGGTCCGCGAGAGTTTGTTGAACGTCCTCTTCCTCTTTCGCCACCGCGTCCTCCGCGACGATCACCGCCTCCGCGACGATCATTTCTTCCTCCCTGGTGTCCGCCTTGAGCTGATGCTGAATTTGCAGCCATGCCTACGTTAGGAGAGAGATCTCTCTTTCCGTAAACCTCACCATTGCAAATCCAAACTTTAACTCCCAGAACACCCACTTTTGTGTGAGCCTCTGCATGAGCATAGTCAATATCGGCACGGAAAGTGTGAAGAGGTGTTCTGCCCTCTTTATACAGTTCCCTTCTTGCCATTTCTGCACCACCAAGACGACCGCTGATAAGAACTTTGATACCTTCGGCACCCATTCTCATTGTTGAAGCCATTGCCATCTTGATTGCACGGCGATATGATACACGGCCTTCAACCTGACGGGCAATATTGTTTGCAACAATGTTTGCGTCAAGCTCCGGTCTTTTTACTTCGTAGATGTTGATCTGAACCTCTTTGTTAGAGATTTTTTTCAACTCCTCTTTAAGCTTGTCAACCTCCTGACCGCCTTTTCCGATAATAATACCGGGACGTGCAGTGTGAATAGTCACAGTTATTAGCTTAAGAGTTCTCTCAATTACTATTCTTGAGAGTGAAGCCTTTGCAAGGCGGGCGTTCAGATACTCACGAATCTTAGCATCTTCAAGGATCTTGCTGGCGTAATCAGTTCCACCGTACCAGTTAGAGTCCCAGCCACGGATGATACCAAGTCGGTTTGATATAGGATTTGTTTTTTGTCCCATCTTATTGCTCCTCTTTTACGGTTTTACTTTTCTTCTTTCCAAGAACTATGGTAACGTGGTTTGAACGCTTGCGAATTCTTGCTGCACGACCTTGCGGCGCAGTTCTGATACGCTTAAGTGAACGACCTTGTCCAACCATAATTGATTGAACACAAATGTTTCCATTTTCAAGCTCCTTACGCTCTGCTTCATTCTTTGACTCCCAGTTTGCAATTGCAGAACGCAGAAGTTTCTCCAAACGAATAGATGCCTCCTTCTTGGTATACTTAAGTATATCCAAGGCGCGGTTCACCTCTACACCTCTGATGATGTCTGCCACAAGGCGCATCTTCCTGGGTGAGGTAGGAACGTCATTCAGCTTGGCAAAAGCTGTCTGCTTCCTTATTTCTTTATGCCTTTCGGCTGCTTCTCTTTTTCTAGCTCCCATTATTGTGGTTTTTTACACATTAATTAATTAGCGATTACCAGAGTGACCTTTAAAGGTTCTGGTGGGTGCGAACTCGCCGAGCTTGTGGCCTACCATATTCTCTGTAACATAAACCGGAATAAACTTGTTTCCGTTATGAACTGCAATGGTGTGGCCCACAAAGTCGGGTGAAATCATGCTGGCTCTTGACCAGGTCTTGATAACCTCTTTTTTGCCTGCTTCATTCATGGCTAGTACTCTCTTCTCGAGAACAGCCTGAATATAAGGACCTTTTTTTAATGAACGACTCATACTCTATCAGTTTATTCCGTTATTTTTTCCTTCTTTCAACAATGAATTTCTTGGTAGTCTTTTTAGGATCACGTGTTTTGTAACCCTTAGCTGGAATACCTTTTCTTGAACGAGGGTGTCCGCCGGATGCTCTACCTTCACCACCACCCATAGGGTGATCGACTGGGTTCATCACAACACCACGAGTACGTGGTCTGCGACCTAGCCAGCGCTTACGTCCGGCCTTGCCATCCGATTCCAGATTATGGTCTGGATTGGACACTGTACCTACAGTTGCACGACATGCTGTGAGCACCATCCTTGTCTCGCCTGAAGGGAGTTTTAGGATAGCATGATCACCTTCGCGAGCTAGCAGCTGAGCATAAGCCCCTGCACTTCTTGCCATTGCGGCTCCCTGTCCGGGGCGAAGTTCAATATTGTGAACAAGTGTACCAAGTGGAATTTCTGAGAGGAGTAGAGTGTTACCAAGCTCCGGAGCAACTCCGGGACCCGATGAAATCACCTGACCAACTTTAATTCCGTTAGGAGCTAAAATATAGCGTTTTTCTCCGTCTCCGTATACAACAAGTGCAATTCTTGCACTTCTGTTTGGATCGTATTCAATAGTCTTTACTGTGGCTGTGAATTTGTCTTTATCACGTAAGAAGTCGATTACACGATACATTCTTTTGTGACCGCCACCAATGTAGCGCATAGTCATTTTACCCTGTCCGTTACGACCGCCACTCTTGCGAAGTGGCTGCAGGAGTGATTTCTCCGGTGTTGAACATGTAATCTCGTCAAATGCGCTTATTGCCTTATGTCTTGTGCCGGGAGTTGCCGGCTTGAATTTGCGTATTGCCATAGAAATTATATGTTACTGTAGAAATCAATCTTATCTTCACCTGCCAGGGTCACGTATGCCTTTTTAAAGTGGTTTGCGCGACCAGACAAAACTCCCGCCTTTGTAAAGCGGCTCTTTTTCTTTCCGTGGTAATTAACGGTATTGACATCCAATACCTTTACACCATACATCTCCTCAACCGCAGCTTTAATTTCAAGCTTGTTTGCTACGCGGTCAACTTCAAATGCGTAACGATTCAACTTTTCGCCTTGAACCGTCATTTTTTCTGTTACTATAGGCTTAATTAATATTCCCATTTCAATGCGGCTTATTTGCGTCCGTACTGTGCCTGCAGTATATCCTGAACTCCATCAACAAATACAACGCTGGTTGAATTAACCAAGTCGTATGTACTGATTTCGTTTACAGTGATAACCTTTATATTTTGCAGGTTACGTGAAGACATGTAAATATTCTCTGAGTTTTCAGGAAGCACAAAGAGAATCTTTCTGTCATTAACCTTAAGGTTCTTAACAATATTAATCATCTCTTTAGTTTTAGGAGCCTCCAGATTGAATGACTCTACAATGGTAAGAGCATTCTCTTTCACTTTGTATGAAAGTGCAGAAAATCTTGCCAGCTGCTTGAGTTTTTTATTCAGCTTGAAACTGTAATCACGAGGCTGTGGACCAAAAGCCCTTCCTCCTCCAACAAAAGTAGGCGACTTGATGCTGCCGTGGCGAGCACCGCCGGAACCCTTCTGTCTTACAATTTTCTTGGTACTGTATGCAACTTCCCATTTCTCCTTGGTCTTGTGAGTACCCTGACGTTGATTTGCCAGATACTGCTTTACATCAAGGTAAATAGCGTGATCATTTGGCTCAATGCCAAAGATGCCGGAATCAAGAGTCACCTTCTTGCCTGACTCAGATCCATCTGTTTTGTAAACTGATAATTCCATAGACGCTTAATCCTCCACGATTACATAAGAACCTTTTGCTCCGGGAACTGATCCCTTTACTATAATAAGATTATTCTCAGGAATAAGCTTAATAACTTTCAAGTTCTGAATTTTTACCCTGTCACCGCCCATACGGCCGGCCAGTCTTTTACCTTTAAAAACTCTTGAAGGCCAAGATGAGGCACCCATTGAACCCGGTGCACGTAGTCTGTTGTGCTGACCGTGAGTAGCGCCGCCCACTCCTGCGAATCCGTGGCGTTTCACAACACCCTGAAATCCTTTTCCTTTAGATATTCCTACTACATCTACCCACTCCAGTGGCTCCTTTGCGAAGACATCTGAAACGGTTACGGTGTCACCTAAATTGAGCTCTCTTGTGAAATCCATAGGGAATTCAACAACTTTTCTCTTAGGTGTGGTATCTGCCTTTTTGAAATGGCCCTTAAGCCCTCCGCTGGTGTGTTTTTCTTTCTTTTCGTCATAGGCAAGCTGTACAGCGGCATAACCATCTTTCTCTTCTGTACGAATTTGCGTAACAACACACGGACCAGCCTCAATAACGGTGCATGGAATGTTTTTTCCATCGGCACCGAAAACGGATGTCATTCCGATTTTCTTTCCAATTAATCCAGGCATTGGTTGTTAATTTGGTGTATTATAATTAATTACTAACCCGCATAAAATTTGCGGGCTGCAAATATACGATAAAAACTTGAAAATGCAATAGCCTACAGCAAGATATCAACAGGATATCCACACAAGAATTCAGGCCTACTTAATCCTGTTCAAGAGTCCTGTTTTAATTTCAGAATCTTTTAACATATTAACATGGTATAAGGCATCGGCATGATTTGACTTTGATTTATTTTCCTCGTAGAGTTTTACGTAATGCTGAGCTTTTTCTACTAAAAATTTACGACAATCAATATTCATCATTATACCATCTTCAAAGTTCCCAAATGAGAAACCTGATATCTCACTACTTGTATTAATCCCTATTATGTTTTCTGCCTTTATTCCTTTCAGGTTAATCGTTAGAGAGGGGAAATAGAAATACTGTTCAGTAGGCATATATATAGTTAACTTATAAGAGTTGCTCTCGGTGCTTTTTTGAATAGTAGAGTTGTTTCTCAGGTAATTATAGTCATAATACTCTTCCAAAGAGGGAAACCATACTGAGTTGTCACCATCTTTACCATATTTATCATTTAACCAAAGGAGAAAGTTTGCAGTGGTGGGTATATCAGAACGGTGAACAAGCCAGTGAATTGCAGATCTATCTGTTTTATCTTTATTCATTTCAGCATCAACAGCTTCTTTGATTGATTCGAGTTCGTTATCGTAATCCTTTCTTTCAATAACTTTTTTATACAAATTATCTTTCACCTTGAATGGATATAGTTTTTCAGTCTCCGTCTGAGCAGTCATTATCTTAATAGGAGGATAATTCATTGCCGCACTTAAGTATAGTTTAATCCCGTCTGGTTCTGCCAAAATTTTGCACCCTCTGCCAGAAAGCCTGGACTTAATAATATCCTGAGATAAAGAGAAGTGTCTTAGCAGGGTATCAATATTATTTTCTTCAATCCCTTTTTTAATATTGTGAAAAGCAATCCCATTACCTGTATTTACAATCTCTATAACACTATCCCATGTTAAATGCTCTTTACCATAGAAGCGGAAATAATTTTCTCTAAATCCAACATTAACATCCGTCTCCGCATCCATATTATTCTCTGGCGCTAGAGTGGTTGTAAAAGCAAACCGTACCTCTTTGCCAGTCCCGTCTGTACTCCCAAGAGTCTTGCCTAAAGAGATAGTATCCGGGGGGAAATCTCCAGCCCTTAAGTGGCCTACATCATAATATAGTTCTTTTGGATCAGTTATAGTAGATAGTGGCTTTCCGTGAATTGCCGCCCAGGTATAGCTAAACGCAGCGTGATGACAGTCATCCTGAGTAAGAAAGAAAAGCCATGATTTGTTGTACTTAAGAGGAGGTATTTCAGCAGTAATCTGGTCAAGATTTACTCTCCCGTCTGTATTTATTGTAATCTGGGCTAAAATATTCTGCCTTTCGTTACCAAAATCATAGATATAAACCTGTTCTTCAACTGGCTCTTTTGGAATTTCAGGCGGTACTTCAGGCGGCCTCTCCGGGAATTTAACACATGATGTAATCAATAATACAGATAGCGTACAAAAAGAGATTATTTTATAACTAATCATATTACGCATACTACTCTGGTATTAATATTATTTTACTCAAAAGTAATTAATTACAGAGCTAAAATTACAATTTTTTTAATTAATTTAATATTTATGTTATAATTATTGGTTGCATATATAAAAAACATAATGCTACCAGAAGAATATTCTGGTAGCATTACTATAATTATTTATTATAAAACCGCTTAGCTTAAAAGTGTGTGCAGATTAGATACAATGAGCTTAACAGCGATTGCAAGGAGTATAATCCCAAAGAATTTTCTCATCACATAAATACCGCCTTTACCAATTTTTCTAGATATAAAATCGAGGTTGTTTAAGACAAGGTAGACGATTAAAATATTAATAAAAAGAGAAATAATTATATTCTCAACAGCATATTCAGCCCTAAGAGAAAGTAAAGTTGTAAATGAAGCTGCTCCGGCAATGAGCGGAAAAACAATCGGCACTATTGTAGCAGAGTCAGTAGGTCCGTCATCTTTGAAAATCTGTATGCCGAATATCATTTCAATTGCCAGCACAAGGAGAACTAATGCCCCGGCTACTGCAAAAGATGAAATATCTACCCCGAACAAGCCAAGCATGGCCTGTCCCACAAAGAGAAAAGCGACCAGAATGGCGAAAGATATAATTGCTGCGTTTATGGGGCTGAAGCTTTTCTTCTTCTCCTTCATCCCAATAATGATGGGAACTGAGCCAAGGATGTCAATCACTGCAAACATAACAATGAATGCACTGAAAATCTCTTTAATGCTAAAATTCATTGAAGTATATTTTTTCAGAGATAAATGAATTGACAAAAAAGTGCTCGGGACGGGAATCGAACCCGTACGGACATTGCTGCCCACAGGATTTTAAGTCCTGCGTGTCTACCTATTCCACCACCTGAGCAATTCAAGTTGTCAATCACCAAAAAAAGACCTTCCCGTGCGGAGAGGTCTTTTTGAAGTAGAGCGGAAAACGAGACTCGAACTCGCGACCCTAACCTTGGCAAGGTTATGCTCTACCAACTGAGCTATTTCCGCGTTTTGGGACTGCAAAAGTAATAATTTTTTCTCTCCTTCCAAAAAAATTATCAAACAACACTCTCGAACTGTTTGAGAAATCTTAAATCATTCTCAAAGTAATGACGAAGATCCTTAACCTGCCACTTGAGCATTGCGATTCTTTCAATACCCATACCAAAAGCAAATCCACTATATTGAGTACTATCTATTCCGTTTGCCTCAAGAACATTTGGATCAACCATACCGCATCCCATTATCTCAAGCCAGCCTGTTCCCTTGCATATATTGCATCCTTTTCCTCCGCAAATATTGCAACTTACATCAACCTCTGCGCTTGGCTCGGTGAATGGGAAATAGGATGGTCTGAGCCTTATCTGAGCGTTCTCCCCAAACATTTCACGGGCAAAAAGAAGTACCGCCTGCTTTAAATCGGCAAAAGAGACGTTCTTGTCAATATAAAGCCCCTCAACCTGATGAAAAATACAGTGTGCTCTTGCTGATATAGCTTCATTTCTGAAGACTCTTCCAGGGCAAACAATTCTTATAGGCAGAGGCATCTTCTCCATTGCCCTTACCTGTGCCGAGCTGGTATGCGTCCTCAATAGGACAGGATTTTCACCCTCTGTTATAAAAAATGTATCCTGCATATCTCTCGCAGGGTGTTCCGGTGGAAAGTTTAAAGCTCCAAAGACATGCCAGTCATCCTCAATTTCCGGCCCCTCTGCCACCTCGTAACCATACTTGCTGAATATTGAGAGTATCTCTCTCCTGGTAACAGATATTGGATGTCTGGACCCTAGCTCCAGAGAGTCACCCGGCTTTGTTAGGTCAAAACCGGGATTTTCACTCTCCATACTTTCATCCAGCATCTCTCTGAGCTGTTCTATTTTATTAACTGCTGCAACTTTAAGTGTATTCAGAACCTGACCAAGCTCTCGCTTTTGCTCAGGAAGCACATTTCTGAACTCGTCAAAAAGCTGTGTTATTGTTCCTTTTTTGCCAAGCAGTTTTATTCTTATCTCCTCTATCTCCTGCTCGCGCTTAGCCGCAAGCTGTTCTATCTCAGAAAGGAGTTGATCAATTTTTTCTCTCATTTCTCAATTTTTCAAGGTTACAAAGGTAATAATTCTTTTATAGCCCTGTCAAGTTGAGGATCTTTTGACTCTAATCTGTCCTTGAAAGTATTCCTGACACTTATATCCGGTTTCACTCCAGTTACCTCCATGTTCTTACCGTCCAGAGTATAGCAGCCCCATGCCGGTAGCCTTACAAATGAGCCGTCTATAAGACCTGCTCCAGATGTAAATATTATCCATCTGTAGGTTTCAGTGCCTATTAGTTTTGCTATTGAGAGTTCCCTTATACCATTTGAGGTAACCTCAGCATCACTAAGACTTCTTTCGTTTATTAAGACTACGATTGGCTTGTCTCCAGGAGTAACATTAGGATGAGTTGTCATAGCTCCCTCCCTGTATTTCCAGTTGAAATGCCTCTTCTGGGACAGATACTCTATCACCTCATTGTGAACATTTCCTCCATTGTTAAATCTTAGATCAAGTATGAGTCCATCCTTATGAACTGCGTATGTACTCATATCTATAAGAAAACTCTCCAAAGATCCGGCTGACATATCTCTCATGTGAACATATGCAATTTTCCCCTGTGACTGCCTCTCCACATAATCTCTGTTAGAATCCTCCCATTCAGTATATATAAGACTCCTTAGATAAGAACTATTAACAGAATGAAGCCTAATATCGTACTCATTTGAAGAAGAGTTTGCATTTGAATCACGGGAAAATCTTAACACAACCTCTTTCTGAGGTGTAGGTGATACAAAGTACCTCTCCCTGTTCACTTTGTTATCAACTCTCACCCCGTTCACCGCTATTAGTCGATGCCCCTGAGAAACAGTATTTCCGGAAAAGTCTGCAGGTGAACCTAATACAATTCTATCAACAATGTATGGTTCATTCTCGCGGAACATAATACCAGTTGTGATTGAAGTGTTTCTTACAGGTGTCTCCTCATCCTTACCACTAGTACTAAATCCCATGTGAGAAGAGTTAAGTTCATTAAGCATGTCGTTTATAAGAATCCTTACATCATCTCTTGTTCCTGCGTTTGAAAGGAACTTCGAATAATAATCTCTCTTTGATTTCCAGTTTACTCCATGAAACTTCTCATCATAGAAATTCTCTTCAAGAGTTGCCCAAACCTCATAGAACATCTGCCTGAACTCAGATGAAATATTCTTTGTAAAGTTTGCTTCAATCTCCACTTTTGTTGCCGATGCACCTGCCGGATCAATTTTGAAAAGCCCCCCTCTGCTTAAAACAAAGAGATCTTTTCCGTTTGAAACGTATTTACCAGCAGATGTTATTCCACTTATCTTTTTAGGTGGTTTCTGGTCCCAATCCTTCAGCTCCTGCACGTAAAGAGCAGCTGAGCCTTCGTGATTTGAGCCAAAAAGTAGCCAGCTCTTATCTTTTGAATAAAATACATAAGGAGAGTTCTGGCTTCCGCCTCTGATAACCTGTGTGTATCTTCTTTGCAAATGCTTTTGGTTAATAGCTACAGCAGAATCCTTTTTTGCGTCATTCTTTCCAAACAGTTTTTCTTGTTCTTCTCCCTCCAGTGGCTGCTGTACTTTATCCAGAAGAACTTTATATAGCGATGGAGCAGCACCTCTGGGATATGAAGATGATAGTCTACTAGCAACCATGTACATAGACTTACCATCAGGTGAAAATATTGGATCCCCTTCTGCTACAGCTGAATTTGTCACATTGATAACCTGCTTGTTATCAAAAGAATATATGTAAACATCCTGCTCAAACATGTTCATCGCAGTAAATGCAAGATGTTTCTGGTCTGCAGAAAAGTTTATGCTATAACCTTGATATGCCCAGAACTCCTGATCAGCAATCTTTTCTGTTCTATCCTTTTCGAGTTCAAGTATCATTAATCCTCTTTTGCCACTAACAAAAGCTACCTTATCACCCTTTGGAGAGACAGTCAGGCTCCTTACGCCCTCCCCAACTGTATATATGGCCTTCTCGGCAGAAATAGTATCGGCCCTCTTTTTGAATATGTTATAATATCCCTTGTTAGTTCTTGTATAATAAAGTGTCTTATTATCTTTTGACCAAATAACTTCAGCAACTCTTTCATCTTCCGGAGTTTCAACTCTTTTTACAAACTGACCCTTTACATCACTAACAAACAACAGGCCCCTGAATACAAATGCCAGTTTCTTGCCGTCCTGTGATATGGTGGCGTCATCCGGAACTCCTACTTTAAAACTTTGATCATTAAACTTTTTTGAGTCTGCAATTCGAATTTCCGGTTTTGAAATGTTTCCGGATTTTGTATCAAGGATATTAATTTCATATCCTTTTAAGAAAACAATTTTTGAACCATCCCTACTAATTGATGGATACTGTACAGACTCCTTGAAATTTGTAACAAAAATCCTCTTATCACCCTCCTGCTTAACTATATTATCTTCGCCGCCCTTTTCATCCGATACATAATACAGATTACCCAAGCCGTCAACAATGGGCCACTGATCCTTTCCAAGCCAGGTTGTAACCTCCCTGTATTCATTTTTCAATGGATTCCATGAGATTATGTTTGCATTATGCTCACCTTTATATCCCTTTCTTGTAGCAAATCTATAGCTCTCTGCTGACTCAGTAAAATAGTACTCTCCGGTAACAGGATTTTCAACCAAAGCTGAAACAGTGTTGAAGTAATTTTGAAAAAGTCTCTCGGGAGTACCACCTTCAACAGGCACAGAAAAAACACTTACAGAGTTATATCTGTTTGACTCAAAGTATATCCTCTTAGAATCAGAAGACCATGAAACAGGTATGTCAGAACCATCATGGAATGTAAGTTGCACAACTGAACCACCGTTTACAGGTACTACGTAAACATTATTATTTCCAGCCTCATTCGATGAAAAAGCCAGATATTTACCATCCGGAGATACTATCGGTGATGATTCAATGCCATCCATTGAGATCATTCTAAGTGCAAGCCCACCCTTAACAGGGACTCTGAATATATCTCCTGACCATGAGAAGAAAATCTCTGTGGCGTCAGGAGAAAGAGATGGACGTGAAGCGAAATGCAGGGCTTGTGCATTAGCAGCAAAGGCTGTTATTACAGATAACAGCAGAAGAGTTGATTTTTTCATCGTTTAATTTATTTGGGCCAGTTTACTGATTGTCTTCTTAAAGGCATGGTCATGCATCGGGCTCCTCCACCACCACGCGGAAGTTCAGAGCCATCAATTGTTACCACACATTGTCCTGTCTTTGAGAGGTCTGTTTTACCATTGACAACATCCCATGCAGGGATAATTTCAAAATCCATCTTACTCAGTTCATTAAGCGTGTGAACATTTCTCGCATATGACATCACCTTTCCCGGAGCAAAAGCGAAGAAGTTTGCACCGCTATGCCACTGCTCCCTCTCCTGATTCCATTCATCGGCATTTCCCCCACAGATTACAGGCTCCAGCTCCATTCCCAATTTTTTAAGAACGGATAAAATATTATTAACTGTCTTGATTTTTGTAACCTTTCCTCCCTCTATAATCATGTGGACAGTCTGATATTGATTGTCATTAAGTATCAGAGGTTCAAAGACCATTGCCTTATCTACATCCAGGAATGTAAAAACCATATCAAGATGAATAAATGACTCGGGAGAATCAGGCAATTGCTGGACAATAACGTGCCATTTCTCCTGGTTTGTTGATCTGCATAATTTATTAATAAGCTGATCAATTCCAAGACTGCTTGTTCTCATTCCATTACCTATGATAAGAATATCCTCTCTTGCAATAAGGATATCTCCCCCCTCCATGAAGATTTCATCATTCCCCGGCTGGAAGTCATGGGCATTTAAAAGGTTGCAATCAAAAAATCTGGGATTGCGGAAAATTGCCTCTGTAATAAGAGACTCCCTCATCCTGACTTTACTGGCCATTTTACATATGAGAGCCCTGTTTCCTATAGTTACCGATGCGTCTCTTGTGAAGTAAAAATTATACAACGGCAATAATGCGTAATAATCATCCTTAAGATATGAGGTAAGTGTATTAATTTTTGCAGGAAGACCCTCAATAAGTACTGCAGCCAGATTCTTTGAAGACATATCCATCAGGTATTCAAAATAATCTGTTACATTTTCAGTAACACATATTTTCCCTATCAAAGCCTCCCGCTCTGCATGATTATCCAGAATTTTTACAAGAAGATCTCTTATCTGATAAGTCTTTGCCACCTTGTTTAATACACCAGATACCTGTTCGTACTCTTTTTGAGCAATCGAAAGATTAAGGATATCACTGTACAATGCTCTTTGAGCATTTCTTGGAGTCATGTTTTCAACCTCTGCCCCCGGTGAATGGAGGAGAACTGCTTCCAGTTTCCCTATTTCTGACTGAACTTCAATTGTTAACGGTGCGCTTGCCATATATATTTTTATTGATATTTCATAAATTCATTCAAAGGCAGGTCTGTAAGAACACCTTTAAACGCCGCCTCTTCTCTTGGACAAACAAGCAGAACATCATCTGTATTAATAACCATAAAGTTCTGTAGTCCCTTAACAACCACTAGCTTGTTTTTCTCCTGAGTTACCACTACACTCCCTTTCACATCAGAAACCAACGTCTCCTCCCCCACAACATGATTACCATTCTCGTCTCTATCTGCCTCTGAATATAGAGCCTCCCAGGTTCCAAGGTCAGACCAGCCGAAGGATGCCGGATAGACAATCGCCTTTTCTGTCTTCTCCATTATACCATAGTCTATGGATATACTTGTGCAATCTTCATATACCGATTTAATAAACTCTGCCTCAGAGGGTGTATAATATATATCCTTCCCCTTGCTAAACATTGATGCAATCCCGGGTTGGTGCTGTTCAAGCTCTTTCTTTATTGTCTGAATATTCCAGATAAAAATACCTGAGTTCCAGAGAAACTCCCCTGACTTAACAAATACCCCTGCAAGCTCAATATTAGGTTTTTCTGTAAACGTTTTCACAAGGTAAGCCGGTTTATCACCTATTATTACCTCTTCCGACTTATTTGCCTGAATATATCCATATGCCGTTTCCGGTCTTGTAGGGTTAATCCCGAGAGTTAGAAGCACATTATGACCCGCTGCGTATTCCAGCGCATTTTCTATTGTCTTAAGAAAAAGACTGTCATTTATGATCAGGTGATCACTCGGAGCTACTACTACTGTGGCTGCCGGATTTTTCTTAAGAATCTTATAAGTTGCGTAAGCTAAACAGGGTGCAGTGTTTCTCCTGTATGGCTCGAGTAGCACATTGTCCGGATTTATACCCGGAAGCTGCTCCATAACAAGCTCTTTGTACTGTATTGAAGTTACTATAAGTATGTTATCCTTCTCAATAATTTGGGAAGATCTTTCAAACGTCTGCTGCAGAAATGATTTCCCAACACCAAGAATATCAAGAAATTGTTTTGGTTTTGAATTTCTGCTTACCGGCCAGAATCTGCTCCCAATTCCGCCGGCCATAATTATACAGTAATTGTTCTTGTTCATTATCCTGACTTTATAATCTTACCATCTTGGTGAAAAAGCGTTTGGGAAATACTCAATCTCTGCACGGCCATTGTTAAACAACACTGAAACAATATCAAAAGAGACCTCTTTTCTGACTCTCTTTTTTGCAAGATAAGAAGAAGCTGCCCTTATTAGGTTCCTCTGTTTTGCTAAACCGACTGTTTCATAGGGTTTAAGTAAAGATGGAGCCGTGAGTGTTCTTACCTCCACAAAATGGATAACATTATCCTCATCCATTATAAGATCTATCTCTTTGTGGCTACATTGCCAATTACACTCCAGTGTTCTTAACCCTTTATCATTAAGAAACATCTCAGCTTCCCGTTCCCCTCTTCTGCCAGTCTCCCGTTTAGTTGCCATTATCTCTCTATCCCTCTCGCTACTAAGCAAAGTTAGTAAAATTAAACCCAATAAAAAAAGTGGAGCTCCCATATTATGAGAGCTCCACAGAAAACATTTTTTGTAAAAATTCTAGAACAACAGACGAAGACCTAGTTGCATTCCCCAGGTACTTCCTGTAGTAACCTGATTGATTAACTGGTTTTTAGCGTCGAAGTTAGCTAAATCTGAAGCGTTCAAAGTGTATGTAGGCTGGCCCATATGATTTACACCTTTGTAAGTCAGAGGCATAATTACATCATAGTTATTTGCCAAACCAGATTTCTTGTAAAGACCCCAGTTCTTGCTAAGCAGGTTAGCTGCATTTACTATATCAAGTGAAACCTGAAGAGTATATCTTCTGTCAGTTCCAAAGTCTGCAAACACATCCTGAAGAACTTTAACATCCCAGCGGTTTCTCCATGGATTTACATATCCAAATCTGCCTGCATATTCACCCATGTGTTTGCTAAGGTATTTGTCACCTTTAACGTACTCCATGAATTTGTCTGCCTGCTGTGCTGCTGTCATTTTACCAGGTACATCAACAAAATTGATTTCGTCTTTGTGGTTAGGTATGTAGATAAGGTCAGAAACAGCACCGTCACCATTCATATCATTTGAATAAGCTACTGAAGATCTTCCTGAAGCTGCTCCGTTATAATATACTGAGATAGTTGTTGCAAGGTGTCTTGCATACTCTATTCTGTATGATAACGATCCCACTACTCTGTGAGGAACTGAGAAGTTAGAGAAGCCAAGAGAAGGATGGTTCAGGCTGAATGCATCCAGGTTACTTGTCCATGCAGAATAAGCAGAAGAGCCTGGATTTGAGGTAACGTCTTTTGCTACGTTGAATGTATATGCCAACATACCTGAGAATCCGTACTCAAAGTTCTTAATCAGCTGAGCTGTGAAGAATGCCTGATAACCTTTATTTGAGTTCTCAAGAACCATTGCGGAAGAAACATTACTGTTCACAAATCTGTTAGTCCAGCGTGGACGAGAGTCTGCTCCCAGGAATATGTTCTGAGCGTTAGGAAGGTTTTTGTTCTTCTGAACAACTGCATTGATATCTTTAGAGTATAGAGCTTCTATTGTAAGAATCATGTTGCCCGGAAGTTCGAAATCACCTGCAAGGTTAGATCTCCAGATTTGTGGCATCTTGAAGTCTTTGCTAACCTCAGCAAGAGCAGCACCTCTAGCAAGTGTTGAACTCATTGTTGCAGGGAAGAGAGATGGGTATTTAGCAACCTGAGCCTTGAAATCAGGGTTAAATCTGAAGTCTGCAGGAAGGTTGTTAGCTGTCAGACCAATCTCAGGGCTCTGAACGGTACCTGATGCTGAAGGCTGGTTTGTAAACCATACGAAAGGAAGTACTCCAGAGAAAATACCTGTACCTCCGCGAAGCTGGATACTTCTATCACCTTTAACATCCCAGTTGAAACCAACTCTTGGGTTGATCTGCACTTTGCTGTTTGGCCATTCGCCAAGGTTCATTTTGTAACCGTTGAAATCAAGAGCTGCTACAGCAGGATTGTCAACAAGCTTGTTATGATATAGAGGAAGTTCAGCACGGATACCGTAAGTAAGTTTAAACTTAGGATCTATCTGCCACTCATCCTGAAGGTAAGCACTGGCAAGACCAAAGCTCATCTTTACTCCTTCAATATCCTGACCTTCATATCCGTAAGTAACACCAAATGCGGTAGGTTTTGTATTATTGATGAAGTCATCAAGAGATGCATATCTGTAGTAGCTGGTTCCTTCACGAATATACGAGTTGTTTACAAAAATATTACTGTATGAAAGACCGGCAGTAATAGTGTGCTTGTCAAGATTGATTGAGAGGTTGTCAGTAACAGTGAATGTGTTGTTGAGAACCTGATTCTTGTATGTGAACAGCTCATAACCAAATGACATGTAAGGATCACCATCTTTGTAGATATCTACAAATGGGAACAGGTCACTGTTTGATGTTCTTCTTGGGTCAGTTGTTGCAGTATAAGAAACAAGTAGTTTGTTTGCAAACTTAGAACCAAATGTACTGTTTAACTCAGCTGCAAATGCGTCAATAGCATTTTCGTTTCCGTAGAATGCATTTGAGAATGAGATTGATTTATCAGAAACACGACCATAGTTAGACCTTGGAACTCCTGAAGGGCCTGAAGTTGCGTTTGTTAGGTTTGTTGAAGTATTTCTGAGTCTGTTATATCTTGCAACAAACTTATGGTTTCTTGAGATATTCCAGTCTATACGTGCAAGAATCTTATAGTTCTGAGATGGGAAAGCAGAGAAATTCTGATATTCACCCGGATCATATCCGTAAGTGTTCATCAGGTGAGTTTTTGCTCTCTCAAGGTCAGCAACTGTAGTACGTGAAATTCTGTTTGTAAGGTCAGCAACACCGTTTGTGCTTGGCTCCCATGCGCCACTTGGTGATGACTCTTTTTCATACTCACCGCTTACAAAGAAGAACAATTTGTTTTTGATAATAGGGCCACCAACGGTGATACCATACATTTGTGATTCTCTCTCGTGTGCATTTTTAACAATTGACTCACCCACTTTTTCACCAGTAAATGATTTAGGTCTCAGGTAAGTGTACACAGATGCTTTCCAGTTGTTGTCTCCAGATTTTGTAACTGCGTTAATTGCAGCTCCTGTAAACTGAGACTGGCGAACATCATAAGGAGCGATATTTACCGATACCTCAGCAATAGCGTCTAGTGAAACAGGTTGTGCTGTTCCTCCTGGAAGAGCGTTGCTTGAAAGACCAAAGTTATTGTTGAAAGCGGCACCGTCAATAGTCACAGTGTTAAAACGACCATCACGTCCGGCAAATGAAGTTCCATTAGCCTGAGGGGTGAGTTTTGTAAAGTCTGTGATACTTCTGCCAATTGAAGGCAGAGTGTTGATCTCTCTAGTGCTTATATTCATAGAAGCACCTGTTCTGTCACTGTTAAGAATAGGATTAACTCCTGCAGAGACAATCACTTCGCTCAAGCTTACAGCCTCTTCTGAAAGGACTGCATTTTGAACAAAGTTCTCTCCCAGTTTCAAAACGATGTTTCCACTCTTTACAGAACCGAAACCAAGGAAAGTTACCTCAACTTCGTAAGGACCGCCTACGCGCATGTTCTGGATGCGGTAGTTACCGGCATTGTCGGTAATAGAGTAATACTGGGTGCCTGAAGGGGTGTGAACGGCAACTACAGTAGCACCAACTACCGGTCTTCCGTCGGCCTCGGAAATAATTCCGCTCATAGAGGATGTTGTAACCTGAGCAAAAGCTGCAAAGGCAACAAACAGACTCATGGCCACCATGGCAAATTTCTTAAGTGTTTGTTTCATAGGTATTTATAAAAGTTGTTTGGTTTTGTGTCGCAAAAATAGTCAAATCATAAGTAAAAATGACAATTATTTTGAAATATTTAACAATAACGTAACCATTTTTTATTAACAAATTTTATATATCTTTGCACAAAATATTAGGTGGAAGGATTTGACCGCTTGCAACCACATGAAAAAATGCTAAAATGTTCAATACATTTATTTTCCTATATGCCATTTCGTGTAAGCAAGACTCATTTTTTTCCAAAAAATGTTTAGTTATTAATTTTTTAATTTTTTACGAAAATGTCATATCTTTTTACATCTGAGTCGGTATCTGAAGGGCATCCGGACAAAGTGGCGGACCAGATATCAGACGCAATTCTGGACGAATTCATCAGACAAGACAGTAACTCAAAAGTTGCTTGCGAAACATTCGTAAGCACAGGACTAGCAGTAGTAGGCGGAGAGGTTCGCTCCTCTGCATATGTAGATATTCAGCAAATAACAAGAAGGGTAATAAACAGAATCGGATATACAAAGGCCGAATATATGTTTGACGGAAATTCATGTGGTATACTTTCAGCCATACATGAGCAATCTCCGGATATTAACAGAGGGGTGGATGTAGCAAACCCTGATGAGCAGGGAGCAGGAGACCAGGGGATGATGTTCGGCTATGCATGTACTGACACCGAGGAGTATATGCCGTTACCTCTTACTCTGTCTCATATTGCCTTACTTGAACTGGCGAAAATAAGGAGAGAGGGCAAAGAGATGACCTATCTCAGACCTGATTCAAAGTCTCAGTTTACTATTGAGTATGATGATAACAATAATCCACTGAGGGTTCATACTATTGTAATCTCTACTCAACATGACGAATTCGCAGACGATGCAGCAATGCAGTCAAAGATTCGCGAAGATGTGAAGAACATCCTTATACCAAGACTGGTTGGAAGACTTCCTGAATATACACAAAAGCTCTTCAAGGGAGACTATATTCTTCACGTTAATCCCACAGGCAAGTTTGTCATAGGAGGACCTCACGGAGATACAGGTCTTACTGGAAGAAAAATCATTGTTGACACTTATGGAGGAAAGGGGGCTCACGGTGGTGGAGCATTCTCCGGAAAAGACCCAAGTAAGGTTGACAGATCAGCTGCCTACGCTGCCAGACATATTGCAAAAAATCTTGTTGCTGCTGGTGTTGCAAAAGAGGTGCTCGTTCAGCTTGCCTACGCTATAGGTGTTGCTAAACCCGTAAGTGTATTTGTCAACACATACGGGACTGCAAGTAAAGGCCTTACTGATAGTGAAATTGCTGTCAAAATACAGGAGATATTTGATCTGAGACCAGCTAAGATTATTGAGAGGTTAAAACTCAAATATCCTATTTATGAGATGACTGCAGCTTATGGTCACATGGGAAGGGATCCTTTTACAAAAAAGGTTGAGCTTGTTGAAAACGGTATAACCGTAACTAAGGAGATTGAATTTTTTGCATGGGAGAAGCTTGATGCCGTTGAGGATATCAAGAGGGCTTTCCGCTTATAAATTTTAGTTTTTTACCAAAACCAAGGCGATTATCGGTGAATTTGGCTTCTGTAATTCGCAGGAGCCAAAGATCACCCACTTTAAAAATCGCATATGGGAAGCTTTTTAGATAAGCAAGCTTATACTTACTAAATATTGAGTCTTCACAGTGCTCCATAACTGCCTTAAACTGAAGACCTCTGATCTCACCTACCCGTTTTGTTTCCAGGGCCACTCCTCCGGAAACAACCGGGTTTTTTCTTGCAATCTTTACATGCCTTGTCTTCTCTTCTGAGATGATCAGGAATGCATTCTCCTCCTCCATAAAAACATAGAATGCATGTGAGCACCAAATATCCTCACCATCCCCCGTTGCCAGAGTAAGAAGGTGATGCTCCCTAAGAAACTCTACCATTCTTTCAGGGAGTTTGCCCCCTGTAAAAGTGTCTTTTTCAGCTATCTCCACAGATATATTTTATCAGATCTTCTAAGTTTTGTACCGGGAGGCACAGGAAGTGAACAATATTCACCCTTAACTGCTACATCTACAGACTCAAGATTTGTTCTTATCTCGTCAACGTTATGCTCCATTACACCGGTAGACGGGCCTATGATAAGAATATCATCTCCCCTTCTTAGCTCTCCGGTCTCAATAAGAACCTCCGCAACAGAAAGATTGGAGAAGAAGTTCGTAACCTTTCCTACATAAATCTTTTTCTTTGTCGCCTTATTTCCATAGACTTCGCTCCACTCTCCCAACCGGGCACCCTGATAATAACCATCCCAGAAACCTCTGTTAAACACTTCAGAAACCCTCTTTTCAAGCTCTTTTGCAAGCTCCGGTGTGTACCTGCCTTCGCATACAGCATCTGCAGCCTCTCTATAGGCCGATGTCACTCTCTTCACATACTCAGGAGCCCTTGCCCTGCCCTCTATCTTGAATACCCTTATTCCGGAATCAATAATCTTATCAACAAAAAGAATCGTAGACAAATCTTTGGGTGACATAATATATTTATTATCCACCTCAAGAGTATTTCCTGTCTCCTTGTCCTTAACTTCGTAAGATCTCCTGCAAATCTGATAGCAACTGCCTCTGTTTGCTGAAGCATTATATTCGTGAAGGCTTAGGTAACACTTTCCGGAGACTGCCATACAAAGAGCACCATGACAAAATAGTTCAAGTCTTACCAGCTCCCCCGATGGACCTTTTATTTGTTCTCTCACTATTGTCTCTGATATATCTCTTATTTGATTAAGATTTAACTCCCGGGCCAGAACTACAACATCTGCAAACTGAGCGTGATATTTAAGACTTAGAATATTTGACACGTTCAGTTGTGTTGAGATATGCACCTCCATCCCTCTCTCTCTGGCATAAAGTATTACCGCCATATCAGATGCAATAATTGCCGACACCCCTGCCTCTACAGCCTTATCAATGGTCTCTTTCATAGGCTGAATATCCTCATCATATATGACGATATTGAGTGTAAGGTAAGATTTGACGCCCGATTGACTGCAAATATCCACTATCTCTTTAAGAGAATCAGCAGTAAAATTATTAGCCGAGTGAGACCTCATGTTAAGATTGCCCACTCCAAAATACACAGAGTTTGCCCCCCCCTGAATAGCAGCATGAAGGCTCTCAAAATTACCGGCCGGAGCCATTATCTCAATAAATGTAGAATCCATGATTAAATAACAGATATTAACGCTCTCTGTTCAGCAAAGAGTTTGCAAAATCAGAGAGCTGGTCCAGTTGTCTTTTGCTGAACTTTACCTTTTCCAGGTTACCCCAAGCCTCATTGTGCAGATCTTCAATAGCTCTGCCTGCATCATCTTTTACACCCAGTCTGACGTACAAAGATTGCATAGCAGAAACTTTTTCCTCTTTCTTCAAATCCTTACTTTTCAGCAATCTCTCGAGTTCTGCTCTCTCTTGACCGGTTGCTCGCTTCATACTCTCAGCAAGCAACCAAGTCTTTTTATTATTCATAATATCTCCGCCAATATTTTTCCCAAAAACTGCAGAGTCTCCAAAGCTATCCAGAAGATCATCCTTTATCTGAAATGCCAGTCCTAACTTGTAAGCAAAATTGTACAGAGCGTCTGCTACAATTTTTTCCGCACCACCGATTATCGCCCCCATCTTAGCAGAACAAGCCACAAGCACAGCTGTCTTGAGGCCAATCATATGCATATAGTCTTCAAGTGTAATAAATGGCTCCTCTTCAAAATTCATATCATACTGCTGTCCTTCACAAACCTGAGATGCAGTCTCTGAAAATATGTCCAGGACCTCTTTTAGTTTTTCAACAGGAGCATTTGCAATAAGCTGATATGATTTTATACACATAACATCTCCTGAAAGAATTGCAATGTTGCTGTTCCATTTTTTATGAACAGTGGGCTGATTTCTCCTCATATCCGCACCATCCATTATGTCATCATGTATCAGAGTAAATCCGTGAAATACTTCAAGACCAAGAGCCGGATACAAAATAGATTTATCAAGATTATCTGTAAAAAGATTGCAACATAGTATAGCCAATCTGGGTCTCAACCTCTTACCTCCTATAGATATGAGATACTCAATAGGTTCATAGAGCTCTTCCGGTTGCATTTTCCAGTCAAGATTCATCAGACCTTTCTCAACCACACTTTCAATTTCAGACGCAGATAACATTGTAGCAGATTTTAATTACATCGCGAAGTTAATCCTTTTTTACACAATTTTGTATCTTCGCACCCGTGGAAAAAACAGTAACAAAAAGCGCAACAGTTGTAAAACACACAGGGAGTCACTATATGGTGAGTCCACTCCCTCTTTGGGAACCTGTTGAATGCGTAGTCAGGGGCAGGTTGAGATTAAAAGGTTCAAAAACGACTAACCCGCTTGCAGTTGGAGACATAGTTAATTACGAACAGGGAGATGACGGAAAGGGGATGATTGTTTCAATTGAGCCAAGAAAAAATTACATCATCAGGAAATCCACAAATCTATCACGTGAATCTCATATAATTGCATCCAACATTGATACGGCCTATCTTGTAACAACACTCATTCATCCTGAAGTTAAAAGTGTTTTCCTTGACAGATTTCTGGTGACATGCGAAGCTTACAGGGTTCCGGTCAAAATTGTTTTGAATAAAAGAGATTTGTTTGACAAGGAGGGCGATGAGCTTCTTGAGAACTTCAAACAAATATACCAAGAGGCCGGATATGAAATCATTGAAGTCTCAGCAAAAACAGGACAAAACATTGACAGGCTTAAGGAAGAGTGCAAAGGAAAGGTATCCCTTTTCTCAGGGCAGTCGGGAGTAGGTAAATCGTCTTTGATTAATGTTATGGACCCAAACTTAAAATTGAAAACTGCACTAATATCTGACTATCATCTTCAGGGCAAGCACACTACCACTTTCTACGAAATACATCCTCTAAGCAGCGGGGGGTTCATTATTGACACGCCCGGCATAAAAGGTTTTGGCCTTGTTGAGATGGCAAAGGAGGAGCTTAGCCACTATTTTCCAGAGATGCTTCGTCTGAATCATGAATGCCGGTTTGCACCATGCACCCATACTCACGAACCGGGGTGCAGGATAAAGGAGGCTGTTGAAGAGGGAATAATTTCAGAAGAGAGATATATTTCATATCTGGGGATGCTTGAGGAGGAGGAGAAATACCGGTAAACATGAATAAAAAGATACTCAGACTTGCCGGGCCAAGCATTCTTGCAAATATAACCGTCCCTCTTGTGGGCATGGCAGACCTTGCAATAGCAGGCAGACTCGGCGATGCTGCTGCCATTGGTGGAGTTGCAATAGGGACAATGCTTTTTGACCTTCTTTACTGGAACCTTGGGTTTCTGAGGGTAGGTACCGGAGGAAAGGCTGCACAAGCATACGGAAAAAGAGATTTCAGAGAGAGCGTCAACATTCTTGTCCAGTCACTTGGGACTGCTCTTCTGGCTGCTCTGTTTCTTCTGATTATTCAATATTTCTATATCCTTGGGGCGTTTGCTCTTCTTCACACTTCTCCCCAGGTAGAGGAGATGGCAAAGGAGTACTTCTTCATCAGAATCTGGGCTGCCCCTGCTACATTGAGCCTTTTTGCGTTTAAAGGGTGGTTTATAGGCATGCAAAACACTGTAAGTCCCATGGTTACGGACATCGTTGTAAATGTCTTCAATATTGCCTTGAGTATACTCTTCGCTTTGCCTTTGCAAATGGGGATAGCCGGAATTGCACTCGGGACTGTTGCAGCTCAGTACGTAGGCATAATTACTGCTGTTCTGCTAATGACCAGATATTACAAAAAGCTCTTTAAATACATTAACCTTAAAGCATCTCTCAAACTAAAGGAGATGAAGGACTTTTTTGTTCTAAACGGCAATCTCTTTTTAAGATCCGCCTCACTACTGCTTGTCTATACCGGTTTTACGGCCCTCTCTGCTGCTTATGGAGACAAATTACTGGCAGTTAGCACCATCATGATGAAGCTAATGCTGTTATATTCATATATGGTTGATGGATTTGCCTATGCAGGAGAGGCACTTACCGGCAGATATATAGGTGCAAGAGATCTCTCTTCTTTAAGGAAAGCAGTTAAGCAATTATTTGTTTGGACTTTTATTATCGCAGCAATCTCTACATTCGCCTATCTGTTTGCCGGCGAACCAATATTCAAACTTCTCACAAACAATAAGGATGTTTTAGAAGCCTCGGCACCATTTATGCCCTGGTTGCTTCTGGTTCCTGTTATAAGCTGTGTGGCGTTTATGTGGGATGGAATATATATAGGAGCAACAGCTGCGCCGGCTATCAGAAATACTATGATTGCATCCGCAGCTATGTTTTTTATAACTTATTACGCAGCCAAAGGGCTCATAGGAATCCAGGCACTATACCTGGCATACTCCGTTCATCTTATTGTAAGGAGTGTAATGATGACGGTAATGGCAAAAAAAGAGGTTTACGGGAAATTAGTATCTTGAAGACACAGCTTCCCAGTCAACAATCTTCCATAATGCTTCAATATAATCTGCTCTTCTGTTCTGATAGTCCAGATAGTATGCATGTTCCCACACATCAAAAACCAGCAGAGGTTCAAGACCTTTTATGAGCGGAGTACCGGCATTACTCTCCTTTAAGATAACCAGCTCTCCGTTTTCATCTTTTACAAGCCATGCCCATCCTGAGCCAAAAACGGTAGCGGCTGCGGTGGAAAAATCTTTTTTGAAATGGTCAAAACTCTCCCACTTTCTAAGGATTGCCTCAAGTAGTTCTTCTGATGGCAATTCGCTTCCTCCAGGTGTAAAACAATTGAAATAAAATGTGTGATTCCACACTTGAGCAGCATTGTTAAATATTGCTCCCTCTGATTTTTTAATAATCTCTTCAAGCCCCATGCTCTCAAACTGAGTCCCCACAATGAGTGAGTTTAGATTGTTCACATATGCCTGATGGTGTTTTCCGTAATGAAACTCAATTGTGCGTGCGCTGATTACGGGCTCCATGTCTCCGTTATCCCATGCCAGTTTAGGTAACTCAAATTTCATGATTTAAGGTATTAAAAGTTATTAGTTTACTTTCAAATTTAACAAATTCAGAGGAATAATTTACTAACTTTGATTTATGTTTGTTAAGAGGTTACTCATATTTCTTTTAGCATGGTCCACTCTTCTTGGATCTGGTACTGCTCTCTCTCAAAACATTGGCTCTGACTCTGCTCTAATTGAAAGAAAAGAGAGGAGGATAATGCTAATTTTTTCAAAGGAGAGAAATAATGAAAGAGTCAGGGAATTTGGAGCAGGATTTTCGACTTATAATTCAAATAAAAAAACAAACTTAAGGATAACAAATCTTCATTTAAACTCAGAGGGTGACCGCTCCAAAGAGGATATGATACGGGTTATGAATATGGCCTGGAAGGCATATTCAGCACAGGTACCTGATCTAGTAATTGCTACAGATAGCGAAGCTCTGGAAGTGTTGCTGTCGTTGGATGCAACTCACAAGACCCTCCCCAGAATACTATGTGTTAAACTACTGGATTCAAATTACAAGTTAATCTCAGGCATATCATATGTTCATACATCATTCCCAATAATTGAGAATATCGAACTGGGCATGAAGCTCTTCCCGGACTCTAAAGAAGTTACACTCATTACTGACAACAGCACTTATGGTTATCTTGAAGCCGAATATGCTAAAAGGGTTGCAGGTCAGCTTGCTGAAAATGAAAATGTAAAAATCAGCTATCTCTCTCCAAAAGGTGACAATTTTGAGGATTTCGTTAAAAAAATTAACGGGATGCCACTGAAATCATTTGCAATATTGTCAAGCTGGATGATGGACAATAATGGAAATTACCTGATTAAAAATTCTCCAAATCCCTTTTTGTCAAAAATTAACAATATTCCGGTACTTGGGGTCCAGAATTTACTTACGGGTACAGGTGTATTGGGTGGCTATACAATCTCCAGCTGGGATCATGGCTATAAGACAGCAGAGTTCTCATCAGAGATGCTTGATAATCCCGGCCTGGTTATAAACGACACAATAAATCAGTATAAACTTCAATTTGACTTCAATGAGGTCAAGCGCTGGAATATACCAGGGGATAAAATTTCTAAGCAGGCAATAATGATTAACAAGCCTGAAAGCATATACGACAACTTCCGTACAGAGGTTCAGCTCTTCCTTGCATTTATCCTCCTTCTCGTTACCACTCTCATGGTGTTTGCCGTTTACCATTTTCGTCACAGAAATCTTAACAAAGAGTTGATGAGACTCAGCTCTGAAAATATTGCCAGAAGAGAGCTCCTTAACAACACCTTTTCTGTAATGGAGGAGGGTGTTATTTCATTTGATAAGAATCTTAATATTATTTACGCAAATGATGCTGCCACTCAACTTTCAGAGTATAAACGGGGCCTTATGGGGAAGAAATTCCATGAGGTTTTCAAAACAAGTCAGCCTGAAAGCAGCGATTGTATTCACTCCTTACTTAAGCAATCACTTGTCCAAAAGATTACAATTTCTATTCCTGAGTATTCAAGAATAGATTATCACGAAAAAGAGTCGAGATTCATAGCCGGAAATATATCACCCGTATTAGACAAAACTGGAGAGGTCAGCCAGCTTGTTCTGGTCATGAGGGATGTAACAGAACTATACAAACAGAGACGGTATCTGAACCTTGCAATGGAGTCGGCAAAAGCATTCATTTGGTTTTACAGTACCTTAACCAAACAATTCTCCGTTGTGGTAAATAAAGAGAATATTTTTGGCCAGGAAAATGATGGCTTTACTACTCATAAGAATTTCCTTGAGCTCGTGCACCCGGAAGACAGAGAAAAATTATCTCTTTCATACGACAAGCTGATGACAAGAAAAGCTAAAAGCTTTAGCGTAGAGTACAGAATGTCTCTGAATGGTGGGAGTAAGTGGGAGTGGTGGGAAAGAAGAGGAATTATTTATTCAGTTTCGTCAGGAACAGCTAACAAGGATGCCCGTTTCTTATATGGAATGGATATTAATATCAACGATATCAAGCTGAGAGAAAATGAGTTGGTAGAAGCCAGGCTCAAAGCAGAGGAGTCAGACAGGTTAAAGAGCTCCTTCCTTTCAAATATGAGCCATGAAATAAGGACGCCGTTAAATGGTATAGTAGGTTTTGCAAATCTTATATCGGATTCAACATATTCAGAAAGTGAGAAGGTAGAATTTGCCTCAATCATTAACAACAACTCCGCCTCTCTTATGACGCTTATTAATGATATCCTGGACATATCAAGAATTGAGTCAAACAGTCTTAAATTTGAGTTTTCAAATTTTGATTTATCTAATCAGATTATTGAGGTTGCAGAGACAAGCAAGCTTAACTTGAAAAAGAGCCTAACCATATTAACAGAGCTTCCATTTGACAACGAATCTATATTTTACGATGAAGTGAGAAACAGACAGGTTATTTCAAATCTTGTTAATAATGCTGTCAAATTTACAGAAGAGGGAACAATTACAATTGGATTCATCAAGAGAGAGTCCGAGATTGAAATATTTGTAAAGGATACCGGAAGAGGCATATCTCCTGAGGATATTGAGAAAGTTTTTAACCGTTTTTATAAAACCGACGAGTTTGCTCCCGGAACCGGACTGGGACTTCCAATTTGCAAAGCAATTGTTGAAAGGCTCGGTGGCTCAATATCTGTTACATCAATAGTTGGAGAGGGAACCCGGGTGTTTTATACCATCCCTCTAGACCTCTGTTCCAGAATCAAAAATAATGAGAATCTTGTAGCAGAAAGCCCGGCCAACATCACGGCAGCAGCATCTACAAATGAGATAAAAAAGAGAATTCTGATAGCAGAGGATCTTGACAGCAACTTTATGCTTCTTGATATAATTCTTTCAAGAACGTATGATATTGCAAGAGCTTTGAACGGTCAGGAGGCAATTGATTTATTTGATAGTTACAAGCCGGACATAATACTTATGGACATAAAAATGCCTGTTATGAATGGACTTGAGGCCACAAAAGCTATTCGTAAAAAGAGTACTGTAATACCTATCATTGCTCTTACAGCAAATGCATTTGAATCTGATTTGATAGAGGCAAGAGAGGCCGGGTGCAATGATGTTCTTACAAAACCGGTCAAGGCTGCCATGTTGTCAATGGTAGTTGAAAAATATATTTATCCACAAAATTAAAAGGTAATGAAGGATCTGAAGTATCTGCAACTACTTTCAAAAAGCTTTCCTACAATATCTGCCGCAAGCACAGAAATCATTAATCTTGAAGCAATCCTTAATCTTCCAAAGGGAACAGAGCACTTTCTTACAGACATTCATGGTGAACATGAGTCATTCCAGCATGTGCTCAAGAATGCATCGGGAGTAATCAGGAAAAAAGTAGAGGATATTTTTGGGCACAGACTAAGAGAGTGGGAAAAAAGAGAGCTTTGTACTTTGATTTACTATCCAGTTGAAAAGCTTAAAGTAATTCAGGCTAGAGAGAGGGACATTAACGACTGGTACAAAATGGTGCTCTTGCAACTACTCAGCGTGCTAAGCAATGTGTCTTCAAAATATACAAGGTCAAAGGTTCGCAAAGCACTCCCGGGCGAGTTTTCATATATAATTCAGGAGCTCCTTCACGAATTTAAAACAGACCCAAACAAACTGGATTACGTCCATGCTATTATATCAACAATCGTCTCCACAGGAAGGGCCGAACAGTTTATAATTGCCATGAGCAAGATTATTCAGCGTCTGACAATTGACCATCTGCACGTTGTTGGGGACATCTACGACAGGGGACCCGGAGCTCATATAATAATGGACCTGTTGTGCGATTATCACAATTTTGACATCCAGTGGGGAAATCATGATATAGTATGGATGGGTGCAGCATCAGGCAGTGAGGCCTGTATGGCCAATGTACTCAGAATAAGCCTCAGATATGGAAATCTGTCTACATTGGAAGATGGTTATGGAATAAACCTTCTTCCTCTGGCAACATTTGCCATGGAGGTTTACGGAGAGGATCAGTGCCTTCTTTTTAAACCTAAGGCAAGAGATGACGAGCCTGTGAAACAGAAGCATATGAAGCTTATTTCTCAGATGCACAAAGCCATCTCAATCATTCAGTTTAAACTTGAAGGTCAGCTGATTGAGAGAAATCCTGAATTTGAGATGGATGACAGAAGGTTACTTCACAAAATCAATTTTGAAAAAGGGACTATTGACCTTTACGGAAAGGATTACGCTCTGAGAGACAACTTCTTCCCTACCATTGATCCGCAGAATCCTTACAGGCTCACTGATGACGAACGCGAAGTTGTTGAGACAATGAAACACTACTTTACGAATAGCGAGAAGCTGCGCAAGCATATGAGGTGCATCTATGCGAACGGCTCTCTGTATCTCGTAAAGAATTCAAATTTGCTTTATCACGGCTCGGTTCCTCTTAATCCCGATGGTACATTTAAAAAAGTTAGAATTAAAGGTGTAGAGTATTCCGGAAAAGCGCTATTTGACAAAATTGACCAGATTGTAAGGCAGGCTTATTTTGAGGAGAAACGAAAGAGAGAGAGACTTTTTGCTACCGATTTTGTATGGTATTTATGGTGCGGCCCCTCATCCCCTCCATTTGACAAAGACAGGATGACTACCTTTGAGAGGTACTTCGTTGCTGAAAAAGAGACTCACAAAGAGAATAAAGGACACTACTATACTCTCAAGAACAATCGTGAAATTTGCGAAGCAATCCTAAATGAATTTGGAATTAAAGATGAGGTCTCACATATAATCAACGGCCATATTCCTGTTAAAACCGCAAAAGGAGAGTCTCCTATAAAAGCAGGAGGCAAACTTCTTGTAATAGATGGCGGTTACTCAAAAGCTTATCAGCCGGAAACCGGTATTGCAGGTTATACACTTATATATAACTCACACGGCCTGATGCTTATTCAGCATGAACCATTTGAATCAACCAAAAAGGCTATTGAGGATGGTCACGATATTATCTCTGAAACAACCGTGCTAGAATTCAGCAACAAGAGAAGATTGGTAAGGGATACAGATATTGGGATAGAACTGATGCGACAGATAGATGAACTCACCCGGCTGCTTGCTGCATACCGGGGAGGCTATCTAAAAGAGGACGATAATTAATCTTCAGAATTTTAGATTAGAAGAATATCTCTGCAAGCATACAGCGGGCAGAGCCTCCTCCGTTTATCTCTATAGACTCTAATTCGGGTGCAATGATCTTGCAGTAAGAAGAGAGACTCTCAAGCTGCCCGGATGTAAGTGCCCTTTTTGCTGTTGCAGACATTACAAGCAGCGGCTCTCCTTCTTTGCTCTTTAGTTGCAGCATGTTACCGGCAAACTGCTCCATCTGATCCATAGATATCTCTACCAGCTCTTTATCACAATCTTCAACAAATGCGATAAACTCTGTACGTTCGTCAATATCTTTAATAGAGTCAAGGCAGGCTACAACAAATTTTTCACCCACACACATCATTACATTTGTATGATAAATGGGTTTCCCATCTCTATCGTATGCACCAAAATCCAGAAACTCATAATCTATCTTATCGCACAACTCTTCAAGGACGGCGATATCACATCTTGGAGATCTGCATGCAAACGCCAGCTTGTTTTTTCTGTCAAATATCAAACTTCCTGTCCCCTCAAGGAAAAGGTTTTCATTTTCAAAATGAGTAAGATCCACAACTCTCTTCATCTTTCCCTTCTCACCCAGTTCTCTTATTACCTTTAAAACACTCTCTTTTCTCTCAAGGCGTCTATTGGGAGCACACATAGGATATAGAATAAGCTCCCCTGTGGCGTGTGTAGAAAACCAGTTATTAGGAAAGATGGAATCAGGTGTATGAGGCTCAGGAGTATCCTCAACAACCACCACCTCTACCCCATTTGATTTTAGCAGGGTCACAAATTTGTCAAACTCCTCAAGTGCCATCTCTTGTGCACTCTGTTCATATCCTCTCTTTTGAAAAGAGTTGTTTTCTGCTGTCTGTTCGTTGAATCCAAACCTTACAGGTCTTACCATAAGGACCTTGGAAGTAGTTTGCATATACATAGGTATTATTCCAGTTCCTTGATTGAGGCAATTATTATCTTTAAAGCATCTCTAAGTTGCTGCTCAGTAATAACAAGCGGAGGGGCAAATCTTATTATGTGTCTGTGTGTTGGCTTAGCTATAAGTCCATTCTCTGCCATTTTCATACAAACATCCATTGCCTCCTTACCATTATGCGGTTTGACAACAATTGCATTAAGCAAACCCTTGCCCCTTACCAGCTCAATAAAAGGTGAATCGACTCTCCTCATCTCCTCCCTGAATATCTTACCCAGAGACTCTGCCTTTTCAACAAGATTTTCCTCTTTTACCACTTCAAGAGCTGCCATTGCTACCTTACAGGCGAGAGGGAAGCCGCCAAAAGTAGAACCGTGTTCACCCGGCTTAATTGTAAGCATTATATCATCATCTGCTAATACTGCAGAGACAGGAAGTACTCCTCCGGAAATTGCCTTACCTAGAATTACTATATCAGGTCTTATATCTTCATGGTCACAGCAAAGCATTTTTCCAGTCCGCGCTATTCCTGTCTGAACCTCATCGGCAACAAAAAGGACATTGTGCTTTTTGCAAAGGTCGTAGCACTTTTTAAGGTATCCATCATCCGGCACAAACACACCTGCTTCACCCTGAATAGGCTCAAGCATAAATGCAGCAATGTTTTTTGAATTTTTCTCCAAGACCTCTTCCAGTGCAGGCACATTGTTATATGGGATTTTAATAAGCCCCGGAGTAAATGGTCCGTACTGAGAATATGAATCCGGATCCGTTGAAAGTGATACAATACTTATTGTCCTTCCATGAAAGTTTCCTTCACAACCCACTATCAGTGCCTGATTTTCAGGGATTCCCTTCTTAGCGTATCCCCATCTTCTTGCTAATTTCAGCGCCGTCTCAACAGCCTCTGCACCTGAATTCATAGGCAAAACCTTGTCGTAGCCAAAATAGTTGTGTATATACTCTTCGTAAGGTCCAAGGCAATCATTAAAGAAAGCTCTGGATGTCAGGCAAATTTTTTCAGCCTGATCCTTTAATGCACCTACAATTTTAGGATGACAGTGACCCTGATTAACAGCCGAATAGGCCGATAAAAAATCATAATACCGCTTTCCGTCTACATCCCAAACAAATGGTCCCTCGCCTCTGGATAGTACCACCTCAAGGGGATGGTAGTTGTGAGCTCCGTACTTCTCCTCCTGCTCAATGTAGGCAGCAGATTTTTGTGAAATTTTCATAGCTTGTTAATTGTTTATCTAGCAAATATAACCCTTTTTTTAGTCAAAAAATGTTAATAAGTTGTTTGTACTTAGCAAAAGAAAACGTATCTTTGCAACCCGTTTTATATAACGTAATTACATAAAGTAAAGATTAACAATTAATTATGCCAACAATTCAACAATTAGTACGCAAGGGTCGTACGGTTCTGGTGGAGCAGAGTAAATCAAGAGCACTGGACTCATGCCCTCAAAGGCGTGGTGTTTGTGTGCGCGTTTACACAACAACTCCTAAGAAACCTAACTCGGCCATGCGAAAAGTTGCCCGTGTTCGCTTGACAAACCAGAAGGAGGTCAATGCATACATACCGGGAGAAGGCCACAACCTCCAGGAGCACTCAATCGTGCTAGTACGCGGCGGTCGTGTGAAGGACCTTCCGGGAGTACGCTACCACATTCTTCGTGGTGCTCTCGACACTGCTGGTGTTGAGGGACGCAAACAAGGGCGTTCGCTCTACGGTGCTAAGAGACCTAAAAAAGGTGCTGCAGCTCCGGCTAAGAAAAAGTAAAACTAAAAATTATTAAGAGAACAAATGAGAAAAACGAAGCCTAAAAAGAGGATTCTGCTTCCTGATCCCAAGTTTCACGACGTGTTGGTGACACAATTCGTGAATAACCTAATGTACCAGGGGAAGAAGAGTATTGCCTATAGCATTTTCTATGATGCTATGGATATCATTGGCGAGAAGATGAAAGATTCTGACAAGGCTCCGCTGG
>JAVEZL010000014.1:0-53441 GCA_034003005.1 Bacteroidales bacterium
CAGATTTTACTACTTTTTCAATTTTTATACCTCCGCCATCATCGTTAATTAAAACAGAGAGTTTTGCATCGGCATCTTTTGAAATTGTTATACATATTTTTCCGGTTGATTTTTTTCCGGCAGCTAGCCTCTCATTTACACTTTCAATTCCGTGATCAGCACAATTCCGTATTAAGTGAATAAGAGGATCTTTTAAATCTTCCAGGATACGTTTATCAATTTCATAAAAATCCCCCTTAATTTCTACCTCTATCTCTTTTCCATTGTCTCGGGCAAGGTCTCTCACTATTCTGGGTACAATATTTAAGATTGTAGAAAAGGGTAAAAGCAGGGTTGATTTAACATCAATAATTATATCGTCTATCATTCTATTTGCGACATGAATGAATCGTGTTAAATCACCATAAAGGTATTCTAATCTTTCATCTTTATTCTTAGATTTGATTTCTGCTAATTCACTTTTATAAAAAGCTAAAGTTGTTTTAATAGCGATAAAATCTTCACTCTGAGCAAGAATTTTGTTTAGTTTAACTGAAGAGATGCGTATTGTTTCATTTTCTGCATCATTTCTTTTAGGGACTTCATTTAACTTGGGTACCTCCTCTGAAGAATTTTTTTCATCTTCAATGACATCTAGCTTTTCAGTACTTAGAATATTATTTTTAATTGTTTCCTGACCCGTTTTTCCTTTAGCCAGAACCTCTTTATGGATGAAATCAAGATTTTTTAAAAGTAATGTGAGATTAGGCAATTTTTTCTCTTTCCCGCTATCTTTGAGATTTGAGAGCATTAGTCTTAAAGAGTCAACAGATTTGTGCATAACATCAAACAGCGAGTCAAAAAGGATGCCCTCACCATTTTTCAGAACGCTCATTATATTCTCCATTAACATGCAGAGTTTTTCTGTGTCTGGTAGATTAACTGCTCTTGCAGCGCCCTTAAGAGAGTGAGTTTCTCTATACACCCTCTCAAGGACAGTCTGATCAGGATCCTCTCCACTCTTTTCGAGTTCGATTAAACCCTCATCAATAGAGCTAAGGTGTTCTTCAGCCTCAATTCTAAAATCTTCAAGCAGCTCTTTTAAAAGATCGTCCTGGTTTATAGCCATCTGAACTATAGGTTGTATTTAATTAGAATCAATTTAAGATTTCTTCCCAGTTGATGAATTTTCTGTGCGGTATCCTGGGTGTGATTAATTCCTGTAACATTTTGCTCGCTTGCTCTTTTAATGTTCTCCATTGCAGGAACAATCTGGTCCATTCCGGCCATCTGCTGTCTGGTAGATGAAGATATTTGAATAGCTGCCTCAACTGCGTCTTCAACGTTATCTGCAAGAATGTCAATTACCTCACCGCTCTCTTTGACTCTTCTGATTCCTTCATCAACACTCTTTGCACCCTGATCGGTTACTCCCACAGTTGAGTTTACAGATTTGTTAATCTCATTTAGAATCTCTTTTACCTGCTGAGTAGCTCTTTTAGACTGATCTGCCAGAGAACGTATCTCCTGAGCAACTATTGTAAAACCTCTTCCATGTTCTCCTGCTTTCGCAGCCTCTATTGCTGCGTTAACAGCCAAAAGATTTGACTGGTCAGCAATATCTGCTACAGTAGAGGTAATATCTGCAATGGCTCTGTTTTGTTCAGAAAGCTTCACGACAGTGTCAGAAATAAGATGCATCTGACTATCTATATGCTGTATAGCAGAAGTTAGTTTCTTAACAGAGTCTCTTCCCTTATCTGCTGAGTCAGAAGCTTTCTGAGAGCTCTCCATAAGTGACTGAGCTTTTTGATTTGAAACCATTGCTGTTTGACGGACCTCTTCAATAGTTGTAGTGGTCTCTGTTACAGCTGTCGCTGTTTCAGCAGCTCCGGCTGATATTTCAGTTACAGCACTTAGTATATCTGCGGAGGCAGTGCCGAGGATTTCAACACCGGATTTTATCTCTTCAGATATTTTTCTGACAATCCTTAAGGTCCATATTGCAATTGAAATAACGAGTATCACTAATATGCTTCCAAGAATAAACAATTGAAAAACAACAATCCTTTCAGCCTTATGCGATAAAGCATGAGTCTTATCTTTCATTGCAAGTAAATTTGTCTCAATCTGAATTGACTTTGATCTTATTTGCTCATAAAGAATGTCTTGTTCTTCGTTAACAAGTTTCATCGCTGATCCTGTTTCTCCTTCTGTTAAAAGAGTAAGCATTTTCTCCCTATTACTAACGTATTTTTTTACATCAGCCTCTAATTCATTCATTAAAATCATCTGATCAGGATAGGCTTTGAGAAGACTATCAAGCCCTTTTGTTTTCTGCAGAATATCTAATTGCTTTTGCTCAATCTTAGTTTGAATATCTGAAGACTTAAGTCTTTCAGGATAGAATAGTGCTTCCAGACTCAACGCTCTTAACCTGTTTTCATCTGCTCTAAGGCCTGTGAGTTCATATGCAAGAGTATCTAAAAGCGAATTCTCTTCTACTACATTACTCATCCGCCTGTGATTTGTGTATGAAATTACTGAAAATAGAATTGTTGCTATAACAATAACTACAAACCCTATTATCATCTTTCCCCTGGTTTTAAAATTCAAGAAGTTTTCCATTTTATTCAATAATTATTTTATTACTCTCAGTTAAGGCCTTGCCATTTAGAATTAAGGCACCTGTTTTACAAATGCCGGTCACGAACTCTTTGTATAGTTGATTATAATTGTCTGGAACTTCAGATATATCAGATAACCGTGTCTCAGAAAAGCCCATAATTTCATCTGCTACAAATCCATACTCAACATCTCCATTTGAAATAATTATCAACTTATTCAGTTCTGATAATCCGTACTCCCTGGCAGATAGAAATCTGTTAATATTGATTGCTGAAAATATATTGCCTCGTATGTTCGCAACTCCCATTACAAAATCAGGAGTTCCGGGAATAGTTGTGAAACTACCAACCTTTACTACCTCTTTTATCCATTTGTTTTCAATTGCGTAAATCTCCTTTACAACTCTGAAAACCAAAAAATAAACACTATCAAGACTCTCAATGTGAGCGATCTTTTCAGCATTTCGTTTTGCTCTGGCTTTTAGTATGGTTCTATCGTTCTCCATTTAATATTCGATGAGTTTTTCTACCATTTCTCTTAGTCTGTCCTTATTCACACCACCTGTTAATCTTACGATATCTTCCTCTTTAATCTTGTCAGTTAATTGAATTACATTTCTGTAATGAATTGAAGCTCCCCGGTTATTTCCCTCATTTTTAAGTATGTTGCCAAGCATGAGATGTGATAGCAAGTGTTCGGGATTTAAATACAAGCCTTTTCTGAACATCTGTTTTGCCTTTTCTATCTCTTTTAGCTCAGTTAAAACAGTTCCATAAAGATAGAAAATATCATCAGATGAAATATTCTTAGAAATCAATTTGTCCAGGATATATATAGCCTCTTTGTATCTACCTGTGTTTGCATAACTTTTTGCTAGAAATCCTAACAGTGTATTGTCTTCTGATCCTTTCTCCATCTCAGCAATCGCTATCTTAATACATTGCGAGTATTTCCCTTCTGAGTAAAGCATTTCTAGCTCGCTATTTAAGAATGAGCTATCTTCTTCATCTGTATTTAGATCAATTTCAATTTTCTTATGTTGTCTTTGGGCTTTTTTTGACACTGAAGGTGTTGCTATAGTTTCCTTTACAGGGGAGAGGAGATTTTTTCGTTTTTTATGAGTGCTATCTTTGATATAAAAAACCCCTTCGTCACTGTATACTTTTGAAAAATGTCCAAAGAATATGTCGTTTAGTTCAACCTGACTTGTTATAAGCCATCCCTCTTCATTAAGAATATTGAAGTAACGCTGAGAAATTTTCTTAATCAGATCGTGGTTAAGATACATAAGAACATTTCTGCAAAAAATAATATCAATATTAGGTTCTCCAGGAGATTCTCCCGGGAAAATATCATCCGCAAGGTTTAAATGTTCAAACCTGACAAGTTCTTTTATAGAGTCTGATATTTGGTAATTATCGCCTATTTTCTTAAAGTACTTGTTTACATACGTATCGGGAATCTCTCTGAATGACCAAGATGTGTACAAACCGTTTTTTGCCTTGGTAAGGACATTCGGGTTAATATCAGTTCCTAGAATTTTAATGTGTCCTTTAGGAAAATTTGGGAATAACTCCTTTATAATCATTGCCAGAGTATATGGCTCTTCACCTGAGCTGCAACCTGCACTCCATATTCTGATAACTTCTCCTTTTTTCTTTCTTATAAGTTCAGGGATGATTGTTTTACAAAACATGGTAATAGCAGGTTTCTCCCTGAAAAAGTACGTTTCACTTACAGTTAGATGAGCTGCAAGAACCTTTTTTTCCTCTGATGTTAGTTTACCTCCAGAGATTGTGATTTTTTTAAAAAATGATTCAAAATCTGAATACCCAAGAGTCTGAACAGCCTCTTTAAGATGTCTTGAAAACTCATCAATCCGGTTAGTTTGAAAAGCAAGCCCCATTGATGATTCAATAACCTTTGCTATGTTAAGTACTTGTTCCTCAGCTTTCATGAACATTTAGATTTCTTACATCTTCCTCTTCCTCAGCACTAAGCAAATTCTCTGTGTTGTAAATGTAATATATCCCCTCATTTTTAGTGAAGAATTCAAGCTCGCTCATGCCAGGAAGAATCTCCTTGTATAATTTGATATCTGATTTATTGAGCATCTCAACCCCCTCAACGGAGTCTGCAATAATTGCAACAGTTAAATTTTTAAAAGATAGTATTAAAAAAAGGTTCTCTGATGTAATCTTAGTTTCCGGTAATGAAAATCTTTTTCTTAAAGATACTACAGGAATTACTTCACCATGAAGGTTAATTAAACCTTTTACAATGCCATTGGTGTTGCCGACAGGGATAATTTCCTGTGATAAAATAACCCTGTTAATAATCTCAACAGGGAATGAAAACTTAAGATCTGAAATATTAATTAACAGTACAGAGACTTGATCTTGGTTCATAGCTTTGTTAAATACATTCGTAAATATAAACAAAAGAATTGTAAACTTTTCCTAATAACCAATGTTGTAATTGAAGTTATAGTAATTGTTATGTCGGAATTTTTTACATCTGAAAGAAAACTATCTGGGATAGTAGAAGAGAATTTTAAAATTGTAAGAATTCTTAAAAGACTTGGTATTATGCCAGGTTTTGGAGAGAAAAGTGTTCGTGATGTATGTGTTAAATACAATATCTCATATCAGTTATTTCTTACAATAGCAAATATGACAACTTACAAGAGATTTGAACCTGACCAAGATTTTCTTAAAAATCTACCGACTCTCCAGTTAGTTAACTATTTAAGATCGTCTCATCATGAATTTATTTTTAAAGATATTCCTCTTGTTGAAAAATCGATATATGAAATTGCAGAGAGCAAAGATTTTGCAAACTCTCATTCTTCTGTGTTTATAAATTTTTTTAAAGAGTACAAATTTGAACTGCTTTCGCACTTTGAATATGAAGATGGTATTGTATTCCCTTATATATCAAGTATAATTGATGGGAAATCATACCCTGGATACTCTATTGAAAAATTTGAAGAGAATCACACAAACATTGAGTCAAAAATAAGCGACTTAAAAAATATACTCCTTAAATACTTCCCCTCCGTTAAGCCTCATCCCCAGTTGTATGATTTAATAGAGCAATTATACATACTCCAGGCAGAATTTGAGAATCATGCATATCTTGAAGACAGGCTACTTGTTCCACATGTAGAGTACCTGGAAAAGTTAAAGAAACCGGTCTAGACATGAAAAACCCTATTTGCATAGCTGTAGTTGAACCATCTGGTTTATTGAGAGAGGGATTGTCAAAGGTAATTTCTGACTCAACTACTATGTTTTATCCTTTGCTAAAATTTGAAACACTTGATCATTTTTTTGGACACAGATGGGATGAAAAGCCATTTATAATTGTAATTAACCCTTATTTACTAACCGGTGATTCTCCATTTCGTCGAAAGCTCAAAGATTTCAATATTGATGCAAAGCTTGTTGGTTTCATCACAACATGTGTTCCTCAATCATTTTTACTTGAATTTGATTCTTTATTAAACATGTATATGACAAACTCTCAAATTATTAAGGTATTGAGAGATGTTTCAGATTTCGAAAAAGATGTAAATAGAGAGGTTTTGTCAGATCAATATGATCTGTCAGAAAGAGAGGTAGAGGTATTGGTTTTAGTTGCAAAAGGAAAGACTAATAAAGAGATTGCTCAGGTATTTAATATATCTGTGCATACTGTTATGTCACACAGAAAGAACATTGCAAAAAAGACCGGAATTAAAAGTATTTCCGGTCTTACAGTTTATGCAATGTTAAATGGTCTTATGGAGAAGTGATCATCTATAAAACTTTCTCGAGAATTTCACGGGCAACTTTAGATGTTACGCTTCTGTTTTCTCCGAATCGAACATTTCTTTCACTAAATCTTCTTTCTATCTCATCTATTGTCAAAAGATCGCCACCATTTTCTGACAGTTTGGTTTTTAGCCCAAGAGAATTAAAGAATTTTTCTGTTTTAAAAATGATCTCTTTAACTGTTTGGTCCCTGTCATTTCCTTCAACACCAAATATCCTTTTGCCATATTGCAGTATCTTTTCTCCCTTCTCCTCTCTTAGTACCCACATTGTTCCCGGCAGTACTATTGTTAAAGTATGACCGTGTGTAATACCCAGCAGAGCAGTTAGTTCATGACCAATCATATGTGTAGCCCAGTCTTGAGAGACTCCCATAGAGACAAATCCATTCAGTGCCATGGTGGCAGAAAGCATAAAAGTTGACATTGAATCATAGTCATTTTCACCTGATAAGGCCTTGGGAGATATCTCAATTATTGTCTGCAATATACCTTCTGCCCATCGGTCCATTAATGGAGATTGGCCGGGAGTAGTGAGATATTGTTCCATTACATGAATGAAAGTATCTGCGAGACCGCATGCAATTTGATGCTTTGGAAGAGTAAAAGTCGTTTCCGGGTCTAAAATTGAGAAAACAGGATGTTTTGAGTAAAAGGCGAACTTCTCTTTGTCAGCTCTGTTTGAGATAACGGCTCCACTATTCATTTCTGAACCGGTAGCCGGTAGAGTGAGAACTGATGCTAAAGGCAACGCCTTCTCTTTTGTCCAGTCTCTTTTCATAACTATCTCCCATGCATCTCCTTCAAATAAGATCCCAGCCGCAATAAGTTTTGATCCATCGATTACAGATCCGCCACCAACAGCCAGAACAAAATCGCATCTTTCACGCTTGCCAACCTCAATTGCTTTCCTTAAAGAACTAATGTCAGGATTTGCTTCAATTCCCCAGAATTCAATGTAAGTATGGCTCTTGAGTGCCTCTTTTACCTGTCCATAAACACCATTTGTCTTTACACTTCCACCTCCAAACGTAACCAGTATCTTTTTGTTTGAAGGAATTTCTTGAGCTAGGGTTGCTATTGTATCTTTTCCAAATATAATTTTGGTGGGATTTTGAAAGATGAAATTGGTCATGATTTATATTTTAAGTTTGATAACAATAATCTTAATCATTTTGTTCATGAAAAAAGCCGAAGATAACCTCGGCTTTTCTTTGTGGTCCCGGTGGGGATCGAACCCACGACCCCAACATTAAGAGTGTCGTGCTCTACCAACTGAGCTACAGAACCATTTGTTCAGGCTGCAAAGGTAGAAAAAAACCTCATAGGGGATTTAAATATTTACTGTTTTTTTAGTAAATCTCGAATCTCTTTTAAAAGAACAATATCTTCAGGAGTTGGGGGAGGAGCAGCCGGCGCGGCAGGTTCAACCTCTTTTTTTCTTGAAAGATTATTCATGAATTTTATCATCATAAATATCGCAAATGCTATAATTATAAAATCAAAGGTTACTTGAACAAAGTTACCGTAGTTTAAAGTAACAGCAGGTGTGATTATCTCTCCTGCGGTATCTAGTATCTGATCTTTAATAGTTATTTTCAAATCGGTAAAATTAACCCCTCCAACTAACACGCCAATAGGTGGCATTATTACATCTGATACAAATGAGGATACAATTTTACCGAATGCACCACCGATTATTATACCCACTGCCATATCCATAACGTTTCCGCGCATGGCAAATTCTTTAAATTCTTTAATCATTTTCATAAATTGAGTTTTAGTGTTCAACCAAATATAGATATTTAATCTTACTTTTGAAAAAAATATTAGGATGGATTGGTTTATAAAACTTCTTTTTAATGAGGGGATTGCACAAACAGTCTTGGTGTTGTCACTTGTAATTTCTGCTGGTATTCTTCTGTCAAAATTTAAGATTAAGGGTGTCTCTTTAGGAATTACATGGATACTATTTTCCGGTATCGTATTTTCCAAAGCAGGATTCACCCCATCTCAACATATACTACATTTTGTAAAGGAGTTTGGACTTATTTTATTTGTTTATTCAATTGGTCTTCAAGTAGGGCCAGGATTCTTCTCTTCTTTCAGGAAAGGTGGAGTTAAGCTAAATGTACTGGCAGCTACTATAGTAGTACTTGGAGTATTGACAACAGTTATTATTCATCTTTTTTCAGGTATTCCTTTGCAAACAATGGCAGGGATAATGTCCGGGGCTATTACAAATACACCAGGTCTGGGTGCTGCACAACAAGCTTTTATTGACATAAACGGAACAAACGACACATCAATAGCTACTGGTTATGCAGTAGCCTATCCCTTGGGTGTAGTAGGAATAATTATGTCAATACTTTTTTTGAAATCTGTTTTTAAAATAGATAGTTCGAAAGAGTATAAATCATACGAAGACAATGAGGGTGATAATCCTGAAGAGACAATAAAATCATCATTTAAAATCCTAAATCCGGCAATTGCAGGCAAAACTATAAGCAGTTTGAGAAAGTACCTCGACAAACCATTCGTAATATCAAGATACAAAAGTACAAATGGGAAGATTGTAATAGCAGGTGCTGATACTATTTTAGAGGAGGATGGAGAGGTTTTGGTTATTCTTAGAAAATCTGATATAGACAATATTTCAGCTTTGTTCGGTGGTGAGTCTCAACTAAAAGAGGAGGATTGGCTAACGTATGATTTTAATGTAGTACCAAGGAGGGTATTAGTGACTAAAGAGCAAATTCACGGAAAGAGTCTTGCCAGTTTAAAGCTTGGTAAGGCTTTTGGTATTATTGTTACACGTATTAACAGAGCCGGAGTTGATCTTGTAGCAAGGCCAGATTTAAGGCTTCAAATTGGAGACCGACTCACAGTGTTAGGCACATCTGAGGCTGTTGATGCAGCTGCAGAGATTATCGGAAATTCCCAAAAAAGGCTTAAAGAGCCAAATCTAATTGCCATATTTCTAGGTATTGCAGCGGGAATATTATTAGGCAGTATTCCGTTTATGATTCCGGGTATTCCACAGCCGGTAAAATTAGGGCTTGCAGGAGGGCCACTAATTGTTGCAATTTTACTTAGCAGATTCGGCCATAAATTTAGACTTGTTACTTATACAACAACAAGTGCTAATCTAATGCTAAGAGAGGTGGGTATTTCACTCTTTCTTGCATGTGTTGGTCTGGAAGCAGGGAAGGGATTTTTTGAGACTCTGTTAAATGGAGATGGTTTTCTTTGGATACTTTTAGGCTTGATAATAACAATCGTACCAATTCTTATAACTAGTATAATAGCCAGGAAGTTGTTTAAAATAAATTTCTTTGCATTGATGGGCCTAATTGCAGGAAGCACAACAGATCCGCCAGCGCTTGCATTTTCAGGAAAAACGGCAGGAAATGATATTCCTGCCGTTACCTACGCCAGTGTATATCCGTTAACTATGTTCTTAAGAGTTCTGTTTGCCCAGTTATTGATAATGTTTTCTTAATATTATCTTAATTGAATATTTAATCCTGAGTTTTGTACATAGGTTATAGTAATCAATCGTCCATCTCCGGCGGTAAGTTTTATTGAACCGTCACCTGTCTCTTTTTCCGAAAATCCCGAAGACAAAGCAATTTCAGAAATTGCGGCAGCAGTCTCTTTCTCTTTACCCTTCATATTCCCAAGAAGTTTTATAACTGCAGATATCTCCTGGAGAGTGGAATTCTCGTTAAAAGCATATCCTTTAATAACATTATCCCAATATGCTCTGCCCCACATGTCTCTTAACATTTCTTTCTCTGTAACAGGAACAGAGATTTCTGATGTGAATCCCGATGTGATAATAGATTCTATGTTTTCAGCAACTCTCTTTGTTGTTAGAGATCGTGTTGATTTAAGAAATTCTGCGCTTCCTGAACCGAGCATTGCTGTAACTTCAGAAGCCGGAGAACCTACCTTAAGTCTCCATAATTGTCCAGGAGCAATAATCTGAAATAAATCTGAGACCGATTTTCTAAAATTTACAAGATCCAGCCTCACTGAGTGAGGAGGAGTATTTAGTTTAACTTCATGAAACTCACCATCTCCTTTCCTTTTTCCTTTTGAGTCTAAAAGGATAAACTTGTCGCGAACTTTAGCGAAAAAGTATCCGTTAATATTGCTGGTATGATCAGTAAAATCAACATTTCCAACCTCTTTATTATCTTTGTCAACAATAAACCAAACTTCTCCCTTTTGTACTATAAAGTTATTCCCTCCAGAATGCTCAACTTCGTCAAATTCAGCAGGTAGAACTCGTTTTCCATCAATGGCTGCAACCCCCATTTTATTACCATTATTATATGCAAACATTTTGAAATTCACAGGTTTAATCATAACATAATCTCTGGAGGGTTGAACTATCTCTTCTCCTTTAGTAGAAATGAATCCCCATGCATCGGAGTTCTCAGAAATTGTAAAACCCAATAAACCGGAAGAGATATTTTCAAGAGTGGCTTTTGTTTCTGAATTAAGTTCGTGTACAATCTCTCCCTTTTTGTTAATTATCTGCCAGTACTTTTTATCTGATTCCCGTCTTACTACAACGGCATGCCCATCATCAAAATCTGATGCATCATCATACTGGGGAGGTAAAACAACTTTACCTTTTTTATCAACAAAGCCTTTCAGACCATCTTCATCTTCAATGAGTGCAAGACCATTTGAAAAAGAAGAGCAAGAGACGATTCTTTTTCCATTTACATTTTCCAAAGAAAATACAACATTTCCCTCTGTGTTAATCAAAGATATTATATCTTCTCTCTCCATGACAGGTGCCAGTGATTCACTAAATGCCCCAGCTTTAATATATTGTCCACCTATTTTAACTGGAACAGGATCCGTTGTGTAGTATTCATACTTTCCGTTCTCCGTGCGAATAATAAATACTCCCTCAGTTGCCGCAAATGGAGCTGTAGTATACTCTCCATTTATAACAACCTCTCCGTCTGTTGAGATTATTCCCCAATTACCTCCTTCGGAGAGTCTAAATGGAAGATGTGTGATGTTTGATCTATCGTTTGAAACACACGATAATAGCAGCGTGTTAAAAAATATAAACAACACTGCCAGTTTGGTTAAATTTTTCATAGTAAAGAGGTTTTGTTGTTCAAACTTAATAAAAAAACAGAAGCCAAGCGTTAGCTTGGCTTCTGTTTTTGTGATCCAGCTGGGGCTCGAACCCAGGACCCCAACATTAAAAGTGTTGTGCTCTACCTGCTGAGCTACTGAATCTTCCGTTTTGGGAGTGCAAAGATATGGTAACAGAATTATATTTCCAAATTTCTTTCAAGAATTATTACGAAACCCTTAACTTTGCAAGCAATGAGGGACCTTTTTCTCTTAGAATTCAGAACATTCCTTGATAATAGTAAAATTTGCTATTCTCAGGAGGAGAATCTTTTTGTGATAAATAATGGTCATTTCGTTGTCAAACTCGTATCATTTGAAGATTACAAAAATTATTCGAAGTGCAGTCATTTCAATGAAAAAGTTATTTTTATCCATTTAGACAGATGGCTATCAAAAAGGGATATAGTTAAAAGCATGATTCTTGTAAAAGTTGGAAAGTTCGAATCTGTTTTTGCAAGAAGTTGCAGAATTGAGAGGGTAGATAAAACAATCGCTAAAAAATTTCACCATGAAAATCATCTGATAGGAGAGGCTGATTCAAAATTCAATTATGCATTGATTAGAGAGTCGGACAAAAAACCTGTGTCTGTATCATCTTTCTCTTCATCAAGGTTTATGAGAAGGGATGATAAGTCGGTACTATCCTATGAATGGGTTAGACATACCTCTCTTAAAGGGATAAGAGTGGTAGGGGGGATGAGTAAAGTTTTAGATCACTTTATTAAAGATATATCTCCAGGTGAGATTATGACTTATTGTGATGCAGACTGGTCTGACGGGGCATCTTATCAGAAGCTTGGATTTGAAACATATTCCACTCCTGTAGAGTCAGAATTCTATATTGATAAATTTACATTTGAAAGAATTAGTTTAAAAAAAATCCGGCGAGAGTTTGAATCACTTTCACCGGATATTTTGTCTGATAAATTTATCTATTTAAGAACCCAGGGAAACTATAAGCTTCTTAGACGAATCTCCTTCTGAGCCGGTAGAGCTTACATCTATCAATAATTTATCACCCTGCTTGAATTTTCCGCTTATTATTGCCTCTGCTACAAGATCTTCTATATTTCGCTGGATTGCCCTCTTAAGAGGCCTTGCACCAAACTGAGGGTCATATCCCTCTTCTGCTACAATCTGTTTAGCTTTTTCAGTGATAACCAAACTATATCCCGCATTAATAATTCTCTTAAAAAGGTCATCAAGTTCAATGTCAATAATTTTACATAAATCTTCTCTGCCCAAAGTGTTAAATAGTATCTGTTCGTCAAGTCTGTTCAAAAACTCAGGTGAGAAAGTCTTTTTCAATGCTTTCTCAATAATATGTTTTGTGTTATCGTTTACGTTGCGTTTAGTTGCATTGGAAAAGCCAAGCCCGGCACCAAAGTCTTTTACTTCTCTGCTTCCTATATTGGATGTGAGAATCATAAGTGTGTTTCTGAAATCTATGTGCCTGCCGTTGCTGTCAGTAAGCCTGCCCTCATCCATAACCTGAAGAAGGAGATTGAAGATATCCGGATGAGCTTTCTCAATTTCATCTAAGAGTACAACTGAGTATGGCCTTCTTCTTACCTTTTCGCTTAGCTGACCACCCTCTTCATAACCCACATATCCAGGAGGAGCACCAATAAGCCTGCTTACAGCAAACTTCTCCATAAATTCACTCATGTCAATTCTTATAAGGTTATCGACAGAATCAAAGAGATACTCCGTGAGTATTTTTGCCAATTGTGTTTTACCAACTCCTGTAGGCCCGAGAAAAAGAAAGCTTCCAATTGGCTTATTAGGGTCTTTAAGACCCGCTCTGTTTCTCTGGATTGCTCTAACAATCTTGTCAACAGCTTCGTCTTGCCCAATAAGCCTCTTTTTAAGGTTTTCACCCATTTTAGCAAGTTTATCTCCCTCTTTCTCTGCAAGCTTATGTATTGGAACGCTGGTAATCATTGACAAAACTTCAGCAACATCATTCTCATCAACAATTTGAGGATGAAGATTTTGCTCTTCGTTCCAAGACTTTTGTGCAAGTTCCAACTCTTCAAGCTTCTGTTTTTCAAGATCTCTTAGTTGTGCTGCTTTTTCATAAAGACTCTGACTAACAGCCAGCCGTTTTTCAACTCTAATTGGTTCGATTTCCTTTTCAATTGCAGAAATGAAATCAGGAACCTTAAGATGCATCAAATGCACCCTTGATCCAGCTTCGTCAAGAGCATCTATAGCTTTATCAGGTAAACATCTATCAGTAATGTATCTTTGTGATAATCTTATACATGCAATAAGAGCTTCATCAGTGTATTTGACATTATGGTGTTTTTCGTATCTCTCCTTTATATTTTGAAGTATGACATGAGTCTCCTCAAAATCTGTAGGATCAACCATAATTTTCTGAAATCTTCTCTCCAGTGCACCATCCTTCTCAATATGCTCCCTGTACTCATCCAGAGTTGTTGCTCCAATACACTGGATCTCTCCTCTGGAAAGTGCCGGTTTTAGCATATTTGCTGCATCGAGTGAGCCCGATGCACCTCCTGCTCCCACTAATGTATGTAACTCGTCAATAAAAAGAATAATATCAGGGTTCTTTGTTATTTCACTTAGAATTGATTTCATCCTCTCTTCAAACTGTCCTCTGTATTTAGTTCCTGCAACAATAGAGCCAATATCCAGAGTTATGATTCTCTTATTAAGCAAGGCTCTTGATACCTTTCTCTGTGCAACCCTGAGAGCAAGACCCTCAGCAATTGCGGATTTCCCAACCCCTGGTTCTCCAATCAATACCGGATTGTTTTTCTTTCTTCTGCCAAGAATTTGAGCTAGTCTTTCAATCTCTTTATCTCTTCCCACAACCGGGTCTAATTTACCCTCAGTAGCAGCTGCAGTAAGATCAAAGCCAAAACTATCCAGAACAGGAGTGTCACTTTGAGGTTTTGTTGGTCTTACAGGTCTTGCACGACCCTCTCCGTCTGCATCTGGACCGAGGTTATATGTGTCTTCAATGCCAGGACCGGCTGTTGGTTTACCGGAGTCTTTACCTCTAATAAGATCTTTAACCCTTTCATATGTCATGCTATGCTCTCTTAATATTGACATTCCCACCCCCTCATCACTTCTGAGAATAGCCAAAAAAAGATGGAGTGGACCAGGTTTAGATTCTTTTAGTGATCTTGCCTCAAGGTACATTATTTTAAGGGCGCTCTCAGCTCCCTTAGAGAGGTTGAGTTTTTCAGCTTGGTCAAATGGGACAACCTGCCCGCTTTTTAGTTGCTCTTCTATTTTAGATTTAAGCACCTTGTAATTGATGCCAAATGACATAATAGCTTCAAAAGCAGCATTATCCTGATGTCTGATAATCCCCAGCAACAGGTGATCTACACTTATGGTATAACTGCCCATTCTCATTGCCTCCTCTCTGCTGTAAGAGATTATTTCATTAAGTTCGTTTGATAATATAAGATTCATCGTATAATTGTGGAATAATGTGCAAATTTACTCAATTTAGACAAATAGAATTTCAATTTGTTCAATCTATTTTTTATTCCTAATTTTACACCTCATTTTTTTCAAGGAAAGTTTAATCTACAATGATGCAAGAGTCTGAAAATAAACAACGAATAATTAAAATCAACATAGAGGACGAAATGAAAAGCGCATACATCGATTATTCGATGTCTGTGATTGTTTCGCGTGCACTACCTGATGTTAGAGACGGATTGAAGCCTGTTCACAGAAGAGTGCTTTTTGGAATGTCTGAACTTGGTCTCACATCCGGCGCCTCACATAAAAAGTCTGCCCGTATAGTAGGAGAGGTGCTTGGTAAGTTTCACCCACACGGTGACTCAAGCGTTTATGAAGCAATGGTGAGGATGGCCCAGGAGTGGAGTATGAGGTACATGCTGGTAGACGGTCAGGGTAACTTTGGCTCTATTGACGGGGACTCTGCTGCAGCGATGAGGTACACAGAAGCCAGATTCAAAAAAATAGCTGAAGAGGTCCTGGCGGATCTTGATAAAAACACAGTTGATTTTAAACTCAATTTTGATGACTCTCTTCAGGAGCCCACAGTGCTTCCTGCAAAAGCACCACTATTGTTGCTAAACGGAGCATCGGGAATTGCTGTTGGTATGGCCACGAATATGCCTCCACATAATCTCGGAGAGGTTGTTGATGCAATATCGGCCTATATTGATAACAACGAAATATCAACTGAAGAGCTTTTACAATATATAAAGGGTCCAGACTTCCCTACAGGTGGAATTATTATTGGAATTCAAGGCATAAAAGATGCTTTTGAAACAGGGAAAGGAAGAGTGGTTGTAAGGGCTAAAACAGAAATTGAAGTAAGTGACAGTGGAAGAGAGACAATTGTAGTTACTGAAATTCCATACATGGTCAATAAGCGGGAATTGATTGAAAAAATTGCCGAGCTTGTTGAGGAAAAGAGAGTGGAAGGGATTGCATACATCAATGATGAGAGTGACAGAAGGGGTATGAGGATTGTTATCAAACTCAAGATAGGAACAGTTGCAAATGTTGTGCTTAATACTCTTTATAAATATACTCAGCTTCAGTCAAGTTTCTCAGTTAATAACATTGCTCTTGTTGACGGAAGGCCAAGGTTACTTAACTTAAAACAGATTATAAAGTATTTTATCAGACACAGGCATGAAGTAGTTGTCAGAAGAGCTAAATTCGAACTGGAACAAGCAGAAAAGAGAGCTCATATTTTGGAGGCTCTGTTGAAAGCACTTGATCATATTGACGAAATAATTTCATTAATAAGGGAGTCAAAAACAGTTGATGAGGCTAAGAACAGATTAATAGAGAGATTCTCTTTTTCTGAGATTCAGGCTACAGCAATAGTTGAAATGAGACTAAGGCAGCTGACTGGTCTTGAGAGATCAAAATTACAGGCTGAATACGATGAATTAGTAAGAATTATTAATCATCTTAAAGAGGTTCTTGCCGATGTAGCTCTTCAAATGCAAATTATTAAGGATGAGCTGACGGAGCTAAAGAACAAGTTTGGTGATCCTCGAAGAACAGAGATTCAACCATCATCAGAGGATTTCAATCCAGAAGATTTTTATCCGGACGAAGATGTAGTTATTACAATCTCTCATCTTGGATATATTAAAAGGACTCCGCTTGCAGAATACAGAATTCAGAACCGTGGCGGAGTAGGTGCAAAAGGAAGTACTACACGTGATGAGGATTTTATTCAGCATATTTACGTTGCAAACATGCATAGTACCATGCTGTTCTTTACACAAAACGGCAGATGCTTCTGGCTCAAAGTTTATGAAGTTCCGGAGGGTTCAAAAGCGTCAAAGGGAAGAGCAATTCAAAATGTTCTAAATATTGATGCTAATGATAAAGTTAAGGCTTACATTAATGTTAAGAAACTTAATGACGAAGATTATATCAACTCAAACTTTATCATTCTGGCAACAAAACGTGGAATTGTTAAAAAAACATCACTCGAAGCCTACTCAAGACCTCGTACTAACGGAGTAAATGCTATAACAATAAGAGACAATGACGAGCTACTGGAAGCAGTATTAACTAATGGTAACTGTGATATTCTTCTAGCGGCCAGAGACGGAAAATGTGTAAGATTCAAAGAAGAGGACGTAAGAGCCATTGGAAGAACAGCTTCCGGAGTACGTGGAATCAACATATCAGAGAAGGATGAGGTGATTGGTATGATTTGTGTAGATACAACTAACAAGGAGAGCGAAGAGAAGCATATTCTGGTAGTTAGCGAAAACGGATTCGGAAAAAGGTCAGACCTCCAGGATTACAGAATCACAAGCAGGGGTGCAAAAGGGGTTAAGACTATTAACATTACAGAGAAAACCGGAGCACTTATTGCAATCAAAGATGTAACCGATGAGAATGACCTGATGATTATAAACAAGTCCGGTATTACCATCAGAGTTGCAGTAGAGAATATAAGAGTAGCTGGCAGAGCAACTCAAGGTGTCAAACTCATAAACCTAAGAGAGGGAGATATGATAGCTGCTGTTTGCCGAGTTAACAAAAGTGAAGACAAACCTGTAGAAACAGAAGAATAAGACAACAATAATAACAACGATTAATCAAATTATCGAAATCTCAATGAAAAAATTATTATTAGCCCTTACATTGATATTATCAATCTCATTGGGCGCTCAAAACAAAGATGCGGAAAAGGCAATCAAGGATTTAGAGAAGGCTCAAAATGATTCCAATAACCCAAAGAAGGCAACTAATCCTTCAACATGGCTTAAGATGTCAGACGCCTACTCTGCTATTTATGATGCACCTATTAAATCTGTATGGCTAGGAGCTTCTCAGCTTGAACTTAAAGTTATCCTAAAGGATCAGAGAATAGTCTCTTCAGAAACAAGAACAGTCAATGGAGTGAATTATAATGTTGATTCATACGCAGATAAGGATTTATTTTACGGACCTGATGGAACTTTGGCTGCCTGGGTTGTAACAAAACCTTACATGGAGGGTGACCTTTTGAAAAAATCAATGGAAACACTTGATAAGGCTCTTGAAACAGCAAACGGAAGCAAAAATAAAGACATTACAGACAGACTGCTTCAACTTAAGGTACGTCACTACAATGAAGGTATGAACAGTTATACTCTTGGTGATAACAAATCAGCATCGAACCATTTTGAATCCGCAGCTGCAATAAGTGTTAACCCACTTGTTAATAATGCAGACACTATAATGATGTATTATGCAGGACTGACTGCAAATATGTATGGTGATGCAAACAGAGCTATAAACTTTTTTGAAATGGCATTAAAGAATAACTTCGATTCAAACGGAGATCTTTACTCGAACCTTTCAGAGGCATATAAGAAAGTTGAGAATCCGGATAAAGCTAAAGAGACTCTTCTAGCAGGATTTACAAAATACCCACTTAATCAAAGCATCCTGGTATCTCTGATTAATTTATACCTTGAAACCAATGACGATCCCAACAAGGTTCTTGATTTAATCAGAAAAGCTCAGGAGAATGAACCAACAAATGCTTCTTTGCATTACGCAGAAGGAAATGTGTGGAAGAAGCTCAACAATATGGAGAAAGCCATCGATTGTTACAAGAAATCAGTTGAGGTAGACCCTACATATGTTTTTGGCTCATTTGCAGTAGGAACAACTTATTATGATACAGCTGTTGATATTCAGACAAAAGCAGCTGATGAGATGGACGACAAAAAATATGAAGCAATGCTCAAGCAACTTGAGGAATATCTAGAATCTGCTATTGAACCTTTTGAGAAGGCCTATGCAGTAGCACAGGATTCAGATGTTAAAGCTATCGTAGCTGAGTATCTTAAAAATATCTACTTCCGTTTCCGTGAAAAAGGAGAAAGCTATAAAGCAGGTTACGAAAAATACAACGCAATTTTCGAAGCAAACAAACAATAATATTGCTTTATTTATATAAAAGAGGGTGGTCTTTATGGCCACCCTTTTTTTATATAAATGTTCCTAAATACTGAACAAATTATTCAATTTTCTCTGTCAACTTCTGAACCAGTTTAAAATTTGAAAAGAATTCTTTAGCAAATACTCTTATTACAGTATATGCCGGAATTGCTACCAGCATACCAATAATACCACCTAAACTAGCTGCAATCAAAATAACGATGAATATTTCAAGAGGGTGTGCCTGTACACTGTTTGAATAGATGTAGGGCTGGAAAAGAAAAACATCAATCATGTGGGTCACAAAGAAAATCAAAGCTAATGTAATAATAACTACTCCTGCATCAGGAATATTAAGGCCGATTTCTGTCATTGAAATCAAAACTCCTATTATACCACCTATCCATGGCCCTATATAGGGAATAACATTAAGAATCCCTGAAATTAAGCCAAGAACAATAGCCATAGAGAAGTGTACACCTGTGATAAAGTAAAGCCCAAATCCGTTAAGAATAGTTATTAGAAAAGTCTCCAATGATATTCCAATAAAGTATCTGGCAAGCAAGTTGAATACAGAATCGAGGGCTCTTCTAACGTTCTTTTCATATTTGTCCGGAAATAGTGCTAGCACCATATTGGAAAACATATCTTGCTCTTTAAGAAAAAAGAAAGTAATAAATGATACTATAAATACACCTATTGCAAAGTCGAATACAAAAGATGTTATAGATGAGAAGAAGTTTGTAATTGTTTCGGCATTCACCAAATTTTGAAATTCCTTGAAAACAATATTCTCAATTTTAAAGTCAGGTGCAAGACCAGGGAAAGTATTGAGTAAATAACTATTAAAATTAGCCAGGGGGATGCTGATTTTTTCGTTAAGAGTATCCATGTTCATGGAGCTGACCATTGCTATCAAGTCGCCAATCAGAGGTGTAATAAAAAAGAAAAAGCTGAAGAAGAGTCCAAGTATTAATACTAGCGTTATTCCTGCGTTTAACGTAATAGGTAAATGATGACCCTTAACCTTTATTTTGGACAGGTATATCATTAGAGGCTTCCCAATTAAGGACAATACTGCTGAAATAAGTATATATATCAAGATGTCTGCAAAAAACCAGGCAAGAAAAGCAATCACCAGTGTTCCGGAAATTCCTGCAATAAATTTAGCCAATTTATTCATTTTCCACTTTTCATCAAAAGTAAGAAATTTTAGTAATTTTGTAAAGAATGTTAAATAATAATCAATTATAAAAAATGAAGAGACTTTTAATTCTTACTCTGTTTTTAACACTTGCTTTTTCAAATATCAGGGCCGATGAAGGGATGTGGCTTCCTTCCCTTATTAAGGAGCGGTTTAATGATATGAAAAAAAATGGGTTTAAACTTACCGCAAGTGATCTGTACGATATAAATAAAGCCTCGTTAAAAGATGCAATTGTCCATTTTGGTGGAGGCTGTACTGGAGAACTTATTTCAGGAGATGGATTACTTATTACTAATCACCATTGTGGATTTGGCCAGATTCAATCACACAGCAGTGTTCAAAACGATTATCTTAAGGACGGTTTCTGGGCAATGTCAAGAGAGGAGGAGTTGCCAAACAGAGGACTAACTGTCAGGTTTCTTGTAAGAATGGAAGATGTAACCTTAAAAGTTTTACAAAATATCAAAGATGGGGCAACAGAAGAAGAACGGATTGCCTCAATTTCAAAAAATTCTGCTGAAATAATTGATGCTGCAAAAAAAGGGAATCACTACGACGCAAGAGTTGAATCTTTGTATTATGGAAATCAGTATTTTCTTTTTATATACGAAACATATACAGACGTAAGACTTGTAGGTGCACCACCTTCTTCAATCGGTAAATTTGGTGGTGATACAGATAACTGGATGTGGCCCAGGCATACGGGTGACTTTTCCCTTTTCAGAATATATGCTGGAAAAGACAATATGCCGGCACCCTATTCTAAAGAAAATGTTCCTTACAAACCAAAAAAATTCTTTTCAATATCAACTTCAGGTGTAAATGAAGGAGACTTCACTTTAGTTTACGGATTTCCGGGCAGGACACAGGAGTATCTATACAGTGAGGCTGTAAGATATATTTCGGATATATCAAACCCGCATAAAATCCATCTGAGGACACTGAGACTAGACATACAGAATGAAGAGATGTCAAAGAGCCAAGAGGTAAGAATAAAATATGCCTCCAAAAATGCTTCTGTTGCCAATGCATGGAAGAAATGGCAAGGAGAGGCTAAAGGGATTATAAAAATGAATGCTGTTGGAACTAAAAAAGAGTATGAAAAAAGGTTTTCTGTTTGGGCAGCCTCTAAACCGGATTATAAAGGTATTCTTGATTCAATTGCCGCAATATATAATGTATTAGAACCCTACTCGTTTGCTAATGATTACCTTGTGGAGGCTATTAATTCAAATGAGATAATAAGATTTGCCGGGAGTATAAAGAGTACTATTATGCGTAATTCAAAAATGTCGCCTGAATTGAGTGCTCAAAACATAAAAGAATTAGCATTACGATTCTATAAAGATTATGACATAAATATAGATGAACAATCATTTAAGGCTTTGTTAGCAGAGTATCAAAAGAATGTGCCCACTGAGTTTCAACCTGAATTTTTTAAAGAATTACTGGAGAAATTTGGATGCACTGATAATATTGTTAGTGATATATTCGCAAGCTCAATCTTTGTCGCAAAGGATAAAGTTATGAGTATATTAGATGACGGAGTCACTCAAAATATGTTCGATAACGATCCGGCTGTTTTATTTTATCAAAAATTTAACGATCATTTCAATGATAATATCAAACCCATTATTGATCGTTCAAACTCCAAACTAGCAATTTTTTACAGAAAGTATATGAGAGGGCAAATGGAATTTGACCAGCAAAAGAATTTTTATCCAGATGCTAATTCAACATTAAGAATTACATATGGAAAGGTAAAAGGATATAGCCCGGCTGACGGAATTTATTATAATCATTTATCTACATTAGAAGGTATAATGCAAAAAGATAATCCGGACATTTACGATTATAACATTCCTCAAAAACTCAGAGATATATACAAAACAAAGGATTTTGGTAGATGGGCTATTAATGGAACTGTACCGGTTTGCTTTGTAGCATCTAACCATACATCGGGAGGTAATTCGGGAAGTCCTGTAATTAATGCTGAGGGGAATTTAGTAGGAATAAACTTTGATCGCGTTTGGGAAGGAACAATGAGTGATATTGTTTACGATCCTGAAATCTGCAGGAATATATCACTTGACGTCAGATATGTGCTGTTTGTTATTGATAAAGTGGCAGGAGCGGGTCATTTATTGAACGAAATGAAACTTGTAAAATAGCTATAACAAATATTAATAAAAGAGGCTGCCTAAATTTAGACAGCCTCTTTTATTAATTATAAATATAATCTACTCTTCTCTGGGTGGCCTTTCGTTTGCAACAGCAACATTAATGGTACGACCCATGTGTTCAAATCCGTTCAGTGCTGCTATTGCAGCATTGCCCTCTGATTCATTAGGCATTTCAACGAATCCGTAGCCTTTTGAGCGACGAGTTTCGCGATTAAAAATTATCCTGGCAGATGTTACTTCGCCGTATGGTGCGAAAAGTTCGGCTAAATCTTCTTTTTTAGCACGGAAACTCAAACTTGAAACAAAAATGTTCATAAGAACCGAAGTGAATAAGGTTAAGAAATTGTTAATTATGCATAACAAAGATAATTAAAAATCTTAAATACCAAAATTTTACGACTTTTATTATCAATTTCCATAACTAGTCCCATCGAAGCAATGGGTGCAGATTGACGATTTATCAAGCCCAATAGAGGCTACTAAATCTTCAATTGTATTAAACTGAAGACTAGATAACTTAAGTTCTCTTCTTATATATTCAATCATTTCGTGGTGTTCTTCAGACGTATTATCAGAGTACTTATGAAGGTTTACATCATGATTGTCTTCTTTTTGCTGTATAAATCTTCTTGTAATTAATTCTAAAGGAGACCTAGATGCAGAGAAGTTTAAAAATGGACAAGGATACACAAGTGGCGGGCAACTTATTCTTATGTGTATTTCACGGGCACCATAATCAATTAATGTTTTTGCGTTATCACCTAGCTGAGTCCCCCTTACTATAGAATCATCACAAAAAGCTATTTTCTTTTCTCTGAGTAAACTTTTATTGGGTATTAGTTTCATTTTAGCGACAAGATTTCTTACCGACTGATCAGATGGCATGAAGCTTCTTGGCCATGTAGGTGTGTATTTGACAATGGCGCATCTGTATGGTATCTTTTTACCGCTTGCAAAGCCGATAGCCATGCATGTGCCTGAATCGGGGATGGCTGATGATATATCGAGCTCCGTGTCGTCTTTTTTTCCAAGTAGATAACCTAGAGAGTATCTCACATCATCTACGTTAATTTTTTCATAGGAACTGGTGGGATACCCATAGTATACCCACAGAAAAGAGCATATCTGCATTTTTTTGCCAGGAGGAGAAAGCTGCTGGTAACCATTTTCGTTTATCAGAACTATCTCTCCCGGGCCTAAATAATACTCATCTTCGTATCCCAAATTGAGAAAAGCACATGTTTCTGAGGCAACAGAAAAAGCACCATCTTTTTTGCCGATAATCAGAGGAGTTCGTCCATACTTATCTCTTGAAGCAATAATTCCTTGTGAGCATAGTATTAGCAGAGACGATGAGCCCTTAATTTTATCCTGAGCATTTAGGATGCCTTTGGTGAAATCCTCTCCTTCTGTAATTAAAATAGAGGTTAATTCAGTTGGATTGGTTTTACCAGAACTTAGTTCTGTGAAATTTCTCCCTTTTTCAATTAGCTCATTTTCCAGTTCTTCAATATTTATAATTTTTCCTACCGTGGCAACAGCAAACTTACCAAGATGAGAATTTATAATCATTGGCTGAGGATCTGTATCGCTTATTACACCAATTCCTGAATTACCGTCAAATTTTTTGAGATCTTCCTCAAATTTTGCTCTAAAATGAGAGTTCTCAAGGTTATGAATTGATCTTGAGAAATGCCCTTCTGAATTTCTTGTAGCAAGACCACCTCTTCTTGTTCCCAGGTGAGAATGATAGTCTGTTCCGTAAAAAAGGTCTGTCGCACATCTCTCTTTAGAAATGACACCAAAAAGTCCGCCCATAATTTTATATTTGATTTGACGGACACAAAAGTATGTATTTTAAGTTTTATCTTCGCACAATATTTCTCAATACTTTTATATGAATATTATATATCTTATCATTCACATAATTTTTGCCATAGGGATGTTCCTCTCCCTTAAGGTTGTTAACTCAAAAAAATTAAACAAATATCAGGCAATAACAATCAACTACATTGTTGCGTTTCTTTTGACTGCATTATTTCACGACAAACCTATTTCTCATGCCCTTTTGGCTATGAATCAGCAACTTGTTATTTCGTCTCTGTGGGTTGGGTTTCTTTTTATTTTTTCATTTGTTTTGATGTCCTTCTCTACGATAAAAGCGGGGATTGGAATTACTACATCTCTCAATAAAATGTCTGTCGTTATCCCAGTCTTAGTTGGTATGATATATCTGAATCAAACAGATGGGCTTTTACTAAAAATTACCGGAATTTTGCTGGCAATATTATCATTTGTTCTGATTCTTTTTAACGGTAGTAAAGAAAAAGTGGGGGTGAAAGCTCTTTTTCTGCCATTTTCTGTTTTTCTTGTATCCGGTATGATTGACACATCTATGGAGGTGGTTAATAAGAAGTTTATAAACGAAGATACACCTCAAGAACTTTTCTTAATGGGTATCTTTGCAACCGCTTCAATTATTGGTATAATATCCGTAATTTATGATTTAAGAAAAAGTGGAAGTGATTCAAAACTTACACTAAAACCTCTGCTTTGGGGCTCTATAATGGGAGTGTTCAACTTTTTAGTTTCTAAGATGATTCTAGTGAATGTGGGATTAATGGGCGGATCTGTAGTGTTCCCTGTTCATAATGCATCTGTAGTTATGCTTACTGCACTTTCCGGGGTTTTGTTTTTTAAAGAAAAATTTTCTAAACGTCAATGGTTGGGTGTTGCTATTGCGATTATTTCAGTAATATTAATTGCTACAACTATCTAAATTCAATTGTTGCGTATGGTAAAGACTCTATTGTTTTTACTACCCATAGCAACAATCTGCAAAGGAATTCCAGGAAGGGAATAATAACATCACTCATTGAAGTACCGGATAGGCATGTTACTGTTGTAGAAGATATAATTATTAACGCACTTAATGGAATTGCAAGTAGGTTAGATATCATAAAATATACAGGCATATATCCAAAGTAAGCTACTGTCAAAGGAAGGGCTCCTAACTGACAACTAACAGAAAGAGAGGTGCTGCTCCATATGTATTTTTCAAATCTCCCATTAAAGCTTACTAAATTATAAAGTTTTGGATGGATTAAAATTATTGATAAAGTTGCTATAAAAGAAAGCCGGAATCCCGCATTAAAGAACGATTCAGGATTTAAAACACAAATAATCATGAAAGCAAAAGCTAGTGAGTTTAGACTTTTGTTGTTTCTCCCTGTTAATTTTGATATTTCAAGACAACTGATCATTATTGAGGCTCTGATTATACTTGGTGTAAACCCTGTAAAAAGTGCGTAAAACCAAATTACGAAAAGGATCACAGCGCCTCTTACTCTCCTTACCCATTTAGTGTTTCCAAAGATGAAAAGAAGTGAAGTCAGAAATATGTGAATATACCCAACATGTAATCCTGAAACAGCCATTAAATGCATAGAACCCGACTTTGAAAATGCCCTGGCTGTCTCTTTCTCCATCTCACCTTTATAGCCGGTTGTTAAAGCAATGATTAAAGATGCGTGTTCATTATTTTGAATATTTGATTTAATTGTATTAACATAATTATTTTTTATTTTATTTAAAAAGTTCTTGTCTCGCCTGATGTTACTTTTTTTGAGATTGAATAAACCCGTATATGCATATCCAAAGGAATATATCTGATTTAAGGCCATATATTTAACAAATGCTATATTTGAAGAATCTGAAATTATTGGATAGAAGTAGAAAGTACCATATAGTGTATCTCCTGTATCAATATTTGAAATATGTTTGTTGATTCTTAATCTTACTTTTTCATTAAATTTTGAAAAAGTTACATTTACTATTGTGCTTTTATCATCAGATTTTATCACCTTTTCGATGATCAGTTGAGTATGTTTAATTTTACCGGAGGGAATTGAACTAATTTTTGTAATTTTGTGATAGTATCCGCTTAAACTTAGGTTGAGCTGAGCTAGCAAGAAGAAGGAGAGTATGAAAATTGCTTCTATTATCTTCTTGTTTAGTTTATCTTTATATTGACTGCCCGTCCAATATTGAAGATAAACAATTATTATTGATGCAATTATTGCAGTTGAGGCCACTACAATAAGCAAGTCGGTATTTGGACATACATGCGTAGCATATGTCAATCCCGCCAGGTAAGAGAGGGATGCTTTAAATAATGGATTTTTCCGACTCATTTATTTAATTAAATTGATGAAATATATGACAATTTATAACTAAAATGAGCCATTTGTGATTATATTTGTACGTTTTTAGAGGATAATTAAACAAATTCATAAATTTTAATAGAAATGATAATTCTAGTATTGAACTGCGGGAGTTCATCCCTAAAGTACCAGGTGCTTGATATGCAAAGTGAAACACAATTCAAGCTCTTGGCAAAAGGCCTTGTTGAACGAATAGGACTTGAAATGGGAATCCTTTCACACAGAGTAGACGGTAGGGATAAATTCGAAACGGAGTCTCCAATACCTAATCACACAGTGGGAATTAAGAAGGTTCTTGACATCCTTTTAGATGAAAAATTGGGTGTTCTCTCATCTTTAACTGAAATTAATGCAGTGGGTCACAGAGTTGCTCACGGCGGAGAGTTATTCAAACAGAGTACTCTTATAGATGATAAAGTAATTGATGGGATTAAACAATTGTGCGAACTTGCTCCACTTCACAATCCTGCAAATTTACTGGGAATTGAAGCTGTTAAAACTCTTATGCCCAATGTTCCACAGGTAGCAGTTTTTGATACATCTTTCCATCAAACTATGCCTGATTATGCATACATGTATGCTATACCTTATGAATATTATACTCAGCATAAAATCAGGAGATATGGTTTTCATGGTACCAGCCATAAATTTGTAGCAAAAAAAGCATGTGATCTCGCAGGTCTGGAATTTGAAAAAGCGAAGGTAATTACTTGCCACCTTGGTAACGGTAGCTCAATTACGGCTATTAAAAATGGTATATCAATGGATACTTCAATGGGTTTCACCCCACTTGAAGGATTAATCATGGGAACAAGAAGCGGTGATTTGGACGCTGGAATAATCTCCTACATCATGGAAAGAGAGAAACTTGATGCTGCCGGAATCAACTCCTTGCTTAATAAAAAAAGCGGCTTCTTAGGTGTCTATGGGAAATCTTCGGATGCCAGGGATATTGAAAATGCAGCAGCACAGGGAGATAAGAGAGCGATTTTAACGCTAAACTTACTATACTACCGTGTGCTTAAGTATATTGGCTCATATACAGCCGTTATGAATGGTTGTGATTTAGTTGTCTTTACCGGCGGAATTGGAGAAAATGATCCGCATATAAGAGAAATGGTAGGTACGCATCTTGAATATCTTGGAGTAGAGTTTGACAAGAGTGCGAATGATGGAGTAAGAGGTAAGGATGTCATACTTACAAAAAAATCGTCAAAAGTTAAAATGGCAACCGTTACAACAAATGAAGAACTTGTCATTGCTCAGGATACTATGAAACTTGTTTAACATAAAAATATAATATACATATATGATAACAACATTTGAACAGATTTATGATAAATTAAGAGCAAGACCTAAAAAAAGACTTGTTGCTGCCTGGGCCGTTGATGATCACACTATTAACGCTGTAAAACTAGCCGTTGAAGCCGGAATAGTTGAGGCTACATTGGTTGGTGACGAAAAGATGATTCGTCAGGTATGTGCTCATGAGAAAATTGACCCTTCAATTTTTAGAATCGTCCCAAATGATGACGAAATTAAAGCAGTCTCAATGGCTGTTGATCTTGTTAATTCCGGAGAGGGAGATATTCTTATGAAAGGATTGTGTAGTACAGATAAGTATATGCGTGCTATACTGAATAAGGAGAGAGGATTGTTGCCTCCAAAGGCTGTTCTGAGCCATGTAACTGTTATGTCAAATACACAGTATCACAAATTACTTGTTTTAGGTGATATTGCTGTTATTCCAGCTCCAGACCTCAGTCAGAAAATTGCAATAACTAATTATGTTGTGAAAACAGCTCACGCACTTGGTATTCAAAAGCCTAAAGTAGCACTAATTGCCGCTACTGAACAGATGTTACCGGGTATGCAAGCTTGTGTTGATGCAGCAATTATTTCAAAGATGGCAGACAGAGGACAAATTTCAGGTTGCTTTGTTGATGGCCCTCTTGCTCTAGATGTAGCCGTTTCAGCAGAAGCGTGTGCAGTAAAAAAATTAGTTAGTCCAGTAGCAGGTGATGCCGATTGCCTTGTATTCCCTAACTTAGAATCGGCAAACGTATTCTACAAAGTAAATTCTCAGTTATGTATCGGAAGCAGGCAGGCCGCAATTGTTGCAGGGGCTAAAGCTCCGTGTGTTCTTTCAAGCAGAGCAGACAGTATAGATACAAAGCTGAATTCAATAGCACTTGCAGCTTTAACTGCTAAATAACTAACTATGGGATATAAAATATTAGCTATCAATCCGGGATCTACCTCTACAAAAATTGCAGTATTTGAAAACCACAATCAGATATTCACACACACGCTGAGGCATTCTAGTGAAGAGTTATCAAAATTTGAAAAAATATCTGATCAGTACGAATTTAGAAAAGACGCTATTGTTAAAGCATTGTCAGATAATAGTATCGTAATAAATGAGCTTTCTGTTATTGTTGGAAGAGGTGGGTTAGTGAGACCTATTGAATCAGGAGTTTACGAAGTAAACGACAGGATGATTGAGGACCTCTCTAAAGGTATTTCTGGTGAGCACGCTAGTAATCTGGGAGGCCTGATTGCATTTAATCTTGCAAAAGAATCAAAAGGATGTAAAGCATATATTGCAGATCCGGTTGTTGTTGACGAACTAGAACCAGTTGCCAGAATTAGCGGGCATCCCCTTTTGCCTAGGGTTTCGATATTCCACGCCCTTAATCAAAAGGCAATCGCTAAGATCTATGCTCACTCTGAGGGAAGAAAATATGAAAATCTTAACCTTATTGTTGTCCATTTAGGAGGTGGTGTCTCAGTGGGAGTTCATAAGGGAGGCCGGGTGATAGATGTAAACAATGCGCTAAACGGTGAAGGACCTTTCTCTCCTGAAAGATCCGGAACTCTTCCCGCACAGGCTTTAGCAGAACTCTGCTTCTCTGGTAAATACTCTTTATCTCAAATTAAAAAGATGATAACAGGAGAGGGGGGACTTGTTGCCCATCTTGGAACAAATTCATTCAACGAAGTAGAGAAGAGAGTAGCAGAGGGTGATGATAAGTTTACTCTAATTTCTGATGCATTTGGGTATAATGTTGCGAAAGCTATCGGAGCAGCTTCTGCAGTTCTTTCTGGTAAGGTTGATGCGATACTTCTAACTGGTGGGATTGCATACAATACAAAACTAATGGAGAAAATTTCCGAAATGGTGTCATTTATTGCTCCTGTGAAAATTTATCCAGGCGAAGATGAAATGGCAGCCTTAGCTATGAACGGTCTTGCTGTTGTATCCGGAGAGGAAAAACCTTCTGTCTACTAAAATTGTTTATTATTTTTTAGAGTCTTACATTAAGCATCTGGAATAATTTCCGGATGCTTTTTTTAATTAAGATGAAGATAATATTTTGTTGAATATTCTTTAAAAAGATCTGGGTGAAGTATAGAAATTAGATCCTTAAGGATAATATCGGGCTCCATCACACCACTTTCCCAAAATTGACTTCCTCCACCTGAAGTACTTAATTTTATATTATTAAAGACCCTTTTATTTATAACAGGAGCAATTTTGTTAAAAAGGGGTGTTGAAGTCACGAGCTCTTTCATTGTAGAAATTGCATTTGGATTAATCCATACCTCTGCATCTCTAGATAAAATAAACACCTCTTCAATACTATATGCTTTTGTGTATGACTGGTTTTCAGAAGCCCCCAAAATAACACCTCCTGCATCTTTTACAAGAAGATTCATATAGCTCTCTTTTCCAGGAATATACCAAACCTCCTTCCATGGAGCATTAATCAAAACCTTCGTTCTCTTTCTGTTTTTTACAACTTTTGTCAGTTCAGTATATCTGCTTTTAGTAGCATTATAGATTGAATCGGCAACATCCACTTTATTTAGTAAGTAGCCAAAAAGTTTAATATATTCCAATTTCCCAAGCGGATGATTTTCTAAATAATCTCCTAGAGAAATAACATTAATTCCAAACTGTTTAATCTTTTCAATATACTGGTTGTTCTCTCCTTCAATTCCATAAGTTAAAACAAGGTCTGGCATAAGAGATAAAAGAAGTTCATAATTAAGAGAACCTTCATAGCCAATATCTGCGATAGTCCCATCAGCAATGCCATCCCTTATAACTTTACTGGAAATATATTGACCTCCTGACACCCCAATAATTCTGGAGGTTTCACTGAGTGCCTCAAAATATGAGATATGACTTGTTGACATACAAACGATTCTTTTGAATTCATTTCCGGAAGAAAGACTAATCCATTCAGAGGTCTCACTAATACTTGGTTTTGAATATGGTTTAACTAGTATTGTTGTTAAACCGGAGTCTTTAATAATTCCAAAATAGGAGGCATATTCACAACCAGGTCCGGCCTTTGAAGATAACTTGTCATTATTACCCCCTGAGCAAGAATAAATGATTAGAGGGAGGTAAATTATTAAAAATCTAAAATATTTCATGAGGCTTAATTTTGCTCAAAGTTACTAATATTTACTTTTCTTTGCAGAATGAAAGAGTTTGACATAGTAGTCGCGGGAGCTGGTGCTTCAGGTCTTATGGCCTCAATAGCAGCTGCAGAAATGGGTATGAAGGTTCTCTTACTTGAGAAGATGGAGAGGCCAGGCAGAAAAATATTAATTACCGGAAAGGGAAGATGTAACATTACCAACACAAAAGATTGGGATGAGTTTTCAAAACATGTTTATCCAAATTCCAATTTTTTTAAAACTGCATTCAAGTCTTTCTCGAACAAAAGTTTGATAGATTTTTTTAATAAATCAGGTCTTGAGACATCCGTTGAAAGAGGTGACAGAGTGTATCCTTTATCAGGTAAGTCGCAAGATGTTGTTTTTGCCTTATTAAACAGGATAAGTGAACTGGGTGTACAGTTAGAAATAAACTCAAAACTTTGCGATTCCACAGTAAGAAATGGTCGTATAGTTGAAATTAAATATGACTCTCCTAAAGGATTAACTGTTATAAAAACTTCAGCATTAATTATATCAACTGGTGGATTATCTTATCCTCTTACGGGTTCAACAGGTGATGGATTTATCTTTGCTGAACAAAATGGCATTACTTGTACTAAAACACTTCCATCTTTAACCGCTTTGAAGCCTGTTAATTATAATATTGACTTGCAGAAACTATTGCTTAAAAATATTCAGGTAAAACTGGTCGTTGGAAAAGATATCGTCCAGGAAGAGTTTGGTGACGCAGAGTTTACGAATAATGGCTTTGAGGGTCCAATAGGATTGAAAATTAGTAGGAAGGCTGTAAAAGCTTTATCAGAAGGGAATAAGGTTTCTCTTATAATTGACTTAAAACCATCTTTGAGTTTCAGTCAGTTAGTTAATAGAATTGACAGAGAGTTTGGTGATAATGACAAAATCTTCTTAAATGCTTTACTAAAGAGATTACTTCCTAACCAACTAATATCAGAATTCACTGATGAATTGAAGATGGGAAAGTCAAAAATTCTATCAAAATATTTACCTGGAGAAATAAACAAAATAGTAGAGTTAATTAAGAACTGGAAAATTATTATATCATCTTACACAGGATTTGAAAGATGCGTAATTACAGCCGGAGGAGTCTCTTTAAACGAGCTTATTCCTAAAACATTAGCTTCAAGAAAGGTGGAAAACCTTTATTTTGCAGGAGAAGTTATTGATTTAGATGGCGATACGGGTGGATACAATTTGCAAATTGCTTTTTCTACAGGACACCTTGCAGGGAGGTCAGCAGCTTATTTTATTGAGAAGTCAAGGAGCTTAACGTAATTATAATCACTATCACACGCCGTTAGTTTTACGATATCTCCTCGTTTAATTTCAACTGATGAGTCTTCAACAACGATAATCAAATCACCGCTTTTAAGTGAAAAAACGGAGGAGATGTTTTCAATTGCAGAGTTAAGTGAAGACTTGAGATCTGAACCTAGATAAAATTCAATTGTTTCACTACCATTAGATAAATAAAGAGTATTAAAGGAGATCGAGCTTTGGTTACAAGATTGCTTTTCAATACAATATAAGCTATGCTCTAGTGATGAAAAATGTGCAAGATCTTCAATATGAATTGTGGTGTTTAAAATATTCCTATGAAAAATATTTACAGCAAAATTGATATTACGATAATACCTTTCAGCGAATTTGCTGGATATGCATCTCCCGGTTTTGACAATTTTAACAGCAACTCCTGATTGGATGTTCAATGAGTTGATGTAATCAGGAATGTAGAAATCAGCGTTCTCTCTGCATAAAGTTGTGTCCGGTTTATAATAGAATTTACCGTTTGATTTATTTAGTATGAATAAATTCATAATATAACCTGGTTAGAACTTGCTTAGTGTCAAGTGTGAAGTCTCCTTTCATCATCCAGTCATAGTAACTTTGTTCATTTTTGAATATTTCAAAAACTGGCTTCCCTTTGTGTTTCCCAAAATTGAAAACTGGAATATCCTTTTCGTTAAGAACAATTCTTCCGGCGTAATCTAATAAATTACTTCTGGTAGAAAATTTTGACAAAAAATCAACGCTGTTTTCAAGTGTATCTGAATACATGTCAAGTTGAGATTCTAAAATCTCGAATGTAGCAACAGTGTCTGCCTCTGCTGAGTGTGCATTATCAAGATTTTTATTACAATAAAATTTTAATGCAGCAGAGAGAGTTCGTTGCTCCATTTTATGGAATATTACTTGAACATCAACAAGTTTTCTTTTGCGAAAATCAAAATCTATTCCGGCTCTTAGAAATTCCTCTGCGAGCATAGGTACGTCAAACTTGATGGAGTTGTACCCGGCAAAATCACATCCTTTCATCCAGGTTGCCAGACTCTTGGCTATCTCTTTGAATGTAGGGCAATCTTTAACGTCTTCGTCAGATATGCCGTGAACGGACTGAGCTTCCGGCGAAATTGGAATTGTGGGATTAAGCCTTCTGGTTTTGAGTTCCTGGTCACCATTAGGTAACACCTTTAAAGCACTAAGCTCAACAATCCTGTCTGAGGCTATGTTAAGTCCTGTACTTTCAATATCAAAAAAAATAATTGGGTTCTTTAAATCAATCTTCATTTAAGGGTTCTGTTAGGCATTAACCATCATCGGCATTAGAAGCGCCAATATTTCTTCTTGAGGATCCACTGGCCCAGCCGCTAAAATCAAAGCTGCCCTTGATGGTTCGGATAATTCCAGGGAAATGTCTATGTAAGGCAAATTGGTTAGAATCTCAATAAGAAATGTAGATTTAAATGCTATCTCCATGTTATCCCCTTCATATTGACAAATAAGGTTTTCGTTGGCAGAAATTGAGAAATCAAGGTCTTGTGCTGATAGAGTTAAAGTGTTGTAAGTTAACTTTAACCTTACCTGACTACTTGCTTGATTTGAGCATACTGCAACTCTACGTGCAGAGTTTAAGAAGTCGAGTCTGTTAATTACAAGTTTGTTTGTGTTGTTTTTTGGAATAACGGATTTGTATGCTGGATAATTTCCTTCTACAAGTCTGCAAACCAGATTAAACGATTCAAAAACAAACGTGGCATTTCGATTATCAAACTTAATAATTACATCCTCATCACCTTTACCTAAGATATTCTTCAATACAGAAGATGGTTTTTTTGGAAGTATAAAAGAGGATTTATTGTCTGACTTTATGTCATGTCTTGTGTAACATACGAGCTTATGTGCATCAGAGGCAACTAGAGTTGTGGCTGAGTCATCGATGTCAAAAAAGATACCATTCATGACAGGTCTTAGCTCTTCTTCTGCGGTTGCATAAAGTGTTCTGTTTATTCCTTCAAGCAGAGTCCTAGAATTAATAGCTATTGTTGTGCAGTTATCTTCAAGTTCCGGTATTGCAGGGTAGTCTTCTGCTGTTGTGTAAGGTAGTTTAGCATTCCCTGTAGCCCAGGTTATATCAAGTATTAATTGACTATCATTAGTCTTAAATTCAAGAGGTTGATCTGCAAATTCGCGAAGAGAGTCAACCAAAAGCTTCGCCGGAACAGTTATTTCTCCCTCTTCAGAGACGTTCTCAATATTCATACTTGTCTTTAGTGTGGTTTCAAGATCTGATGCTGTGATAGATAATGTGCCATCTTTAAGTACAAAGAGAAAATTGTCAAGAATTGGAAGTGAATTTTTTGACGATATTACTCTGGTAACTGATTGAAGTCTTGCAAGAAGTTCAGTGCTAGATACAACGAATTTCATATTTTTCAATTTTGAACAAAGATAATAAAAAATAGTTATGGCATATAATTTGATTTTCGTGTATTAAAAATGGAATTTGTATGAAAAAAGTATTTGTTTATTTTTTTGCTACAGCACTTGTAAGCAGCTTCACAGCATTTGCAGTTGTTAAATTAACAGACAAAGATGGTGGCGATGAAAATGAAAGAGTAGGTAATTACCCCATACACAAAGTGACTCTTTCTGACCAATTGTACCCAGATTTTACTTATGCAGCCGAAACATCAGTAAAGGCAGTCGTACATGTTAAGGTAACTAAAAAAGGAATTGAACAGCCGTATACAATTTACGACTTCTTTTTTGGATACGGGAATCCAGGTATGTCCCCAAGAAACCAGGTAAACTCAGGTTCTGGTGTCCTAATAACGTCTGATGGATACATAATTACGAATAACCATGTAATTGATGGTGCAGATGATATTCTCATTACACTTGATAATAATAAATCCTACAAAGCAAGGCTTGTAGGTAAAGATCCTGTTACTGACATTGCTCTTCTTAAAATAAGCGAAAATAACCTCCCTTTTTTAACTTTTGGAGACTCTGATTCATTAAGACTTGGAGAGTGGGTTATTGCAATAGGTAATCCATATAATTTAAGGTCAACGATAACTGCTGGTATTGTTAGTGCTAAGGCAAGAAGTATGCCTTCGTCTGGCGAAGAGTTTAAAATTGAATCTTTTATACAGACCGACGCAGCTGTCAACCCGGGAAATAGCGGTGGGGCTTTAGTTAATACTAGAGGTGAATTGGTAGGAATTAACACTGCAATTGCATCGAGAACCGGTTCATATACTGGCTACTCTTTTGCAGTTCCATCTTCAATAGCTAAGAAAGTTGTTGAGGACTTGATTGATTTTGGAACAGTTCAAAGAGCACTTTTGGGTATATCAATGCAGGATATTGACGGAGAGCTGGCAAAAGAAAAAGGTTTGTCCGGTACATCTGGAGTCTATATTGCAGAGGTAATAAGGGGAGGGGCAGCAGAGATAGCTGGTGTAAGAGAAGGAGATGTCCTAACATCGATAAATGGTGTAAATGTCAATTCAGGACCTGCTGTACAGGAACAAATTAGTAAGTTCAGGCCAAAAGATAAGGTAAGTTTAATGCTTTTAAGAGCTGGTAAACAAATTGAAGTATCAGTTGTTCTTAAAAGTAAATCAGGAGAGAATGAGATAATTGCAGACAGTTCAGGTGGCCTTTTTAAGCTATTTGGTGCTGAACTTAAAGAGGCATCAAAAGATAAATTGGCACAATTATCTCTTAAACATGGGGTAGAAGTTGTGGCCGTTGCAAATGGCAAGTTCAAAACTACAGGTATTAAAAAAGGTTTTATAATTACTTATGTGAATCAAAACCCGGTTTCAAAGCCATCTGAAATTGAATCAATCGCTAAAACAAGCAGAAGGTCACTTTTAATAGAGGGAGTTTATCCAGATGGAACTGTAGTTTATTATGGGATGGGACTTTAAATTTTGCTGCTTCTCTCAAATTTTTATAGCTTTGCAAGATAATATGTATACATGAGACAACTTAAGATTACAAAATCAATTACTAACAGAGAGAGTGCCTCTTTAGATAAATATTTACAAGAAATTGGAAGAGAGGAACTCATAACTGTAGAAGACGAAGTTGAGTTAGCACAAAGAATAAGAAAGGGAGATCAGGAGGCCTTGGAAAAACTTACCAGGGCTAATCTTCGTTTCGTTGTTTCTGTTGCTAAACAGTATCAAAACCAAGGACTAAGTCTGCCAGACCTTATTAATGAAGGGAATTTGGGCCTTATAAAAGCAGCTGAGAAATTTGATGAGACAAGAGGATTCAAATTTATTTCATATGCTGTATGGTGGATTAGACAATCTATTCTTCAAGCTCTTGCAGAACAGTCCAGAATTGTCAGACTCCCTCTAAATCAGGTGGGCTCTCTCAACAAAATCAACAAAGCTCTTTCTAAGTTTGAACAAGAAAATGAAAGACTCCCCTCACCGGAAGAACTAGCTGTAATCCTGGATATACCCAGAGAGAAAATAGCTGACACACTTAGAGTATCAGGAAGGCATGTGTCTGTAGATGCTCCTTTTGTTGACGGTGAAGATAATAACTTACTTGATGTTCTGCCTAACACTGATTCTCCTAATGCAGACAGGGGACTTTTAAATGAGTCTCTAAACAAGGAGATTGAGAGGGCTCTCTCTACTCTTACAGAAAGGGAAAGGGACATTGTTAAGTATTTCTTTGGTATTGGAACTACAGAGATGACTCTTGAAGAGATAGGTGAGCACTTTGGCCTTACAAGAGAGAGAGTAAGACAGATAAAAGAGAAAGCAATCAGAAGGCTTAGACACAGTGCTAGGAGCAAGCTGCTTAAATCTTACCTTGGCTAGTTAGTAACAACAATAACCAATTAATCTATGAAAAAACTTTTATTCGCTATGATTGCTGCCGGTGCGCTGTTTACATCCTGCGGACCCAAAACGGAGACGAATCCACTTTTAGAAGAGTGGAACACACCATTTGGAATACCTCCATTTGAAAAAATTAAGATTGAGCATTTTATGCCTGCATTTGTTGAAGCGATGAATCAACACAAAGCAGAAATTGATGCAATTGTAAACAACACAGAGGAGGCGAATTTTGAGAATACAATACTTGCTTATGACAATGCAGGAGCTCTTCTTGATAAGATTTCGCCTGTGTTTTCTCATATAAGTGGTACTGACTCAAATGAGGATGTACTATCTTTAGAGAAAGAACTTTCTCCAATAAGAAGCAAGCACTTTAATGAGATTAGCCTAAATCAAGGCTTATTTGAAAGAGTTAAGTCAGTTTATAATAAGAAAGATTCTCTTGGACTTGATGCTGAACAAATGAGACTTCTGGATGAGATGTACAAAGGCTTTGTGAGGAATGGAGCAGATCTTTCTGAAGACAAAAAAGCAGAATTGAAGAAAATTAACGAAGAGATCTCTGCTCTTCAGTTACAGTTTGGTCAAAATTTACTTTCTGAGACAGGGTCATATAAATTAGTTATAGATAATGAAGCTGACCTTGCCGGACTCTCTGATGCTATGAAGGCCGCAGCTGCTGCCAGGGGAGAAAAAGATTCTGCAACTATTGGTAAATGGGTATTCGGACTTGACAATCCGAGCATAATGCCTTTTCTGCAGCAAGCAGACAACAGAGAGCTAAGAAAAGAAATTTTAAACGCTTATCTCAATAGATGTAACAACAATAATGAATTTGATAATAAAGAGGTTATCAAAAAGCTTATTGATCTAAGACTTAAGAGAGCTAATATTCTGGGATTTGAAAATTTTGCTCAATATCAATTAGAGTCAAGAATGGCAAAAACAGAAGAGAATGTTTACAATCTTCTCAATCAATTATGGACTCCCGCGCTTGTTTCTGCAAAAAAAGAGCTTGCAGATATGACAGTAATTGCCAAAGAAAATGGTTTAGAGGGAAATCTTGAGGCATCTGACTGGAGATATTATTTTGAAAAAGCGATGGCTAAGAAATTTGATCTAAGTGACTCTCAATTAAGACCTTATTTTAAGCTTGAGAATGTTAGAGATGGAATTTTTTATGTTGCGAATCAACTATATGGAATAACTTTCACTCAGTTGAATGATGTGCCAATGCCACATTCTGAATCAACTGTTTATGAGTGCAAAGATGCTGACGGTTCTCATTTGGGTATTATTTATATGGATATGTTTGCACGTCCGGGTGCAAAAAGAGGTGGAGCTTGGTGCAGTGGATTCCGTTCACAGACATATAGGAATGGTGAGAGAGTTGCTCCATTAGTGCTAATTGTAGGTAATTTCACAAGACCCGCTTCAGAAGGACAACCTGCCCTTCTTAGTACTGACGAAGTTGAAACTTACTTCCATGAGTTTGGCCATGCTCTTGCAAGCCTTCTTAAAGATGTTCATTATTATGGTGTTGGCGGAATGACCAGAGATTTTGTTGAATTACCATCTCAGATTATGGAACATTGGGCATTTGAGCCACAAGTTTTAAAAGAGTATGCAAAACACTATGAAACAGGTGAAGTAATTCCTCAAGAACTTGTTGACAAGATTGTAAATGCAGGTAAATACGGGCAGGGATTTGCTACAGTTGAATATTTAGCTGCTTCACTTCTAGATATGGATTATCATATTCTTAAACAAATTCCAGCTGATATTGATGTCAATAACTTTGAAGCAAAGGTTTTGGGAGATAGAGGATTAGTTTCTCAAATTCCTCCTAGATACAGAAGTACATATTTCAGCCATACTTTTGGTGGTGGCTACACTGCTGGTTACTACTCATACATATGGGCAGAGGTACTTGACAGTGATGCTTACCAGGCATTTGTTGAGACTGGAGATATTTTCAACAAGGAGGTAGCGACAAAATTCAGGAAAGAGATATTGGCCAGAGCTGGTCAGGATGAAGCTATGAATTTATATGTTAATTTCAGAGGCAAAGAGCCTGGAATTGAACCACTACTCAAAAACAGAGGGTTGAAATAATTGAAGGCTATTTCCTAATATTACAGGCCTGCTAATTTTTAGCAGGCCTTTTTTTTTGTTATATTTGCAATTATGCAACTGACAGCCGAGAACATTTTATTAATTGGTTCAGTACTTATTTTTGTAAGCATAGTGGCAGGAAAGGCTGCTTACAAATTTGGTGTTCCCTTACTTCTTTTATTTCTTACTGTTGGAATGGTGTTTGGAAGTGATGGAGTTGGAATTAAATTTGACAGCCCATATATAGCTCAATTTATTGGTAATGTTGCTTTAAGTATTATACTCTTTTCCGGGGGTATGGATACTAAATTCAAAGATATCAGACCTGTCCTTGCTCCAGGCGTTTTACTCTCTACAGTTGGAGTCTTATTGACAACTCTCTTTACGGGAATGTTAATATATTTTATTACATCAATGCTCTCTTTTTTCCCGGGATTAACAATCGCTGAATCAATGTTACTTGCAGCTGTTATGTCATCTACTGACTCTGCATCTGTTTTCTCAATATTGAGGTCAAAAGGGATAAGATTGAAAGAGAATCTCAAGCCATTGCTAGAGCTCGAAAGTGGAAGTAATGACCCTATGGCTTATATGTTAATGCTTATATTCCTGAAAATGGTAGTAACCGGAGATTCATCTGCAACTTCATTCATAACTACTTTTTTAATACAGTTTTCAGTTGGTGCTGTTTGCGGATATGCGATTGCTCAGCTTGCTTTATTTTTTATAAGAAGATTAAATACAGACAACAGATCTTTATATCATGTTTTGTTGCTTGCTACATTGTTTTTTGTTCAATCAGCTACTGGGCTGCTCGGAGGGAATGGATTCCTGGCCGTGTACGTTGCTGGCCTTGTTATTGGTAATCACAAAACTCAGTGTGATCCAACTGCGTACGCCTTCTTTGATAGTATTGCCTGGCTGAGTCAGTTAGTGCTTTTCCTCACTCTTGGTTTATTTGTCAATCCTAATGAACTTATAGATATAGCTATACCCGGGATTCTTATTGCCTTTTCATTAACTGTGATTTCAAGACCTTTTGCTGTATTTATTACTCTGAGCCCTTTTAAAAATTTCTCAAACAAGGCTAGGCATTATGTTTCTTGGATAGGTCTAAGAGGTGCTGTTCCAATTGTATTTGCGACCTACCCATTAATAGCCGGAATTAAAAACGGGCAATTTATGTTTGATATTGTCTTTTTTGTAACTATTGTCTCTCTTCTTTTGCAAGGCACTTCTGTTAGTCTTACTGCAAGAAAATTATCATTGTCTGAAGAAACAGAAAATGTAAAGGAATCATTGAATTCTTAATATTATCTTTGCAAAAATCTTAATAGAGTACATATGTCTCAACTTTTAAACGAAGTGGGAGTTTTTATTGTCTCGTTTGGCAATTGGCTCTGGGGGTTACCCCTTTTTTTACTCCTGATAGGAGGCGGTCTTTGGTTTCTGATATATTCAGGATTTGTTCCTTTCAGATATTTTGGCAGAGCAATAAAATCTTTACGAAAGAAAGAAGATGATGCTCCTGGTCAAATTAGTTCATTCGAAGCTTTAGCCAGTGCAATTGCCTCAACTGTTGGCATGGGGAACATCTCAGGAGTGGCTGTGGCACTAACTATGGGTGGCCCTGGTACCATTTTCTGGATGTGGGTTAGTGCTATAGTAGGTATGGCCACTAAATTTTTTGAGGGTACCCTCACAATTATGTTTAAAGGGAAGGATTCCTCTGGCGAAATTCAGGGAGGACCTATGTATATGATAACTGAGGGTCTTGGAAAATCCTGGAAACCTCTTGCTGTTTTTTTCTCTGTATTTGGTCTTATTGGGACTTTATGTCTTATGCAGGCTAATCAGTTAACTGAGGCGATTACTACTGTTATTACAACACCTATGGGGATAGAAAGTACCACTTCACTCAAACTAATAATAGGTGTTTCAATGACTCTAATTGTTGCAATTGTAGTCCTGGGAGGAATTAAAAGAATATCAAGAGTAGCTTCCAAGCTAGTTCCAACTATGGTCTTTCTGTATTTTTTACTTGTTGGCTACATCCTGATTACACATATGTCGCTTGTACCAGATGTTTTCTCTTCAATTTTTAGGGAAGCATTTCAGTTTAAAGCAGGATTGGGAGGATTGGCAGGATCGGCTATTATTATCGGAGCTCGTAGAGCTGCCTTTGTTAATGAAGCAGGCGTTGGAACGGCATCAATGATGCACGGTGCATCTAAGAATACGGAGCCTGTCAGAGAGGGTCTTGTTGCAATGATTGGACCTTCAATAGACTCTGGTTTAGTTTGTACTCTTACTGCTCTTGCGATATTAGTTAATGGAAATTATGAAGTTTCACAACTTCAGGGAATTCAGATGGCAATGAACTCATTTCAAGTCTCTATTCCAGGGGTTGGCCATTATTTACTACTGGGAATGGCAGTAATTTTTGCATTTTCAACAATGTTCTCATATTCGTATTATGGTGTAAAATGCACAAATTTCCTCTTTGGTGCGAAATATGCTTACTTGTACAACTATTTCTTTCTTGCGATGTTGGTAGTGGGCGCAGTAATATCTCTGGATGTAGTAGTGGGTGTAATTGATAGTGCTTATGCATTAATGGCAATTCCAACCATGTTTACGTTAATTGTCTTATCTCCAAAGGTTAAAAAAGAGATGAAAATTTACTTCAACAAACAAAATTCAAAGTGATGAATCTAGAATTACTTATATCAAATAAGCTCTCTGAAGCAGTAAAGGCTCTCTACAATGCAGATGTGTCGGGAGATATACTACAGGTACAGACTACAAGAAAAGAGTTTGAAGGTGATTTAACAGCAGTTGTCTTTCCACTTTTAAAAATCTCAAGAAAATCACCTGAACAAACAGCCGATGAGATAGGAAAATACTTGTTTGAAAATGTAAAAGAGATCTCCTCTTATAATGTTGTTAAGGGATTCTTGAATCTTACAATTTCTGACGATTTTTGGATTAATACTTTAAAAATTATCACTTCCTCAGAAAATTGGGGCATATTACCTAAGAGTGGCAAGGTTGTTATGGTTGAATTTTCATCACCCAATACAAATAAACCATTGCATTTGGGGCATATTAGAAATAACCTTTTGGGTTGGTCAGTCTCGAAATTACTCGAATGCAACGGTCATGAAGTAATTAAAGTTAATTTAGTTAACGATAGGGGTATACATATCTGTAAATCCATGCTTGCATGGAAGAGAGAGTCGGGTAATGAAACTCCTGCTAGTTCTGGACTCAAGGGAGACCACTTGGTAGGCAAATATTACGTCATATTTAACAATTTGCTTAAGAAAGAGGTAGACTTACTGGTTAAATCAGGTATGGATAGAGAGGAGGCTGAGAAGTCTTGCCAGATTATGAAGGATGCTCAGGACATGCTTTTAAAATGGGAGCAAGGTGATGAAGAAGTCGTAAATCTCTGGAAAACAATGAATGGATGGGTATATAATGGATTCGAACAGACATACAAAAGACTTGGAGTCTCTTTTGATAAAACATATTATGAATCAAATACTTATCTTCTAGGAAAGGAGTTAGTTAATAAAGGCCTTGAACAAGGCGTGTTTATTAAAAGAGATAATGGCTCGGTTTGGTGTGATCTTACATCTGATGGTCTTGATGAAAAATTGCTTTTAAGATCTGATGGCACATCTGTTTATATGACTCAAGACTTAGGAACAGCACACCAACGATTTGCAGAATATTCATTCGACGAACATATTTATGTTGTTGGTAACGAACAAAATTACCACTTCCAGGTTTTGAAGCTCATACTTAAAAAACTTGGTTTTGAATGGTCTGATAATATCTATCATCTCTCATACGGAATGGTAGAGTTACCTCAAGGAAAAATGAAGTCCAGAGAGGGCACAGTAGTGGATGCTGATGATCTTATTGAAAGCATGGTTGTTACTGCTAAGGAAACATCTCTGGAGCTTGGTAAACTTGAAAACATGGAAGAAGATGTTAGGTCAGAACTTTTCGAAACTCTTGGGTTAGGGGCTTTAAAATATTTTATTTTAAAAGTTGATCCTAAAAAAACAATGCTATTTGATCCTAAAGAGTCTATCGATTTCAACGGTAATACCGGACCTTTTATTCAATATACTCATGCAAGGATAAAGTCAATCCTTAGAAAGGCTAAAGAACAAAATATTAATGCTGAATTTTCATCTGCTTCCTTGAATCCTATTGAAATTGAAATCATTAAAATGTTAAATAATTTTCCGGTAAAGATATCAGAAGCCGGAACAGCTCACTCTCCCGCATTAGTTGCAAACTATTGTTATGAGCTTGCAAAAGAGTTTAACCACTATTATCATGAAGTATCAATTTTAAAAGAGAGTGATTTTGCGATTAGATCACAAAGGCTGATTCTTATCGATTCAATTGCGAAAATTCTCAGCAGAGGAATGGGTATTCTTGGAATTTCCCTTCCTGAGAGAATGTAATTATGAACTTCAGAGACAAAGATATATTTCCAATACCTACTTCCAGAAAGGAGATGCAGTCTCTTGGCTGGGATACTGCTGATATTATATTGTTTTCAGGAGATGCTTTTATTGATCATCCCTCTTTTGGGACAGCTGTAATTGCAAGAGTACTTCTTGATAATGGATATAAAGTTGCTGTAATACCTCAACCTAACTGGAGAGATGATTTAAGAGACTTTAAAAAGCTAGGGGAACCCAATTTGTTCTTTGGAGTCAATGCTGGTGTCATGGATTCAATGATAAACCATTATACTGCAAATAAAAGGCTTAGAAGTAATGATGCATATACACCAGGTGGTGAATCGGGTAGGAGACCTGATTATGCAGTGATTATTTATACAAACATTCTCAAGAAATTATTTCCAAATATTCCCGTTGTAATCGGTGGGGTTGAGGCATCATTAAGAAGGTTTACACACTATGACTATTGGCAGGATAAATTAAAACCATCTATTCTTGTAGAATCAGGTGCTGATTGGCTCGTATATGGTATGGGAGAAAAGCCAATAATTGAGTTGGCTTATAAGATTGCTGCAGGGGAGGATATTGAAATCATTAAGAGAACTCAACAAATTTCATATTTATCTGATAAGGCCGATTCATTTTATGTAGATCCAATTGTTCTAAACTCCTATGATGAATGTTTGACAAATAAACTAGCGTTTGCTGAGAATTTTAAATTAATAGAGTCTGAATCTAATTCTTGGACTCCAAAACACTTAATTGAACCATTTGGTAGCAAATTCATACACGTTACTCCTCCCTTCCCTTTAATGGATTCTGAGGAAATAGATAGTTTTTACAATCTTCCTTTTACCAGAAAACCACATCCGAGATATGGTGTTAAAACCATTCCGGCGTATGAAATGATAAAATTCTCAATTACAACTCATAGGGGTTGTTTTGGGTCGTGTGCATTTTGTACAATATCTGCTCATCAAGGAAAATTTGTTCAGTCGAGGTCTGAAAAATCCATTGTAAATGAAGCTATCCAAGTATCGAAAATGGATAACTTCAAGGGTTATATATCTGATTTAGGAGGTCCCTCAGCTAACATGTACAAAATGAAGGGCATTGATTTATCATTGTGTCATATATGCAGAAGAGATAGTTGTATATTCCCTGGTATATGCAAAAATCTTGATACAGATCATAAGCCATTATTAGACTTATATAAAGAGATAGAAGAGGTAAAGGGTATTAAAAAAGCCTTTATTGGAAGTGGAATAAGATATGATTTGTTTTTGAATGATGAGGGGTTCAGAGATGATACCGGGAAAAAATATCTTAGCGAAGTAGTCAAACATCACACTTCTGGTTGGTTTAAGGTTGCTCCAGAGCATACTGAGGATCACGTTTTAAAGGCCATGGGTAAACCTTCATTCAAACTTTTTAACGTTCTTAAAAGAGAATTTGATACGATTATAAAAAAAGAGGGCTTGAAATATTTGATTGTTCCTTATTTTATCTCAAGTCATCCTGCATGCAGATTAGAGGATATGAAAATGCTTTCAGAGAATCCTAACTTAAAGAATATTAGTCTAGAGCAGGTTCAAGATTTTACCCCAACTCCTATGACGCGTTCATCAGTCTCTTTTTATACAGGATTGGATCCTAAAACCCTGAAAAAGATATTCGTAGAAAAAGACCCATCGATGAAGCAAAAACAAAAATCATTATTTTTCAATAAAAAGTAAAAAAGCTTGTAAAAAACTTATTTTTTTGCACTATAATTGCACCCCTAATAAATCTGACAACATTATATGGAGAAAAAGTCAAATACAACTAAGGACAAAACAGTGAGCAAGGTACCCCCTAGTCAGTCAAAGCGCAGATCAGTAGTAAGTTATAATAATTTAAGCCCAGAGTTACTTGCTATACTTAAGGAGAAATATCCCAGAGGTTATGCAGACTATATGGGAGAAATCTTTAAAGTCGATAAACCTGATGGATCTTTCTTTTATGCAATATCGCTAGAAGTACCGGATGCTGTATATTTAGTCAAAGTTGATGTTAAGATTGATGATTACGAGGAGGCTGCAGATGAACTATTTGGAGGTGGAGCCTCAGATGTTGACGGAGGTGATCCTGATGAGTTTCCAGAAGACGATTCCGCTGGTTCTTTCACTGAAGAGTCAGATGATTCAGAAGAATAGAAGAATATCAATTTTCAATAATATTTCAAAGGCTGATTTTTCAGCCTTTTTTCGTATTTTCGCATATGCGCAAACTTAAAAAATCAGTAGAGGATTTATTATGTAAGATCAGGGAACTACCTGAAAATAAATTGCTTTTTCTGATGGCTCTGATTGTAGGAATCGGCAGTGGAACTGCAGCTGTTCTTTTAAAGCATGCAATTCATTTTGTTGCGTGGACTTTAAAAGGGTGGTTCAATACACCTGCAGAGAGTATCCTTTATATAATATATCCTGGTTTGGGAATGCTTCTTTCTCTTTTATTTGTTAAATATTTAATAAAGGATAGTATTGGGCATGGAGTAACAAAAGTTCTTATTGCAATATCACGCAATGAATCAAAAATTAAACCTCACAATACCTGGAGTTCGGTAATTGCAAGTTCTCTTACCATTGGATTTGGTGGATCTGTTGGTGCCGAGGCTCCAATTGTATATACTGGAGCTGCTATCGGTTCAAATACTGCGAGATGGATGGGCTTATCAAGCAAACATATCACAATTTTACTGGGATGTGGTGCAGCAGGTGCAGTGGCTGGAATTTTTAAAGCTCCTTTAGCTGGGATACTTTTTACGCTTGAGATACTTTTATTCAATATCTCAATGACATCAATTTTACCACTACTTGTCTCTGCTGTGACTGCAACAACAATCTCTTATTTATTTCTAGGAGAGAAAGTGGTTTTTGCAAATTCAATTCTTCCATTCACGCTGTCAAATATTCCCTTCTATATTCTTCTAGGTGTTGTGTGTGGTTTAATATCACTCTATTTTATCAGGATGACACTTAAAATGGAAGATAAAATTTCGTCAATTAACGGAACTTTTAAGAGATGGGCTATCTCAGCAATCTCTTTGGGCTTATTGATTTTTTTATTTCCGCCTCTTTTTGGTGAAGGATACGAATCACTTACTTTTTTACTAAACAATAACACATCAGGAGCAATCGGTCCAAGTATTTTTACAGAATTGTTTGAGATTAAATGGTTTATTCCTCTATTTTTTACTGCTATAGTTTTTTTTAAAGTGTGGGCAATGTCATTTACCAATGCAGGAGGAGGGGTAGGGGGAACATTTGGACCGACACTTTTCATTGGTGGAGTCTCTGGTTTTGTAATTGCCAGGATAATTAATTTGACAGGGGTTTACACTCTTCCAGAGGCAAATTTTGCTTTGGTTGGTATGGCTGGATTAATGGCTGGCGTAATGCAGGCTCCTATGACTGCAATTTTTCTTATAGCGGAAATCACAGGTGGATATACTCTTCTAACTCCTCTAATTATAACATCAGCAATATCTTTTGCAACAATTAGAACATTTGAGCCGTACTCAATCTATACCAAAAGGATAGCAAAACAAGGTGCTCTGTTAACCCACAATAGTGATCAGGCTGTACTGACATTGTTGAAAACATCTGAGTTGGTTGAAACTGATTTTAGAACTTTACCACTCAATGGTACATTAAGAGATGTTGTTGCTCAGGTAAGATTATCGAAGAGAAATATATTTCCAGTCATTGATAAAGATGGAATATTGCGTGGTATAATTCTTCTAGACAACATAAGACATATAATGTTTGATTCTGAAAAGTATGAGATTACAAAAATTTCTGACATAATTCAGCCTGTTGAAACGATAGTTTATGAAGACGAACCTATGGATAAAGTGATGGAGAAATTTGAAACGAGTGCCTCATGGAACCTACCAGTTATTAGTAAAGATGGTAAGTTTAAAGGTTTTGTTTCAAAATCTAAAATATTCTCATCTTACAGAGAACAATTACAAAAAGTATCACATGAATAAGCAATATATTGAGATTATAGCTAAAGACCTGGAGATTAATAAATGGCAGGTTGAACATTGTATTGAACTTCTAGAAGAAGGCTCAACAATTCCGTTCATTTCAAGATATCGAAAAGAGAGAACGGGTTCTTTAGACGAAGTGCAAATTGCTCAGATTAAACATTATCAAACCAGATACACTGAACTGGATAAAAGAAAAACCAGTATATTGGCCTCTATTGAAGAACAAGGAAAGCTAACTGATGACCTTCGGATTATAATTAATGAGTGCTTCGAAATGCAGAGACTCGAAGACATATATTTACCATATAGACCAAAACGAAGAACCCGTGCATCAATATCAAGAGAGAAAGGACTTGAGCCACTAGCCGAAATAATATTCAACTTTAAATCTGAAAATCCCTTATCATCAGCGTCGAAATATATAAACGATGATGTTAAATCAGCAGATGAAGCCCTCGATGGTGCAAGAGATATTATCGCTGAGTGGGTATCAGAGAACATTGGAGTCCGGGAGTCGTTGCGAAATCAATATTTAAGATACGCAAAGCTAGTGTCAAAGAAGCAGAAAGATATTCCACAAGAGAGCGAAAGTAAATACACAAACTACTTTGACTTTTGCGGGAATATATCCAATATGCCTGCTCACAGAATACTTGCCGTCTTGAGAGGAGAGAGGGAGGGGGCTCTCACAGCTAAACTTGAAGTTGATCAAAGTTATTTATTAGAAAATATTCAAAGAGTAATTTATTCTAACACTCTATATCAAAACCAATCCTGTAAAGAGCAAATTAATATCGCTATTGAAGATTCATTCAAAAGATTATTACATCCATCAATAGAGAATGAGGTCCTTAAGGCTGCTAAAGAGAGAGCCGATATTGACTCAATTAAAGTTTTCGGAGATAATCTTAGTGCATTGCTTCTTGCTCCTCCTGCAGGTCAAAAAAGAGTCTTAGCTATTGATCCTGGATTTAGAACTGGTTGCAAAGTCGTTTGTCTTGGACCACAAGGAGAACTTTTGCACAATGATACTATATATCCTCACCCTCCAGCAAATGAAAAAATCCAGGCGATAAAGAAGATCTCAAATCTGGTAGAGTCTTATAAAATTGAACTCATTGCAATTGGAGACGGAACTGCAAGCAGGGAAACGGAGGCTTTTATTAAAAAAATCCCTATGCCTAAAGGGGTTCAGGTTTATTCTGTAAGTGAGGACGGTGCTTCAGTATACTCTGCATCTTCTGTTGCTCGTGAAGAATTTCCAGATTATGATGTAACTGTCAGAGGTGCAATTTCCATCGGGCGAAGATTAATGGATCCACTTGCAGAACTTGTAAAAATTGACCCCAAATCTATTGGAGTAGGTCAATACCAGCACGATGTTGACCAAAATCTACTTAAAGAAATGCTGGATAATACAGTTATTAGCTGCGTAAACAGAGTGGGGGTAAATATCAATACAGCAAGTAAGCATCTTTTAAGTTATGTTTCAGGAATAGGCCCTTCACTTGCACAAAACATCGTTGAACATAGAAATCACAATGGGCCTTTTAAGTCAAGAATAGAGTTTTTGAAAGTTAAACGTCTTGGAAACAAAGTATTCGAACAATGTGCCGGATTTCTAAGAATACCGGGTGCGGAAAATCCATTAGACAATTCTGCTGTCCACCCAGAGAGATATCCCGTTGTTGAGAAGATGGCTAAAGACAAAAAAGTACCACTTTATACACTTATTAACGAAAAAGATGTCAGGGAGTCAGTCGCTATAGAAGAATACGTAACTCAAGATGTAGGCATGCCCACTCTAAAGGATATAATGGAAGAGTTATCAAAGCCTGGAAGAGATCCCAGAAGTGCCGCCAAAGTGATGGAGTTTTCTCAGGAAATTCATTCAATTGAGGACTTAAAAGAGGGGATGATACTTCCTGGAATAGTTTCAAATATAACAAATTTTGGCGCTTTTGTAGATATAGGGATAAAACAGGATGGGCTTGTGCACATATCACAGATGTCAGATAAGTTCATATCTTCGCCTCAGGAGGTTGTTAAGCTTCATCAGCATGTTACTGTTAAGGTTATTGATATTGACAAGGGACGTTTAAGAATTCAGCTAACAATGAAAAATATTAAAAGCTAGATTGATTTTTTCTCCCTTTGTGCTATTATAACTCCAGAAACAACTATTGCTATTCCTGCTATTTTATATATTCCCAATCCCTCTTGTCCGGTCAGAAATGCCCCAAACGCAGAGACTGCGGGTACGAGTGAAGTAAATATATTAGTACGTGCTATCCCTAAGACTTTAATTGAATTAATAAAAAGAATAAAAGCTACGCAAGAACATAACGCTGCAAGAAAAAGAAGTGGTTTTAATATGTCAAGTGTAAGCATCCCTAAACTAAATCCATCTGAGTCTATAATAAGAAACATAGGCAAAAAATAAACAGCCCCCAGAAGGTGCTGATATGTTGCTATAGTGTAACTATTATAAGTTACAGCTAGTTTTTTTACAACTATTGAATAGCCAACTGCAGAAAACACAGCTATAAAAAGGAGTGCTAACCCCCAGTAATGATCTACTGAAATTTTACCACCATCGAAAACAACAAGCAAAATCCCAGGCAAGGTTATAAAAACGCCAATTATATTAATCGCTGTAATCCTCTCTTTGTAAATCAGTATACCCGGAATGAGAGCAAATATTGGAATAGTAGCAATAATAATAGAGCTTAGAGTAGGAGAGTTAACAATTTGAAGTCCATATGTTTCTCCAATAAAATATATGAACGGTTCAAGGAAAACAAGTAATAAAAACCATTTATAATCCTGCTTGTTAATCTTTTGTATCTTTTTTGCAGAAAAAGATACTGCCAAGAGAAGTACAGCAGCAAACAGCATCCTGAAAAAGACGAGCGCCATAGGTGGAAATCCTTGAATTAACAAAGAATTTGTCCAAATAAAAGAGAATCCCCAAAAAACTACAGCAGCTATTATTGATAGATATACAACTATTCCCCCTGTTCTATTTTTCATGTAAAAATTTTAATCGTTCGCCGGCACGATTGCCGGTTAGTTTGCCAAAGGCAACAGCATGTTTTCCGTTTACAAAGGTGTGGACTATCGAAGATCTAAAAGTTTCACCCTCAAACGGAGACCACTTACATTTATAATTAATATTACTTTTGTCGACAGTTATCGATTTGTTAGGATCTACCAGTACAATATCTGCAAAATAGCCTTCTCTAATAAACCCCCTTTTTTCAACCCCAAATCTTATTGCCGGCGAGTGCGACATCCTATCGGCAATTTCTTCAACAGAAAAATGACCTTGAAGGTGTAGTTCCCACATTATCTGTAAGCTATGCTGGATCAATGGCAGGCCGGAAGGAGCCGTTAAATATTTATTGTTTTTGTCATCAATTGTATGAGGTGCATGATCTGTGGCAACAACCTTAATTATGCCATCTTTTACAGCATTGATTATTGCCTCTTTATCCTCATTTGTTTTAATTGCGGGGTTACATTTAATCTTGGAACCCATTTCACAATATAATTTATTGTCAAAAAGCATATAATGGACACAAACTTCTCCGGTAATTTTTGGATTCTTTTTGCTGGCTTCATGAATTATGTCTATCTCCTCTTTAGTGGATATATGCAGTATATGTAAAGAAGAATTATATTTTAGCGCCAGATTAATAGCTTTCTCTGAAGATTTTATGCATGCTTCCCTACTCCTTATAATGGGGTGGAGACTGAATGGTATGTCATCACCATACATCTCTTTTGCATTCTGCATATTTGTCTGAATTGTATTTTCATCCTCACAATGTGCTGCAATTAGCATGGGTGAGTTTTTAAAAATTGCTTCAAGAGACTCATCGTTATCTACAAGCATATTACCGGTAGATGAACCCATAAATAGTTTTATTCCGCAAATTGACGATGGATCAGCATTTATTATTTCAGCAAGGTTATTATTTGTGCCACCCAGATAAAATGAGTAGTTCGCAAAAGATGATTTTTTTGCAATTTTATACTTTTCTTCTAAAAGATCACGAGTTGTCGCTGGTGGATTAGTATTAGGCATCTCCATATAAGAAGTAACTCCACCTAGAACTGCTGCAGCACTTTCAGATGCTATATCTCCTTTGTGAGTGCTTCCTGGCTCTCTAAAGTGTACTTGATCGTCAATGACTCCAGGCAGCATTATCAAGCCATTTGCATCAATTATCTCTACTGATTCTGGAAGCAAATCTTCCTCTTCAAAGATTTTACTAATAATCTTTCCCTTAATCAAAACAGACCCTTTAAAGGAATTCCCTTCGTTTACAATTATGCAATTCTTTATTAGAGTCATTTTTTAAGAAATTTGTCTTGGTCTGATTTTTCTTAATCTCATTTTTAAGACACCCCAGAATGCCTCCCCGAAAATGCCGCTGCTCATTTTTGATGTACCCTCTGTTCTATCAATAAAGATAATCGGCACCTCTTCAATCTTAAATCCTAGTTTGAAGGTATTGTATTTCATCTCAATCTGGAATCCGTAACCCTTCATTCTGATTTTATCGAAGTCGATAGTTTCTAGAACTACTCTTTTGTAACATTTAAAACCTGCAGTCGTATCATAAATTTTCATCCCAAGAACATTTCTGACATAGGTAGATGCATAATAAGACATTATAACCCTTCCAATAGGCCAGTTGATGACACTTATTCCTTTACAATATCTAGAACCTATTGCAAGATCTGCACCCTCCAGACACGCCTTGTATAATTTTGGCAAATCCTTTGGATTATGAGAGAAGTCAGCGTCCATCTCAAATATGTAATCATAGTTATGCGTTATAGACCAATTAAATCCAGTGATATAAGCTGTTCCTAATCCCTGCTTTCCTGCTCTCTCGATAATATGTAGAGAACCATTAAACTCCTTTTGAAGATGCTTTACAATGTCGGCAGTTCCATCAGGAGATCCGTCATCTACTATCAATATTTGAAAGTCATCAGGTAAGCTGAGAATTTCTCTGATGATTTTTTCAATATTCTCTTTTTCATTATAGGTAGGGATGATTACAATCTTTCCGGAGTCCATCGCTTTAAAATAATTTATCCCACAAAAGTATTAAATAATTTGAAGTTTTTTTGGTAAAAATTAAAAACTGAATACCTTTGCAGCCCCAAACAAAGGAGGCACTTCTGAAAAGAGAAAATTCTCAAAGAAATTTTTGGAAATGAAAAAAAAGTGCTTACCTTTGCACTCCCCAAAACAACGGGGCTAGTTCATTGAAATATTGGAAGACAAGTACAATTTAAAAGTAGTACGATAAATAGAGTAGAGCGTTAATTCTTTAATAGAATAAATGATAAATCAACAGTAGCAGGGAAAGCTTAGCATTATAAAAAATTTTTACAATGAAGAGTTTGATCCTGGCTCAGGATGAACGCTAGCGGCAGGCTTAACACATGCAAGTCGAGGGGCAGCACAGGTAGCAATACTTGGTGGCGACCGGCGCAAGG
>JAVEZL010000015.1:0-52559 GCA_034003005.1 Bacteroidales bacterium
CTGGTGGGCTCCCCCATAGCTATTGGGATGGCGATGGCGTTTGTAAGTCTTCCGTTTCTTATAAACTCAGCAAGGGATGGATTTTCGGCAGTTCCGGAAAGGCTGGAGCAGGCTGCGGAGACACTTGGCGCATCAAAATTTACTACATTTTACAAAATCTCCCTGCCACTTGCCGGAAGGTCAGTTGTCTCAGGACTTATGCTGATGTTTGCACGCGGGATGAGCGAGTTTGGGGCAATCGTAATAGTGGCGTACCATCCGATGACCACACCGGTCTTGATATTTGACAGATTCAACTCATTCGGTATAAACTATGCGAGGCCTGTGGCGGTGATATTTGTCACTGTTACCCTTATCCTGTTTACACTGCTGAGAATATACCAGAAGAGAAGATGGTAAAACTGGAAAACATAACATACAAAGCAGGACAATTTACCCTTGGCCCAATAAATCTGGAGCTTCCAAAGGGGAGCTATACAGCCCTACTGGGTCCTTCGGGCTCTGGGAAATCTGTTATGCTTGAACTGATTGCGGGACTACGATTTCCTGAAAAGGGCAAAATATTTATTGACGAGATAGATATGACCAACACCCCTGCCAGAAAGAGGCCGGTGGGTATGCTCTTCCAGGATTACGCACTCTTTCCTCATATGACAGTTGAAGAGAACATCGGCTTTCCCCTATCCATTTCCGGTGCCGACAAGGCTGCCGTGGCAAGGGAAACAGGGAGGATCGCCACCCTTTTCAAAATTGAGGGGCTGCTTAAGAGAGCAATAAAAGATTTGTCAGGCGGAGAAAAGCAGAGATGTGCACTTGCCCGCGCCATGGCACATCAGCCATCGGTTTTGCTGCTTGACGAGCCACTCTCCGCACTGGATGAGGAGCTTAGAGAGGAGGCGGTAAAGACATTGACAATACTCAAAAAAGAGGGCCAGACCGTTCTCCATGTCACCCACAACAAGGGCGAAACAGATGGTCTGGCTACATCTTCACTCCTAATCAGGGGAGGAAAAATTATTTAAACTCTCTCCCTTTAGGGATTCATCAAGTCTGAGTTCTGATAACTCAAAATCTCATAAATTGATTCAATTGCATGCGCTGCAGGTCCCTCCGGATTAAGGAACTTTGCCTTGTTAAGGGCGTTGATAGCGTCTCCCCATAACTGTTGTCTTCTAAGAAGACTTCCAAGCAGATACCAGGCCTCAGCATTCTCAGGTTCTCTCTCCAGCAGAGCTCTAAGCTCCACGTTAGCCGCATCAGAATCACCGGCTCTGAGTAATTGATCTATTTCAAGTAAGGTTTTAGCCATAATACAAATTTTTAGTTACTAAACTAGTCCTGCAAAACCCATAAATGAGAGCGCCAGAATCCCTGCAGTAATGAGGGCAATAGGCATCCCTTTAAAAGGTTTTGGAACATTGGCAAGCTCCAGCTGCTCCCTGAGACCGGCAAAGAGTATCATTGCCAGACCAAAGCCAAGAGCTGTTGCTATACCATAAACAACTGACTGGGCTAGATTAAGCATATGTGGGTCTCCGCCAAATGCAAACTCTTTAGATACCACAATAATTGCAACACCCAGTACAGCACAGTTTGTTGTAATCAAAGGAAGAAAAATCCCCAGAGCCTGATACAAAGAGGGGCTCACCTTTTTCAGAATTATCTCCACCATCTGAACAAGTGCAGCAATCACAAGAATAAAGGCAACCGTCTGCATAAACTCAATTCCAAGCGGTACTAAAACATAATACTGCAGGAGATATGTAACAAGCGTTGCAACCGCAATAACAAAGGTCACAGCCCCGGCCATGCCCGCTGCGGTACTAACCTTGTTCGAAACACCCAGGAAGGGACAAACTCCCAGAAACTGGGATAGCAATATGTTATTAACAAATACTGCAGATATGATTATCAAAATATACTCCATAACCCCTCCTATTTAATTTTTGTCTTTAACTTATTGAACAGAACCAGCAGGTACCCCAGCGCAATAAATGCACCAGGAGCCAGGATAAACACCAAAATACCATCTCCGTTCAAGAATTTTATTCCAAAAGCCGATGCACTACCCAGAATCTCTCTTACTAAACCCAGTACAGTAAGTGCTGCAGTAAATCCAAGCCCTATCCCCACACCATCAAGGAAAGAGTCTGTGATTGAATTTTTTGAAGCAAAGGCCTCTGCCCTGCCAAGAACTATACAGTTTACAACAATAAGCGGGATAAAAAGTCCCAGAGTTTCATACAAACCCGGCGTATAAGCCTGCATAACAAACTGCAATACAGTCACAAACGCCGCAATAACAACAATAAAAGAGGGAATCCTTACCTTTGCCGGAACAAATCCAGCAATCGCAGAAATTACCACATTAGAGAGCATCAGAACAAATGTTGTAGCCAGCCCCATTCCCAGACCATTAATAGCAGAGGTTGTAGTTCCCAGAGTAGGACACATACCCAACATCAGCACAAAAACAGGATTCTCCTTGAAAATCCCCTTTGTAAGAATATTTAGTTTACTCATCTTCCCCCTCCCTTTTTACATTTTCATCAACACAAAGTTTATAAACCTCCCAGGCAGCAGTCACCGCTTCACAAAATGCCCTGGATGTTATTGTAGAGGCTGTTATTGCATCAACATCTCCTCCATCCTTCTTCACCAGCAACTTAAAGTCCTCCGGACTCTTACCCTGAAACTGAATGCTAAAATCACTCTTTCCCTCCACCATTTTGTCTCCAAGTCCCGGAGTTTCAGCGTGTGAAAGAACAGCTGTATTATTTATAGTTCCATCTGTATTAAATCCCACCATAAGGGTAATTCTTCCGCCGAATCCGCCTGTTGTAAAGCTCTCAACAGCATATCCTACAATTGCCTCACCACTTTTTGCAGGATAGACAATATAACTCTTACCATCCAGCTCCTTTACAAACTTTTCAGAAGAGGGATCGTTGTCAAACTCCGGTACAACCTTAGATATGGCATCGTTAATTTTTGCAACCTTCGCTGCATCAATAGAGCTCTTTGTAAGAGCATAGACACCACCCAGTAAAGTTGAAGCAATAAGAGTAATTGATGCAAGTGTAAGCACCATATTCTTGAGTGTCGATTCTCTAGCCATGCTTCACCTCCTTCCCAAACTTTTTAGGCTTAAAGTACATGTTTATAAGCGGAACAGTCGCATTCATAATAAGAATCGCAAAAGATATCCCCTCAGGGTAAGCACCCCAGTATCTTATAAGCATCGTAATTATACCGATTCCCACTCCATAGAGCACCATCCCCTTTTTACTCATAGGAGACGTCACATAGTCCGTTGCCATAAAAATAGAACCTATCAGAATACCTCCTGTAAGTACATTAAACAGAGGGTCAGCATACATCTGAGGATTGATTAACCAGAAAATGGCAGAAAACAAAAGAACAGTCCCAATTATTGCCACCGGAATATGAGGTCTTATTACCCTCCTTATAAGCAGATAAACAAATCCCAGAATCAAAGCCAGAGCAGAAACCTCACCCACTGAGCCGCCAATCTTTGAGAAGAGCATCTGTGCATACGAGAAATTATTCTCTGAGAATATCTGATCCATAGTTAGACCCTTTGCAAGCCCCTCCTTAACAATTGAGAGAGCGGTTGCACCTGAGCCGGCATCAATCCCCTCCCTGAACCATGAAGTAGGTATTGAATAATCAGTCATAATTACAGGAAATGAGACCAGCAAGAAAACACGCCCCACAAGAGCCGGGTTAAACAGGTTCTGTCCCACCCCGCCAAATGTCATTTTAGCAATGCCTATCGCCACTACCGAGCCTATAAACATAATCCACCAAGGTGAATTAGGCGGAAGGTTCAGAGAGAGCAAAAGCCCCGTAAGCGCTGCAGAGTAGTCATTAACAGTAATCTTCGATTTTACAATATATCTCTGAATTACAAACTCCACAGCAACCGCCGTGGCCACCCCCACAAGCGCAAGCTTAATGGCAGAGAACCCAAAGAAATATACCGACACAAGCAACGATGGCACAAGAGCGATAATCACATCCCTCATCAAGCTCTTTGTTGACTCGTTTCCATGCAGGTGTGGTGCCGGTGAAACAATCAGTTTTTTCATATCTGGAATTTAGGTTTTACTTTTTTGGTCTGCTTCTAATTATCTTCAAGACTTTCGCTTTTGATAGTCTAATCGTGTCCAGCAGCGGAATATCCGCAGGACATACATAGAGACAGCTTCCGCACTCAATACAGTCATGCACCATATTTGCCTCAAGATCCTCCATTCTGTTAGCTCTCGACAATCTGTTAAGCAAGTAAGGTTCAAGCCCCATTGGACACGCATCCACACATTTTGCACATCTTATACAGTTTGCCTCCTCTCCCCTCTTCGTCTCCTCCTCTGTCAAAAGCAGTAAGGCCGATGTGCTCTTTACCGACGCAGCCTCTATCCTTGACACCGCCTTCCCCATCATCGGGCCTCCACTTACCAGCTTCTCTGCATCCTTTGGGAAACCTCCTACCGCAAAAATCATTGATTCAAAGGTTGTACCCACCCTCATTCTGAAGTTCCTCTGCTCAGGCATACACTTACCAGTCACCGTTACAACCCCCTCAAAAAGAGGTTTGTTTTTCTGAACAGCCTCATAAACAGCAAGTGCTGTACCCACATTCTGAACCACAACACCCACATCAATAGGAAGCCCCATTGATGGGACCTGTCTCCCCACAATTGCATCTATAAGCTGTTTCTCACCCCCCTGAGGATATCTCTTTTTTAGCGACACAATCTTTATTTCATGATAAGCCTTTGATGCAATCTCCTTCATTCTCTTAATTGCCTTAGGCTTGTTCTCCTCTATGCCCACGTAAGCTTTCTTAACACCCAGCGCAGACATCATCAGCTTAACACCTATCAGAATCTCCTCTGAATTTTCGAGCATTATCCTGTAATCAGATGTAAGATATGGTTCGCACTCAGCTCCGTTCACAAGAAGGAATTCTGCCTTTTTCCCCGGAGGTGGTGATAGCTTAATATGAGTAGGAAAAGCTGCCCCTCCCAAACCAACTATACCGCATTCTGCAATTTTTGCAATTATCTCCTGAGGCGAATGAGTTATCTCTCTTTTTATTTCCGGAGAACGGTCAATCTCCTCCATCCACTCGTCACCCTCTACGTTTATTACAATATGCTGCACAAGGTTACCGGCAAGGTCAGGAAGCATCTCAATGGAGTTTACCGTCCCCGATACAGAGGAGTGTACATTTGCCGATATAAAACCACTTGCCTTTGCAATCAACTGACCTGTCTTAACCTTGTCCCCCTTTGCCACAAGAGGCTCAGCAGGTGCTCCAAGGTGTTGCGACATGGAAATGAAAGCCCTCTCCATAACCGGAAAGTTCTCAATTGCCGCATTAACTGAAATCTTGTTATCATGCGGATGAATACCGCCTATACTGAATGTTTTGCTCATATTCCGGGATTAATGCTGTTCAACCTCTGCTTCCACCTTCTTAGGCACCCTTACCGGGAAGTTAACCTCCCAAATTGCATTTGTAGGGCACTCAACAACACACTTTCTGCAAAGCTTACATTTGTTATAGTCTATATATGCCAGATTTGAAGTAATAGTAATTGCATCATAAGCACACACCTTCTGGCACTTTGTACAACCTATACATGCTACGGCACAGGCCTTCTTTGCAACTCCACCTTTGTCTTTATTAATACATGAGACAAATATTCTCTTTCCCTTAGGGCCCTTGTTTCTTAACTCAATAATCATTTTAGGACAAGCCTTCACACAAGCTCCGCAAGCAGTACATTTATCAGCATCCACCTCAGGCAGCCCTGTTCTGGGGTTCATCTTTATTGCATCAAAATCACACGATAGCTCACAATCTCCCTGACCCAGACATCCGTACCTGCAGTCCGTATCTCCTGCATACAACGATGCCATTACTGCGCAAGATGTGTAGCCATCATAATTGTTTGACTTAGGTCTACTGTCACAGTTTCCGTTACACCTAACAACAGCTGTCTGAGGCACCTTCTCAGCAACAGTCCTCCCAAGATAGTCAGCAACATGCTTCATAACATCGTTGCCCCCTACCGGACAAAACAGGCCATCCATTGATTCACTGTTCACACAACCCTCCGCAAAGGCCCGGCAACCCGTATAACCGCATCCTCCACAGTTTGCACCGGGAAGAATGGTCTCAACATCGTCAATTCTGGGGTCCTCCACCACCTTGAATTTCTGGGCGGTAAAGTAGAGAATCAGAGCCAGAACAAGCCCAAGAACGGTAAGGCTCGCAATGGTAAAGATAATTGTAGCAGTCATATAATTAGTTCAGTTTCTCGATTGTAAAAACATACTCCTTGCGGAACCTCTCCCTGAAGAGATAAACAATTGAATAGTAGAGAGCGAGCCCTCCCAAAATTGCAAGACCTGTTAACAGATCCCCTGCTCCCGCAGCTGACAAAGATAATAATATTGCCACCAGAATCAATAGCGGAATCAGGTAGGAAATATACAGAGCCTTGTGTCCCAGACTCTTTTTCAGTAAAACATTTACTCTCTCTCCCGGCTCATACTGAGTATAACCTGAATTTTCCACCTCCACAATCTTTGCCTCAACCTCTCCAAGCGAACAAGAGCCCTTAGCGGCACATGCACCACATGCAGAGCTGTTTAAAATCTCAACAGTTATATAATCCTGATTTATGTCAATAATCACACCCTCGTGATCAATAATATCATCTCTGCTCATCACTATTTTATCTTGCTGGTCATTGGATATTTAAGTTTCTCTGTGCTCTTAAGTGTTCCAAAGAGCTTTCCTATAATTATCTCCACTTCGAAGCCGAGCGGAATCTTATTCTCATCATCAGAAATCCAGATAATCATCTCCTTATCCCCCCTGAAAACTGTTCCCGCTATTAGCTTAACGGCAAATTTTGTTGTTCTGAAGGTCCCCATTCCGGAGATCTTTTTTACCTCTCTTCCTAGATATCTGAATGAGATATCATATATGTCATCATCAATTACAAATGATACAGGATATAACTTCCCCGGACTGTCTCGCTTTATGTCAATTGTCCTCGCATAGTAGAACATTGTCACAATATCGTACGTACACGGACTCCCCTTTAGCAGTGTGTCCTTCTGGGGATTGTCGTATTTACGGGTAATAGCCCTTATCTGGTCATCCGGGAAAAATGTAATGTTATTCCTCATCCGGTACTTACCCTCCTGTACATTTCTGTGGAAATGAAATGGCCTCAGAGTACCTGTGTAAAATCTGGACTCATAATAATCCCTCACCTTAAAAAACAGATCATAGAACTTGTAGGTCTTCCCCTCAACAACTGCATGAAAGAACTCCCCCGTTCCGGTTGTATTGTAATACTTAAGACTTGCCACCCCCTCAGCAATTTCAGAGACAACACCTCCCCAGTTATATGAAAGAGAGTACTTCAGAACCTCTCCATCCTGATATGGAAGATCTGAAGTAGTACCCACCCTTGCAGGGGGACACGTAGTGTTCTGTGCAAATGATAGAATTGCAAAGAGTGAAAATGTTATTGATATGAATAGACTCCTTATCATTAATAATATTATGAATCGAAGTCAGAGTTGGGGATAAACTCAGTATTACTGTTCAATTTAGAACCATATGTGTGCACAGATCCGGCCTGATGCTCCCTAGATAAATCCGGTTCAGAGATATCTACAAATTTAACCTCTGAACTTCTGAACCTCATCGACACATCACAAACAGCTCCGTTACGGTGCTTCGCAATAATTATATCTGTAACCCCGGCCATAGCAGGATCCTCAGTAAGCCCATAATAGTCCTGCCTGTGGATAAATACAACAATATCGGCATCCTGCTCAATTGCTCCCGACTCCCTCAGGTCACTCAGCTGCGGCCTCTTGTTTCCTCCCCTGGTCTCCACTGCACGGCTAAGCTGAGACAGTGCAATAACAGGCACATTAAGCTCTTTTGCTATCGCTTTAAGAGACCTCGATATTGCCGACACCTCCTGTTCACGCATACCTCTCAATTCCGGAGGCCCGCTCATCAGCTGCAGGTAGTCAATTACAATCGCCTTAACTCCTGCGTTCAGCACCAGCCTTCTGGCCTTTGACCTGAACTCATATATTGAAAGAGATGGCGTATCATCTATATAAAGCGGTGCCTTGATCAACTGAGCAAGTCTAGTGTTAATCTGAGTCCATTCGTAATCCTCAAGTTTTTTTCCACCTTTTATCTTGTCTGCAGAGAGCCCTGTTTCACTAATCATAAGCCTTTTAACCAATTGAAGAGCAGACATCTCAAGAGAAAAGAATGCCACCGGAATCTGATACTCCACAGCCATATTCCTTGCCATAGTGAGCACAAATGCAGTCTTACCCATTGATGGCCTTGCAGCAAGAATTACAAGGTCAGATGGTTGCCATCCAAGAGTAACCCTGTCAAGTGATGTGTAGCCTGAGCGAACACCAGAAAGACCATCTGAGCGAAGCTGACTGTTGTGAAGTTCATCTATTGCCTCCTCAATTACCGATTTTACCGGTCTTGTCTCCCTCTTAATATTTCTGTCTGATAGTGTGAAGATCTTCTGCTGAGTTGTGTCGAGAAGGTCGTCCACAGGTATATTGTCATCAAAAGAGTCTCTCTGTACCTCGTAAGAAATTGATATTAACTCTCTCTGAATATATTTTTGTAAAAGCAATTTTGCATGATACTCCAGGTGAGCGGCAGAGCTAATCCTCATACTAAGCTGAGTCAGAAATGCATTTCCTCCTACAAACTCAAGATCTCCGCCCCTCTTCAACTCATCTGAAACTGTGAGCAAATCAACAGGATAGTGTTTATCTGAGAGAGATTTTATCGCATTAAAAATCTTCCTGTGAGTCTCTTTATAAAAACACTCAGCTGTAACAATCTCCATAGTCTCGGGAACCATATTGGGCTCCAGCATTAGCGCTCCCAATACTGCCTCTTCAATATCAAGGGCCTGAGGCGGTTTTTTCCCCATATCAAGTCCCAGAGAATCAAGATTCTTTTCCTGCGTTTGTTTACCCTTGTTATAACTTTTCGCCATAATTATCAAAGTCTGTCTAATGCACCGGATATTAGTCCGGCTGAATATAAAATCTCCTCATCACTTATACAAAGAGGCGGAGCAATCCGGAAAGAGTTCTCATCAAAAAGGAACCAGTCACTCATTACTCCCTCTTCAAGCAGTAGCGGCAATATCTTCTCGGCATAATCCCTGCGCCCCATATCTACTGCCAAAAGGAGCCCTGCCTGCCTGATCTCCTTTACCGCTCCGTGTGAAATAAGTTTCTCCTTATAAAGAGCTCCCTTTCTTTCAGCATCCTCAACCCAGCTCTCCCTTAAGAGGATTTTCAGCGAAGCCAGGGCAGCCGCACACGAGACCGGGTGACCTCCAAAAGTTGTTATGTGCCCGAGGACAGGATTATGTTTCCAGAGGCTCATCAGCTCTGAAGATGCAGCAAACGCCCCCAGAGGCATTCCCCCTCCCAATGCTTTTGCTAAGGTAATAATATCCGGTACAACATTCCATCTATGAGCGGCAAAAAGTTTTCCACATCTCCCAAAGCCGGTCTGTATCTCATCAAATATTAAAACAGCACCTGTCTCATCGCACCTTTTCCTCACAGCTTCAAGATAACCCTCATCAGGAATCCTCACCCCTCCCTCACCCTGGACAGGCTCAATAATAATGGCAGCTGTTCTCTCAGTTATCAGATTCAAATCATCAAATGAGTTAAACCGAATATGCCTTATATCGGGAAGAAGCGGTCTGAAAGAGTTCTTGAACTTCTCCGACCCCATTAGGCTGAGTGCTCCATGGGTACTTCCATGATAACTGTTTATGCAACTAATTATCTCCCTCCTTCCTGTCTTGCGTTTTGCAAGTTTTACCGCGGCCTCATTTGCTTCGCTGCCTGAGTTGACGTAATATACAACATCAAGATTACCCGGCAAATTAGCTGCAAGCAGAGTTGCATGCTCTACCTGAGGTTGCTGAACAATCTCTCCATACACCATTAAGTGCATATGTTTAGCGGCCTGTTCACAAACAGCAGAAACCACCTCCGGATTTGAATGGCCTATATTTGAAACCGACACACCAGATACAAGGTCAATATATCTTTTACCCTGTGGTGTATATAAGAATACCCCCTCTGCTCTCTGAATTTCGAGTCCCAGAGGTGAGGGGGAAGTTTGACCTACATGTCTTAAGAAATTCTCCCCTAATCTATAGGGTTGCGGGAACATTACTCCTTACCTGATTCAGGCTCTTCAACCTTGACAAGTATTCTGCCGCAATATTCGCAGACAATAATTTTTTTACTTTGAGCTATATCCATCTGTCTTTGAGGTGGAATCTTGTTAAAGCATCCTGAACAAGCGTTCCTTCTTACAGTTACTACTGCAAGACCATTACGTGCATTTGATCTTACCTTTTTGTAAGCTGCAAGCATTCTGGCATCAATCTGAGCCTGAATCTCATTTGAATACTTTACCAGCTCGTCCTCCTCCTTTGCAGTCTCTGCAACAATAGAGTCAAGCTCACTCTTCTTCTGATCCAGGTCTTTTACCCTCTCCTCAAGTGCAGTAACAGCATTTGCAAGAGCAGCCTTTTTGTCAACAAGTAAAAGGGTATTCTCCTTTATCCTTTTGTCTGCAAGCTCTGCCTCCAATCCCTGAAACTCAATCTCCTTAGTAAGAGAGTCATATTCCCTGTTATTCTTAACATTATTCTGCTGAGCAGTGTATTTCTCTATTAGCGACTTTGCATTTTCAAGATCCATCTTCTTCTGATAGATTAGCCTTTCAGCATCTTTCAGTTCAGCCTGAAGGTTCTCAACCCTGGTTTTAAGCCCCTCAATATTATCTTCAAGGTCCTTAACCTCCAGAGGCAACTCCCCTCTCAACAGGTGTATCTTGTCAATCTTGCTGTCTGCCAGCTGCAGCTGATACAAAAGACTCAGCTTTGTCTCCATTGTGAGGTCACCCTCGCTGCTTGTACTCTTCTGGAGAGATATAAAAGTTCCTCCATCCAGCGGAGTCTCAATAGTCGGTTTCTGTTTTGTTGCCATAACCCTCTTAATGATAGTATATTAAATTATTATTGTTGTCAGAAATGCGAACTTCAAAGTTAGGTATTTTTTTTGACAGTATATCTTTTAACAATGTGAGTACTTCATTCTCACTCTCAAAGTGCCCTGTATCAATAACCATAAAACCCTCTTCGCACAAAAATCTGTGATAAGAGAGGTCTCCGGTAATCAGAACCTGAGCACCTGCTGCCATTGATTTTTCTATCAAGGAGCCACCGCTTCCCCCGCATAAAGCTACCTTTTCAATAAGTCCGTCAAGCGGCCTGGAATGCCTTACAACCGTCATACCAAACCTCTTCTTTACAAGAGAGACAAGCTCCTCAGCAGTCACAGGGTCAGGTAGTACTCCCGTTACTCCCAAACCTGTATTATCATCATCCTGGTCCAATATCTGAACATTTTTTAATCCCAGTCTGCCTGCCATTAGTCCGCTCACACCCTGGAGCACCTTATCTGCATTTGTATGTGCCGAGTAGATAACCACCCCACCTTTGATTGCCATCTCAACCATCCTCTCCACAACAGACCCTCCGGCAACCCTTTTAAGTGGTGAAAAAATAAGTGGATGATGAGTAATTATCATATCCACTCCCTTTGCTATTGCCTCTTCAATAACCGCCGGAGTACAATCCAGAGAGAGAAGAGCTGACGAGACATCTTTGTCCGGTCCACCTATAGTAAATCCGGAGTTGTCCCAGCTCTCCTGCAAACGCCCCGGAGCAAACTCCTCAATGGCAGCAGCTATTAATGACGCTTTTATCTTCATATCATCTTCTGAATTTCCTGCAGTCTCTCTTTGATACCTGTAAGAGATTCAATAACATCTACCCTTCTGTCAACACCATCCTTATTGTCCTTCATCCTGTTCAAAGCCCCCTCCAGTGTCATGCCTCTCTCCTTTACCAGATAGTATATAAGCTTAAAATTTGAGACATCATCAGCTGTAAATAATCTGTTCCCCTTTTTATTCCTGGCTGGCTTAATAAAATCTGGAAATTTCTGTGCCCAGAATCTTACAAGAGAGGTATTCTCCCCAAGCAAATCAGCAACCTCTCCAATAGTGTAGTAAAGTTTTTCCGGCTTGAACTCTTTGTAAGGCATGGTATTATAATTTAAAAAAATTTTCTAATCAAGGGACTGACCTGTGTTTATGGCAATCATAAGCATCTCCCTGTATTCACTAGGTGACAAATCTGCAAAGAAGTAGTTAACCGGTTCCACCGGCTTACCATCCAAATGGACCTCAAAATGCAGATGAGGAGCAAATGAGAGACCGCTGTTGCCCACTCGTGCAATCACATTTCCCTGTTTAACCTGTTGTGATTTTCTTACCATCACATCTCCCAGGTGCGAATATACAGTTTTATATCCACCCCAGTGTTCAATAACTATTTGATTCCCTCTGCCTCTGTCTGAACGTGATATATCAGTAACTACCCCATTTGCAACAGCAATTACTTCAGTCCCCAGTGAAGCAAGAAGATCAATACCGTTGTGCATCTCCATCGTTTTGAAAAAAGGATGTATCTTCTTCCCAAGACTCGCTCCTGTCTGATTCACCGTGATACCTTTTATTGGCAAGATTGAGGGAATATCTGTTGCGTTATTGGCTCCTAAAAATTCGTTGTAAATATTATCAAGTTTCTCTCCGGCTCTTTTAACAAGACCCTCTACTTCTGCTGATTTTACAACAGAGAACTTAACTACCTCCATGTCCTGGAGAGAGTCCAGCTGTTCATAAACTGCGGCATCGTAGCCAGAATTAACAAGATCAGGAGGCAATGATTTAAATATATTCATGTATATCTCCCGGTCTCTGGCCTGCAAATCGGTAAGCACATTTTCAAGTAAATTCATTTTCTCAACAGCACTCGAATATTCTTGCTCCATCATCTCCCTCTCCTTGAGTAATCGCTCCTCTTCCCTTGTGTTAAAAAAGACCGCCACAATAATGTAGTATAATATAGCAAGAAGGATACTTCCAAGGAGATATCCGAGAAATATTCTCAGTTTTCCTCTTATACCCAACTTGTCCTCTACAAACCTTAGCTGATCTTTATTGAATTTATACTTGCTCATCTCACCTATCCTTTATGTTGGGACGAGGGAGAGACAAGTGCCAGAAATGCATCTGAATCTATGTCCCTGTTATAATAGTTCAATGGATTAACAGGACGATTCCTGTATATCACCTCGTAATGTATATGCGGCCCTTTTGACCTGCCGGTATTGCCCATATGAGCAATTTGCTCACCTCTTTTTACCGCCCTGCCCATATTTACCAGAGAGCTCTTCAAGTGTGCATACCTGGTCTTATATCCAAAACCGTGGTCAATAATTATATAGTTACCATAGCCAAAGAAGTCGTAACCAATTTCTGCCACCTTACCGTTTCCTGTTGCATAGATAGGCTCTCCCACAGGACCGGATAGGTCTACCCCGCTGTGCATCCTGTAAACTCCGTTAAAAGGATCCGGTCTGTATCCAAACGAACTTGAATATCTGATTTTTCTGGATGCAATATTAACAGGAGGAATTGCAGGAACACACAAAGCCATTTCGTCTGCACTCCTTGCAAGCTGAGATACCTCATCAAATGATCTGCTCTGAATGAACGCCTTTTTGTAAAGCTGATCCATATTCATAACAGTTGAAGTAAGAATACCGGAGCGATCAACTGTCTCCAGATAAGAGTATCTGTTAACACCTCCAAATCCAGCCTCCCTCACATCCGGTGGAATCTCCTCCATTCCAAATATGGGCCTGTAAACATAATTATCCCTTATTTCCAATGCCTTAAGAATCCTGCTCGCTTCATCAAAACGTCTGTTCATAAGAGCCAGCCTGTTTGCGAGATCAGCATTTGTACTTCTTATACTAAGTAATTTGGGTGTCTCCTGACCCATATAACGAGTATAAGTGAAGTAATAACCCACAGAGACAGCCACGCTCAGAAGGAATAAAAAGAACCCCTTCGAGAACCTAGACCTTACTGAAATCTTGTGAATCTCGTAAGCTAGTGTTTCCGGATTGAATTTATACCTTTTACTCTTTGACATTGGGGATTTTTAACCTTAAATTCGTGCAAATTTAAATAATTTTAAATAAAAACCTATTTTTGTCATTCATTAACAAAACCCTCTGGAATATACAAAATTATGACATCTAAAGATATACGTAAAAACTTTCTGGATTTCTTTGCAAGCAAAGGACATGCCATAGTACCATCAGCACCTATGGTTGTAAAGGATGACCCCACACTAATGTTTACAAACGCAGGGATGAATCAGTTCAAAGACTGGTTTCTCGGAAATGAGCCTGCAAAAAACAGCAGAGTTGCAGATACTCAGAAATGTCTCAGGGTAAGCGGAAAGCACAACGATCTTGAAGAGGTGGGCCACGACAGCTACCACCACACTATGTTTGAGATGCTTGGTAACTGGAGCTTTGGAGATTATTTCAAGAATGAAGCAATTGACTGGGCCTGGGAACTGCTCACAGAGGTATACAAACTTGACAAAGACAGACTCTATACAACAATATTTGAAGGAAGTACTGAAGAGGGAATCTCAGAAGACACAGAGGCCAGAGAGAGATGGCTAAAATATTTACCTGCAGACAGAATAATCAGGGGAAATAAGAAAGATAACTTCTGGGAGATGGGTGATACCGGCCCTTGCGGCCCTTGCAGCGAAATTCACGTTGACCTCCGGGAGGCCGGTGAGCGTGCAAAGGTTCCTGGAAAGGATCTTGTAAATATGGGCCACCACCTGGTTGTTGAGATCTGGAACCTGGTTTTCATTCAGTACAACAGAAAAGCAGACGGCAGCCTTGTGCCACTTCCGCAGAAACATGTAGATACCGGAATGGGGCTGGAGAGATTATGCATGGCTATGCAGGGGAAGAAGAGTAATTACGATACCGATGTTTTCACAGGCCTGATTGCTGAGATTTCCCGTCAGTGCGGGAAGGAGTATGGGAAAGATGCCAGGGTAGATGTAGCAATGAGGGTAATTGCAGACCACATTAGGGCAATCAGCTTTTCAATTGCAGATGGTCAGCTCCCTTCAAATGTAAAAGCAGGTTACGTTATTCGCAGGATTCTTAGAAGGGCCGTAAGGTATGCATACACCTTCCTGGGGGTTGATGAGCCTTTCCTTTGCAGACTTGTCCCTATCCTTGTTAAAGAGATGGGAGATGCATTCCCGGAGCTCGTAAGAACACAGGAGCTTGTCACAAAAGTTATCAAGGAAGAGGAGGACTCATTCCTCAGAACTCTGGACAAAGGAATCCGTATGCTCGACAACATTATGTCAAAAAATGCAGAGACTAAAACTATATCCGGAGAGGAGGCATTTGTGCTTTACGACACTTATGGTTTTCCACCAGATTTAAGTGACCTTATCGCCCGTGAGAAGGGATTCCGGATTGATCATCAAGCCTTCGAAAAAGAGCTGGAGAGGCAAAAAGAGAGAAGCAGAAACGCAACATCCAGCCAGGAGGGAGACTGGAATGAGCTAAGACCATACAACGGGACATTATTTACCGGATATGAGAATACTGAATCCAAATGTCAAATTGTAAGATACCGTAGTGTTAAGACAAAGACAAAGGACCTTTTCCACATTGTCCTTGACAAAACTCCCTTCTATGCAGAAAGCGGAGGACAAGTTGGAGATACTGGCTACCTGGTTTCTGAAACCGGTGAAAAAATTAATATTATCAACACACTCAAAGAGAACAATCTACACATCCATATTACTGAGAGGATTCCTTCAGATGCATCTGGAATTTTAACTGCAGTTGTTGATAAAGAGAAGAGAGAGTCTACCGCAAACAATCATACAGCTACACACCTTCTTCACAAAGCTCTAAGAGATATACTTGGATCTCATATTGAACAGAAGGGCTCGCTGGTAAGTCATAATCATTTTAGATTTGACTTCTCTCATTTTGAAAAGATATCTCCTGAAACTCTTAGAGAGGTTGAAGTGCAGGTAAACAAAATGGTGAGAGAGAACACTCCTAGAGACGAACACAGAGATCTCCCTATTGAAGAGGCTAAGTCAATGGGGGCTATGGCTCTTTTTGGAGAAAAATACGGAGATACTGTACGTGTTATCAAATTTGGCGATTCACTTGAATTATGCGGAGGTACACACACCTCTCGAACTGGTAACATTGGGTTTTTCAAGATTATTTCAGAGTCTGCAATTGCAGCAGGTGTAAGACGAATAGAGGCGACTACAGGCATTAATGCAGAGAGACTTGTCCATAACAATGAAGATATTGTAGCTTCAATAAAGGCTCAGTTTAACAACTCGCCTAATATTATTGCTACTATTACCAAGGTAACAGAAGAGAACGAAGCATTCAGGAAAAGAGTGGAAGAGTTCATGCGTGAAAGAGCTGCAGAGCTGAAGAAAAAGCTTATTGCTGAGAAACAATATATAAACGGAGTTAATGTTATAATGCTCACCGGTGAGTATCACCCTGAGGTTGTGAAAAATTTGGCTTTCCTGCTTAGGAGTGAGCAAAACACTATGTTTGCAGCTGGATTCAAATTTGAGGACAAGGCAAATCTGGCCCTTATGTATACCGACGATCTTGTATCTCACGGCTGTAATGCCGGAAAAGATATCCGTGAAGCGGCAAAACTCATCTCAGGAGGAGGTGGAGGACAGCCTTTCTTTGCAACAGCCGGCGGAAAAGATTTAGCTGGTCTGCAGGCGGCTGTGGCAAAACTAGTTGAATCAGCAACAAAATAAAATCGGCAACAAATAAGATAAGATTGAAAAAGCTTGACAGATTCATAGTCCAATCCTTTTTGGGCCCGTTTATTCTCACATTTCTCATCGTGATTTTCATCCTGATGATGCATTTTTTGTGGCTGTACATAGACGAGCTTGTGGGGAAGGGCTTGAGTCTTGGAGTTATTCTTGAGTTTCTGGGCTGGGGAGCCGCAACCCTTATTCCGCTGGCGCTTCCACTGGCCACTCTGCTTGCCTCCATAATGACCATGGGTGGTTTTGGAGAGAATAACGAATTGCTGGCAATGAAAGCTGCCGGAATATCTCTGGTGCGTATTCTCACACCTCTTATGATAGTGTCACTCCTAATAGCAACAGGAGCTTTCTTTGCCTCTAACAATCTTATACCTCACGCATACGATAATATTTACACTCTTCGTGATGATATAAACAGAACAAAAGAGGAGATTAACATACCTACCGGAATTTTTTATGACGGAATTGACAACTATGTAATCCGGATAGATAAAAGAGACGAGAATACACAGATTCTTTATGACCTTATGGTTTATGACCACTCTAGGATTCAGGGTAACATGAGTGTTACCATAGCAGACTCCGGATCTATCAGGTTAACTGAAGACAAACAAAATCTTCTTTTCACACTTTTTGACGGCAACACTTACGAAGAGACTCCGGCTCAAAACGAAGTTGACACAAGTTTCCAAATGCAAAAGGTAGGATTCAAGAGACAAGATTTAGTGATATCACTTGAAAACTACGCGTTTAAGAGGAGTGAATCCGGGCGGTTCAGCGGTGAGGTTAACGCACTCAAGATTGATGAGCTGCGCTCCATGAGAGACTCCCTTGATACAACATACAACAAATTAAGGGTGATGCAGGTAAGAAATCTTGTTGCAGGAGGAACTCTAACATATGGTTCTCAGTTTGAAGAGGAGAACATGGGGAAATATTCTGAGAAGCTTGATATAAAGCAACTACGAAACTGGGAGAATACTGCTGCAAAAAAAGAGGCCTATGTTCAGGCTGTATCTCAGTTAAGCAGTGCTATTCAACTTCTTGACAATTATACACTGGATGAAAAGCAGTACCCGCTTCCTTTAAGACAGGCAAAAATTGCACTATACAGAAAGTTTACACTTTCACTGGCATGCATAATATTCTTTTTTATAGGAGCACCTCTTGGAGCAATTATCCGCAAGGGTGGTCTTGGGACACCTTCTGTTATCTCCATCCTGTTCTTTGTATTTTACTGGGTTATTGACATATCCGGAAAAAAACTCTCCACTGACGGTTCGTTGTCACCAGGCATGGGTAGTCTAATCTCAAGTATTATTCTGCTTCCTATCGGCATATTCCTTACATGGAAATCAACCAGAGACTCAAACCTGTTTAATCCTGACAAGTATATTGCCTTTGTGAAAAAGCTGGCAGGCTATAAGGAGAAAAACGAAACTACAACCTGATTATTATGAGAAAGATAGTATACATGGGCACCCCCGGTTTTGCCACTGAGCCTCTCAAAGCTCTCATAGATGCAGGATACAGTGTAGCCGCAGTTGTTACCGCTCCTGACAAACCGAGCGGAAGGGGCCTTCAGTTAAGCGAGAGTGAGGTGAAAAGATTTGCAAAAGAGAGAGGCCTAAAGATTCTGCAGCCTGTCTCTCTAAAAGACCCTCAATTCCTGTCAGAACTAAAATCTTTGGATGCCCGGCTATTTATTGTTGTGGCATTCAGAATGCTGCCCAAAGATATTTGGAGTATGCCGGAACTTGGATGTTTCAATCTTCACGCCTCGCTGCTTCCGCAGTACAGAGGAGCAGCCCCAATAAATCACGCAATTATTAATGGAGAGAAGATGACAGGTGTTACTACCTTCTTTCTTGACGACAAAATTGACACAGGTGAGATACTTTTTCAGGAGAGGTGTGATATAGGGGAGGAGGAAAATGCAGGTTCTCTTCACGACAAATTGATGCATTTAGGGGCCGGTTTAGTGGTTAAAACAGCAGATGCGATATTTAACAACAATATCAAGCCCACCCCTCAGAATGTTACCGATGCGCCTTTAAAACCTGCCCCCAAGCTTAACAGGGAGAGCTGTAGAATCGACTGGAGCAAAAGCAGGGTTGAGATATATAATCAGATTCGTGGTTTAAGTCCATATCCGGCAGCCTATACAGATATGATATTTCAGGACAAGACGCTTCCGGTTAAGATTTATGAATCTCAATTTGCCGATTTTCCTAATTTAAAACCAATCGGGACAATTGTTAAGGAGTCTAAACACTCTTTTCTGGTTGCCTGCAGTGATGGTTATTTAAGAATAACAGAACTGCAACCTGCCGGTAAAAGGAGAATGAAAGCGAACGAGTTTCTGGCAGGGATAAGAGAACCTGAAAACTGCACAATGAAATGATTGCAAAGAAAATTGTCATACTTGCAAACGGAGAGTTTCCATCTCACCCAAAACCTCTTGAGATACTTAAGAGTGCTGAGTTTATTATTTGTTGTGATGGTGCTGCCGATTCTCTTCTCAGAGCCGGGATGGAGCCTGATCTAATCATCGGGGATCTTGACAGCCTGAATAAGCAGAATAAAGAGAAGTTCTGCGACAGGGTGATACAAATTCAGGAACAAGAGACAAATGACCTTACAAAGGCATTTGAGCACTCACTATCACTTAATCCATCAAGCATTACAATTTTGGGGGCAACCGGAAAAAGAGAGGATCATACAATAGGGAATATCTCGCTTCTGAGTCTTTTTGGAGAGAAAACCGATATCCCGCTGAGGATGGTTTCTGATTACGGGATTTTTACTCCAATTTTTAATACTACAAACTTTATATCAAAAAAAGGAGACAGAGTTTCTGTATTCTCTCTTGACTGCAATATTGAGATGGAATCAGATGGTCTTGATTACCCTTTAAAAGACGTAAAATTTGACTCCTGGTGGAGAGCAACGCTTAATGTTGCCTCCGGGGATAATTTTACCATATCCTTTCCAAAAGGGGGAGGAAGAGTAATTGTTTTTACAACACACTCATAAATCCTAAGTTCATCTTTCCCCAGTCATCCGCTTCGCTCCTTCCGGCGGGGGTTCCGTCGTGATTGCGGATGACTGGGGAGGTAGTGCTACAACACATTTTTACAGAGGAAAACAGGCGTGGGTGGGACAAACCTCTACGGCCTTCATATTGAGAGTGCTGCAAATCATATTTTGTTGATATTGTGGGATTTGTGTTTTAGAACAACCTACAAATCAACCCCATGGAGATTCGTCCCACCCAAACCAGCAACCTACAGAGAAAGAAAAAGGCCAACTGAATATTCAGTTGGCCTCAGTTTTTCAACCAGAAACTTACAGTTTACTTAACCTTCTTATTTAGTTCAGCTCCGGCTTTGAATCTTACAACATTTTTAGCTGCTATTTTAATCTTGGCACCGGTACGAGGGTTTCTACCGTTACGTGCGTTTCTCTTATTAACAGAGAATGTTCCAAATCCTACGAGAGTAATTCTCTCGCTTTTTTTCATTGAGTCACCTGCTACATCAATAAATGCATCAAGAGCTTTCTTTGCGTCAACTTTTGTAAGTTCGGCCTTAGCTGCGATTGCTGAAATCAAATCTGCCTTATTCATAATTTAAAGTTTAGAATGTTGAATTACTTGTGTTTGTACAAATATAGTTTTATTATTGAAAAAATCAAACAAATGAGATTAATTTGTAATTCAAATATAAATAATAATCTCAATTTTTCATACTATCTGTTGCTCTTTATTTTATCAACGCTAAAAAGCAGCTTTGTCAATTTTTATTAAGAAATCGTAAGTTAACATTTTTTCCAGCAAGTTATACTCCTAACTTCTCTTTTTTTTCAAAAATGCATCAAGCTCATCTATTCTCTTTAGTAACCCTTTATATTCTGAGCTCTCGGGGAAGAGAGGTCTGTGTCTTTTAAGCTCGTATAAACGCTTATAATCTTTAAGCAACTCTTCCGCCTCCTTTTCAAGTGCAAATTTGGCAAACCTCTCCCAGATATAATTTGTGGCCTCCTCTGTAAGATGTATCAAATCAGGCCCATAGAATCTGTAGTCTCTTAATTCATCCATTACAATTTCAAAAGATGGAAAATAGACAACGTTACTATACCTCTTCTCCAGCTCGTTAAGAGCCAGGATAAGACTTGACTTGCTCAGCATATTCTCCTTAGCCCCATCCTTTAGATGCCTTACTGGACTTACACTCAAAAACCACCTCTTCTGATGCATCAGCTCAATAAGGGGAGCCAGCATCCCAACAATCTCCTCTGTTGTAAGAGCTAATCTCTCAAAACTGCCGGCAGGTTGTTTATGGCAATTTGAGACCACTCTGCCGTCATCTCTTCGTTTGAATATCCATGTTGTTCCAAAGGTGAGGGCTACAGTATCTGCGGCATTCAAAAACGCTGAAGCATCACTTATGGATATATTAAGATTCTCAATCAAAGCATCCATGCTCATCGAAGAGTACTCGCCTGAATGATAAATGCTTTTAAAAACCGAACCGTCCCGGACAATGTCATTTGTATTGACCGGCTCATTCTTGACAAGACGGTTGATTGAGTGAGCAACAGATTGCGGATTATACAGAACCCCAAATGGATTAACCAATGTATTAAAACCATATTGCTGCATTCTTCCGCCTATCTCCTGTGAAAAACATGAGCCCAGAAAAAGTATTCTGTTTTTATAGCTGATTAAGTGAGGCGACCTGCCAGTCTCCACATCTGTAAACCATTTCATCTTATGTTATTTTTTATTTTATTCAACCCTGCACGCATTAGCGGTGAGTTGGAGAACCATTTTTTAAAGTAATCCTCATCCATTGAGAGCCAATCCTCATAAGAAGTTTCAGTCAAACTTTGCTCAGCCTCCCCGTGAGTTAATGGAGAAAACTCCTTCCAGGATGTAACATCTCCCTTTGCGGACCACGGACATGCATTGAGGCAAATATCACAACCAAAAAGCCATCCTGTGTCAGATGCCGGAAAATCCTCCTCTGATTTCATTCTGCCTGATTCAATAGTCTGATAGGAGATACATCTTCTGGAATCAATCTCTTTTGGTGACACAATTGCACCTGCGGGGCATGTGTCAATACATTTTGTACAACTCCCGCAACCGCCGGATACATGTTCTCCGTAAACGACCTCTTTATCCAAGAGAATCACACCTATTAAAGTATGCAGTCCATGTTTTTTACTGATTAAAAATGAGTTCTTCCCAATAAATCCCAGACCGGCCTTTGAAGCCCATGCTCTTTCAAGAACAGGTGCTGAGTCACAGAATACTCTGTATCTTAAATCAGGAATCCTCTCCTTTAATTCAGAGCAGATGGTGTAAAGCTTATCTTTTATAATTTTGTGATAATCTTTTCCGTATGCATAACTTGCTATTAGTGGAAAGTTCTTTTTTTGTAAAGTAGATGGTTTATATGGCGCCAGGAAACAGAGTACAGACATGGCTCCTTCAAGAAGCCTGGAAGGATCTTCCCGTAAATGAAGATTCCCTGCCATATACTTCATATCTGCGTTATATCCCTTTTTAAGAGACTGCTTCAGTCTGGAAATATCCTCAGTAAGTACTTGGGCTTTAGCGGCTCCATATTCAACAAACCCCTCTTTTATGGAGAGTTCCCGTATTAAAGTATCTGCCTGCTCAGGAGTCATAATTGTTTACCGCTCGATATTATAAAAATATGTAATCAAAAATAGAATTTATCTATAAATTTTATACATTTGTAACCTATTTCCTTACAGAATTAAAAGTTCTAATATATGAATGTTTTAGTGGTTGGTGCCGGTGGACAGATTGGCACGGAACTGGTTCCGCACCTTCAGAAATTATATGGCGAAGATAACATAATTGCTGCAGATTTAAGAGCAGATGTTGTTGATAGACTTTCTAAAATTTCCAGAGCTGTTACACTTGATGCATTAGATGTTAAGTCATACACTGAGACTGTTAAAAAATACAACATCAGCAGGATTTACAATCTGGTTGCATTGCTTTCTGCTACAGGAGAGAAAAATCCTCTTCTTGCATGGAACATAAATATGGGAGCACTTTTAAACTCTCTTGAGATTGCAAGAGAGAATAATTGTTCCGTATTTACACCCAGCTCCATAGGAGCCTTTGGTGATAATACACCTCACAAAGACACTCCACAGGATACAATTATGAGACCTAACACCATGTACGGCGTTTGCAAAGTATCAGGTGAACTTCTCAGTGATTACTATTATACAAGGTTTGGAGTAGATACAAGAAGCGTAAGATTCCCGGGAATTATTTCAAACGGATGTCTGCCAGGAGGTGGTACAACAGACTACGCAGTTGAGGTATTTTATGAGATAGTAAAAAAGGGTGAATATATATGCCCTATACCGGAGAATACCAGAATGGATATGCTCTACATGCCGGATGCCCTTAACGCATGCACTCAGTTAATGGATGCAGACCCTGGAAAACTTATTCACAGAAACAGCTTCAATGTTACTGCCATGAGTTTTTCACCTAAAGAGCTTTTTGCTGCAATATCAGAGAGATATCCTCATGCTAAGTTCAGTTATCAGGTAGATCCCGTTAAAGATAAAATATCGGCCTCGTGGCCGGATAATCTAGACGACAATTGTGCAAGGGATGAGTGGGGATGGAATCCGCAGTGGGGGATGGATAAGATGATTGACGATATGTTCACTGCCATTAAGGCAAAACAAATTTGACCTTTTTTAACCTTTTTTATAACCGGAAAGCGTTGCAGACTCTGTTTGCAGCGCTTTTTTAATCGCTCTATTTAGGTGCTATCCTGTACAGAAAATATGCAATAGCACCGTAAAGCATATTCGGCACCCAAAGGGCAATAAGCGGAGGCAGTATTCCAGAGTGGACAAACATCTGGCTGAACCGTAAGAAAAGAATATACGAAAAGCTAAGTGCTATCCCGATTCCTATATTCATCCCTATTCCTCCCCTTCTCTTTCTGGATGACAGGGCGACACCCATAATTGTAAGGATTATTGCTGCAAAAGGAAGAGCAAGCCTTGTATGCTTCTCTATCAAGGCAAATTTCACCATCTTGTCACCTCTGAGCTCCTGGATTGCAATCATATCATTCAGCTCATGAAAGCTCAGTGTCTCAACCACATTTGCCCTTGTACTTAAATCCTCGTATGTAAGATTAATTAAAGTATCCATTTGAGCACCCTGTGTAATAGTCTGCCTCCCCCTCTCGTCAAATTTTCTGTGGTAATAATCATAAAGTTTCCAGCTTCTGGAAAGGGTATCCCATACAGCATTCTCTGCTGAAAGTTTTGACAGCATTCTGTGTCCCTCCATCTTTTCCAGAGTAAATTTTGTACCGCTTTTGCTGAAGTTGCTGAAGGACTCCAAATATAAAAACTCACCCGGATTTATCTGGTAATGAATATTTCTGTCTGTGTTTACAAACTGCTTCTTTACATACTTGTTTTCAAAAGCCAGCCTCCCTTTGTTGGCAGGTGGAATTATGTACAAGTTCAAAATAAGACTGAAAATTGTAATAAAAATTGCAGAAAGAACATATGGGTACAACAACCTGTTGAAACTTATACCTCCTGATAATATTGCTATAATTTCACTGTTTGCGGCCAGCTTCGAGGTAAAGAAAATTACTGTAATAAAGACAAACAGCGGGCTGAACATGTTAACGAAATAGGGGATAAAATTCGCATAATACTTAAACACTATTTCGTTAAAAGGGGCCTGATTCTGAACAAAGTTGTCTATCTTCTCGCTTATGTCAAATATTATTACAATCCCTATTATAACAAGCAAAGCCGACAGGTAGGTTCCTATAAACTTTTTAATTATATATCTGTCAAGAATTGTAGGCTTTAATTTAATCATCCTTTTATCAAAGCTTAGTCTCAAGTTTCTTTACCATGGTGTTTTTCCAGGAAACAAAATCCCCTTGTTTTATGTGAACCGCAGCTTCTCTAACCAACCACAAATAAAAGGCCAGATTGTGTTCGCTTGCAATCTGAGCTCCAAGTATCTCCTGTGCAATAAAAAGATGTCTCAGATATGCCTTTGTATATGTAGAGTCAACAAAAGAGTTTCCATTTGAATCTAGCGGTGAAAAATCATCTGCCCATTTTTTGTTCCTTATGTTTATAATCCCCTCTGAAGTAAAAAGCATACCATTTCTTGCATTCCTGGTAGGCATAACACAATCGAACATATCAACCCCTCTTGCTATACCCTCCAGAATATTTGCAGGAGTACCCACCCCCATCAGGTAGCGAGGCTTATCCTTAGGCAAAATCGGGTTAACCACCTCCAGCATTTCGTACATCTGCTCAGTGGGCTCTCCTACCGATAACCCTCCGATGGCGTACCCCTCTCTTCCAAGTGATACAGCATGCTCTGCAGCCTCTCTTCTCAGGTCCGGGTATACACACCCCTGTATAATGGGGAAATAGGCCTGAGAGTAGCCATAAAGTGGCTCTGTTGAGTCAAAATGGCGGCAGCCTCTCTCTAACCAGTCTTGAGTCAGCTTGAGGGATTTCTTTGCGTATTCATGCGTAGATTCACCCGGAGGGCACTCATCAAGCGCCATAATAATATCTGCTCCAATAATACGCTGAATATCCACAACCCCTTCCGGTGAGAAGAGGTGTTTCGAGCCATCAATATGAGAGCTGAATGTGCAACCTTCGTTTGTAAGTTTTCTCTTCTCTGATAGAGAGAATACCTGATACCCCCCGCTATCGGTTAAAATAGGTCCGTCCCATGAACTGAATTTGTGCAATCCTCCTGCCCTTCTTAGAATATCAGTCCCGGGTCTCAGATACAGGTGATAAGTATTCCCTAGTATTATCTGAGCTTTAATATCCTCCTTAAGATCTCTGTGAAAAACAGCTTTCACTGTACCCAATGTTCCTACCGGCATAAAGATGGGTGTATCAATCACTCCATGGTCTGTATAAATCTTTCCGCATCTTGCTGAAGAGCCGGAATCAGTAGCTGTAAGTTCGAATTTCATATTGTAATTTGTGCGCTCAAAGATAATAATTTAATGACTATATTTGCCTGACCTTAGTATCAGAGAACAACATAACAAACTATATACGTGAAAAGATTCTTGCTACTCTTTACCCTCTGTCTGGCCTTTACCGGCATCATGGCTCAGGATACAATTCAAACTGCAGAAACAGCAGTAATTGCCACAACAGACTCAACAACAATTATTTCCACACAAGATGCACAGCCCTCTGGCATAGCTCCAAATCCTTACAAGGATATAATAGCAAAAAAAGAATTTGCCTTTAACATAGGCTCAATTCTAAGAGGTATACTCGGGATGGCTGTTATTATATTTATCGCCTGGCTTTTCTCTCTGGACAGACGAAGGGTTAACTGGAAAACAGTGGGTATAGCCCTCTTGTTTCAGCTTATTCTTGCAATTTCAGTAATTGCATTCCCTGTCGTACAGGATGTATTTGAATTCCTGGGAAAACTATTCGTGGCAGTTCTTAACTGGACAAAAGCGGGCTCAGAGTTTCTGTTTGGACCACTTGTGGACACATCTAATTTTGGGTTTATTTTTGCCCTGCAGATTCTTCCTACAATTATCTTCTTCTCTGCATTAACCAGCCTCTTTTTCTATCTGGGGATCCTGCAGAAAGTTGTATGGGTAATGGCATGGCTCCTTTCTAAGGCACTTAATCTTACCGGCGCAGAATCTCTCTCCACCGCAGGAAATATATTCCTGGGACAGACTGAGGCACCTCTGATGGTCAAAGAGTATATACCACGAATGACAAAGAGTGAGGTCATGCTAGTTATGACAGCGGGCATGTCCACCATGGCAGGAGGAGTACTTGCTGCTTACATTGCCATGCTTGGTGGCGGGGATAAACTGATGGAGATTGAATTTGCAAAACACCTTCTCTCAGCATCTGTTATGGCAGCACCTGGTGCAATTGCAATCGCAAAAATACTCAAACCTCAGACAGAAGAGATTGACAATTCAGTTGATGTCCCTAAGGAAAAAATCGGCAAAAATGTTCTTGATGCCATATCAAACGGAACTACAGACGGGCTTAAGCTTGCTGCTAATGTTGCTGCCATGCTGCTTGTGTTCTATGCACTAATCGCCGGATTTAACTATGTTTTTGAACACATAGGCTCATGGACCTCTCTTAACCCCCTTATCGCCAGTGTTACAGACGGAAAATTCACATCACTCAATATGCAGTTTTTGCTCTCGTACCTGTTTGCACCTATTATTTGGCTTACAGGTGTTCCAAGTGAGGACCTTGCGCTTGTGGGGAGACTCCTGGGTGAAAAACTTATTTTAACAGAGTTTGTAGGCTATCAGAGTCTCTCTGAAATGATTCAGTCTGGAGCATTTGCAAATCCTAAGTCCATTATTATGGCTACTTATGTATTGTGTGGTTTTGCAAACTTTGCTTCGGTAGGAATTCAGATAGGAGGCGTTGGCGGAATAGCACCTAACCAGAAGCCTACATTATCTGCCTACGGTTTCAGATCACTGCTTGGAGCGACCCTGGTTGCCCTTATGTCTGCGGCGATGATAGGTATGCTTATCGTTTAAAGAGGAATTAACCAATTTCATTATAGGGTAGCACAGATCTCTAGGATTTGTGCTATCTCTTTTTTATCTGACTCAATATGAGTTTTCAGTGGTTTAATATTGGCCCCCTGAAACATCATCCCAGACACTGATGCTCTTTTTGCAGAGAAATGGACTTCGCTGAATCCTGTCTCTTTATATATTTCTGATATATTTTCCGGCACAACTCCGCTGCCCACAAGTATTGCTATCCTACCACCTGCCTTCTGTATAATTTGCTTTAGTAAAAATCTTCCATCATATGCAGTGTCATGCAGACCAGAGGTAAGTATTCTGCAGCATCCGCACTCAATAATATCTTCAAGAGCTTGCTTCCAATCTCTGCACCGGTCAAAAGCCCGGTGAAAGACAACCTCCATCTCTCCGGCAATCTTCACAGCCTCTTTAAGTTTTACCTTATCCACATCTCCATTTTCATTAAGGAATCCTATTACCACTCCACCTGCTCCGTTCTCTCTGCAGAACTCAATATCTCTCTTGATGATTTCAAATTCAACATCATTATATAAGAAGTCTCCTCCCCTTGGCCTGATCAGAACCATCACTCCAAGTTTCAAATTTGCAGAGCACCACTTAATAAGTGAAGGCGATGGAGTTAACCCCCCTTCAGATAGTCCCTGACACAACTCTATTCTGTCTGCTCCGGCCTGATCTGCTGTTATTGCAGAGTTAATGTTTTCTGTACAAACCTCTGTAATGATTCTTCTCATTGTATTTAATATTTTATGCAAATTTATGTCATTTATCAATAAAAAAAGACCGGCTTAAAATTTCTTTTAGCCGATCTTTTTCTGATGATAAGAATTGAAGATTACTCCTCTTTTTTCTCTTCACTCTTTTTTGCTTTAGGTTTTGCTGGAGCTTTTGCCTTTGCTTTAGGCTCGGCATTTGTCTCCTCCTTAACCTCTGTTGCGTCAGCCTTTTTAGTACGGCCACGTCTGGTTGAAGGTTTTTTAGCTTCTGGTTTAGCAGATGCAAGCATTGCCTCGTTAAAGTCTACAAGCTCAATCATTGCCATATCAGCTGCGTCACCAAGACGGAAACCAGTTTTAAGAACCCTGGTGTATCCACCCGGACGATCAGCAATTTTAGGAGCAATGGTGCGGAACAACTCAGCTACGGCCTCTTTTTGTTTTAGATAAGAGAAAACAATACGACGTGAATGAGTAGTATCCTCTTTCGACTTTGTAATTAGTGGTTCAATATATACTCTCAGTGCTTTTGCTTTTGCCTCAGTAGTCTCAATCCTCTTGTGCATTATGAGAGATGATGCCATGTTAGCGAGCATTGCCTTACGGTGTCCGCTTTTACGGCCCAGGTGATTAAATTTTTTATTGTGCCTCATGTTTAATTACTTTCTTTTCAATGTTATACTTTGATACATCCATGCCAAAGCTCAGCTTGAGTCTTTCAACAAGCATATCTATCTCTGTAAGTGATTTCTTTCCAAAATTCCTGAACTTCATAAGCTCATTTCTTTGAAGGGAAACCAAATCTGCAAAGGTTTCTATGTCTGCTGCCTTGAGGCAGTTGAGAGCTCTAACTGAGAGCTCCATGTCAGAAAGCTTGGTAAGCAGCAGATGGCGCATTCTTAGAGACTCCTCATCCAGTTCATTACTTACAACCTCAACAGGTGCCTCAAGGGAGATCTTCTCATCAGAGAAGAGCATGAAATGGTGAATAAGGATTTTTGCAGCCTCCTTAAGAGCCTCCTTAGGATGGATTGAACCATCTGTAGTGATCTCAAGGTTTAACTTCTCGTAGTCTGTCTTCTGCTCTACACGCCAGTTCTCAACGAAGTATTTAACATTCTTAATTGGGGTGAAAATGGCATCTATTGGAATCAATCCAAATGGAGCATCCTCTACACGGTTCTCTTCAGCAGGAACATATCCCCTTCCTTTGTTAATTCTTAGCTCTATGCTGAGTGAAACTGAAGGCTCCATTGTGCAGATGTGCCACTCAGGGTTAAGAACTTTGAATGAAGAGAGTTGTTTTGAGATATCCTCAGCAGTAAATTCCTGTTTTCCGCTAACGGTAACAGTTACTATCTCTGAATCCTCACCCTCTACCATTCTTTTGAACCTAACCTGCTTAAGATTGAGTATAATGTCAACAACTGTTTCAATAACACCCGGTATGGTTGCAAATTCATGATCTACACCCTGTATCTTGATTGAAGTGATGGCATATCCTTCAAGCGAAGAGAGCAGGATGCGGCGTAAAGCGTTACCAACTGTGATGCCGTAGCCCGGCTCAAGCGGACGGAACTCAAATCTTCCGAATGTTTCGGTTGATTCAAGCATAATTACCTTATCCGGTTTTTGAAATGCTAATATTGCCATTTTATTTTTTATTTAGAGTATAACTCAACAATTAACTGCTCGTTTATGTTCTCCGGTATTTCTGTTCTGTCCGGAAGGTTGAGAAGTTTTCCCGACAGTGATGCCGCATCCCACTCTATCCAAGCAAATCTGCTTGTACCACGAGAGATATTGTCCTGAATAACCTCTAAACTCTTAGATCTTTCACGCACGCCTATTATGTCGCCCGGTTTAATCAAAGTTGAAGGGATATTGCAGATTTCACCGTTAAGAACAATGTGACAGTGAGTTACAAGTTGTCTTGCAGCAGCTCTTGACGGAGCAACACCCATTCTGAACACAAGGTTATCAAGGCGAGTTTCAAGCAGGAAGAGCAAGTTTTCACCCTTGCGGCCCTTCATTTTTGAAGCCTTTTCATAAAGGTTGCGGAATTGTCTCTCAAGAATTCCGTAAGTATATTTAACTTTTTGTTTCTCCTTTAGCTGGATACCATACTCAGAAGTTTTTTTACGCTTCTTTGAAAGTCCATGCTGTCCCGGAGGATAGTTTTTCTTTTCGTAACTTTTATCGGGGCCGAACACCGGCTCACCAAATTTGCGGGCAATTTTCGTAGAAGGCCCTGTATATCTTGCCATATTAACTTGTTTAAATCAATTATTGATAGTTTATACTCTACGGCGGCCTTTCGGACGGCAACCATTATGAGGAAGTGGAGTCACATCAATGATCTCTGTAACCTCAATGCCGGTTCCGTGAATTGTACGGATTGCCGACTCACGGCCTGCGCCCGGTCCTTTTACATATGCCTTAACTTTACGCAATCCCAGGTCGAAAGCTACCTTTGCACAATCTGCAGCTGCTGTTTGAGCAGCGTAAGGAGTATTCTTCTTAGAACCCCTGAAGCCCATCTTACCGGCCGATGACCAGCTGATGACCTGACCTTCATTATTTGTCAGGGTAACGATCACGTTGTTAAAAGTAGAAGATACATGGGCTTGCCCATATGCTTCAACCTTTACAACTCTCTTTTTATTTGTTGTTCCTGTCTTTTTTGCCATGATCTAGGTTCTATTTAGTTGCTTTCTTCTTGTTAGCTACTGTTTTCTTCTTACCCTTACGAGTACGTGCATTATTCTTTGTAGACTGTCCGCGTGTAGGCAGTCCCAGACGATGTCTGATGCCTCTGTAACAGCCAATGTCCATCAATCGCTTGATGTTCAGTTGTACCGATGAACGAAGTTCACCTTCAATTTTGAATTCCGATGCAATCATTCCACGGATTGCAGCAATTTGATCGTCATTCCAGTCTTTCACCTTTGTGTTGTAATCAATACCAAGTTTGGTAAGGATTGCCTGTGAAGAACTGCGACCAATTCCAAAGATATAGGTCAAACCTATCTCTCCGCGTTTGTTTTTTGGTAAATCAACTCCGGCTATACGTGCCATATGTATCTATTCTCTTTATTGTTTACAATTTAAAATTAACCCTGGCGCATCTTGAATTTTGGATTCTTTTTGCAAATTACGTACAAGCGGCCTTTGCGCTTTACAATTTTGCAGTCTTCGCTACGCTTCTTGATGGATGCTTTAACTTTCATATCTGTAATTATTATTTGTATCTGAAAGAAATTCTTCCTTTTGTCAAATCATAAGGGGACATCTCAACTCTCACCCTGTCTCCCGGCAAAATACGGATGTAGTGCATCCTCATCTTACCCGAAATATGGGCAATTATTACGTGGCCGTTGTCCAACTCTACGCGAAACATCGCGTTGGAAAGGGCCTCTACTATTACTCCCTCTTTTTCTATAGCTGATTGTTTAGCCATTTGTGTTTAAATACTCCTTATAACTTAACTTTTGTTGTTCTCTATATAGTCAAATGTCGACAAGACATCGGGCTTCCCCTTTTGTACCACCACCATTAATTCATAGTGTGCAGAATTCTTCTTATCCGTGGTGCTGAGAGTCCATTCGTCATCATGAAGATAGACATTCCTGGTCCCTGCATTAACCATGGGTTCGATGCATATTACAAGACCTTCCGTTAGTTTCTTCCCGTCTCCTCTTCTGCCAAAGTTTGGGACTTCAGGTGATTCATGGAGTTTTGATCCAATTCCATGTCCCACCATCTCTCTTACAACCGAGAAGCCTGCTTTTTCAACATGCTCCTGAACTGCAAATGAGACATCTCCCATCCTGTTGCCGTGTACTGCTTTTTCTATTCCTTTAAAAAGAGATTCTTTAGTGACCCTAAGCAATTTCTCGTCTTCCGGAGAGATAACTCCTACCGGAAAAGTATAAGCCGAATCGCCATAGTAACCCTTCATAAAGGTACCGCAGTCTACGGAGATGATATCACCCTCTTTTAATCTGTAGTCTGAGGCAAATCCGTGGACCACCACATCATTAACAGATATACAAAGTGAATAAGGAAAACCGCCGTAACCAAGGAACGCAGGCACTGCGCCGTTGTCCCGGATGTAGGTCTCTGCAATTTTGTTCAGTTCAAGTGTTGTCACACCCGGAACAATATGCTTTCCCACCTCCGCAAGAGTCTTTGATACGAGGAGAGCATTCTCTCTAAGTATCTCAATCTCTTCCCCGGTTTTAAGTCTTATCATTATTTGAAAGAACTTGTGTGAGCCTTAAACTCCTGAACGACCTTTCAAACGACCTGTCTTCATAAGACCGTCGTAGTGGCGCATCAGAAGATGACTCTCTATTTGCTGTAGTGTATCTAGTACCACACCCACGAGAATTAACAGCGAGGTTCCCCCGTAAAACTGGGCAAACTGACCATCAACACCGAGCATGCTTGCAAACGCAGGCAGGATGGCGACAATCGCAAGGAAAATCGAACCCGGAAGCGTAATGCGAGACATAATGGAGTCCAGGTATTCAGCAGTCTTCTTACCGGGTTTGATGCCGGGAATAAAACCACCGTTTTTCTTCATATCCTCCGCCATCATTGTTGGGTTCACAGTTACCGCTGTATAGAAGTAAGTGAAAGCAACAACAAGGAGTCCAAAAATGAAGTTATACCAGAATCCCATAGGATTTGTGAGCGTTGCAGCTATTCCGCGAGTTGCGTCAAAGCCTGCAAATATTAGCGGAAACATCATTAAAGCCTGCGCAAAGATAATTGGCATAACGCCAGCCGCGTTTATCTTAAGCGGGATATATTGACGAACTCCACCATATTGTTTGTTACCGATAATTCTTTTAGCGTACTGAACAGGAATTTTTCTTGTTCCCTGTACAAGTGCTATAGTAGCAACAAATACAAAGAACAGAATTATGCCCTCAACAATAAGCATAAGAACACCACCTCCGGCGCTCTGGCTTATTCTTGCTCCACCCTCTGCTACAAGGGAGAAAGGCAATCTTGCAATAATTCCCACCATTATGATGAGTGATATACCATTACCTAAGCCGCGATCGGTAATGCGCTCACCCAGCCACATGATAAACATCGTTCCGCCAACCAGTACTACGGTTGCAAATACATTGAATGTAAACCCTTGAAAGAGGAATGCAGTTTCAGGAAGCTGTACATGGAGATTAGCCATATATGCAGGACCCTGAAGTGCAAGAATTACAATGGTAAGATACCTTGTCCACTGATTCATCTTTCTTCTTCCACTCTCCCCCTCTCTTTGTAGCCTCTGGAAATATGGAATCATAATTCCAAGAAGCTGTATTACGATAGATGCAGATATATAAGGCATTACTCCCAGCGCAAAGATGGAAGCGTTACCAAATGCACCGCCTGAGAACATGTTAAGGAGTCCGAGCAATCCTTCGGATGCCTGATTCTGCAACTGATCCAGCTGAGTAGGGTCTATTCCGGGAAGTACAACGTAACTTCCAAGACGATAGACCAGCAACAGCAGTATAGTATAGACTATCCTCTTGCGAAGTTCCTCTATCTTGAAAATGTTCTTGATCGTTTCAATAAATTTTTTCATGGGCTTCGTTAGATTTTAGTAGCCTTACCCTGCTGTGCCTCAATCTGTGCTATGGCCGATTTTGAAAATGCGTGTGCTGTTACATCAAGTTTCACGGTAAGATTACCATTTCCAAGAATTTTAACCTTGTCATTCTTAGAGATGAGACCAAACTGAGCAAGAACATCAAGGTTAATTACCTCAACTCCTCTTTTTTCATTCAGCTCCTGAAGTGTAGAAAGGTTAATCGCCTTAAACTCCACTCTGTTGATGTTGTTAAATCCAAATTTTGGAAGTCTTCTCTGGAGAGGCATCTGCCCTCCTTCAAAACCCGGCTTACGAGAGTAACCGGAACGAGACTGAGCACCTTTGTGACCACGAGTGGAAGTTCCACCGTGACCCGAACCTTCACCCCTGCCTATTCTTTTTTCTCTGCCTGTGGCTCCTGTAGCTGGTTTTAGATTATGTAATTTCATTGTCAATGCTCTCCTATTAGTTAATTGCTTCAACCTTTACAAGGTGTAATATTTTATCTATCATACCCTTGGTTACAGGATTACTCTCAACCTCCACAACTTGGTGGATTTTGCGTATCCCAAGAGAGGCCAGGGTTGCCTGCTGTCTTATCGTAGCGCGTGCGCTGCTTTTGACCTGAGTGATTCTTACTTTTGTCATCTTCTTTCCTCCTAGCCTTTAAAAACTTTATTCATGGGAACACCGCGCAAACCTGCTACAGTGTAAGCATCTCTCATTTCAAGAAGAGCAGCTACAGTTGCCTTCACAAGGTTGTGAGGGTTTGAAGAGCCCTTTGATTTAGCAAGAACGTCGTGAATACCTACAGATTCAAATACTGCGCGCATCGCACCACCCGCTTTCACTCCGGTACCTTCAGCAGCCGGTTTCATGAAAACACGTGCTCCGCCAAATTTAGCCTCTTGCTCATGTGGAATTGTCTTCTTGTTCAGAGGAATCTTAACAAGATTCTTCTTGGCATCCTCAATTCCTTTAGAGATGGCGGTTGTTACCTCATTTGCCTTACCCAGGCCATAACCTACAACACCCTTCTCATCACCAACCACAACAATGGCTGCGAAGCTGAAGTGGCGACCACCTTTGGTTACCTTGGTAACCCTCTTAACTGCAACCAATCTGTCCTTTAGTTCAAGATCAGTCGTTTTAACTTTCTTTACGTTTATATTTGCCATAGTCAGTTACTAGAATTTAAGACCACCTTCGCGGGCGGCTTCTGCCAAACTTTTAACTCTTCCGTGATATAGGTAACCTCCGCGATCGAAAGAGACCTCGTTAATACCCTTTTCGATAGCGCGCTGTGCTGCAAGTTTGCCCACTAGTTTCGCAACCTCTACTCCGGATTTACCTTTGCACTCCTCAACGATAGCTTTATCTGCAGAACTCGCGCTTGCAAGAGTCACTCCGTTGATATCGTCAATAAGCTGAACATATATTTGCTTGTTGCTTCTGAATACAGCCAGTCTTGGCCTCTCTGCCACGCCACTCACAACCTTGCGAATGCGGTGCTGTATCCTTTTTCTTCTTTCTATTTTATTTAAAGCCATATCTCTTCTTCTCCTTATTATTTAGCGCTGGCAGATTTACCTGCTTTACGACGAAGTTGTTCACCCACAAACTTAATACCCTTTCCTTTATACGGTTCAGGTTTACGCAGCGAGCGTATTTTGGCAGCTACCATACCCAGCAATTGTTTGTCATAGCTGGTTAGAGTCAGTACAGGGTTTGCACCTTTCTTTATAACTTCTGCGCTGGCTTTAATCTCAGCCGGAACCATAAAGTGGATGTCGTGAGAGTAGCCAAGGCTCATCTCAATAACTTGTCCCTTAACTTCACAACGATAACCCACACCCACAAACTCCTGTTTGATGGAGAAACCCTGAGAAACGCCTGTCACCATGTTCTGTATGAGTGAGCGGTAAAGACCGTGCATAGAACGATGACGAGGCTGATCCGTAGGACGAGTTACTTTTACAGTGCTCCCCTCAATCTCTACGGTTATGTCTGCGTCCACCTTCTGAACCAGCACACCCAGGGGGCCTTTAACCTTTACAACGTTACCCGGCTCTACTACAAGAGTAACACCGGACGGAAGGTTTACAGGTAATTTTCCTATTCGTGACATTATTAATAAATGGTTTTAATAAATAATTCTTTTAATATACGTAGCAGATTACCTCTCCGCCAACATTAAGGTCTTTTGCCTCCTTATCGGTAATCATACCTTTAGATGTAGACAAAATGGCAATTCCCAGACCATTCAGTACCCTTGGGAGTTGGTCAACGCCCACGTACCTTCTTAGACCAGGAGAGCTTATTCTTGATATTTTCTTGATAGCAGCCTTTTTAGTTTCAGGATGATACTTAAGCGCTATCTTAATTGTGTTGTTGGGAGTACCCTCTACAAGTTTGTAGCTTAGGATATAACCCTTCTCATGAAGAATACGGGTTAACTCTACCTTCATTTTTGAAGATGGAATCTCAACAATTTTGTGCCCTGCAAGATATGCATTTCTAATTCTTGTCAGGAAGTCTGCAATTGGATCAGTCATTTTTTTCTTGTTTGCTTTGGTAAGTCGACGCCATTATGACGCCCGATATCCAATAATTAATAATAAAATATGTTAAGGTGATTTTTCACCTTTAAATTTCTACCAGCTGGCTTTGCGTACGCCCGGGATAAGTCCCTTGCTTGCCATCTCACGGAACTGGATACGGCTGATACCGAAAACACGCATGTAACCCTTTGGACGTCCTGTAAGTGAGCAACGATTATGCTTACGAACAGGGCTAGAGTTCTTTGGAAGCAAATCAAGAGCGGCATAGTCACCGGCCTCTTTAAGAGCTTTGCGTTTTTCTGCATATTTGGCACATAGTTTAGCGCGTTTTACTTCGCGTGCCTTCATTGATTCTTTTGCCATTATCTATCTCTTTATATTATTTCTTAATATTCTTGAAAGGCAGACCGAATTCACGAAGCAGAGCGTAAGCCTCTTCGTCCTTGCTGGCAGTTGTCACAAAGGTGATCTCCATTCCGAGAATCTTTGTTACCTTGTCTATATCTATCTCAGGGTAGATGATCTGCTCCTTAATACCCAGTGTATAATTTCCTTTTCCGTCGAATTTTTCGTTGATTCCCTTAAAGTCTCTGATACGAGGCAGTGAGATAGCAACAAGTCTCTCAAGAAACTCATACATCTTAGCAGCACGAAGTGTAACTTTAACCCCGATAGGCATACCCTTACGAAGTTTGAAGTTTGAAATATCCTTACGTGAATATGTAAGAACGGCCCTCTGACCTGTGATGATTGAGAGCTCCTGTTGAGCTATTTCAACAAGCTTTTTGTCTGCTGTTGCAGAGCCTACTCCCTGGTTAATAGTTATCTTTGAAAGTTTTGGAACCTGCATCACTGAAGTGTATCCAAACTCTTTCATGAGCTTTGCGGTAATCTCCTCCTTGAATTTCTTCTGCAGAGAAGGAACATAACCCTTGGCCACAACTTGAGCGCCCTCAACTTTTGCAGCTTTATCAGCTTTTCCTTTGCTTGCAGCCTTAGGTGCTGCGTTTGGTTTTGTAGTTGCCATTATTTAATCTCCTCTCCAGATTTTTTCGCGTAACGAACTAGTTTTCCCTTATCATTCAGTCTGCGGCCGATACGGGTTGCGCCACCCTTAACGGGATCAACTACCTGCAGGTTTGAGATATGAATGCCAGCCTCTTGCTTGATAATTCCACCTTGTGGACTTTTAGCGTTTGGCTTGGTATGTTTGCTTACCATGTTGATTCCCTCAACAATGGCGCGATCTTTATCTGTAATCACCTCGAGGACCTTGCCTGTTTTTCCGCGGTCATCTCCGGCATTTACATAGACTGTATCGCCTTTCTTAATATGTAGTTTCTTATTCATACTATTAATACCATTTATTTATAGCACCTCTGGTGCCAATGATACAATCTTCATGTAATTTTCGCGAAGCTCTCTTGCTACCGGGCCAAAAATACGGGTTCCCCTTACTTCTCCCTGGTTGTTGAGCAACACGCAAGCATTGTCATCAAAACGGATATATGAACCGTCCTGACGACGGATCTCCTTCTTAGTTCTTACTATCACTGCCTTAGACACTGTACCCTTCTTGGCATCGCCTCCCGGGATAGCACTTTTAACAGTAACAACAATTTTATCGCCAACTCCGGCATAACGGCGGCGGGTTCCCCCAAGCACACGGATACAAAGAACCTCCTTTGCACCGCTGTTGTCAGCCACCAATAATCTCGATTCTTGCTGTATCATAGCTTATTTAACTTTTTCTACAATTTCTACTAGTCTCCAGCGTTTGGTCTTACTCAGCGGACGTGTCTCCATGATGCGGATGGTATCTCCCTCACTGCACTCATTTTTCTCGTCATGAGCAACAAACTTAGTGGTTTTATTTACGAACTTGCCGTATATAGGGTGTTTTACCTTCCTTTTAACAGCTACAACAACGGATTTATCCATTTTGCTGCTGACCACTACACCTACTCTTTCTTTGCGAAGATTTCTTTCCATGTCTTCTATTTGCTCTGATTTGTTTCCTTCTGGCTCAATACAGTGAGCATTCTGGCAATATTTCTTCTTGCTTTCTTAATCTGAGATAAATCATCCAACGGAGAAATAGCGTGATTCATCTTCATACGCGACAAGTTAGCCTTCTCAGACTCTATGCGCTCTTTAAGATCCTTTACGGACAACTCTATTATTTCTTGAGTTTTCATCTTATTTCTTCATTAAATGTTATTCAGTGTAATCTCTGCGAACTACAAACTTGGTAACTACCGGCAGTTTTTGTGCGCCAAGTCTGAGTGCCTCTTTAGCTATCTCGAGTGGAACACCTTCTGCTTCAATCAGGATTCTGCCCGGAGTGATAGGCGCCACGAATCCTTCAGGTGCACCCTTACCTTTACCCATACGAACCTCTGCAGGTTTCTTGGTAAACGGTTTATCAGGGAATACACGAATCCAAATCTGTCCCTCACGTTTCATATAACGAACAACAGCCTGACGGGCAGCCTCTATCTGCTGGCCGGTAAGCCAGCAAGACTCTGTTGTCTTGATCCCGAAAGATCCAAAAGAGAGTTGGTTCCCTCTTTGTGCGATCCCCTTCATACGGCCTTTCTGCTGCCTTCTGAATTTGGTTTTTTTTGGTTGTAACATTGTTTCTTTTACAGTTTAACGATAACGGTAAATATCTAATTGCGCTTTGGTCAATTTAATTTGCATGCTAAAAATCTGCAGGTCAATTCGTTGTCAATATTGAACACACTTTTAGCGGGTTGCAAATATACACAAAAAATTAAATGTGCAAAAGAATGTTAACATTTTTTACACATTTTGGACAGATTTTTTTAACACCAAAAAAATTGATATTCAGCGGGAGATGCGATTCAATCATTTCTGAATTTTTCGCAAAAAGTCCAGCAAATTCTCCCCCCAAAACCGGGACAATTGATATTCGGTATAACCCCTTCTCATTAACTCAATTGTGATATTTTTCATTTTTGAGACATTCTCAAGCCCCACTACTCCTCCGCCACCGTCAAAATCGGTCCCTATACCTACGTGCTCAATACCGGCAATCTTTACTGCGTAGTCTATGTGGTCTGCGATATCTTTAACAGTAACCTCCTCTTTAGGTCTGTCAGAAAGGAAGAATCTTCCTGTAGCAATCTGAATAAGTCCACCCTTCTCAGCGATAGCTGCAATCTCCTCATCTCTCAGGTTTCTGTTATGATGTTTAATGCTCCAGACTCCTGAATGAGTAGCTATTACAGGCTTAGTACTCAAGGCCAGCACATCCTTGAGTGTCTCTACCGATGCATGAGATACGTCAATGGCAATTCCCATTTTGTTCATCTCTTTGACTACAGATTCACCAAACCCGGATAACCCTCCGTGCTCTGAAGTTGTATCCATAGAGGCATCACAAATTTCATTGTTTTTATTATGGCATAAGGTGATAGCCCTTACTCCCAGATTGTAAAAATGGTTAAGTAGTCCCAGATCCTTACCAAGCGGGTAACCATTTTCAAGTGCCGGAACTACTGACAGATATCCCTGACTTTTATTCAGGAGAAGATCATCTGCGCTGTGAGCTACCCTTACCTTGTCCTGGAGACTTACATATTTGAGAAAGTTCACAAGCTCACCCTCTGCATTCTCTTTTGCAGATTTATGCCCCTCATCGCTCCGGGGACCCTGACCTATAAATATTGCAAAAAACGCAGCATCTAAACCTCCCTCCCTCATCATTGGAAAGGTCACCTGCCCTTTTGTTACTGAATGACCTCTGTTTGGGTTATTCAAGTGCAGAGCTGTATCGTTATGAGTATCAATTGTAAAATGCTTTCTATGAAATAAATCAGCTGCTTCAGCAAGCTCTTTGTCAGTCTGGCTCCAAAGCTGAGTATTGTTTAAAGCTAAGAGGAGGGTCAAAAGTGATATCAGGTAAATCTTCATGGCGTTAAATTTGCATACAACTTTCAAAATTAAGAAATTTGAGATATCTGCAATGAATCTTAACACAAGATATACGGCTGTTTACATGTTTACTCTTTGTCTGGGGCTTTTTATGCTAACTGACACCACTTTATCTGCTCAGGAGCAGAAAAGAGGATTTGAGGTGGGATATAAAGTTGAACAAGGAGATACAATATATCAAATAAGGATAAGGGACACATATTTATTCAACTGGCCGGACAATAAAAGGAAAGGAAGAGAGTGGAGAGAGTTTTCAAGACTAGTTTACAATTTCAGGATGACATATCCTTACGCTCTAATAGCCAAAGAGAAGTTAGTTTTAGCCGACTCTGTCCTCGCAAGCAGAAAGTTCACAAACAAGGCAAGGGACAAGTTCATAAAGGATTTTGAAAAGCAGCTCTTCGCAGAATTTGAAAAACCACTGAGAAAGATGACCATCTCACAGGGAAAACTTTTACTTAAGCTTATAGACAGAGAAATTGGACAAAACTCTTTCCAGCTGATAAAGGAGTATAAAGGTGGGTTCAATGCATTTTTCTGGCAGGGAATCGCGAAACTGTTTGGATCAGACTTAAAGAAGCCTTACGATATGTATGGTGAAGATAAAGTAACTGAAGAGCTTGTACAGATGTACAACAACGGCACCTTTGACTATCTGTTCTACTCAATCTTTTAGACCGGTTCGCCACTGCATTGTGTCTGATACCGATTCATACAGAAGGTAATCACACCCCTTTATCCATTCTCCAAGAATGTACATTTTTCCTCCGGCAGGTGTTAAAACATCTCCGGGGTTGTGCAGATGCCCAAAGACATAATAGTCTGCAGGCTGCGTCTTCTCTCTTTCGCAAACATATTTGTATAAAGAGTGCTCATCAAGTCTGAGCCTCTTTTGCGTCCCCCTGTAAAGCCTGTTATGAACAGACCATTTGCCCGCTAGAGCAAACGCCCATCTTGGGTGGATGTTGCTGAACATCCTCTGCAAAAATTTATTGTGAAAAACAGACCTGAGGAAGAGATATTTCTTGTCATCACGAGGAAGCCCATCGCCATGTCCCATGCAAAATTTCTTTTCACCTATTAAAGTGACATATGGCTCATCCAGAATCTCCATTCCCAGTTCATCTCTGAAATATCCAAACGCCCATACATCGTGATTACCTTTGAAGAAGTATAGCTTCACACCTCTGTCACTTAACCTGGCAAGTGCACCAAAAAAACGTGTATATCCTTTGGGAACTACATATTTGTACTCGTACCAGAAATCAAATATATCACCCAAAAGGTATACAGCAGTTGTCTCGTCAGGCAGAGATTCAATTGCTGAAACAAGCCGCCTCTCTCTACCGGTAAAGTCTCCCACTTGTAGCCCAAGGTGGACATCAGATATGAAACAGACGTAGTTCTTGTTCATGAATTATATTACTTAGAAAAGAAGTGAAATCAAACAAATTGTACCTATTATGGCACAATATATAGCAAAAGGCGTTAGTTTCGCCCTCTTGACAAGAGCTATCATAACTTTACAGGCAAACAGACCAGAAAGAAAAGCAGAAATAAATCCGAGTCCTAATGCAAGCGGAGATATCTCTGAAGATGGTGCGGTAAACTCACCAGACACAAGTTCAAGAAAAGCTTCACCTAATACAGGTACCAAAACCATTAAAAATGAAAATTTTGCAATTTCATCTTTTTTAACGCCCAGTAACATCCCGGTGGAGATTGTAGAACCGGATCTTGAAAGGCCGGGAAGAACAGCAACAGCTTGTGCAATTCCTATTATAAAGGCCCTCCCGTATGTGAGTTCTCTCTCTTTAGGTTTAATAAAGTTTGTAAGCATCAGCAAAGATGCAGTAACTAATAAAGATATACCTACAATCAGCAAGCCCGAGCCGAATATCGCCTCTACCTGATCTTTAAAAAACATGCCTATTACAAATACAGGAATCATTGAAACAGCGATTTTAAATATGTATTCTGTTTCTGGATTCATTTTGAACTTAAAAAGGCCACTTAGAAGATTCAGGATATCCTTCCTGAAAACAACAAGTGTGCTGGTAACTGTGGCAGCATGAACAACAACCTCAAATTTTAAGTTTGACGTCTCAATTCCCAACAGCTCTTTTCCAATGGTAAGATGTCCGCTGCTGCTTACCGGCAGGAATTCGGTTAAACCCTGAACAAGTCCCAGTAGTATTGCTTCAAACCACTCCATGACTACCTGGGTTTTTTCATTATGGCGTATATCTCAACTACAAATCCTGCAATAATGAGGAGAGGCGCTGCCACAATTCTTCTAAAACTAAACAACTGTTCCCCGGTGAAAACATTTGGATCATCCGAGCCTCCGCCCATCATAAGCAGATATCCCAGTATCATAAGAGCAAGCCCTGCAAGAATCAGTATGAGGTTTTGAGGAGGTATTGCAAATTTGGGGTTGTTCTGTGCAATTTTTTTAGACATATCTTGATATTTTTTTTAATCAATAATACAAATCATCCGCCGGCAGAGACAGAACTTTATTAAGTACAATCCATGTACTCACAAGACAGAGAATAATTCCTGATAAAATAACCCCTGCAAAGAGATATATAACAAGGAAAGGATCCATGAGCTCGTACATCTGTTGAAAATCTCTCCTGACAAAGTATAGAATAAAAGATAAAATCCCTACGGCGAGCATGCCGGAAACAAGCCCCTGAATGAGTCCGTTTATCAAAAATGGCTTCCTGATAAATGCTCTTTTAGCACCAACTAATTTCATAGTGTAGATAGTAAACCTCTTTGAGAACACATTTAACCTTACCGTATTATTTATAAGAAAGAACGATATAAACAGCAAGAGTGATACAAACACAAATAAAATCAGGGCTATCTTTTCAAGATTGTTATTTACAATTTCAATAAGTGACTCCTCCCAGACAACCTCTCTGATTCCAGGATTGAGTAAAATCTCAGCCTCAATTAATTTAAGGCTATCCGGATGAACATAGTTTGATTTTACATAAACATCTGCAGAAATGGGGACAGGATTTAAATCAAACACCTCCAGGAAATCATCTCCCAGAATTGTTTTCATCTCGTTCGTGCCCTCTTCTTTAGAAATGAAATCAGTTTTTTTTACAAAAGTTTTTGCGGCGATGACGTCTGTCAATGTCAACGCTCCCTCTTCGGATACATTTGTGTCAAATATTACCGAGAGTTTGAGGTTTTCCTTGAAATAATCCCTCATTCCTGAAGCATTTACAACTACCAGCCCGCCTGTTCCGGCAAGCACCAATACTAGTGTAATACTTATCAGTGATGAGAGGTACGAATGCAAAAACCTCTTTGCAACACTTCTGTTATCTTTCCTCTTCATATACCAAGCCTCAAAGATATATAAATCTCATCAATTAAATTAAATTTATTATCTTTGTACTGAATTTGCCTAATTTATACACAAATCTGAATATGAGCGAACCTGTAAGAGTACTTTTTGTGAACTCCGAGATGGAACATTTCATGCCTTCGTCCGTTATTGCGACCGTGGGCAGATATCTTCCGCAGGGAATACAGGAGAGCGGAGCAGAGATCAGATCATTCGTGCCACGATATGGTACTATCAACGAGCGTCGTTACCAGCTGCACGAGGTCATCCGTCTTTCCGGCATGAATATTATAATTAATGACATTGACAGACCCCTGGTTATTAAGGTCTCTTCAATATCAGCTGCCAGGATGCAGGTCTATTTTATAGATAACGAAGACTACTTCCATAGAAAATATGTGTATACAGATGACTCCGGCAAATATTTTACTGATAATGATGAAAGAGCTGTCTTCTTTGCAAGAGGCGTTCTTGAGACTGTTAAAAAACTAAGGTGGAAACCGGACATTATCCACTGTCAGGGATGGATCTCACATTTCCTTCCGCTATACCTTAGAAAGGTTTATAGTGATGATCCTATATTTACTGACAGCAAGGTAGTTCTCTCTTTGTACAACGAGTCTCTTGATATGGAATTTAACGAAGAGACCAGATCAAAAGTTATTGTTCCGGGAATACGAAACAGAGACTTTGAAGTTTTTGATCCCGTAAATGGCATAAATCTTGCTAAGTTAGCTCTACAGTATTCAAACGGAGTAATAATCGGGAGCAAAGACCTGCCTGCAGAACTTGAAGAAGCCATTAAATCATCACATTTGAAGGTGCTTCCATACAGGGAGATTGATCACCCGGAAAACTCTTATATCCAAGATTACAAAAACTTTTATGACCAAATTCTGGGCAACAATGACAAAAAGGTTTAATCCTTCCAAGATCCTCATTCTGGCATCTCTTTCACTACTGATATCATCGTGTGTTACTGTCAACAAAAAAGCTGGTGAAGGGCTTGTTCCCTCTGATCAGATTTTTGACGTTGCCATACAAGAGTTCGACCTTCCTGTACAGATGCGGGTATCTGACAGTTTGCAGACAATTACATCAGGGGCACTTGTAATAGGTGCTCACAAAGATTCTGACCTGGGACTTACAACCTCGTATGCCGCTTTCAGACTATTTCCTCAAAAGGACACAAATAACTTTGGAAGAGATCCAAAAATCAACTTTTTGAGGATGTACATTCAAGTTACAGGCAATATTGTTCTTGATGAAGCGGACACAAAAATCCCGCAGAACATATATGTTCACAGACTTCTTAAAGATATCGACTCACTTACTATTTACAACAACTCTCTCTCGGAGGCAGATTACGACATAAATCCACTTAATCCCGGAGGAAATGTATATTTTGGAGGCGATACTCTTAACATTCAACTTTCAAACCAACTTGCTGAAGAGTTAGTAACTGCGACACCTGCTGAAATGGACAGCCTTCAATTATTTGTTAAAAGATTTAAAGGCTTTGTAATACGGACGGAGCCGCTTCCCGGTTCACTAGAAGGTGGCCGCTTTAATATAATAGTACCATCATCAATCAACATGGCACTATCCTATAATCATATAGATGATACCATCTCAAAGCCGGACAGCACAATCTATTATTTTACTTCAGACACTGACCTTAGTCTTAATCTTATTAAACACGGATCAAAGGGACTTGAGACATCTCTGCCTACTGAAAAAATAATGATTGAAGGTCTTGCAGGAATTAAGCCATATATAGACATGGAAGAGGTTAATGATATGATTAAATCATGGGCTCAGGATAAAAACGCACCTATTGACAAAATTGTTATTTCAAAAGCAGAACTGATTCTTCCTTACGAATCCCCTGCCCATTACAAAACACTATCTCAATATCCGCCTCAAATCTTCCTTGCAACAAGAAATACAGGAGCATCATATTCTAACCAACCATATTATCAGCTTCTGAGCGAGCTTAACATTAATGACAATAAGGGTACTATCAATAAGTCTCTGCTCACTTACAACCTTAATATTACAAGCTATTTTCAGAATCTGTTAAAAGGCAAGTACACTAAAAGAGCTGAATTGCAAACATACTTGTTGCCTGTTTCATCTTCATCAAACTCCATGACAGGCGAAGTCAATTATTACATTGACAACACAATCTATTACAAAGGCGTAATCAATGGTGTTAATGCCATAAGGAAACCAAAGCTCAGGATTGTATACACAATCGTTCCTTAAGTTTTCTGGTAAACAATTATAAAAACAGAGGCCGGCTAAATAAAATTTAGCCGGCCTCTGTTTTTATAATTCTTTTGGTTACTTAATCTTATTGAAGATTATACAGGAGTTATGTCCTCCAAAACCAAATGTGTTATTCATTGCAACGTTTACCTCTCTCTTCTGGGATTTGTTTAACGTAAGGTTGAGTTTGTAGTCAATCTCAGGATCTTCGTTTACAAAGTTAATCGTAGGAGGTACTGTGCCTGAATTAATGGCGTGTAAACAAGCAAGTGCTTCAACTGCTCCTGTTGCACCAAGTAAATGACCTGTCATTGACTTGGTAGAGCTTATGTTGAGTTTGTATGCATGCTCTCCGAATATCTCTTTTACTGCTTTGAGTTCAGCAATGTCTCCAAGCGGAGTTGCGGTTCCGTGGACGTTAATATAGTCAACGGCTTCCGGCTCTAATCCCGCATCTTGAAGTGCAAGTTTCATTACCTGAGTTGCTCCATGACCATCCGGATGCGGAGCTGTGATATGATAAGCATCTGCGCTTAATCCTGCACCGCTAACCTCGGCATAAATTTTTGCCCCTCTTGCAACTGCGTGTTCGTACTCTTCAAAAATAAGAGTAGCTGCCCCTTCACCCATTACAAATCCATCTCTGGTCTTGTCAAATGGACGAGAAGCCGTTTTGTAGTTATCATTGTTTGTAGATAACGCCTGAGCAGAATTAAATCCGCCTATGCTTGGGATTGAAATTCCTGCCTCAGAGCCTCCTGTTACAATAATATCTGCCTTGCCCAGTCTGATGTAATTAAATGCATCAGTCATAGCGTTTGTTGAAGACGCACATGCAGAGACAGTAGTAAAGTTAGGGCCTCTAAAGCCATATTTCATCGATATGTGACCGGCTGCAATGTCCGGAATCATTTTAGGAATAAGGAAAGGGCTGAATCGAGGAATGCTGCCACCCTCAAAATAGCCCTTTATCTCTTGAAACATCGTTTCAATGCCTCCAATACCTGAGCCCATAATCACACCTGCTCTGTCAAGATCAATGCTCTCAACCTCTAAGCCTGAATCATTCATGGCTTCTGATGTTGCAGCAAGTGCATATTGAGCAAAAAGGTCAAGTTTTCTCGCCTCTTTTTTGTCTATTCCAAACTTCTCAGGATCGAAGTCTTTAATCTCACAAGCAAATCTGGTCTTAAAAAGCGAGGCGTCAAACCGAGTTATCAGAGATGCTCCGCTTGTTCCATTATCAAGGTTGTCAAAGTACTCCGTGATATTGTTCCCCAGTGGGTTGATCGTTCCAATACCTGTAACGACTACTCTTTTTAATTGCATTTTAATACTTGTGTGAATTAATTACTTTGCGTTGTTCTCGATGTATGCTATCGCATCTCCAACAGTAGATATCTTTTCTGCTGCTTCATCCGGGATGGTTATACCAAATGCCTTTTCGAACTCCATAATAAGCTCAACAGTGTCAAGTGAATCGGCACCTAAATCATTAGTAAAAGAAGCTGCAGGAGTAACTTCTGATTCGTCTACTCCAAGCTTGTCTACGATGATGGCTTTAACCTTAGATGTAATATCTGCCATAATTTTTAAATAATTAGTTAATAAATCTGGTTTTAGTTATTTCAAAAATAGTTCGCAAAGAAAAGCAAAAAAAACGGAAAAAGAAAATTTCTGCCAGTGAAACTTGAAAAGGCTGTATAGCTGCACACTTATAATAAGAGTGTAATTATAAACCTAATTTTTGGTTTCCCATTTTTTGATTAACTTTGGGGCTAAAATTCTGATAATGTGTCAAATTAACATCGCCATATTTGCTTCGGGTTCAGGTACAAATGCTGAAAATATCATCAAATTCTTTACCTCTTCAAAGCACATAAAAGTGGCACTCGTTATGTCAAACAAAAATGATGCCTATGTGCTTGAAAGAGCAAGGAAACTGGGCGTCCCTGCTTATAATTTTTCACCATACGAACTGAATGACACTATATTAGTTGATGAAATACTAGAAAATTTCAAAATTGATGCTATTGTACTAGCCGGCTTTCTCATGAAAATTCCGGATAGATTGCTAAATAAATTCCCAGAAAGAATTCTCAACATCCACCCCTCATTGTTACCAAAATTTGGCGGAAAGGGGATGTACGGAGCAAAAGTGCACAAGGCTGTTTTAGATTCAGGCGAGCAAGAGAGTGGCATTACCATCCATCTTGTTGACGGCACTTACGATAATGGAAGAACACTTTTCCAGTCAAAGTGCAATATTATAGAAGGAGATACCCCCGATAGCCTTGCTGAGAGGATTCATTCGCTTGAATACAAGCATTTCCCTTCTGTAGTTGAGGAGTATCTAGTGAACCTGCTTAAATAGCGGCAAAGCTACTCTAAAACTTATACCGGAATACTTAAGGCCGCTGAACGAGACAAAGAGGCCTACCCTTCCCAGATCATCCACACCCAGAGAGTAACCCAGCTCACTATGGTTCATATGTGCATCAGGTAACCAAAGTGATTTAAAGTGAACTCCCTCAGTAAGCAGTGGTGTATCCATAAAAGGCAATCTCTTTAGCAAAATGTATTCAGATAAGTAATTCAGTTTTATATCTAACCAGGAACCCTTAGTAGAATATAAATATCCATCTGCCATAAGATATCTGTCACTGAAAAGTTCATCAGAGACTATTATATCAGCAGCAGAAAAATGTTTATAATCCGGAAGAGAGACCGATTCTGCAGAGAGGAAGGCGCCCCCGCTAATATTATATGAAAGTGAAGAGTAAATATCTGTTTTGATACGCTGTTTTACACTTAGTTCTATATTTGACCATGATGATGTGAACCTTGCAGTTTTTACGGCTGAATTGAATCTTACACCAAAGGTAGGATAGGATGATCTTACATACCTCTTGTACCCATCATCAATCCTGTAAAAGTATCTTGGTGTATAATCCAGTGAGGCAGAGAAAATAAGAGATGAAGACTCCGTCACTACGGCATCAAAAATATTTACCGGAATGTTTGAACTACCTTGTTTCCCAAACAGATTTTTAACGGCTGAGTTCTCCAAAGGTGAATAACCATTTGCAGAAACTTGTATTCCGACGTTTAGTCCGTTTGCAATATCCATTCTGGAATAGAGGCTCAGGAATCTCTTCTCCATAAATTTTACAGGATTGAGCCCAAAGAAAAACGATGCATATGAGTTAATAAATCTGTTGACTCCCGGATTGTTACTGATGTCTGATGTCTCTCTTCCTCCATTAAGAATAATTGAGCCATTCCTTAATGGTGAGTGAGACAACTCAATCTTTGAGTCCCACAACACCACTTTTCGTTCAACCGAATAATAGGCAGAGCCGCTAAATTTTAAAGGCGCATTTTTGAAACCGTTATATTGTAACGAAAGATTCTGACCAAACTGATATCCATCAACAAAATTAAAATCACCTACAACTTTAGAAAGGCCACCGTAAGTGAAAAAAAGTTTATCTCCAAGTTTGTATTTGTGACCAAAGAAGATTTTTTCGAGAACAGTACCTCCCCTGCCGCTGTTTTGAGCCCGAACAGAATCCCTGGCCTCAATAGCCTTAAACTGGACTGTAAGGCTATCTCTCTTCTGATATGACACCACCTCATCCCCGCGCAGAGGAACCTTCCTTACCTCAAGCCAGTAAAGTGAGTCCCTCTTTTTTGCCGATGAGTCCACAGATACAGTTGTATTTGACACCCTCTTTTTCAATTCAAGAGAGACCGGTTCCTCCCTCTTTTCCGGAGCCAACTCATTTTCAAGCTTTCTGGCAATTGCAGTCGCCTCTCGCCTTTTCATCACTTTTTCTGCCGGCGGCAAAGTCCCCTGGCTGTAAGATAATGCCGGGTTATTAGTTTTTATATCCTTGTATGATGCTGATGAAAAATATCTGCCCTCGCCCTTAACTCCCAGATAATTAATATCAACTTTAATATTGTAGGTAGTAGGAAGAAACACTCCGGGTGAAACCTCGTTGTAGTTTATTTTAAAATTTATGTTTATACCAGACTGATTTGTAACCAACTCTGCGAAAGCAACATTCCAGATATTATCAACTATATACAGGTGGCCTGCAAATAGTTTTGAATTACCTCTCTTAGGCACAACAAGTATTTTATTCACTACTCTACCTGCCTCAGTTGTTATCCCCTGATAAACAAACTTATAGTAAGAGAACGCCTTCGAAGACAGTGGTGAAATCATACCGGATATCTCAGGCTCATAAATAGATGATTTCATTATCATAGAAAAATCTCCCGGGTTCATTTCATCAGGAATTGAACTGGAAAAAGCCTTTATAGTCTGCTGGTATTTATCCGGAGAGGTAAACCTGATTGTTGAATGCGACTCCAGAACAAAGAGCTTCCCCGTCACAAAGTTTGCCATCTCTTTTACAGATTTGAATTTAAAGATTGCGGGAATCTTATTAATCTTTACTGTCCCTTTAAGATAGTTCTCCGATTCATACTCTTTAACCTGATATCTGAATCTGGGAGCCATGGCTATTGCCCGTCTCATAATGGCAGTACCTCTGTCATCCTCCTTTCCGGAGAGCATAGCTTCATTTAATTCGTATGTAATTTCATCAAGGACAAATGTTCTGTATACCGGTTCAACACCCTTTTCAAGTGAAAATCTCTCTCTTTTATATCCCAGCGAAGATACCTCCAGAGAGTAATGTCCTGATGCGAGCTGCGTTGCAAACTCTCCGTTTATATCTGCGCTTATGCCAAGTTTTAGCTCGTGAATATATACAGTTGCATAGGGAATTCCCGCTCCCTTAATATCAGTTATTTTACCTGAAAATCTCGTCGCCTCTGCTTTGATAAAAAAAAGAAAAAAGCATGAGAATAATATAAATTTATGAACGGCCGGAGAGAGTTTTATCATCTATAAATAATTGCACTATAAAGTTTTACTGAATTTTCCATTATTGAGTCATTAAACCGGTAGCCCTCCCGGTGAATGTCATCTCCCTCTGACCCGTTACCTACATCAAAGAAGCATGCCTTGGAAATACTCGCAAAATGGGCAAAATCCTCCGAGCCCCTCTCCGGGGATGAGGAGTAGATTAATTCAAAACCGAGTTTTTCAGCAGCCTCAATTACCATATTACAGGCGAAAGCATTATTAATAGTAGCAGGGAATCTGTCATGATGGGATATTTCCAGATTCAGAGAGGCCTTTTTACATCTATCTTTTGCATAAGCCTCTATCCTTCTGCAGAACAAATTAAGATCCATCTCATCATATGCCCTGAGTGTAACTCTCAGCGTCCCGGAACCCGGTGTAACCCCATAGTTTGCCTCACCAATAGAGACGTTTACAACAGTACCAAGGACAAAATTTGAGAAGATACTTTTGTTTGAATTTATCCTCTTTATCTCCTCAACTGTCTCAAGAATTGTAAAAGTAGGGTTTGCGGCCTGCTCAGGATAAGCAGCATGAGAGGCTGAGCCTGAAAATTTTAACTCCATCCCTACAGAGGCAGCTGCATAAACATTTTTATACAACACAATCCTGTTGGCTTTAATTCCCGGTTTATTATGAAGGGCAAATGCATAATCAAAATTTAATCTTAGACGTGCCAGCTCAGCCACCATCATCGCGGCCCCTTCGCCCACCTCCTCTGCCGGCTGAAAAAAGAGCCAAACGCTGCCGGGAAAATTTCTGTTCTTATCAAGAACACTTGCCAAGCCTAATAAAATAGCCATATGGCCGTCGTGTCCGCAAAGATGCTGAGGTCCTTTTTCTGTAGGTACAGCATCCATTTCACATCTGAACATAAGAGAGTCGCCCTTTGAACTTCCTTTGTAACCGGCTATTATTCCGTGACCTCCCACGTTTGTATATAACTCATCAGGAGAGAACATAGTAATGTATTTCTCAATTAAGGCTGCTGTATGCTCTTCTTTATGAGAATACTCTGGCAGGGAGTGTATCTCAGCTCGTATCTGGGTCAGGTTTGTTGTGTCCATTAAACTATTAATTATAACTCGTATTTTCAAAATTAGATATTTTATTCTTGGGCTGTATTTATTATCTGTCTATTTTTGCGCCTTCGCAACAGAAAAAATTTTTTTATGAACAAAAATCAAAAAAACAAGCCGGGGTTATGCTTCAAACGATGGAAGCGAGTTCCCTGGGCGGTTTTTTCCTCACTGAGGAGAGTTATCAAAATCGGGGTAATGAGTGTTACATGCTCAATCCTTATTATGAAGAGTCAGCCCATAATGGCTCAAAGCAGTACAAAAACAGAGAGTGACACTATCAGGGCTCTTGAAGAGCTTGTGGTAAATACAGAACGACCCACGCCCTTCCAGCCTCTTGTGAGAGTTGTAGCGGTAATTCAGCAGGCAGAGATTGAGCGGGCTGCGGTGAACAACCTCCCCGATCTGTTGCGATACCTCCAGGGGACCGACCTCCGTACACGGGGAGGCGAAGGGGTTCAGTCAG
>JAVEZL010000016.1:0-48494 GCA_034003005.1 Bacteroidales bacterium
GATGAGGAGGAATCGTTCCGGAGTGGCAGCGGATGAATGACGAGAAAACTTCAGATGAGATCCCTAAGATCAGATGAGTCATATGTGGGGCCGCCATCACAAGGAATCTCCCTGTAATTGTAGAAAAACTGATCTATCCCAAAGATCATTGCACCCTCAATATCATTTGCAAAATCATCTCCCACCATCAGAGTGCTCTCTTTGTCACCTTTCAAAGCCGATAATGCCCTTTTGAATATAACAGGAGATGGTTTATGTACACCCTGCTCCTCAGATATCATAACTGCCTGAAAGAATTTGTCAATACCGGAATTGCTAAGTTTTCTATATTGAACCTCTTTAAAACCATTTGTGATAATGGCCATTTGGACACCTCTTGAGTGCAGAGTCTCCAGCACCTCAAAGGCATGAGGCATTAAGATATTCTGATTAGGCATCTCATCAAGATACTCCTCCCCAAAATCCTTTGCAAAGTCAATGTTATCAATATCATATTGAAGGAAGGTGTTATGAAATCTCATCCACCTAAGATCATCTTTTTTCAGCTCTCCACGTTCGTATTCAGACCATAATTTGTGATTAATCTCATCGTAAGTTTCAAAAAAATGAGCTTTGTCCTCAATAGGAACATTGTGCTTTTCAAGAAGCTGGAAAAGATTGTTTTTTGCATTTGCATCAAAATCCCATAGTGTCCTGTCCAAATCAAACAGGATGTATCTATACTCTTTTTTTAATTTCATTTTGTGTAAAAATCTATCATTGCATTAATGGCAGCAATGCAAACTTCGCAAAAGCCATCAGCAGCATTGCTCTTCATCCTGCAATCCACAGCCGGTCTGTAAATACCTTTGGCCATGTATCCGCCACCCTCAAACACTCCTGTTACTTTTGCGAACTCTTCGTTCTGAGGAGTTGGAATGGGAGTACCCGGTTTTAACATCTTTTTCCATTTAGAGTCAAAGTCTGTTAAAGTTGTAATGTTAGGTTCCCAGGGCTCTGTCTTAAGATTATAAAAACCATCGTAGGCAACATCAGAGGTATAGTACTCATCTCCCAGCCCTGCGAAACTATGTCCAAGTTCGTGGACAAAAACCTCTGATGCATATTTATGATCAGACATGCTGAGTCCGTAATAGTTGTAGATTCCACCACCGCCATATTTATCTGTATTTACAATAACATACATGGCATCACAGTGTGACCCCGAGGCTATTGAAGAGACCCTTTTATGGTCTGGTGCAGTCAGGTATCTGTCTGTTCTAAAGGTGTAGAAATTTGAAGATGCTATAGTGTTTTTCCAGATATCTTCATGGGGAATGTCCGGACCGCTCTCTGCCGATACAGATTCAACAGCCCAAATATTAAAATCAGATTTTCTTGATTTATATGGCTCTGTGTTGAACAGATAAGAGGTAAACCTTTTTGCATCAGCCCTGAATTTATCCATCTCATCCTTAGTATATCCTTCTGCTATAAACAGAAGATCTACCTTCCTGGAAGGCTCTCCTGAATAATGAATAGTATCAGTTTTGAAGCTATTCTCTTTATCTCTGCGAATTAATTTATCTTGTGGGTCAAGGGTAAACTCTGCAAGTCTGGAGAACTTCCCGCTCTCTTTAACCCTCTCATAAAATACAATTTCCACCTTGGCCTTTGGGAATGGAACCCTGCATGATCCGGTAAAAGCCATTTTTGTTGTTCTTGCCTCATCTGTTGTTCTCCACTCCTGAAAAAGATTATTGAACCCGGAGCTGTAAATAATCCTCTCCCCGTCTTTTATCTCAACCCTGAATTCACCATAGTTGAAAGGATCAGTTAATGAACTTCTGCTTCCGCTCCACAACTCTTCACGGGTAAAACCCTCAAGAAAAACTTGCTGACTCAGGACATCTCCGGCAAATACAAGATCAATTCTTAGTCTCTCCCCTGTAAAATATTTATTAAACTCAATTTCCTGAGATTGCAATGTGACTGCAAAGAGTGCTACTATCACGGACAGAAGTATTTTTTTCATTGCTATATGTTTAGATTCATGAATATTTAGATTCCTGTATATGTAAAAGGAGTTATCTTTCTAAGCTCCTCCTTAATCTCGTTATTTACATTAAGCTGTTCAATAAATTCTCTGATTGATTCGCTGTCAATAGGCCTGCCGGTACGTGTGAGCGCTTTAAGAGCTTCGTATGGTTTAGGATAGCCCTCTCTTCTGAGGATAGTCTGAATTCCCTCTGCAACCACTGCCCAGTTTGAATCAAGATCAGCTGCAATAGCCTCTTTATCAATAATCAGTTTGCCCAGACCCTTTTCAATTGAGTTAAGAGATATTATAGTGTGAGCAATAGGTGTTCCTACATTTCTAAGAACAGTACTGTCTGTTAAATCTCTCTGTAATCTTGACAAAGGTAATTTCTCTGCAAGATGGTTGAAAATTGCATTTGCCAAACCGAGATTACCCTCTGCATTTTCAAAATCTATAGGATTTACTTTATGGGGCATTGCCGATGAACCCACCTCACCCTCTTTAACTCTCTGTCTGAAATATTCCATTGATATATAGCTCCATATGTCCCGGCATAAATCAATTAATATCGTGTTAATCCTTGATAAATTATGGAAAAGGGCAGAAAGATGGTCATAATGGTCTATTTGGGTTGTAGGGAAGGACCTGTATAGTCCAAGTGTTCCATTAACAAATTTCTCAGCAAAATTATTCCAGTCAATTTCCGGATAAGCAACATGGTGAGCATTGAAATTACCTGTAGCTCCACCAAATTTTGAAGAGAATTTTGTATGTTCAAGTGACTCTATCTGCTCTTTCAGGCGGGTAACAAAAACCTCAATCTCTTTACCCACGCGTGTAGGTGAAGCAGGTTGACCATGAGTTCTGGCGAGCATGGGTATATCTTCCCAATCTTTTGCCATTCCTGTAAGTTTGTTTAGGACAGAAGAGAGTTTAGGAAGATAAACATCTCTTATTCCTTCAAGTAAAGAGAGAGGAACAGCAGTGTTGTTTATATCTTGAGAAGTAAGACCAAAGTGGATGAATTCTCCCATTTTTTCAAGTGACGTACCCGCAATCTTCTCCTTGATAAAGTATTCAACCGCCTTTACATCGTGATTGGTAGTTTTCTCAATTTCCTTGACTTTTAGTGAGTCCTCAGTTGAGAAGTTGACAACAATCTCTCTAAGAAATCTCTTATCAGTTACATTAACAGATGATAGTTGTGGAAGAGGAATTTCACTAAGAGCAATAAAATATTCAACCTCTACAAAAACTCTGTATTTTATTAGTGCATATTCTGAAAAAAACTTTGAAAGTGCTTCTGCCTGAGAGGCGTATCTTCCGTCAACAGGAGAAATTGAATTTATGGGATGGTAATTCATGTTTAAGCTTATTAAATATCAAAATTAGTGAATATTCTCACAATTTCGCAGGCCTCCTTTACATCGTGAACCCTTAAAATTGACGCTCCGTTTATAAGGGCAACAAGATTAAGAGCAGAGGTGGCGTGAAGAACATCGGCAGGGTCTTTTTCAAGTAGTTTGTAAATCATACTCTTACGTGATAATCCTACAAGAATTGGATAGTTGCCGGATTCACCATTTATGCCGATTTTTAGATTGCCCAGTTCTCGAAGAAGCTTATAGTTTTGCTCAATGTTTTTTGCAAACCCAAATCCGGGATCGATAATAATATCTTTTATGCCTTTTTCTGTTGCCCTGCTGATAAAGTCCTCAAAATACTCCCTGACTGTTTTTGTTACATCATCATACTGACACAAAGTCTGCATGTTTTCAGGAGTCCCTCGCTTGTGCATAGCAATATAAGGTAGTTCAAGCTGAGCTGCAATTTTGAGCATTTCAGGGTCATCTTCTCCCGCAGAGATGTCATTTATTATGAAATCACCCACAAAATCAAAAGCCCTCATAACTATGGATGATCTAAATGTATCTATTGAAATCTCACTGGCCGGATAGTCTCTTAGTACCCTTTTCAAGGCCGGCTTTAATCTTTCCCACTCCTCCTCTTCACTTACAGGAACTGAACCGGGCCTTGTAGAGCATGCTCCCAAATCTATAATGTCTGCACCCTCTTCAAGCAATTTCTCATACCTGGTGCAGAACTCGGAATCGGTAATACATCTGCTCCCTTCGTAAAAAGAGTCGGCATTGAGATTGATTATACCCATAACCATAGGGCGGTTTATTTTGTCAATGGTTATCATCTTATCTCTCCTTTTTTGTCTAACTTTGTTTCGTCTCACAAATATAGTTGTTTTAATTATGTTGATTGTTCTTGAAGGGCTGGACGGAGCCGGTAAATCTACTCAGATAGAGCTTCTGAGAAAATATTATGAGGAGAGGGGACGGGAGGTGAAATTTCTCCATTTTCCTAGATATGACTCACCAGTTTATGGGGAATTGATTGCAAAGTTTCTGAGAGGAGAGCTTGGAGGAATTAACGAAGTTCATCCTTACCTTATTGCATTGCTTTTTGCAGGAGACAGAGGTGATGCAGCAAAAATGATTAATGAATGGCTTAACAATGGCTTTGTTGTTATTCTTGACAGATATCTTTACTCTAATATTGCCTTCCAGTGTGCAAAGATTGAGGATAAAACAAGTTCATCTGAGCTAAGGGACTGGATATTTGATGCCGAATATGGCCACTTTGCAATCCCTAAACCGGACCTTAATCTTTTTCTGGATGTTCCCCTTGCATTTGTAGACAGTAAGCTTAAAGCGGCCAGAAATGGCGATGACAGAGAGTATCTCAAAGGAGCAAAAGATATTCACGAAGAGAGTATTCACTTTCAGGAGAGGGTCAGGGAGGTTTATCTTGATGAATGTAAAAAGGGTGGGGACCTTGTAAGAGTTGATTGCTCTTCTGAGGATGGTAGTATGCTTCCCCCTGACAGTATATTCAAAAGGATAAAAGAAAAATTAACAATATGAAGTTTTTAAGGGCAATATCAAGAGTTTTTGCCGGGCTTGTTTTTCTACTTGCCGGTTTTTTGAAACTATCTGATCCTGTAGGTAACGGATTGGTCGTAAGCGAGTATTTTAAACTTGCAGGCCTTGCTGATATGCCCTCTCTGGCACTGTGGACTGGTTTGATTTTATCTGTAACAGAGACTATTATAGGTATTTCAATTCTTTTGGGACTCAGGATGAAGGTTGCATCTAAGGCACTTTTGATTTTTGTCTCTTTTTTCACACTTCTTACTCTGTACTTAGCATTGTATAACCCCATAAGTGATTGCGGATGTTTTGGAGAGGTAATAAAGCTTACAAACTGGGAGACTTTCTACAAAAACACAGCACTTCTGGTGGCTTCACTTTTAATATATTTCCAGAGAGACAAATTTATTCCTTTGGCTCCTGCCGCATGGGAGTGGGGTACTATGGCCCTCTACGCTGTTTTACTTAGCGGAATAGGAATATATGCCTTAAGAAATTTGCCCCTTGTTGATTTCACTCCTTTCCATACAGGTACAGATATTAATGAGGAGCTTGCAATGGTCAGAAACCCTCAGCAGCCATCCTATTTAACAGAACTCATATATGAAAAGGATGGCAAACAAGAGACATTTTCATTAGAGGAGCTGCCGGATTCAACGTGGACTTTTATTGATTCAAGGACAACTCCTGCAAGCGTTGAGAGGTTCTCAACCTTTACAGATTTTGCAGTATCAGATTCATCAGGGAGCTATGTCACCGATTCTCTACTCTCCCTGGATAAACTGTTTATTACCATAGTCCCTAAGCTTGAGAGAATGTCCAAAAAGGAGTTCTTGTCAGTTAAGACTATCCACGAGAAAATTGAGGGATTTAATATTCCTCACATAGTGCTTTGCGGAGCGTCATTTGATGATGCAGACAGTACAAAAAAGGCAATGGGTTTTGAATGTGATATCTACTTCACAGATTTTAAAACGCTTATAGCTATGAACCGTTCAAACGGCGGTTTAATCTATCTATCCCGGGGCGTAGTTGGGGCTAAGTGGTCTTTAAGCAATTTTAAAGAGCTCTCTGAAAATCCGGAGAATATTCAGGGTGTTTTAGATTCAGACCCGGAACTTCTCTCTGCCCAGAGAAGAATAAAAGAGACACTTGCTGCTGAGATATCTTTGCTTTCACTACTGTTACTGATCGTTTTGATGAGGTATATTTTCCGTTTTGCTTACTCTCACAATATAATGCAGGAAAAAACTCCTGAGGTTGAGAATACTTTGATAGGAAAAGAGCTAATATTAAAAAAGATGAAGGATCAGAATTTAAAATGTAAAGTGGAATGGAGACGAAACCTGAAAAATGACAACACTCTTCATCTTAATTCAACTGCCGATTGGTATGCCGCCCCATCTGATGAAGAGGAGCTTGCAGAACTTTTTTCTGTTGAGGAGTTCAGGAATATGGAGAGGCTTATTACAGGGTCCGGATCAAATATTCTTTATAAGGGAGATTTTAATGGATTGGTTATCCATCCCGCAATGAATGAAATAGTTATAGACAATGAGGATGACCAGTTTGTATACTTAAGGGTGGGTGCCGGCGTTGATTGGGATTATCTGGTGAGTCACGCCGTTGACAGAGGATGGGGAGGACTAGAAAACCTCTCTCTTATTCCTGGCTGCGTGGGAGCATCTCCTGTCCAGAACATTGGCGCGTATGGAGCTGAAGCGGCTGATTGCATTGTCTCTGTCTCATATTTTGACACAGAGCTTTTAGAGATGAGAGAAATCAAAGCCGTGGAGTGCAAATTTGGATACAGAGATTCAATTTTTAAAAGTGAGCTCAAAGGCCGCGCAATTATTACAAGAGTTATTTTCAGGCTTACAAAACACCCGGTTATTAACGCTAATTACGCCGACCTTGCCCAGGAGCTGTCAGTTATTGAAAAACCCGCGATTGGTGATATCAGGGAGATAGTTTGCAAGATTAGAGAGTCAAAACTCCCGGATCCTAATGTTACAGGAAATGCAGGTAGTTTCTTTAAAAATCCGGTTATACCTGCTGAACAGGCCTCTGCACTTCAAGAGGAGTATCCATCTCTAAAGATATTTCAGGCAGAGGAGGGGTTCAGTAAAGTTCCTGCTGCCTGGCTTATAGATCAATGTGGATTCAAAGGAATACGAAAAGGGAATGTGGGGGTGCACGAAAAGCAGGCTCTTGTATTGCTCGCTTTTGAGGGTGCAAAAGGAAAAGAGCTCCTTGACCTTGCAGACGAAATTCGTACTGCCGTCAAAGAGCGCTTTAATATTGATATTGAACCAGAGGTTAATATCGTCTGATACTAACTCTATCCAAGTTTTCTCTTTACCTCTACGATTGTGTAAGACTCAATGATGTCACCCACCTTGATGTCGTTAAAGTTGTCAACGTTTAGACCACAGTCGTATCCTGAGGCAACCTCTTTTACATCATCTTTGAACCTCTTAAGGGATCCAAGAGTTCCGGTATATATTACAATTCCGTCACGAATCACCCTTACCTTGGCGCTTCTGGTAAGCTTACCCTCTTTAACCATACAACCTGCAATAGTTCCCACCTTAGAGATTTTGAATGTTTCACGAACCTCAGCAGTTGCTGTTATCTCCTCCTTCTCCTCTGGTGCAAGCATACCCTCTATACCACTCTTAACCTCGTTTATTGCATCATAAATTACGGAGTAAAGACGTATCTCAATCTCCTCCTTATCTGCAAGTTTACGGGAGTTGGCAGACGGGCGAACCTGGAAGCCTATGATAATTGCATTTGAAGCTGCAGCCAGCAGAACGTCACTCTCAGAGATGGCGCCCACAGCTTTATGTATAACATTTACATGAATCTCTTCATTTGAAAGCTTGATAAGTGAGTCAGAAAGTGCTTCAATAGAGCCGTCCACGTCACCTTTAACAATGATGTTCAGCTCCTGGAAGTTACCAATGGCTATTCGCCTGCCTATCTCCTCAAGAGTAATGTGTTTCTGAGTCTTGAGTCCCTGAATTCTTATAAGCTGCTCTCTTTTGTTTGCAATATCCTTGGCCTCTTTCTCATCGGTCATGATATTGAATATTTCACCGGCAGCAGGAGCTCCGTTTAGTCCCAGAATTGAAACAGGTGTAGATGGCCCTGCCTCAGTAACCTTCTGGCCTCTTTCGTTAAACATTGCTTTAATCTTACCATGTGTGCTTCCGCAAAGAATAAAGTCTCCCACCTTCATTGTACCTGCATGTACAAGTACAGTTGCAAGAAAACCTCTTCCCTTGTCAAGTGAAGATTCTATTACGGTACCATTCGCATTCTTATTAGGATTTGCTTTAAGATCAAGCAACTCAGCCTCAAGAAGAACCTTCTCAAGAAGCTTGTCAACATTTAGTCCTTGCTTTGCAGATATCTCCTGGCACTGGTATTTACCACCCCAGTCCTCTACAAGAAGATTCATGTTTGCAAGTTGCTCTTTTATCTTCTCTCCGTTTGCACCAGGTTTGTCAATCTTGTTAATTGCAAATATCATAGGTACACCTGCAGCCTGAGCATGGTTGATTGCCTCTTTTGTCTGAGGCATCACAGCATCGTCTGCGGCTATAATAATAATTGCAATGTCTGTAACCTTTGCACCTCTGGCACGCATTGCTGTAAATGCCTCGTGACCCGGAGTATCAAGGAATGTTATTCTTTGGCCATCAGGTAACTTAACATTGTAAGCACCTATATGCTGAGTTATACCACCGGCTTCACCGGCAATTACATTTGCTTTTCTTACATAGTCAAGAAGTGATGTCTTACCATGGTCTACGTGACCCATTACAGTTACGATAGGAGGTCTTGGCATCAGATTCTCTTCTGTATCCGCATCTTCATGTATTGCACCCTGGATATCAGCAGTAACAAATTCCATTGTGTAACCAAACTCTTCAGCTACCAGAACCATTGCCTCTGCATCAAGTCTCTGATTGATAGATACCATTAGGCCGAGGTTCATACAAGCTTCAATTACCTTGATTACCGGCACATCCATCATGATGGACAGGTCATTAACAGTAACGAACTCTGTAACCTTCAGAATTGACGAGCTCTTCTCCTGCATCTCCTGCTCCTCGATCATCTTCTGACTTACCAAGTCCCTCTTGTCCCTTCTGTACTTAGAGCCCTTAGTCTTACCCTTGCCTTCAGTCATTCTTGCATAGGTCTCCTTTATCTGCTTTTGTACCTCATCCTCGTCCACCTCAGCTCTAACAGGTTTGAATCTGTCTTTTGATTTAACAAGGTGCTTGGAATCCTTAGCCGGTCTTAGGCTTTTTCCTGGTGATGCAGGTGCCTCTGCCGGCTTGGCCGTTTTGCGATCTGCACCTGGTTCTCTTGTTATATCAACCTTCTCTTTTCCACTTTTGTGGATACGCTCCCTCTTGCCTTTATGAAGCTTTGGTTCAATCTTCTTCTTCTCAAACTGAGAAAGGTCAATTGTTCCGCTAATTTTAGGACCGGCAAGCTTTTCAAACTTTGTTTCGATGTGCTCAATAGGCGCCGGTGCTTCAACCTCCTGAGGGGTCTCCTCAACAGGCTTAGGCTGAATTCTTGCCTTTTCTTTAGATTTCTCAACAGGTTTTTCTACCGATTTTCCTGTCTTCTTCTGAACAACAACCTCTATCGGTTTCTCCTCAGTCTTCGCCTCAATTTTCTCTTCAATCGTCTCCTCTATCTTCTCTTCAATCTTTGCTGCAGGATTCTCCAATGTAATCTCAACAGGTTTCTCGACAGCTTGCTCAGCCGTTTTCTCGACAGGCTGTTCGACAGGCTGTTCGACAGGTTGCTCCACAGGCTTTTCTACAGGAATCTCAATCGGCTTTTCTACAGGCTTTTCAACCGGTATTTCAATTTTTGGTTCTACAGGCTTTTCAACTATAACCTCAGCCGGTTTTACTGGCTCTTGTTTAGCCTCCGGCTTCTGGGGAGTTGCCGGCACATGCTGATGATATGGCTTGTCAAGGTCTATCTTTCCTATGATCTTAGGCTGAGGTGGCTCAACAATAGATGTCTTGATGAAAACCTCTCTTACCTGGTTCTCTTCTTCGTTGTCGTCATGTTTGCTCATCTCTGCCTTATCAGTGATATCCCTCACTTTGATTGCAACTTTCTTGGACTGCTCCTTGATAAGTTGCTCCTTGCCAAACTCTTTCTTTATGAGAGTATAGACATCCGGAGGAAGCTTAGTAATAGGTTTTAGGTCTATTTCAATCTTCTTTGATTTAAGGAAATCAGCCAAGGTCCCCAGGCCAATGTTGAATTCCTTGAGAACTATGTTCACTCTTATATTTTCGCTTTCTGTCATATGTCTACGCTCTGTTTTTTTTAGTTGTTCTCCTCAAATTCTGAGTTTAATATTTTCTTAACTTCCATCACAGTCTCTATCTCTAGATCTGCCCTGCGGGCTATCTCTGCATCAGGAATTGCAAGTACGCTTTTTGCAGTATCGCAGCCGATTGATTGGAGTGCTTTAATTACCCACTCATCTATCTCGTCGCTAAACTCTTCAAGGAGGACGTCATCTTCATCTTCATCAATTTCACGGAATACCTCTATCTCCATACCCACAAGCTGGCCTGCAAGTTTGATGTTGCTTCCGCCCTTACCAATGGCAAGAGAGACATCGCTTGGATTAAGTGATACAAATACCTTTTTGATATCTTCGTGAATCTTGACAGATGAAATTTTAGCAGGACTAAGCGCTCTCTGGATGAGAAGCTGCATATTTGAAGTCCAGTTTATAATATCGATATTTTCGTTTCTTAGTTCTTTAACAATACCATGTATCCTTGATCCCTTTACACCTACGCAGGCACCTACAGGATCGATTCTCTCATCGTATGACTCTACAGCAACCTTTGCCCTCTCGCCCGGTATTCTTACAATCTTCTTAATAGTAATAAGACCGTCAAATATCTCAGGCACCTCCTGTTCAAACAATCTCTCAAGAAACTCGTTTGCAGTTCTTGATAAGATAATTACAGGATTGTTATTCTTAAGGTCAACCCTTGCAACAACCGCTCTTACTGAGTCGCCCTTGCGGAAAAAGTCAGACGGGATTTGTTCAGTTTTAGGAAGAAGAAGTTCGTTGCCCTCTTCGTCCATAACCAAAACCTCTTTTTTCCATACCTGGTAAACCTCTCCAACAACAACCTCACCCACTCTCTCTTTGTATGTGTTGTATAGATTTGCCTTCTCAATGTCCATTATTCTTCCAGAAAGATTCTGACGCAGATTGAGTATTCCTCTCCTTCCAAAGGCCGATAATTTCACCTCTTCCGGATACAATTCGCCTACCTGAAGTGAGTCATCAATTTTTGATACCTCTTCGAGTGATATTTGTGCTGTAGGATCCTCTACTACCTCTACGACTTCTCTGTTTCGCCATATCTCAAAGTCTCCTTTGTCTATGTTTATGATGATATCAAAGTTGTCTGCAGTACCGTACATCTTGATTAGCTGATTGCGGAAGACATCTTCCAAAACGCTCATCATGGTAGGACGGTCTATGTTCTTCAACTCTTTGAATTCAGCAAACGTGCTTATTAAATTTAACCCTTCCATAATAGGTAAGTTCCTTATTTGTATTACTTGAAATTTATTACTGGTCTGGTGGATTTAACATCTGTCAGTTTAAGGGTGGTCCTCTCCAGTATCTTCTCTCTCTTTTTCTTTCCCTCAACTTTGACACTTTTCTCGGCGGAGATTTCAATAGATTCGTTATCCGCCTTTTCTAAAACAGCTTTCATCTTCCCCCCGCTTCTGAGCACAATCTCTACCTCTTTGCCTATGTATTTGAGGTATTGCCTTAAGACTTTAAATGGCTGGTCCAGTCCTGCTGAGGTAACAGTAAGGGAGTAGTCTTCGTTTTCACGGTCAAACTTCTCCACAATAATGTTATTGATTTCAATGCAGTGAGATAAATCTACTCTCTCTTCAGAGTCAACAGTAACCTCTATGTCATTATCCCTGCTAATCTCTATAGAAACTAGAAACAGTGATTGTGAATCAATGTATGGCCCTATTACCTCCGCTATTTTCTCTTTATCTATCATTATATGACGTAAATGTAATAAATAAGGGGACTTCCGCCCCCTTATCTTCTTTTTCTCTAAATCCGGTGCAAATATAGGTATAATTTAATTACTATGAAAATATTTTTATTTAATACCTTTACTTTATGATAAAGCAATACAAAATTATCAACGATCCTGTTCATGGATTTATCAATATTCCGGCTGGGGTTATACTGGAAATTATTCAGCATCCTCTGTTCCAGAGGCTGAAAGAGATAAAACAACTCGGCCTTACTAATCTTGTCTATCCCGGGGCATGTCATACCAGACTCAATCATGCGCTTGGGGCGATGCATCTTATGAATGAGGCTGTTAACACCCTTAGAACAAAGGGTGTCTCCATTTCAGAGGATGAACAGGAGCAGGCAATGGTTGCCATTCTTTTGCATGATGTTGGTCACGGACCATTCAGTCATGCTCTAGAACATGTAATTCTTACAGGTGTGTCACATGAGGAGATTACACTGGTTCTTATGGAGAGAATTAACAGAGAGATGGGGGGGAGAATATCTAAGGCAATAAAGATTTTTAAAGGAGAGTATGAGAAAAAATTTCTACATCAGCTTGTATCCAGTCAGCTTGATGTGGACAGACTTGACTATCTGAGGAGGGACAGCTTCTTTTCAGGTGTTGCTGAGGGGATGATAGGTCACGAAAGGATAATCAAAATGATGACTGTAAGCAAGGAGAATCTTGTTATAGAGGAGAAGGGGATATATTCAGTTGAGAAATTTCTTATTTCCAGGAGGCTGATGTACTGGCAGGTCTATCTTCACAAAACAGTCATTGCAGCGGAGCAGTTGATTGTTGAAATATTAAGAAGAGCCAGAGAGCTTAAGTCCACTGGAGTTGACATCCCCGGTTCACCGGCACTGCTCTATTTTTTGGAGAGGAGTATTGATAAGTCTTCCATCAACGAGGATGAGGTATTGGATATGTTTGCAAGGCTTGATGATTCAGATGTGATGTCGGCAATTAAGCAATGGTCACTTTTTGATGATAGTGTTCTTTCTGTATTGTGCAGAATGCTTGTTGAGAGGAGACTTCCGGGGATAGAGCTTTCAAACAAGCCTTATGATGGCATAACTTTTGAGACACTTGTAAATGAACTGGTAAACAAAATAGGCCTCTCTGAGAGGGAGGCCCTGTATTTTGTTAAAACAGGGGAAGTACAGAATAAAGGTTACGACAGAGGGGAGGAGAACATAAGGATTCTCTCGAAAAACGGAGATGAGGGTGATATCTACGAGATATCGGATATGCTCTCAGCTAAAGCTTTTTCTCAAATAACAAAAAAGTACTTTCTTTGCACCCCTAAAAAATATTATTTCTGATGGAACTTAAGGCCTCTGAGATTGCCTCTCGTCTAAACGGAACAGTTGTGGGAAACCCCGATGCAGTGGTTAAAACGATTGCAAGAATTGAGTATGGTAAAGAGGGCTCTCTTTGCTTTCTTGCAAACCCTAAATACGAGAACTTTATATACTCTACAAAAGCTACTGTTGTTCTTGTAAACAAGAGCTTTGTGCCCACATCCCCGGTTAATGCCACTATGGTTCAGGTAGAGAATGCCTATGAATCTGTTGCGGTTATGTTAGATGTGTTCAACTCTTTAAAGGAGTCAAACAGATCTGGAAGATCGTGGAGAGCATCGGTGGCATGGAGCGCTAAACTGGAGAGGGGGAGCTTTGTAGCTTCAGGTGCATATATTGGGAAAAGGGCAAGAATTGCAAAAGGTGCACAGATTCTCCCACAGGTTTTTATTGGTAATGACGTTGTAATTGGAGAGGGGTCGGTAATTCATGCGGGAGTTAAAATATATGCAGGCTGCAAAATCGGAAAAAATTGTATAATTCACTCAAATGCAGTAATAGGCGCAGACGGATTCGGCTTTGCTCCTTCTGCTGATGGAAGTTATAAGAAGATTCCGCAAACGGGAAATGTAATTATCGAGGATAACGTAGAGGTGGGTGCGGGGACTACAATAGACAGGGCTACTATAGGCTCAACTGTTATAAGAAGAGGAGTTAAGCTTGATAATCTAATTCAGATAGCCCACAATGTTGAGATAGGAGAGAATACAGTTATTGCAGCTCTTACAGGTGTTGCAGGTTCTGCAAAGGTGGGTAAGAATTGTCAGATTGGAGGTCAGGTGGGTATTGCCGGCCATATCACAATTGCTGATAATACAAAAATCGGGGCTCAGGCAGGAATAATGAGCAGTATTAAAAAGGAGGGAGAGGTCCTGATTGGTTCGCCTGCATTTGACGCAAAAGAGTATTTCAGAGCCTACACAGTATTCAAAAAATTACACAAAAATCAATAATTTACTATCTTTGCCAAGTTTTACATATTCAGATTCTTTATGCAAATAAACCAACGCACACTAAAACAATCATATACATTCAAAGGTAAGGGTCTGCACACTGGTGCACATGTTACTATGATTATTACACCCGCACCTGAGAATCATGGCGTAAAATTTAAACGGTCAGATCTGGAGGGTGAACCCGTAATTGATGCATTGTCAGAATATGTAGCACCATCAACAAGAAACACAACTCTCGTAAAAGGGGATATATCTATAGCTACACCTGAGCATATTCTGGCCGCTCTGTACGCTCTTGGAGTTGATAATGCTCTTATAATACTTAACGGTCCTGAAGTTCCAATTCTTGACGGTAGTTCCAAGCCTTATACAGACTCTTTTATTGCCGATGGTTTTGAAGAGCAGCAGGCAGAAAGAAGGGTGTTCGAATTAAAAGAGAAGATTTTAGTTAAAGACGAACAAAGCGGAGCAGAGTTAGCAATTTATCCTGATGATGATTTCTCAGTTGAGGTGATGATTGATTTCAACTCAAAGGTTCTGGGGCATCAGTATGCAAGATTCAAAAGTGATACAGATTTTGCATCTCAAATTGCTCCTTGCAGAACATTTGTTTTTTTCCATGAGATTGAGCCCCTGTTTAAAAACAACCTGATTAAAGGGGGAGATTTAAACAACGCAATTATAATTGCAGAAAATGAAATTCCTCAGAATGAGCTAGACAGAATATCAGACCTCTTTAACGTTAAGAAGCTTGAGAGGGGTTCTGCAGGATATCTGAACCACCTGGAACTGAATTTTGAAAACGAGTGTGCAAGACATAAATTACTTGATGTATTAGGAGATCTGTCTCTTGCAGGTTTTTTCTTCAAAGGGAAGGTTATTGCAACTAAACCTGGTCATAAGATAAATACACAACTTGCGACTCTTTTAAGGAAAGCAGCCAGAGAATATTTCTCAAAACCAATTGCTCCTCAGTTTAACCCGAATGATGAGCCGGTTGTTGATATTAATGGTATAAAAAAGCTTCTTCCACACCGTCCTCCATTTTTGATGGTGGACAGAATTATTGAGATGACTCCTCAGCATGTTGTGGGAGTTAAGACAGTGGGGGTGAACGAGGGTTATTTCATTGGACATTTCCCTGATGAGCCTGTGATGCCTGGTGTACTGATTATTGAAGCCATGGCTCAGGTAGGAGGAATACTTGTTCTTTCAGAATTAGATGAGCCGGAAAGATACTCTACATATTTTGCAAAAATTGATGGAGTGAAGTTTAAAAAGAAGGTTGTTCCAGGAGATGTGTTAGTCATTAAACTCACACTTACAGCCCCGCTAAGACGTTCGATAGTTTGTATGAAGGGTGAAGCATTTGTTGGTGACACACTTGTTTGTGAAGGAGATATGGTGGCGCAGGTTATAAAAAATAAATAGAAAGAGATAATAATAATATATGAATCATATTCATCCAAATGCAAAGATAGGACCTGGGGTTAAGATTGAACCATTTTCCTATATAGCTGAAAATGTTGAAATAGGAGAGGGTACCTGGATAGGACCACACGTTACAATCCTGGACTATGTGAAGATTGGTAAAAATTGCAAGATTTTTCCGGGTGCTGTTATTGGAGCGATTCCACAGGATCTTAAATTTGGAGGAGAGGTTTCCTACGTAGAGATTGGTGACAATACTACTGTAAGGGAGTGTGCTACCATAAACAGAGGAACCGCTTTTAGCGGAAAGGCTCTTACGAAAATCGGGAACGACTGTATGATAATGTCGTATGTTCACGTTGCCCACGATTGCAGAATTGGTAATAATGTAATACTTGTAAGCTATGTGGGGCTTGCAGGTGAGACTAATGTTGATGACTTTGCAATTATCGGCGGACACTCTGCTGCCCATCAGTTTTCAAATATAGGAGCTCATGCAATGATTTCCGGAGTTTCAAGTATTTACAAGGATGTCCCACCATATGTCCTTGCAGGACACAGACCTCTTGCATTTTTTAATCTGAATATAGTAGGGCTAAGGAGAAGAGGGTTCTCTAATACGCAGATTCAGCAAATAAGCGATATTTACAGAATTATTTACAGAAGTGGTTTGAATACCTCTGATGCGTGTGCCAAGGTAGAGGAGGAGTTTGAAGAGACACCTGAAAAGAGAGTAATCCTGGACTTTATTAAGTCATCCAGAAGGGGAATTATTAAGAGAACAACAGATACAATTGAAGAGTAGTCAAAACAGAGTTATTCTATCAACTGCTTATCTTCCGCCTGTAGAATATTTAAGTGCCATTTACAACTCAGCAGGCACTTTGATTGAACAGTGTGAGAGATTTCAGAAACAAAGTTACAGAAGCCGTTGTCACATTTATAGTGCCAGCGGCCTCTTAGCTTTAACTATTCCAGTTTCAAGAGCAGACGGGCACTACCTTCCTATAAGAGAGATGAGAATTGACTATTCCGGAAAATGGCAACAAGAGCACTGGAGAGCAATTGTATCAGCATACAGAACATCTCCCTTTTTTGAATATTACGAAGAGGACTTTGCCCCTTTTTATCACAAACGTTACGAATTTCTTTTTGATTTCAATTCAGAGTTGCTTGTGATGATTTTAAATCTTATGGGAGTAAAGTGCAATGTAGATTTTACTCAAGAATTCATCCATGAGTATGATGCTAATGAGACTCTTGATTTAAGAGAGCGGATTCACCCCAAACGGAATCCATTTACACACCACTCTAAAAAAGAGAGTGGGCAATACTTTCAGGTATTTGCCCACAAACTTGGTTTTATTCCCAATCTCTCATCTGCAGACCTTCTTTTTAACGAAGGCCCGGATTCCATTTCATATCTTTAGAATCTGAATCCTAATGTGACGAGCAATTTATTTGCTGAGTTACTTAGCACTCCATCAGGTGATGATATTCCTGAGTAATTTTGATATAGTTTAAGATTCTCTTCACTCACAAGTCTGTGCTGAAGTGTTATGTCTGCAAAGAATCCTGTGCTGCTTATAAAACCTACACCTGCTGAGATAAATCTGAAGTCATTAGGATTGTTTTTCTCTGCACCTTGGTAGTATGAGTATCCGGCTCTCAGGGCAAGAGATTTAACAGGTTTAACCTCTGCGCCTATCCTCAGGTTTGTGCCAAATCTGAATTCATCATTGATTGCATCATTTTCGTTGCTGAACTGATCAACTCCATCTTCACTTTTGCTCAGACGTGTCATTCCATAAGGGACACCCTCAATATCTGCTGAAATAATTGCAATATTTCCAAACACATAAGAGATGCCTGCACCAAGTTTGAGTGGAGATATAAGTGCATATGAGTACTCTCCGGTTGGAGATATTATACTCTGTTTATATCCGTCATCAAAACTTGAAGAGACCTCCTCCTCCCATTGTTCGGTAAGACTTAAAAATGTAGGAGTTGTAATGGTTGCTCCAATCCTTAGGCCTCCAACCGGAACGAAAATCAGACCAAGTTTTGCGTTAAGTCCTATTCCATTTGTGTTTTGCCAGTAGTAGTGGTTCATATGCTGGAACCCTGTCTGAAAGTTGGTTGAAGAGGCAGCCTGCTCCCTGTATTCCTGAATATCTGTATAGTTGAGAGTTTGAATACCGATGTTTGCACCTATAAAGAGTTTGGAACCAATATTTCCTCCTATATTTACAAGAAATTCAGACTGGTTACCGGTCCTCTCTCTTGAGAAGCTCTGGTTTAATAGACCACCCACACTTATTAATTCTCCGTCAATATTCTCAGTGGCACCAACATACTCATTGTTTGTGCCCGGTAATAGATCAAGCAAAGATGTATTCCAAGCGAGAATGTTTTTCCATGGGATACCAGAATAAAATGGTGCTTTGTCAGTTGATGATGTTAAATCCATCTCAGAAGGGAGAAATCCCTGAGAAGCTGAAGCTACTGCTCCAAGCCAGGAGCTCTGATCTGTCGAACCCCTAACGGTGAATCTGCTGTTAAGATCGTTTGTCCTGTTGATTGCAAAACCGAATTTAATAGATGAACCGCCCCTTTTCAAAGAGGAGATATTCCCAACATAACCCACTGACGGAAGGGCTATTTTAGAACCTCTTTGAGTTGATATTTCGCCTGTATAGTCTGCGGTATAAGTATTCAGATTTACTGCAGGAGTTATAGAGAATTCAGAGTATCTGTATATACCTGAGGCGGCAGGATTAATTGCAAGAGCTCCAATATCTCCGCCAAGAGAGATGAAAGCATTACCCATTGCTGTTGTTCTTGCGCTCCCTTCGTAAAAGGTTTGTGAAAAAAGGGCAGCACTGCTTACATAAGGGTTTTGACCAAGCCTTAGTGCGTTAAAGTTAGTTACCTGAGCTGACAATGAGATTCCCGTAAATAGTGATACGGCAATTAATATGGTTTTTTTCATTTTTCTGGTTAGTTGTTAATTACCTTCTGTATGCAGATCCGCTTGACGAACTGCTTGATGAGTTACTTGAAGATGAAGAGGATGAACTCGAGTTTGAAGAAGACCTGCTGGACGAAGATGTTTCTGAACTCCTTGAGTAAGAAGATGTAGATCTTGATGATGAGGAGTTGTAAGATGAACTTCTTCCGGTAGAGCTTTGAGAAGTGTTTGTACTTCTTCTTACCTGAGTGCTGTTATAGTTGTTACCACTGTTCCTTGCAGCTTCTGACTGACCAGAAGTTGTAATAGTGCTTCTTCTGTAGTTACCGGTTGATTGTCTCTCTCCGGACTGGCTGCTTCCGCTGTTGTACGTAGATCTTCTGTTCACAGTTGTGTTACCCTCTGTACTCCTTTCTGTATTTCTCTCAGTGTTTCTTATAGTATTCCTTTGTGACTGGTTAACTGTATTCTCTCCATAGCTAATACCCTGATTAGAGGTATTACCTCTTCTGTAAACGCTGTTACTTACCGGAGTAGTTGTGCTTTGAGTGTTTTCTCTTGTGGCAGGTTTTCCGGCAGTTGTACCCTGTCTAGGTATACTTGTGATTACACCTCTGTCACGATTATCTGCCCTGCTGTCTCCCCTGTTGCTGTAATTCTGCTCAGATGGTTTTTTCCCTATCACCTTTCCGCGACTATTCCTGTTAGGCTCACCGTAAATGTAAGGTCTGTCGTAATAATTTGATCCATAACCGTAATATCCGCCGTAGTTATAGTGATTATAATATGATCCGTAATATGGGCGGTAGCTGTTAAACCAGAATGGTCCCCAAGGATCATAGTAATTTCCGTAGAAATAACTGTAGCTGTGGAAGAAAGGATCTCTGAAGTAAGGATTGTAGAATGGATAGGTACCCCAAGGCAGATAATATCTGCTGTAGTATCTCCAGCTCCATGGTCTGTAGTCGTACATCCATGGTCTGTAATAATCCCAGTCATTCCATCTGTCTTCTATATGAAGATTGATTGTGTAGTCAGGTGAATCAAACTTTCTGAGGAGCTCCTCATAAGATATTGACTCATCAATGACAAGGTATGTGTTGTCTTCGTCAAGATTAACCGGAATGTCCACTGTGTTGTTCTCATCAATGTAGACAATCTGTGCCTCTTTTCCGTTGACAGTAATTGTTGAGGTTTGGGCAGTACGTTGTTTTAGTTCCTGAAGTCTGTTGTCTGTAGCAGAGGCAATGACTATGGTTTTGTCAGGTCCCGAATAGATAGCGTCATCAAATCTTGAAGACGCATATTGGCCGGAGGTTCCGCAAGATACTGCGATTAACCCTATTAAAGCCAGAGCAAAAATGTTGTTTTTCATATCACACCTCCTGTGTTTTATTTTTTTTGTACTTTTGTGCCTTCATTGCAAATATAGTCAAAAATCGTACCACTTAAAACAAAATAATTACCAAAAAATGGCAAAAGAGATAAGCAACAGAGAGGAAAACTATTCACTTTGGTACAATAACCTGGTAGTAAAAGCAGATTTGGCAGAAAATTCTGCCGTTAGAGGCTGCATGGTTATTAAACCATATGGATACGCTATCTGGGAGAAAATTCAGGCTCAGCTTGACACGATGTTTAAGGAGACCGGTCACGTGAACGCATACTTCCCTCTGTTCATACCCAAATCATTTCTTAGCAAGGAGGCAGAGCACGTAGAGGGTTTTGCAAAGGAGTGCGCAGTTGTTACTCACCACAGGCTAATGACAAATCCGGATGGTCCGGGAGTTGTTGTTGACCCGGATGCAAAACTTGAAGAGGAGTTGGTTGTTCGCCCCACATCAGAGACCATTATTTGGAATACATACAAAAACTGGATAAAATCATACAGGGACCTGCCAATTCTGGTAAACCAATGGGCTAACGTTGTCCGCTGGGAGATGAGAACCCGCCTGTTTTTGCGAACTGCCGAATTTCTCTGGCAGGAGGGGCATACAGCTCATGCAACCAAACAAGAGGCAATAGAGGAGACAGAAAGAATGGTTCAGGTATATGCAAAATTTGCAAGGGAGTATATGTCAATGCCCGTTATTGTGGGGTCAAAGACAGAGAGCGAGAGATTTGCCGGAGCACTTGACACTCTTTGTATAGAGGCACTAATGCAAGATGGCAAGGCTCTTCAGGCCGGTACTTCACACTTCCTCGGGCAAAATTTTGCAAAGGCTTTTGATGTTCAGTATCAGAGCAAAGAGGGTTCACTTGAATACGTCTGGGCAACTTCATGGGGAGTCTCAACCAGGCTTATGGGTGCACTTATTATGGCCCACAGTGACAACAACGGGCTTGTGCTGCCACCTAAACTAGCTCCTATACATGTAGTTATGGTTCCAATTTTCAAAACAGAAGAGGAGTGCGAAAAGATTCTCGCAAAGATGAAGGAGATAAAGGCAGGTCTAGACAAACTTGGTATATCTTCAAAAATTGATGAAAGAGACCATTTAAGGTCAGGCTTTAAATTTGCCGAGTGGGAACTAAAGGGAGTTCCTGTAAGAATTGCCATTGGGCCAAGAGACCTTGAGAACGGCACAGTGGAACTTGCAAGAAGAGATACTCTCACAAAGAGCTCGCTTCAGAGGGAGGGTGTAGAGGCTTATATACAGACACTCCTGGATGAGATTCAGGAGAATATCTACAATAAGGCATTAAAATTCAGAGAGGAGAATACCTTTGAAGTTAATGACTGGGATACCTTTAAAACTAAGATTGAGGGTGGCGGATTCCTTATGTGTCACTGGGATGGAACAGCTGAGACAGAGGAGAAGATTAAAGCTGAGACCAAGGCAACAATCAGATGTATTCCTTTGGAAAACGTAAAAGAGGAGGAGGGCTTCTGTGTTTACTCAGGGAAACCATCAAAAAGAAGAGTTATATTTGCGAGAGCATACTAAAAATTAATATAAAAAAGAGATGGCATCAGATTTACCGTCCCATCAAAGAGATATTCTTGAGGGACTTAACCAGAAGTCAAGGACCAAAGTACATGTCTTTAGCCAGGCAATGGAGGTCTTCAATCAACTTAAGGATGTACTTAACGAGATGAGCAATGATCTGAACGATCTGCTTGAGAACCTTAACGGTACAGACAGACGGGTTAGACTTGAATATAGAGACAGAGGAAAGTTTGAAGCAGAACTTAAGTTTGCTGATGATGTTCTAATTTTCAGCATGCACTCTGATATTTTCCAGTTTGACCGTGAACACCCTGCCTGGAAAACAGATTTTTTAAAAGCTGACTCTGCAAATTCATACTGCGGAGTTATTAATGTTTACAACTTTCTTTCAGATTCCCTTAAATACAACAGGCAAGAGGATCTTGGATATCTCGTTGCAAGGATCTTTGTTAACAAGGATAAGTTCTTTATGGTTGAAGGTAAACGCCAAACTAAAAGGTCTGTCTCATTCTTTGGGAAAAAACAAATCTCAAGAGAGGAGCTTGTTTCTATAGTTGAGACTTCAGTACTTTATACCCTCTCATTTGATCTATTAGTACCTCCTTTTGATCTTGTCAAGGTGGCTTCAGTTGAGCAGATTAACGATAAAATTGAGAGTGCAAAGCTTCAGACCGGCAAAAGATTAGGTTATAAATACAACTCAGACGACGTACTTGAAGATTAAATTTGTCACATAGTCTTAAATTATTTATTTCAATAATGAGGCATATTATCAAAGCTTTTACAATTCTTTTTCTTCTTGGAGCATCTTATGTTGCTAATGGCCAAGAGAATACTACAAAGGTTGAGCCTGATGTAAAACTCAGTCCTCACCATCAGGTTGTATTTGACATCGTTAAGAGTCTTAAAATACAAGAACCTGTAGTTGAAAAGGTGGAGGTTCCAAATCACTGGACAAAGGGTTCTCAGTTTCAATTGGGTTTCTCACAAATGTCACTCACTAACTGGGCTGCCGGAGGCTTCTCATCTGTTGCTCTCAATGCTTATGTTAACATGTTTAACGCATGGGAGATTGAGCAGATGTTCTGGGAGAACAGACTTCAGCTAGCCTGGGGATTTATAAATTCTTTTGGAGACAGATTTAAGAAAAGTGACGATAAAATTATTTTTGACAGCAAGTATGGTTATAAAGCCTTTAACAAGGTTTTTATCTCTGCTGCTTTTAATTTCAGGTCTCAGTTCTCAAATTCGTTTAACTATCCGGCATCCGGCGACAGAGTTTTAGTTTCTGGCCCATTTTCACCGGCATATTTCTCTTTTGGTTTGGGTCTGGATTACAAACCTGCAAAAGTGCTCTCTATCAACTTCTCGCCTTTAACAAGTAACCTTGTAATAGTTTCTCAGGAGGCTCTAAGGACAAAGTATGGTAACAGAGTTGACCAGCCGGCAAAACTGGAATTGGGAGCTCAGCTGAAAATTGACTATAAACACCAGCTTACAAAAGATTTAATGGTGGCCTCAAACCTTGTTCTGTTCTCGGACTTCCTGAAAAATCCGCAGAACATTAAAGTTTACTGGGATTTCTTCATAGACACCAAAATTAACAAGTACTTTTCAGCTAATATCAGGACAAATCTTATCTATGATGACAATATTCTTATCGCAGATAAAGACGGTGTTCTGGATAAAAGAGTGCAGTTCAAAGAGATTTTGTCAATAGGGTTCTCGTATACAATAGGGCAAGTAAAAAAATAGAGGAATATGCTTCGGGAGAGGTTTATAGAGAAGATGCTCTCTCTGGCACCAACGGGAGCAGGAAAATCCAGAAAGGATTCTCCTGCTGTTCTTTTAGCTGTAAGCGGAGGTGTTGACTCAATGTCAATGGCTCATCTGTTCAAAATTTCTGAATGTTGTCCATTTGTTGTAGCTACCGTAAATTTCTCTCTGAGAGGAGCGGAGAGTGACAAGGATGAACAGTTGGTTGTTGATTGGTGCAAATCAAACGGTATTAAATGCTTCTCGCAAAGATTTGACACAGAAACCTACGCCGCAAATAAAGGGATATCCACACAGATGGCCGCAAGGGATCTAAGGTACGATTGGTTTTATCAGCTTTGTGTTCAAAACGGTTACTCTTACATAGCGGTTGCCCATAATCTTAATGATAAAGTTGAGACACTCTTTATCAATCTTTTAAGGGGTACAGGTATCAGGGGGCTCTCATCAATCAGAGAGACAAGTCATCCGGCAGGAGGGGAGGTGACTGTAATTAGGCCGTTAATTGAGTTTACAAGAGCCGAGATCGAACAATTTGCAAGGGAGAAGAGTGTGCCTTTCAGAAATGACCACACTAACACAGAGTCTCACTATTCAAGAAACAAACTCAGAAATCTGGCCTTCCCCATTTTTGAAGAGATTAACCCATCTTTTTTAAGCACAATAGAGAGAGAGATAGAGATATTTTCACGTGCTGGTTCAGTAATAGATGAGAGGCTTCACGAAGTAAGAGAGAGGGTTCTCTCTGTTAAAACCGGAGGTGATGAGAGTGCCAGGATTTCAATTTCTAAGCTTAAATTGCAAAGAGAGCCTGAATTCTGGCTCTTCCTGTTACTTGAGGGGTATGGATTCTCGTCTGCAGTTGTGAGTGAAATATTTAACTCTTTTAATTCCACAGCAGGTAAGATTTTTAACTCAGCTGAATATCAGGTTTTAAAGGATAGAGATTACCTTATTGTAAGGCCATTTTCATCAGCGAATGAATGTGAAATACCTGTAATAAGACCCTCTGTGAAATTCTACGATATCTACCCGGGATTCGAGCCTAAACCATCAGATAGTGTCTTTTACCTGGATGCCGGATTAACAGGTACAATCATCAATTTTAGAAAATGGCGGGATGGTGACAGATTCAGACCTCTTGGCATGCAAGGCAGTAAAAAAATAAGTGACTACCTTACTGATATCAAGAGGGACAGGTTTGTTAAAGAAAAGAGAATTGTGGCCACTACTGAAGATGACAGAATTATCTGTCTTCTTGGTGAGCGTATTGACCACAATTTTCGTATCACTGAAAAAACCAGAAAGATTCTGGAGATCTCGGTATAAATTTAAATCCTTAGAAAGCTATCTCGACATTGTAAGGAACTCTTGCGAAGCTCTTCACACCTCTTTCGTTCTTCAGAGATTTATAAGCTCTTTGTATAAGAAGTTCTGGTGATGCTATTACTTTTGCTGTACTCTCTGCATCTGAAATAGTTTCAAGAATCTTATCCATCTGAGATTTTACTACAGGATACTCTACAATTCTCCATCCTTGTATTCCAGCCATTGCAGCAGCACTGTTTATTGCATCCGTAAGCCCTCCGTTTTCATCTGCCAGACCAATCTTCAACGCGTCAGCTCCGGACCAGATTCTTCCCTGCCCTACAGAGTCTACACCATCAGAGGTCATATTTCTCCCTTTTGCAACCAATTCAATGAAGTCTGTGTATATCTCCTCTACGCCTCCTCTTATAAATTCAATCTCTTCATTGTCAAGAGGTCTGAATCCACTCATAAGATCACTGTGCTTGTTTGTGTTTACGCTGTTTGAATAGACATGAAGATGTTTATTCATTGCCTTTTGTGCATTAATAACCATGCTGAACACTCCTATAGAGCCTGTGAGGGTGGAGTTTGATGTGAATATTTTGTCTGCATTAGAAGCTATCCAGTAACCTCCAGATGCTGCATAGTCTCCCATACTTACTATTACAGGTTTTACCTCACCAAGTAGCGCAAGCTCTCTCTCAATAATATCTGAACTTTGAGCTGAACCACCGGGAGAGTTTATTCTCAATACAACAGCTTTAACAGTACTGTCTTTCCTTAACTTGGTAATAAGCTCCTGATATGTGTCAGATGCAACATCAGTATCTGATTTACCCATAATAATATCACCATTTGCGTAAAGGACGGCGATTTTGTTCTTCTCTTTAAAATCAGTTTTTTTGGTTGCTTTTGAATATGCTGTGGAGGATATCATCTTAAGATCTTTTTCATCTTCTGCTCCAAACAGATTTACCAGAGTTTCTGTAAGCTCATCTTTGTACATAAGACCATCAACCAGACCTGCGTCAAGAACATCCTGAGCATTTGCCAATTCCAGGTTATCTGCAAGAAGGTTTATCTTCTCTGCCGGTACACCTCTTGATTCAGAGATAGCTTTTGTCCAGCTTTCCCATGTGGAATTAAGGTATGATGATAATTGCTCCCTGTTCTCTTCGCTCATCTTGTTGCTTATAAATTGTTCAGCAGCAGCTTTGAACTTGCCATGCCTGATAAGTTGAACCTCAACTCCGGTTTTGTCAAGCAAATCTTTAAAGAAAAGTGTGCTTAGACTTAGCCCTGTTAGTGTTGACGTTCCTGATGGGTTTAAGTAAACCTTATCAGAGGCAGAGGCAAGATAGTATGCTCCCTGGCTGTAATTATCTGCGTATGCAATAACAGGCTTGCCGCTCTCTCTGAAACGGAGTAGTGCACTCCTTATCTCTTCAATGTGTGAGATTCCGGCATTTACGCTGTTAAGATTCATATATATGAATTTGATTCTCGAATCTGCTGCAGCATGGTCTATAGTCTGAACAAAATCCAGAATACCAGTGCTTTTTGATGTTCCGCTGCTAAATGGATTAAGAGCAGAGAATGGGTCCTCAATGGACTGCTCTGTAACAGCAGGTGAAAAATTTAGCACCATTACAGCACTTGAAGGAACAGAAGGTGTCTTACTCTCTGCAAATGAGGCGAGTGATGAGATGAATCCCACAAAAAGAAAAAAGCCGACCAACATTGCCAGTAATGAACCGAGTATTGTTGCGGCAAGAATTTTTAGAAAATTTTTCATAAAAATGATTGTTGACTTTTGAGTGTAACATGACAAATTTAGTAATAAATCTTAACTTTACCCTCCAATAAAGTTTTATAACTCACCTCTACTAAAAGATGATAAGATTAACCTCAATAGTCATTTTGCTTTTTGTCTTTTCCCTCCCCTGGAAAGTTTCATCCGCACAAAAAATAAAACTCAGGATTACACTGGAAGAGGCAATAGTAATAGCAAAGGACCAGTCACCATCTGCCCTTGTCGCTAAACATAATTTTCTCTCCAGCTACTGGCAATTCAGGTCATTCAGAGCACAGTTGCTACCGTCGCTTAATCTGTCAGCAACTCTTGGTAATTATAACAGATCGCTTGTCCCTCTCCAGAACTCTGAGACAGGTGAAATTAATTATGTTGCTAACAACAACATGAAAAATTCTCTCTCTCTTTCAATAGATCAGAACATCGCTCTTACCGGGGGACGTGTTTCACTTTTTACCAGTCTCTACAGACTGGATCAGTTTGGCTCCGGTGTACCTGCTATGTATAACTCTCAGCCAGTTAACATAACTTATATACAACCACTGAGAACCTATAATAATCTTAAATGGGACAAGGTAACTGAGCCAAAAAGGTACGAAAGGGCAAAAAGGAGATATCTGGAACAGATGGAGAATATTACAGGAAACGTAATCCCTCTATATTTTGATGTTCTTCAGGCGCAGCAGAGACTGGCTATGTCAAGTAAAAATTATGATAACACTGTAGCTCTTTATAAACTTACAAAGGAGAGGTATGAGAGAGGCCTAGTTGCAAAAAACGATGTTTTACAACTTGAACTTAGGGTGATTAATGAAAATCTTTCAATAAACGACCACAAATTGAATCTTGATATGAGAATGCTCAGACTCAAGACATATATGGGTTATAATGAACATGTAGAGCTTGAACTTGCTGTTCCGGATTCAGGGCCTGAAATCACTCTGAACTTTGATGAGGTTCTTCAAAAAGCTTACAATAACTCCTCATTCCTTCTTGATAATGAACTGGAGTTACTGGGAGCTGAACAGGAGGTCGAGAGAAATAAAGCAAACACCGGTATCCAGGCAAACCTCAACGCACAGTTTGGGTTAACCCAGCAAGGGGATGAACTTGGGACTGCCTATTCTAATCCTATGGACCAGCAGATTGTTAGTCTGGGATTAAGACTACCTATAATTGACTGGGGGCTAGGAAAGGGCAGGGTTAAGATGGCTAAATCCAGGCAGGAACTTATAAAGGCACAGGTAGATCAGGAGCTTAATGAATTCAAACAGAACGTGTTTATTAAAGTAATTCAGTTTAATAATCAGGTCGAGCAGTGTAACCTCTCTGCAAGGGCGGATTCAATTGCTCTTGAAAGGTACGAGAATGCAAGGCAACGCTTTATGGACGGAACGATAGGTGTTACAGAGCTCAATAACGCTCAGAATGAAAAGGATCAGGCATCAAACAGATTTATAAATGATCTTGGTAATTTCTGGCAGTACTACTTTAATATTCGCAAAATGAGCCTCTATGATTACCTGAACAGACAGGATCTATCAGCGGAATTTGATAAAATGGTAGGTAATTGATTATTTTTTCTATTTTTGCGCAGGATGAGAAAACTGAAAAACATAACCGTTTCAATCATGACACTTCTGTATTTAACAGCAGGTCTGGGTTATGGATTACATATCTGCAAAAGCGATGGTAGTGTCACTCCTTTGATAATGATTAAAGATGCTTCGTGCGAGAGTGTTCATGACCATTCACATCATAATCACACGCACCATGATCAATGTTCAGGCGGGCACTCTTCTGATTGCCAGGATGAGAAAGGGTGTTGCCATACAGATGTTTATCAGATAACAGATAGTTATAATGTAGTTGCCTCTTTCCAAATTGAGCAGCCCTCAGAGTTGCTTCTTCCTGTAGCACTCTTAAATGGTGTAACATTAGACTACATAGCTCATTCACTTGATTCAAAAGATGCTCTTCCTGAGTATTCACCACCGGAATCTATACCGGATAGATATCACTCGCTTATTTCTGTGTGGAGATTGTAGTTTTCGTTCAGTCAAATGATTGAATGATTCACTATAAATTCTTTACACATATATGATTAAAAAAATATTTCTTTTTTTTACTATTTTGATTGTTTCAGCCGGGACAATCAACGCACAGACCACTAAAGGTGTGGTTAAAGTACGTAAAGCCGGCGGTGATGTTGAACCACTTGCTTATGCATCGGTATACTGGCTAGAGGGCAAAATCTCTGCAGAGACAAACGATAAAGGGGAATTCTCAATTAAAACCGGAGCTCACAAGGAGGTCTCCATAGTGGGTGCCTATGTGGGCCACTCAAAAGATACTGTAAAAGTGGCGTCAGGTTCCGTAAATGTGGAACTTGTTCTAAAAGAGGATGCCGAGCTTGATGCAGCGAGAGTTGTTGAAAGGCAGGAGGGAAATTACCTCTCAAAACTTGCACCCATAAAGACGGAAGTTATTACAGCTGCAGGGCTGTGCAAAATGGCTTGCTGCAACCTTGCTGAGAGTTTTGAAAATTCGGCAAGTGTTACTGTAGGTTATTCCGATGCTATTACCGGAGCCAGGCAAATCAGATTATTAGGCCTCTCAGGAATTTATACTCAGATGCTGGATGAAAACAGACCGGCCATGAGGGGGGTGGCAGCACCATTCGGTTTATCATATGTCCCAGGGCAGTGGCTTGAAAGTATTCAGATAGCAAAGGGGCCTTCATCGGTTGTTAATGGGCTGGAGGCAATTACAGGACAGATTAATCTTGAGCACCGCAAACCTACAGCTGAGCAGCCTCTGTTTGTAAATCTCTTTCTTGGAAGCACTCTCAGAACCGAGGCAAATATTGCATCTTCATTGCAATTGAGCCCAAAGTGGAGTACAGTTATTCTTGGTCATTTTTCTACAGACCCCATGGGGCACGACGGGAACCATGACGGTTTCAAAGATGAGCCTGTATCTATGCAGTTTAACCTCTCAAACAGATGGTTGTATGTAGCAGATAACGGGGCTCAGGTTAGATTTGGATTCAGAGGACTGTCAGACGACAGAGTTGCCGGGATGAATGAGTTCAAAAAGGGGATGGAGTTGACCAACACACTTTGGGGCTCTGAAATCAAGAATACCGGACTCAACGGATATCTGAAAGTGGGAATTCCTCTTAGCGAGGATAATAGTATGAATATTGCTACTGTTGCCGATTATACATGGCACAGAATGAACTCATTTTTTGGATTAAACAAATTTGATGCTATTCAAAACTCTGCCTTTGTGAACATAATCTTTCAGAATCAGATAAATGAATACCATAAATATATACTTGGCTTAAGTGGCCAATTTGACAATTTTGATGAACTGGTTACAGCCCCACTTTTTGGACTTTGGAATGGCACACGCAGCACCGGAAGAGAGGAGAGATCAGCCGGAGCATATGCTGAGTATACCTATACAAATGGAGAGAAGGCTTCTGTGGTTGCCGGGCTAAGACTTGACAGAAATAATATTCACGGATGGCTCTTTGCACCCAGGTTAAATGTTAAATACTCCATTACAGATAAATTGATATTCAGAGCTTCGGGAGGCAGAGGCTTCAGGTCTCCTAATCAGATATCTGACAATCTTGGTATTCTCTCAACAGGTCGCTCTATTGTCCTGGAGGAGAATCCCGATATTGAGGATGCCTGGACTTACGGAGCCAATATTACACAATATTTGCCATTTGGTTTCAATGATAACTCATACGTAAGTTTTGACTACTTCCGGTCTGATTTCAATAAGCAGCTCCTTATTGACCAGGAGAGTAATGACGCAATTATTATGCTATATAATCTTGATGGAAAATCATTTACAAATACTTATCAGTTTGATTTTTCAACAGAGCCGTTTGAGAGATTTACTGTTCTTACAACGTTCAGATATACAGACTCCAGAGCTACTTACAGAGGTCAGGGGCTGGTAGAGAGACCTCTCACAGGGAGGTACAAAGGGGTACTCAATTTGCAGTATGCAACAAGAATGAACAAATGGACTTTTGACTTCACTGCACAGATTAACGGCCCGTCAAGGCTTCCTGAGATAATGGGAGGGGGATACTCACCAGTATATCCAATGTTCTTTGCCCAGGTGACAAAAAAGTTCAGAAACCTTGATGTATATGTTGGGGGTGAAAATATTGGAAATTACAGACAACCTCATCCGATTATGGGTGCGGACAATCCATACTCTCCTGAATTTAACTCAACATTGATTTGGGGACCTCTGATGGGCAGAAAGGTCTATCTTGGATTACGTTTTACACTTTGGAAATAACAACTAAACAAATACTATTATGAAAAAATTAAGAATTCTTTTAATGGCAGTCGCTGCACTTGTATTAATCTCATCTGTTAACGCAGAGGCTCAGTCAAAGAAAAATCAGAAAAAAGAGGTGGAGGTAACATTCTCAATTCCAGATATTGACTGTCACAACTGCGTTCAAAAAATTGAATCAAAAATCCCTTACGAAAAAGGGGTAAAGGACATGAAAGTTAGCCTGGAGGGCAAGACAATCTGGATTAGTTACGAAGAGGCCAAAACCAACAAGGAATCTCTTGCCAAGGCTCTTGACAAACTTGGATTTCCAGCTAAAGAGATAGATAAAAAGTAGTTTGATGAAAATCATCCTTACAGGATTTTTGATATTATCCGCTTTCGGGAGCCTCTTTTCACAGAGCTCCCGGGGCGGTTCTCTGTTTTATGAACAGATGAGAACACTCGATTTTACAGAGAGAGAAAAGGCAATTGTTAATGAGATTATATCAGGAAATATTCCTCAGTTTTTAAATGGCTGGGAGGAGCTGAGATTTTCAGGAATTGATGCAAAAGGGAAGAGGCATAGGGTAACACTTTTTGTTAAGGCCGATTACATTGCGGCAGGAACAAATGAAGATTACTTTACACTCCCAATGACTCCACAATCTGCCCAGAAAATTGCCGATTACTTAAATGCATCTCTGCCCACACCTAAAATAGTAGACTTAATATATATAAAGTCAAGGCTTAAACTAGAGCCATTCAATTTTATCCCAAGAGGTAACAGAAACGAGACTCCGGATATTCTATACGACCACTCAAAAATAATAACTGCACAGATTAAAGCCTCCGGAAACAGGCCGGGAGTATTTGTAGCCGGGACAAAGAAGGACATTGTGATCTCCTCAAAACTCTCTGATCCTAAGAGAACCCACCATGTTACCATTTATGGATGGCATAAAACAGACGGAACTCCTATTCAGCCTGTGACAAACATACATATTGATATATATGTTGATTACAGCCACGGAGTAAGACTTGTTTCAAACAGGGTAATTATTGACGGCAAAGAGTACAATTACAGAGATATTTTACAAGACTCCGTGCTTCACACCCTGATTAATTCAGAGCTGGAACCACTCAGAACAGCATCATACAACATAAAATAGGTGTCGGAAAAGAGATAAAAAAGTATTACTTTTGCTATTAATGTATCAATTAATAACCCCAAGTAATATGAAGTTTCTAAGATTTTCGGTTATCGTTTCCCTGTTAGTTTTATGCTCATCAATTCAATTGATGGCTGACTCATGGATTAGGGTGAATCAGGCAGGTTATCTTCCTGCAGATATCAAAGTTGCAGTATTTATCTCTCTTGAAGAGACAACATCTCCATTATTTGAAGTAAGAGATGCTGTTTCTGACAAGGTGATATTTCAGGGCGTCGGTAAAAAGAGCGACGCAATATCCTGGGGTATGAAAAACGCGTACAGATTTGATTTCTCAAAAATTGCAAACGAAGGTGGTTACTACATAGTCAGTAACGGAGCAAAATCTCCCAATTTTAAGATTTCATCTGATTCTTATGATGGACTATCAGATTTCCTTCTTGAGTATATGAGGCAGCAAAGGTGTGGTGATAACCCATATACCGGCGAACTATGCCATCAGCATGACGGATTTATTGTAGGTCACCCTACAAGAGATGGTGAGAGGGTAGATGTAAGGGGTGGATGGCATGATGCTACTGACTATCTGCAGTATACAACAACATCGGCAACAACTCTTTACCACCTGATGTTCTCATGGGAGCAGCAGAAGGATAAAAGCGTCTTCAAAGACTATTACGATGCCAGAGGCCGTAAGGGTTCAAATGGTGTTCCCGATATTCTGGACGAAATCCGCTGGGGCCTTGACTGGCTGGACAGAATGAATCCGGAAGATAAAGTTATGTTTAATCAGATAGCCGATGACCGTGACCATGCCGGTTTCCGCCTTCCTAACAAGGACAAGGTAGATTATGGTTGGGGCCCGGGAACCGGAAGACCGGTATATTTTGTATCAGGAGTTCCTCAGTCCCTTGGAAAGCATTTTAACAGAACAACAGGAGTTGCTTCAACAGCAGGAAAGTTTGCTTCAAGCTTTGCACTGGCATCTGAAATTCTTAAGGAGAGTGATCCTGAGTATGCAGCAAAACTGAGAGATAAGGCGGTAAAAGCATTTGCATTTGCTGAGGAGTTTCCGGGTAATACCCAGACTGCGTGTGTAGTATCACCGTATTTCTACGAGGAGGATACCTGGGTTGATGATGTAGAGCTCGCAGCAGCAACATTCTACAAATACACTGGAGATGCAAACTGGAGAAAGAGGGCAGACTACTGGGGTCAGCTTGAGCCTGTAACTCCATGGATGGAGCTTGGAAGGGGCAGACACTATCAGTTCTATCCGTTTATTAACCTTGGACACTATTATCTTGCTTCTTCATCAGACAAGGCAACAAAGGACAAATATATCCAGTACATGAAAGATGGTCTGGAGCATCTTCGCAAAAGAGCAGCTGACGACCCGTTTATTTACGGAATTCCATTCCTGTGGTGTTCAAATAACCTCGTATCTGCTGCAATTACTCAGGCAAGACTATATCGTGAGGTGAGCGGAGATGAAACATATCTTGAGATGGAGATGGCTCTCAGGGATTGGCTGTTTGGAACAAATCCATGGGGAACTTCAATGTTGGTAGGCTTTCCAAAAGGTGGAGATTATCCTGATTCTCCACACTCTTCATATACAGTGCATAACGGTGACCTTACTTATGGCGGACTGGTTGACGGTCCTATAGAGAGATTGCTGTTTTTAGAGAGAGCAGGTAAATCACTTACTAAACCTGATATGTATGCGCCATTCAACAATGGAAAAGCTGTTTATCATGATGACATAGGTGACTATGCATCAAACGAACCTACAATGGACGGAACAGCAGGTCTTTCATTCTACTTTGCTAAGATGGAGAGTGACGGAAAAGAGCAGGCAAAGGCAATATCGGAAAAATCGGCACTTACATTAAAAGACAGCCAGGGGGCAGTAGTAAGGGTTAATCCTGATAAAAAGGTAATTTATCTTGCATTTACTGCTGACTCAATGTTCCAGGGTGGCGAAAAAATTCTTAAAACATTAGCTTCAAACAAAATAAAGGGGTCATTTTTTTTTACAGGAAATTTCCTGAGAATCCCTGATCAAAAGAGTACAATTGAGAAGATTGTATCACAGGGACACTATGTAGGAGGGCACTCAGACAAGCACCTTCTTTATGCTCCGTGGGATAAAAGAGAGAAATCTCTGGTTTCAGGAGATAGCCTCAGAAATGATATTATCAATAATCTGGTTGAACTGCAGAAGTTTGGAGTTTCTCAAAAAGATGCAGTATGGTTTATGCCTCCTTACGAGTGGTACAACAAGGAATCGGTCTATACTGCTTCAACACTGGGGCTTAAGACAATAAACTACACACCGGGCACTGCAACCCCTGCAGATTATACCTACCCGGGTATGAGCAGTTATAAAACATCAGAAGAGCTTATTGCAAAACTTTTTGCTTTTGAAAAGAGCAACAACCTCAACGGTGCAGTTATTTTGATCCATCCTGGGGTAGACGGCAGAAGGCCGGACAAACTTTACGAAAAGCTTGATTCTATAATCAAAAGACTGAAGAGACTGGGCTACACATTCGACAGACTTTAACACAAGCAGATGTATAAAATTGTAAAAAAGAGGGATCTTAATCCCCTTACATCCCTGATGGAGGTTTATGCTCCCAGGATGGCATCATCGGCAAAGCCGGGACAATTCCTTATCGTAAGATCACATGAAAAAGGAGAGAGGATTCCTCTCACTATTTGTGATTATGACAGTGACGCAGGGACTGTTACAATCGTAACCCAGGTGGTGGGTGCCTCAAGCAGGCAGATATGCCATCTGGAGGAGGGGGACTTTTTCACCGATTTTGCCGGACCTCTCGGGGAACCGTCGGAATTTATCCATATGACGGCTGAGGAGCTTTCAAAGATGAAATTTCTCTTTATAGCCGGAGGTCTTGGAACTGCTCCGGTTTACCCACAGGTTAAGTTTTTGTCATCGATGGGTGCTGTGGTGGATGTAATCATAGGGGCTAAGACAAAGGATATGCTCATCTTTGAAGCAGAGATGAAGAGCGTTTGTAACAACCTGTATATATGTACAGATGATGGCTCTTACGGAAAGAAGGGGCTTGTTACAAATCTAATGACTGAGATTCTTGACAAAGAGAGGTATGACCACTTGGTGGCAATAGGACCCATGATTATGATGAAGTTTGTGACTCTTGCGGCAAAGCCGTATAATATTCCACTAACCGTGAGTTTGAACACACTTATGGTTGACGGGACAGGTATGTGTGGTGCATGCAGGGTAACAGTTGCAGGCAAGACCAGATTTGCCTGTGTTGAGGGTCCTGAATTTAATGCGTACGATGTTGATTTTGATGAGGCAATGAGGAGGCAGGGGATGTATAAATCAATTGAAGCTGAAAAGGATCATATTTGTAAAATAGGTCTCGATCACCATAATACCCCTGTGAAATGAGAAATAAAATTCCAAGAGTGGCTGTAAGAGAGCAAGATCCTCTGGTAAGAGCCACAAATTATGAAGAGGTAAGTTACGGATATAATCAGGAGGAGGCTGTACTTGAAGCATCAAGGTGTCTTGACTGCAAAAATCCCAGATGTATAACGGCTTGTCCGGTTGCCATTGATATTCCTAAGTTTATAAGAGAGATTGAAAACGGTGATTTTTACAAAGCTGCAGAGATTATTGCCAGAGATAGCTCTCTGCCATCTGTTTGCGGAAGAGTATGTCCACAGGAGTCTCAGTGTGAGGGGTCTTGTATACTTGGTGTTAAGGGGGAGGCTGTCGCAATAGGAAAACTTGAGAGATTTGTAGGTGACTGGAGCAGGGATAATGGAGTTCAATTCACAGAAAAGGCTCCGTTGAACGGAAAAAAAGTTGCAATCATAGGCAGCGGACCGGCCGGGCTGGCTTGCGCAACAGATCTTGCAAAACTTGGATATGACCTTACAATTTTTGAGGCGCTTCATGAACCCGGCGGTGTTCTGCAGTATGGCATTCCGGAATTCAGACTACCTAAAGAGAAGGTGGTTAAGAGCGAAATTGATAACGTAAGGGCTCTGGGAGTAAATATAGAGACAAATGTGGTTGTAGGCAGGACCGTTACCATAGACACACTAATGGATAAAGAGGGTTTCTCTGCTATTTTTGTTGGTTCGGGTGCCGGTTTACCTAAGTTTATGAATATCCCGGGAGAGAACCTTAACGGAGTGGTCTCGGCAAATGAGTTCCTTACAAGAAACAATCTCATGAGGGCATATGATCCCGATTATGATACGCCCATCTTCGTAGGTAAAAGAGTTGCTGTTGTAGGTGGCGGAAATGTGGCCATGGACGCGGCCAGATCTGCTTTGAGACTCGGTGCGGATGTAACTGTTGTGTACAGAAGAACAGAGAAAGAGCTTCCTGCCCGCGTTGAGGAGGTTCACCATGCAAAAGAGGAGGGCATTGTATTCAGAATGCTTACAAATCCGGTTGAGGTATTGGGAGACGAGAGGGGATGGGTAAGAGGGCTCAGGTGCATCAGAATGGAGCTGGGTGAGCCCGACGAAAGCGGAAGGCGTTCGCCAGTACCTGTCAGAGATTCTGAATTTGACATAGAGACAGATGTAGTTGTTATGTCGCTGGGGACCTCTCCAAACCCACTTCTTTCATCTACCACTCCAGGGCTTGATGTAAACAGGTGGAACTGCATAGTGGCAGATGATGACGGAAGGACTACCAGAAAAGGTGTTTTTGCAGGAGGTGATGCCGTTACAGGGGCAGCCACTGTTATACTCGCTATGGGAGCAGGGAGAAAGGCAGCAACAGCCATAGATTTATACCTTAGAGAAAATTAGTATCTTTGCGCCCCGTAAAAAGCAACAAAATGGCACAGAAACCATCAATACCAAAAGGAACAAGAGACTTTTCACCTGCCGAGATGGCCGGAAGAGACTATATTTTCAATACAGTAAGATCTGTTTTTAAAAAATATGGTTACTCACCCATTGAGACACCAGCTATGGAGAATCTCTCCACTCTGCTTGGAAAATATGGAGAGGAGGGAGATAAGTTGCTCTTCAAGGTTCTTAACTCAGGAGACGCATTTTCAGGGGTAACCCCGGAGATGCTTTCAAATAACTCACTCTCCATTAAGGTATGCGAAAAGGGTCTGAGATACGACCTTACTGTGCCGTTTGCCCGATTTGTTGTTCAGCATCAAAATGAGCTGGTCTTTCCGTTTAAAAGATATCAGATTCAGCCCGTATGGAGGGCAGACAGACCACAAAAGGGGAGATACCGTGAGTTTTATCAGTGTGACGTTGATGTAGTAGGCAGTAACTCTCTACTTAACGAACTAGAGCTAGTTCAGATAGTGGATGAGGTGTTTGGTAAACTCGGCCTTTCAGTAGCTGTAAAAATAAACAACAGAAAGGTCCTTTCAGGAATAGCCGAAGTCTCCGGGCATTCAGATAAACTCATTGACATAACAGTTGCTATTGACAAGATAGACAAGATTGGAATTGATGCCGTTAAGGATGAGCTTAAGTCAAAAGGGATAGATGATAAGGCAATTGCCGTTATTGAGCCTATCCTTTCACTTTCAGGAACCACTAAAGAGAAGCTATCAGAGATAAGGTCAATTTTATCAAAATCGGAAACTGGCAATAAGGGGGTAGACGAACTGGAAGAGCTCTTCAGCCTCATAGAGAGTGCCGGGATAACATGTAACACAGAGCTGGATCTTTCACTCGCAAGAGGGCTCAATTATTATACAGGAGCCATATTTGAGGTTAAATCACTTGAGGCGGCAATGGGTAGTATTTGCGGAGGCGGAAGATATGATGACCTCACAGGAATATTCGGCCTTAAAGGGGTTTCAGGAGTGGGTATCTCATTTGGTGCAGACAGGATTTATGACGTAATATCGGCACTTGACAGATTCCCAAAAGATGCAGTTGAGGGGACAAAGGTACTCTTTACAAACATGGGCAAAAGAGAGCTCATATACACTATTCCCATAGTTAAACAGCTCAGGGAGGCTGGAGTTCCTGCGGAAATTTACACAGACGAAACCAAACTCAAAAAACAGTTTGACTATGCAGAGAAAAAGGGAATTCCATTTCTCGCTATTGTTGGCGAAGATGAGGTTACAAACTCTAATATATCTCTTAAAAACCTATCCACCGGAGAGCAGAAAGTTGTTGATAAACAAGATATTGTTAGATGTTTTAAAAATTAATTTGGAATTAGAATCATTTTGCCATATCTTTGCAGTCCAATATCGCGGAGTGGAGCAGTTGGTAGCTCGTCGGGCTCATAACCCGAAGGTCACAGGTTCGAGTCCTGTCTCCGCTACTACCAAAAAAAAGCAGGCTAATCGCCTGCTTTTTTTGTAAGTAGTGGAGATCTCCTTTTTTTACCGCAGTATTTATTTAACCTGTATTTGTATGGTTTTACTTATATATCTGTCACCGGAAGTTTTTCCCTCAATTCTTATAACCAACGGATTATCGTAGTCAGAGGTGAAAAATTCAAATGTGGCAATACCGTTCATGTCTGTTTTAACTGAAGGATTCCAATAAATTGTTGATCTATAATCCGGATTGGGATTATTAAACATCTCCTCTGTATCATAAACAGGTGAGTAGAATTTGGCAGGCTTTTGCCATCCCAATGGACTTATTTTTAAACCGTTTGAATTCTCATGCTGCTCCTCTGTACCAGCCCTGCGAGTTGTTAACATAATAACACCCCAGACAGATCCGTATAGTGCACCATCATTTCCTTTAAGAACAGCCAAAGTCTCAATATCCCGTACAGAGAGACCTTTCAGATCACCTGTACCCCTCATCTTTAAACCATCAATGTAAAGTATAGGTTGATTATGACTGATTGTAGTTTTCTCGAATTTACTTACAATTGATGAGCTTCTCCTGCTGTAAAGCGTTTCTTGGAATTTAAAAAAACCTGGATAGTTTTCAACAATATAATCCATGAGCTCTTTGTAGTCATCTTTTTTAAGTTCGGATCTCTCCTTAACGCTTCTCTTTTCAAGAGGCTGACCGTATGGCGAAGGGTTATGCTTAGGCTTATAATATGCATTTTCCGTCAATACGGCCTCATTTAACGTCCTGCTTGTTATGTTATCATTGTAAATAACAGGTGTTTTTTTTGGTGTGATATTCTGACCCTGACTAATCAGCATAGCCGGATACATGTTTTCATATACAATCATTGGAGCACTGTGGCTATTGTCACTATGAACAATCAGTTCCCTTACCAAGTATTTCCTGCCAGGTTGAATAAAAAAATCGGTGCCCTCCTGAAAGTCAAGACTGTCTATATAAAAATCAGTGCCGGTAAAGCCTCCTTTATAATAATATCCAATATCCGGTGAAAATAAGGTTAATGAAAGATCATCTGGCTTTTTGTTATTGGATGATTTTAAAACCCCCGAGAGAGATTGATAAAACTCTTTCCCATACTTTACCTTGGCATTATGGTTATATAAATTCTCCATATCATAATACCTCCATCCCTGAACCATCATCAAAAGATCTATTAGGCTCTTTCTCTCTTGCAACGGAATCCTGCCGTTAAAATAAAAACCGGGATTATGTACTCTTCCCTTAAGTTCGCTGGAAATTAACATATAAGAATCAATACCATCCTCCTGTGTGAATTGCTCAAAACTCCCATCAATAACAGATACAGAGAATTCTCCTGTAACGGCTTGCCCAACAGAGTCAATCAGTTTAGTATTTACAACAACTCTCTCTCTCGTTTTGTATCTATCCTTATCATATTTAAGATCAATAGCAAAGTTGTCATTTTTATAAATGAAGAATAACCTTTCAGCCAATATCTTTCCCTCCGGCGACATGAGTATTGCATGGTTGATACCTTTTCCAAGACTTTTTTCCGCAAATTTGACAATATTGGAGCCCTTCTCAACTGGTTTACAATAGTAGATTTCTGATCCGTTGTGAAGTATTAGCGACGTTGCCTCATCCAATAAAAAGGAGTGAATTATTATTTCGTCATTTTTATATAGGATATTAATTATTCCTCCTTCATCGGATGGTTCAGGAAGAGGATACTTATTGTCATTGGTTACATCAGATGATATTTCAGCATAGTATCGTTCACCCTCTGCAGGATAAAACATAATTTTACCCATTCCATTGTGCTCTGTGAAAAAACTAGTCACCTTATCCCCTTTGTTGTTCCGGATATATCCTGTAAGGTTTTTATAATTAGTTTTGAAAGCTATATTTGCCACCATACCTGCAAAATACCGCCCACTTTCAGGATAAAAGTCAATTTTAAGATCTGCCTTTTTTGGAGTTGCCTCATTATGTGAAAACTCTTCTGAGCCTACTACTAGGATTTTTGAATGAAACATATATTCAGCGGACATGTTCTTGTTCCAATTAGTGTATGCGCGTATAATATAATCGCCTGGCTTTACATCATCCGGCAATACCATTTGCCCTTCGAACCCGTTCTGAGATTTCTTTAGTAAAACCCTTGAGATAACAGTATCCCTAAGAAGCTCAACATAAACAAGATTACTGATTGGCATTACCGATTGGTAGGACTTGTTTTCCAAATACCCCTTAAACCATATCGTCTCTCCAGGGGCAAAAATGTTTCTGTCTATATGGAGGTATAATTTCTCAGGGGACAGGTAATGTGAAAAATAGTCATAATGAACCCTCAAAGAGTCGGTATTCTGAGCAAAGGTCGTTACATGAAAAGTTATAAATATTCCAATTACAAATGATATTATTCTCATAGTATATATTTAAACTGGTTTCAAGGGTAAATTTATAAATATATATTTTCACATGAAAAATATATTTAAGTATTTGATAGAAATATTTCTATTTGATAAACAAATTGTTGCAATATATTCCATTTCATTTTTACACCTTTTATGGATTTTCGTTTGCATGGATAATGCGATACCGATTTTTAATCCATTAAACATTTTGTCTGAAAATTCTATTTAACTTTAAGTGGCGTTTCAAGGTAGGAACGATAAAATGAAAAAGTGATGAAAAGCACAGGCATATCTATTAATGATGTCCCTGATATAGTATTGAAGAAGTGGCAGGAGATTGCCGATTTACTTGCTGAGTTGTTTTCTGTGCCGGCTGCTTTAATAATGAGGACTGAAAATGATTATATGGAGGTTTTTGTCTCCAGTAACTCAGAAAACAATCCATATGCACCGGGAGATAAAGAGAAGTGGTATGGACTATATTGCGAGACAGTTATTAAAACTCAGAAACAGCTCGTAATTCCTGATGCAACAAAGGACCCAGTTTGGGATCACAACCCCGATCTGAAATTAGGCATGATTTGCTATATGGGTGTACCAATTAACTATCCCGATAATACACCCTTTGGAACACTTTGCGTACTTGATACCATAGAGCGCCCTTTCTCAGAAGAGTTTAATAACCTGCTTCTTCGTTTCAAAAATGTTGTTGAGCTAGACATCTCATTTCTTCTTACCTACAATAAGAAATACTACGAATACGAAAGTCTTTACAAAAACATCAGAGAGGGAGTATTCCTCACAAAACCAACCGGCGAAATTCTCTCAGCCAATCCTGAGGCATGCAGAATGCTTTGTATGACTGAGGAGGAGATTTGTCAACTTGGAAGAGGTGGAGTAATAAATCCAGATGATCCAAATCTTCCAAGTCTATTAGCAGAAAGAGAAAAAAATAGGATGGTCAGGGGAGAGTTAACATTTAAAAGGAAGGACGGTTTAATATTTCCGGTTGACTTTACTTCTACTGTTTTTGATTTTGCACCTGGTGAAACTCGTACAGTAATTTATTTCAGGGATACAACTGAGAGGAAGCAGGCTGAAAAGGAATTGAGACAAAGTGAAGAGAAGTATCGCAAACTGTTTGATAACTCTCTCGTAGGTGTATTCTCCACCACTCTTTCAGGCGAGATTCTTTACGTTAACAGGGCTTTAGCAGAATTACTTGAGTATGATGACATAAACGAATTGTCATCTAAAAACATAAGCATAATTTATAAGAACATATCTGAGAGAGAGAGATTCATTGAGATTCTCCGCAGGGATAGAGTAATCCGGGAGGCAGAAAATACACTTTTAACTGCAAACAAGAGGGAGGTTAATGTTTCTGTAAGTGTAGTATTTAATGGTACCGGATTTGATGGCTTTGTTGTTGATAATACTCTGAGAAATAATTTACTAAATGAATTGAAGAGAAAGAACTTTGAGCTGGATCATTTAAATCAGACTAAAGATAAGTTCTTTTCAATCATCTCACATGACCTGAGAACACCTTTCAACACTATTCTTGGCTTTTCAGAGATTCTGTCTGATGAAGTTAATGATTTGTCAAAAGATGAGATAAGAGTGTATGCAGTTAATATTCTAAACTCTGCGAAAAACACCTTAGAGCTTCTGGATAACCTTCTGCTTTGGTCAAATTCACATTCTGGAGACATGGTGCTTAAAAGGGAAACAATTAAGCTTAAGGAGATTATTGGAAATATCATAGCTCTAGCAGAGGTCACAGCAGGCAGAAAAGGGGTCTTTATTGAAAATATGGTTGATTCAGAATTATGCGTTGATGCAGATAGAAATACTCTTAATACAATTATCAGAAACCTTATATCAAATGCAATTAAATACTCTAACAGCGGCGGGGTTGTAATAATTGACACATCTGTTAAAGGGAGTGAGGCTGTAATATCAGTTTCCGATAACGGAATCGGGATGGATAGTAACACTCTAAAAGCCCTTTTCAGTAAGCGGGATGTCATATCTAGGCCGGGAACCTTAAAGGAGGCAGGAACCGGACTCGGCCTGGTCCTCTGCAAGGAGTTTGTTGAGATGAATGGTGGCTCAATCTGGGCAGAGAGCCGAGAAGACAGTGGCAGTAAATTCTTTTTCACACTTCCTCTTTGTAAAGTTTATTAACTTTGTCCAAAATTTAATTCATGCAAATCAGCCCTATTACAATCCGCCAAGCAACTGAAAAAGACATTGAAACTATATTTAACTTCATCTGCGAACTAGCAGTATACGAAAAGCTCAGAGATGATGTAACTGCCACTCCTGAAATACTTATGGAGTCTCTGTTTGTTCAGAGGCAGGCCGAGGTGATTATTGCTGAGGAGGATGGGAGAGCCTTGGGATTTGCCCTCTTCTTTCATAACTTCTCCACATTCAAAGGTAAGGCGTGTCTATACCTGGAGGATATATTCGTAAAGGAGGAGCATCGTGGAAGAGGAATTGGCAAGATGCTTTTTAAAACCCTTGCTCAGATAGCAGTAGAGAGGGGATGTGAACGGTTCGACTGGGCTGTTCTTGACTGGAACAAACCATCAATTGAATTTTACAAAAGTCTGGGTGCTTTTCCTATGGATGAGTGGACTGTATTCCGTCTTACCGGAGAGTCATTAAAAAAGGTCGCAGAGAAATAGTAGTATCTTATAGAAAATTATGAAAAGAAAAACAATAGCGCTTGTAGCGCATGACAATAGAAAAAAAGACCTTATTGAGTGGGTGGAGTTTAACAAACAGACTCTTTTGAGGCATAATCTAGTATGTACCGGTACAACCGGAAGGATGGTTGAGGCTGCACTAATTCAGAACAAATCAAAAAATGATCCGGCTCTTAATATAACACTGCTTAAATCGGGTCCGCTTGGCGGCGACCAGCAACTAGGAGCGCTCATATGCGAGGGGAAGGTAGACGTTTTGATATTCCTTTGGGATCCTATGCAGCCACAACCACACGATGTGGATGTGAAGGCACTCCTGAGAATATCTAGTCTTTACAATATTCCCACAGCTACAAACAGATCAACTGCAGATTTTATAATCTCTTCAGGATTATTTGAGGAGGAGTATGAACCTAAATTGAAGAGTTTCTCTGAATATCTTGGGCGAAGTGTTGATGTTTAAGGCAGGCTTGTAAAATCAATAGATAAAAGGGAAGACTCTCATGAGTTTTCTCTTTTCAATTTCATCTCCCCTGAGTTCTTTGTGCCTTTTCCATGTGGCAGCAGCCCTGGGAACGAGGTTTGCAGCTGTCCAGAAAGCAAAAAGCGCCCCTGGAAGAGACCAGCATATTATAGCAAAACCAATCCACTCGATCAGCTCTCCCAGGTAGTTTGGCGATGTGACAAACCGGAATCCTCCACCATATGGGATGTAATGAGTCCCTGGTTTGTCTCCCTTTTGGGCGCCCTCTCTTCTGGCCTTTCTGAGCCTTCTGTCCGAATCAATATTGAGAGCCATTCCTCCAAAGAATATTATCGCTCCTGCAATGAATCTGGCAGATTCAAGTAATTCTTTCCAATCACCATAGTAATCAAGCGGAGCATGTGCAAAAAGCCACTCACCCTGAAGGACTCCGTTAATTAGATTAAAGAATACACCCATAGAGATAATTGAGAGAGGCATCCTCCCATTTCCCACAATAAGATGTGGATATATGAATGCCCGGTGCAGGTAGTGAAGCATAAACAGGGAGAAGATTAGCAGATTTCCGCTTTGTGCATCCCTTCCGAACATCAAAAACAGTGTGGCCATTACAATAAAGACAGGTGCCTCCATTAAAAGCCAGCCGGTCTTTGATTTAATTGTCTTGCCCCACTTTGAGTTTAAGAGAATTCCATATCCTGCCTCAACAAAATAGAGCGTTGCAAAGACTGCAAGACCGGCTATTGCCATGCAGATTATGATAATAAGATATATGTTGTAACTAAACAGCATTGGTAAAAATAAATTCTATTTGCACTACCGATGTTTCACCCCTCTTTGCCTCAAAGAAGGCACCATAATCGGTTTTACAGGCAAAATGGTCAAGCTTTTCTCCCAGGCGGCTCTCAGAATTAAAATTAACAATAAACTCTTTTATAAAATATCCATCCGGCAGCAGTGTGTGCACACAATCAAGTGCCCACTCCATATACCTGGCGTTATTTGTATGGTGATTCATATCAATATCTGAGTACTCCACCTCCCTGCTTTTTACAAACTCAATCCCGGAAGGGGCAGATAGTTTAGGGGCAGGCTCCTTAATGGCGTGGACCAAATTAACCGATGGGTGGTCGTTCCCGATGTGCTGCTCAATCCGCTGTAACCTCCTGTTCTGGGTTCCAATAATCAGCCATGAAGTTGTACCTTTGATTATCTCTGTGCCATTAATATCCGTAATCTTAAAGTCTCTCAGCCCGAACAGCTTATCGCTCCCTTTATGCCACGTCTCCATAGCCACCTCCTCCCTCCAATCAGGTACTCTGTCAAATATCACATGTGATCTGGATAGTACCCAGATTATTCCCTTCTCCATTAGCTGATCATAGCCAAATCCCAGAGCATCTGCATGCAGGTTTGCCATCTCCTGCATTAAAAGCATTAATGACTGAGGCTTCAATCTGGCGTTGAGATCAGTTTCAAAACTTTTAATTTTAAATCTTTCTGATAACGATTTCATTAGTAATTTTTTGGAGTTTTTGCGCAAAGCAAATGTAGGGATTTCTTGCTGAAAACTTGCGGAAAGTATTATCTTTGTATCCCTGTATAACAATCCAATATTTACATTATGAGCACCAAATATGTTTTTGTGATGGGAGGCGTTACCTCTTCCCTTGGGAAGGGTATTATTTCCGCATCACTTGCTAAGTTACTACAGGCAAGGGGTTTGTCAGTTACAATTCAAAAATTTGACCCCTATCTGAATGTAGACCCAGGTACACTTAATCCGTATGAACACGGTGAGTGTTACGTAACTGAAGATGGTGCCGAGACAGACCTTGACCTTGGACACTATGAGAGATTTCTTAATGTTCAGACCTCAAAGGCAAACAATGTAACAACAGGTCGCATTTACCGTTCGGTAATAGACAAAGAGAGGCAGGGAGCCTATCTTGGTAAGACCGTTCAGGTCATTCCTCACATTACAGACGAGATAAAGCGAAGAATGCTTCTGTTGGGCAAAACCGGCAAATACGATGTAATAATTACAGAGCTGGGCGGTACAGTGGGCGATATTGAGTCTCTCCCTTTTGTTGAGGCTGTTCGTCAACTCCAGTGGGAACTTCCGGATGAGGATTGTCTTGTTATACACCTTACACTTGTTCCATATTTAAGCGCAGCTAAAGAGCTTAAAACCAAGCCAACACAGCACTCCGTCAGGATGCTCCAGCAAAATGGAGTTCATCCGGATGTTATCGTATGCAGAACAGAGCATCCTCTTCCTATGGATATCAGAAGAAAGGTGGCACTATTCTGTAACGTTAGGCTTAATGCGGTTATTGAGTCAATTGACGCAAAAAGTATATACGAAGTTCCTCTCACAATGTTCAGAGAGAAGCTGGATGAGTTAGTCTTAAGAAAATTCAAGATGGAGGCTATTGATAAAGCTCCTGATCTTGAGCTTTGGAAGTCTTTCCTCGAGAGACTATTTAATCCTAAAGAGAGCGTAAACATTGCACTTGTAGGCAAATATGTTGAACTTCAGGATTCGTATAAATCTATTCTTGAGTCATTTATACACGCCGGAGCAACAAACGAATGCAAAGTAAATGTTCATTCAATACACAGCGAATACATTAATGACCAGAATGTTGCCGAGAAGCTATCCTCTATGGACGGAATTCTTGTAGCACCTGGATTTGGTGAAAGAGGAATCGAGGGTAAGATTACAGCAGTCAAATTCGCAAGAGAAAGCAATATACCATTCCTTGGAATATGTCTTGGCATGCAAATGGAGGTGATAGAGTATTCCAGAAACGTACTTGGACTTGAAGATGCCATGACAACCGAGATAAAACCTAACGCAAAGAATCCTGTAATTGACCTTATGGAGGACCAGAAGTCAATGACTATAAAGGGTGGCACAATGAGGCTGGGGGCATACTCATGTACTATTAAAGAGGGCTCTCTTGCTCACAGAATTTACGGTAAAACTGAAATTTCAGAGAGACACAGACACAGATATGAGGTCAACGACTCTTATGTGGATACACTTGAAAAGGGAGGCCTTATTCCAAGCGGAAGGAATGTTGATACAGGACTTGTGGAGATTATGGAGCTTCAGAATCACCCATTCTTTATAGGCGTTCAATTTCATCCGGAACTTAAAAGTACACCGGAGAATCCGCATCCGCTTTTTGTAGCACTTGTTAAGGCTGCTATGATAAGAAAGTCGGTTCAAAAATAGATGAAATGCATAAAAGATTGTTGACCATACTTTTTATTTTGCTCATCACCATGCTGCCATTATCTGCATCTTGCAGCAGTGCAGGGGGGAGTTCTCTAAGGGTAAAGATTCTGGAGTCAATAAATCATGATACAAATATTTACACTCAAGGATTGTTTATTGAGGCGGGGACCCTTTATGAAAGTTCAGGTCAGTATGGCCGATCATTTTTCAGAAGTGCAGATCTTAAAACCGGAAAAACAATCAAGACGTTCTCCTTTCCCGCATCCCATTTCGCTGAGGGTGCGGTAATGCTCAACAACAGAATATACATTCTTACATGGATGGAGAAAGTTGTTTATGTTATCGACAAAACAACATTCAAGGAGTTGGGCAAATTATCAAATCCAAGGGAGGGCTGGGGCCTTACAACAGATGGAACTCATCTGATAATGAGTGACGGAACAGGTAATCTCTACTTCAATGATCCCATGAATTTCATGACCAAGAAAATTTTAGAGGTAAAACTAAATGGCAAGCCTGTTGATCAACTTAATGAACTTGAGTGGATTGATGGCGAAATCTGGGCAAATGTCTATATGAGTGATTCCATTGTCATAATAAATCCTCAAACAGGAGTTGTAAGGGCCACTGTTAACTGCTCCGGATTATTACATGCATCCATGAAAACAGCAAAGACTGATGTCCTCAATGGTATTGCATATGACAAAGCCTCTAAACAAATTTACCTTACCGGTAAATACTGGCCAAAAATGTTCAGAATATCTGTTCAGTAAATATCTTCTCCAACTCATGCAATCTTCCTGCATTCACCTAGTATCCGCATAACTTCCGGAGTTTTTCCTCCTCGCTCATTTCATTCGCTGCGGCGGAGACTCCTTCAGTTATGCGGAATACTCTGTGAAAGGGTATGCAGTAATCTCTGCCAGAAATAGCGAACCACGGACGGCTGTAACTTGCTAACTATGTGTGGTTTGACACTTTATCCGAGGGGTGATCCCTCGGGTTGATTGTCAAAGGGCTTTTAATCTGCGTGTTACAGCCGTGCGGGTGCAGTTTGAACTGCGCAGATTTGCGAGTACACATCGCCTTGCGAGGATTTATATGGTGCTTCGCGGTTTATACGGCCTTTGGCCGGA
>JAVEZL010000017.1:0-45888 GCA_034003005.1 Bacteroidales bacterium
TTATTGAGAACATCTTGTCAAGCCTGGTCTCTCCTTTTTGGAAATCGGCAGGATCAAAGCCATTTGTAATAACCGGCACCTCACCACTCCTCACCTCCTCAAGCTCCCCGGCAATGGTAGATGTAACCGTAAGCACAACATCGGCCCCCTTTACAACGCTCCTCTCCAGTAACGTATGGATGGCCTTAACCGGTGCTGAATATTTCATGTACTTGAAGGTGAACATCTTTGTCCACGGATCACGAAAGTCTGCTATCCACGGAATTTTGAGCGATTTTGCCACCCCCTTTGCAATAAGATGCATTGAATGTGGCGGGCCGGTGCTAACAATTGCATCAACCGGATTCTCCCTGAGCCACCTTTTGAGGAACCTTTTTGAAGGGGCTATCCAGAGACATTTTGGGTCCGGTATGAAGAGGTTGCTTCTTATGAATAGAGATGTCCCTCCGCCTGTATTTATAAACCCGGGCTTAATGTCTCCCTTTTTCTTCCCGGTAAGGGCTCTGTAAATGGAATATGGCTCCAGAATATCTCTTCTGATTACCTGAACTCCCTCTGGAATCTCTGCGGCAAGAGAGTTATCCACAGCCATGAGCTCCGGATTTGCCGGGGTGTATATTACGGGCTCCCAGCCAAAATCCCTTAGGTATTTGGTAAACTTAAGCCACCTCTGCACTCCCGACCCTCCTGATGGTGGCCAGTAGTAGGTGATTATTAATACCTTCTTCCTCTCCATTTACTCTTTAATAAATATATCGTAGAGGGCTCTTGCAACATCGGTTTGTATGTTTACAAATCCACCCTCATATACTGGATTGCATCCGTTTGTAATGAGTACTATTCCAAACTTTTTCTCAGGTTCAAAGAACATTGCACTGTACAGGCCATAGGCAGATCCTGTATGACCCACCATTACCTCTCCCGGGATAAAGTTCTTGCTCTGTCTGAGTGCCAGACCATAGGTTTCACCCTCAGCAGTCTCAACAACCGGGCTCTGCATAAGACGTGAAGTCTCTTCTGAGATAACTCTTCCACCATTCTGCAATGCTCCGTAGTTCATGTGCATAATCATATATTTTGCAAGGTCTGTTGCCGATATTTTCATTCCGCCTGTAGGGCTGAAGAGTGGTGTGCTGTAACCCATCACATAACCACTGTCAAGCTGTTTGGCGCGGCTTACATAGGCTGCAGGCTGTGGAGCAGGAACGGAGTCATAAAGTGAAACATACTTTGCTCTGTCAAGAGAGTCTGGGTTGAAAGAGGCGTAAAGGCCCAGTGGTTCCAGAACTGTGTGGCGAATAAACTGATCAAACCTCTCCACTGCCAGCTTTTCTGCTATTGCTCCCAGAGTGTTGAACCCAAGATTGCAATACTCATATTGTGTTCCGGGTTCGTATGGGTTGTAGCTCTTTGCAAACTCTTTATTCTTTTCAGGGTTAATAACGTCAAGATTGAAGTAACCCTGGCTATCATTAAGAGAGGATGTGTGAGAAAGGAGCATCTTCACTGTAATTATCACTTCCGGGAAAGCGGGATTTCTTACAGGAAACCCTGTAAGTTCGCTTACATCCTGGTCCAGACTAATAAGCCCCTTTTCCATTAGTGTAAGGAGAGCCGTTGTTGTGAATGATTTTGATATTGATGCGATACGGAAAACATCCCCCTCTGCAAGAAGAGTGCTGTCCTCTAAGCTTTTGTAACCAAATGATTGTGTGTATATTATCTCACCCCCCTTTACCACGGCAACTGCAAGGCCTATCGCAGAATTTTTCTCCATAACTCTCTCCATCTCCTCCTTTGCCAGAGTCTCTCTGGAAGGTGTACAGTAAGTTGTTGTCAGAACCAATAGTCCCATTGCAGACAACAGAGCGGTAAAACGTGTGATTTTCATAGTCGGTTTTAATTGTTTGATAATATACAAAGATAGAGTTTTGAAGCAAAATATATCTATTTTTGTAGGAATGAAGGGCGACAAGAACATAGTGGAAACTCCTTTGATGAAGCAGTATCTCTCCATAAAGGCGAAATACCCGGATGCTATTTTGCTGTTTCGTGTGGGAGACTTCTACGAGACATTCGGCGAGGATGCAATTACAGCCTCTGCTGTTCTTGGAATTGTGCTCACAAAGAGGGGAAATGGCGCTGCTCAGTTTATTGAACTGGCAGGATTTCCACACCACTCAATAGATAGCTATCTGCCTAAACTTGTAAGGGCGGGCTACAGAGTGGCTGTTTGTGACCAGCTTGAGGACCCAAAGCTTACAAAGAAAATTGTTAAAAGAGGTATAACAGAATTAGTTACTCCCGGAGTAGCTTATAATGAACAGCTCCTCAGCCAGAAAGAAAACAACTACCTTGCAGCACTCCATTTTGACAAAGACCGGGCAGGGATTGCCTTTCTTGACATTTCCACCGGCTCGTTCAGGGTAGCCCAGGGCTCCCTTGATTATGCCGAGCTACTTCTTGCCAGCTTTGCCCCTAAGGAGGTGCTTCTTCAGAAGGGCTACAGACAGGGATTTGAAGATAGATTTGGTAAAGATATTTACGTCACCCCCATGGACGAGTGGGCCTTTGTGCAGGATGCAGCAAGGGAGAAGCTGCAGGAGCAGTTACAGGTGAACACTCTTAAGGGTTTTGGTATAGATGATATGCCTCTTGCCATAACTGCAGCGGGCAGTATTCTGTTTTATCTGGAGCTTACCCGCCACAGCTCTCTTGGGCATTTGTGCTCTGTCTCGCGGATTGACGAGGAGGCACATGTCTGGATAGATAAGTTTACATTTAGAAATCTTGAGATTTTTAACAGTCAGGCAGAGGGAGGCGCGTCACTGGTTTCAGTTGTAGACAAAACAACCTCTCCCATGGGGGCGCGGCTCCTTAGGAACTGGCTTGCAATGCCTGTCAAGAGCCTTAATGAACTTAGCAGCAGACACAACATTGTTGAACTGCTCTATAATGATAACCCCCGCCGCGCCCAGCTCAGAAATCTTATCTCTGAAATAGGCGACCTGGAGAGGGTTGTATCAAGGGCTGCCGCCGGAAGAATCTCGCCTCGTGAGGCGGTACAGTTGAAGAGAGGACTTGGCCAGATGGATCCTTTAAAGGAATTGTGCAGAGAAATTTCTTCTAACTCATCTTTTTCGTTTGCTGATGAACTAACACTGCTGTCAGATGGGCTTGACGAGTGTCCGGCCTTGAGGAGCAGGCTCGAGAGGGAGCTGCTTGCAGATCCTGCGGCCCAGTTTGGCAAGGGTGATATTGTTGCCTCCGGAGTTAATGAAGAGCTTGACAATCTGAGACATATTGCCAGGCATGGCAAGGAGTATCTTAATGACCTGCAGGAGAGGGAGACAGAGAGAACGGGCATTTCGTCACTAAAGATAAGCTACAACAATGTGTTTGGATATTATCTTGAGGTCAGAAATACTCATAAAGACAAGGTTCCGCCTGAGTGGATAAGAAAGCAGACACTTGTTAATGCCGAGAGATACATTACTCAGGAGCTTAAAGAGTACGAAGAGAAGATACTTGGTGCCGAGGAGAAGATGCTGGCTATTGAGCAGGCCATTTTTGCCGATATAGTGATTTTCATACAGAAAAACATTTCTGTAATACAGAAAAATTCGGCAATTCTTGCGCGGATTGACTTACTCGCTGGTTTTGGGGAACTTGCAAGGGCCAATAAATATAACAGGCCTATTATCTGTGATAAAAACTCAATAATTATAAAAGCTGGAAGACATCCGGTTATAGAACGGCTTCTTCCTGCCGGCGAGGAGTATATAGCTAATGATCTTGAGCTAAATTCTGAAAATCAGCAGATTATAATACTTACCGGACCGAACATGGCCGGAAAGAGTGCTCTGCTTAGGCAAACTGCTCTTATAGTGCTGCTTGCTCAAGCCGGAAGCTTTGTCCCGGCAGAGAGTGCAGAGATAGGGATGGTAGACAAGATTTTTACGCGCGTGGGTGCATCGGACAACATATCAAGGGGAGAGAGTACCTTTATGGTGGAGATGCTCGAGACAGCAACAATTCTTCATAATCTCTCAGAGAGGTCTCTTGTTCTGCTGGACGAGATAGGCAGGGGAACCAGCACTTATGATGGTATGTCAATAGCGTGGTCTATTGTAGAGTATCTTCATGAGCATCCTAAGTTCAGGGCTAAGACTCTTTTTGCAACTCACTACCATGAACTTAATGATTTGGAGCAGAGCTTTCCGAGGGTAAAAAACTTCCATATATCTGTCAAAGAGGTGGATAAAAGGGTGATTTTCCTTAGAAAACTTGTACCGGGTGGAGTTGCACACAGCTTTGGTATCCACGTTGCCCGTATGGCCGGTATGCCTGCTGATGTGGTAAAGAGAGCCGAGAGGGTGCTTAAACAGCTTGAGGCAAAGGAGAGTTCAAAAGGTGGAAAGAGACGGGTAACACTCAATGAAGACCCGGTTCAACTCTCTTTTTTCCAGCTGGATGACCCGGTACTTTCGTCTATTAGAGATGACCTGAAAGATTTGGATTTGAACACTATATCACCACTGGAAGCCTTTGACAGGCTAAGGAGTATTAAGAAAAAGACAGGACTTTAAAACATAGGGAATATGACTAGTATATACAGGAGAGCCGTTATGATATTTAAGCTGGTGTTTGAGAGCATTAGCTTTGCTTTTGGATCTCTCAGGGGAGACAAGTTCAGAACGTTTCTCTCACTATTTGGAGTAAGCATAGGTATATTCTCTATTGTAACAGTATTTACTGCTATAGATGCACTCAAGAGCAATGTTGAATCGGGGCTAAACAGCTTTGGAGGAAGTACTGTATATGTTCAGCAGTTCCCGTTTGCTCCGCCAGAAGGGGAAGAGTATAAGTGGTGGGAGTATATGAACAGACCCGCACCCAAATATGAGGAGTATCTTTTTCTTAAGTCAAATGCGCGTACTCTTGATGCTGCAGCGTATGTTGTCTTTACAAACAGAACTCTTAAGTACAAAAGAGCGTCTTTCAGCAATGGTTTTATATCAGCAGCCACTCCTGAGTGGGGTGAAATAGCAAATGTTGAGATTGAAAAGGGTAGATATTTCTCAAACTTTGAGGCAAGCTCCTCTATGCCGGTGGTAATTCTCGGATACGAGGTGGCAGCTTCGCTTTTTGCTTCCGGAGAGGACCCTTTGGAAAAGATTATTAAAATTGGAAGTGCCAGCGCAAGGGTTATTGGTGTCCAGAAGAAGGCCGGCGAAAGTATGATAAATATCTTTGATACAGATAACTCCATACTTATAACATACAACTTTGCTGCAACCATTATGAATGTAAAGAGTGCGGAGAGCCTTATCTGCCTCAAGCCTAATGAACAGATTGACAGAGAGGAGTTTCTTCAGGAGGCAAGACAGCTCATAAGGGCTTCAAGACGTCTAAAGCCTAAACAAACTGATAATTTCGCACTGAATGAGATGACCTTCCTTCTTAATCAGACAAAGGCAATCTTTGGCGGGATAAACATGGCCGGATGGATAATTGGAGGATTCTCCATACTCATAGGCGGATTCGGAATAGCAAACATAATGTTTGTATCGGTAAAGGAGAGGACAAACCTTATTGGTATCCAGAAGGCATTAGGGGCTAAGAAGTATATGATTCTGACTCAGTTTCTGGCTGAGGCTGCAGTACTGGCTCTGGCCGGTGGCGCAATAGGACTGCTGATGGTCTGGGGGGTTGTTCTTGCCACGCAGGGCAACGAGTCATTCCCTATGGCAATGAGTTTGTATAATATCATCAGGGGTCTTATGATATCATCTGTGATAGGGGTTGTTGCCGGTCTGCTTCCTGCCTGGACCGCTGCGAATCTTAATCCTGTTGATGCAATAAACTCAAAATAAGAAACTCAATTTACGCTTGGTAAATAAGTTTTGTGAGTTCAACAAACTCCTCAACTGAGAGTTGTTCCGGCCTTTGTCCAAAGAGATAGCTATCCGGCGGTGTTTTACCATCCAGTAGCTGCTTAACGGAGTTTCTTACAGCTTTTCTTCTCTGATTAAATGAGGCTTTTACAACCTTTTTGAAAAGTACCTCATCGCACCCCAGTGACTCCCGGGAGTTTCTTTTAAGTGAAATTACGGCAGATTTTACCTTGGGTGGTGGTATAAAACTACCCGGCTCTACTGTAAATAGGTAATCAATGTTATACCATGCCTGAAGTAGCACAGAGAGGATTCCGTAGCTCTTATTCCCCGGAGGAGAGGCAAGTCTCTCTGCAACCTCTTTCTGAAGCATACAAACAATTTGAGGTACTTGTTCCTTGTAATCAATAAGTTTGAAAAAAATCTGCGAGGAGATATTGTACGGGAAGTTTCCAATGACAGAAAAATCGCCCTTGAAAATTTCATTGAGATCCATTTTAAGGAAGTCTCCCTCAAGTAGATTCTCTCCTATCTGAGGATAGTTCTTCTGCAGAAACTCTATTGACTCTGTGTCTATCTCTGCTGCTTTGAACTCAATTCCCTCAATTTTTACCAGATACTGGGTCAGGACTCCAGTGCCCGGTCCTATCTCCAGTACGGTACCTGCCAGAGTGGTGTCAAGCGACTCTACAATTCTTTCAGCAATCTTCTGATCTTTCAGAAAGTGCTGTCCCAGTGATTTTTTTGCTCTTACATACATGGTGCAAATGTAGTGAAAAATCACCAGCTTCTTTTTATTGTAAGTACCACAGGAAGGTGGTCGCTAATACCGCCGTTATATCTGGGACCCACAAAGCTGCGCTTAGGTTTTAATCCTAAATGCACCTTGTCCCTTTCAAGCAGCAGTGGATGAGAGTATATTACGGAAGATGTATCTGTGCAAAATATAGGCTCATCTTTGTTTAGAATATTTTCTGAGACAAGAAAATGGTCAATAGTCTCCCATCTGCCGTTAAATCTTATGGTCCCTCCTGCCCTTTTTAAAGGGTCCAGTACCTTTAGCCTGCTGACCATTGCCTGAACACCTGCAGCCTGAGCGGATGGTGCTGCCTGTTCATTTAAATCACCCATTGCAACAATATTTGCTTTGGAATTTATTGAGAGGAGAGAGTCTGTAATAGAATTAAGCACCCTTGCTGCAGCCTCTCTTCCGGGGATTGAGGCCCTCTCTCCTCCCCATTTGGAGGGCCAGTGCATTACAACTACATGAAGGGTATCAAGCTGATCAAGCACACCTTTTGCGTAAAGAGTGAATCGTGTTCGTATTATCTCTCCCTGGGCATCAAAGAGAGGATAAAATCTTTTATAAATAAGTTTAAATCTCTCTTTTCTGTAAAAAAGCGCAACATCAATTCCTCTGTGGTCAGGAGAGTCGGCATGAACAATTCCGTAGCCGGCAGGGGCGAGCGAAGTGACGTTTACAATTCTCCAGCAAACCTGAAAGTTCTCTATCTCGGATACGCCTATAAGTGTGGGGAGGTTCCCGCCTGAGGCCAGATAAATATGTTTAGCAATGCTGTTTATCTTTTTATAAAAATACGGGGAGGTTGTAAAGAGGTTCTCCAGATTCCAGAACATGACTATGCAGTCTTCACCAGGTGAGGATTGCAGTAAAAGGAGTAAAAAAAGGAGAAATTTCATCTGCCAAATCTACATTTTTATGGTCTTCTGACTATGTTTGACAGATTCCAAATATCTGATTATGAATAAGAATTATACCATTTTAGAAATAATGGTATTTTTTGTCTAATTTCGCACCCTCAAATTATTAAAAAAGATATTTATGGCATTGAAATGCGGAATAGTGGGACTGCCCAATGTGGGAAAATCTACACTCTTCAACTGTATCAGTTCCGGAAAGGCACAATCTGCAAACTTTCCGTTCTGTACTATTGAACCAAACATTGGCTCCACAATAGTTCCGGACGAGAGGCTCCAGGTTCTGGAGAAACTTGTAAAACCAAACAGAGTGGTTCCTGCAACTGTGGAGATTGTTGACATTGCCGGTCTTGTTAAAGGGGCTAGTAAAGGGGAGGGGCTTGGAAACCAGTTTCTTGCAAATATCCGTGAAACCGATGCTATCCTTCACGTTCTAAGATGTTTTGACGATCCAAATATTGTCCACGTGGATGGTAACATCAATCCCGTGAGAGATAAGGAGATTATTGACACAGAACTTCAGATTAAAGACCTTGATACTGTTGAGAACCGTATAGGCAAAGTCCAGAAGCAGGCACAAACCGGAGGTGATAAAAACGCTAAAAGAATGCTTGATATTCTTATCAGGTTCCGTGAAGCTTTAGTACAGGGGAAATCTGCCAGAACTGTAATTTTTGAGAACGCCGAGGACGAGAAGATGTCAAAGGAGCTTTTCCTCCTTACAAATAAACCAGTCCTTTACGTCTGCAATGTAGACGAGGCATCGGCAAAGAATGGAAACAAGTACGTTGACATGGTGAGAGAGGCCGTTAAGGACGAAGATGCTGAAATGCTTGTTGTAGCAGCAAAGATAGAGTCAGAGATAGCTGAACTTGAAAGTTTTGAGGAGAGGGAGATGTTTCTTGGCGAGATGGGACTCGATGCATCCGGTGTATCCAGGCTTATAAGAAAAGCATATGAATTACTCAATCTTGAGACCTACTTTACAGCAGGAGTACAAGAGGTGAGAGCGTGGACCTTCCCTAAAGGGGCAAAGGCACCTCAGGCAGCCGGTATTATCCACACAGACTTTGAGAAGGGCTTCATTAGAGCCGAGGTTATTAAGTATGACGACTACGTCAAATACGGCTCTGAAAACGCCTGCAAAGAGGCCGGAAAAATGGGTGTTGAGGGCAAAGAGTACATTGTTCAGGATGGCGACATCATGCACTTCCGATTTAACGTATAGATCTATCGTATAAAGTCATAATTAAAAAAAGGCTAGCCAATTTGTAATAAATGGCTAGCCTTTTAATTAATATCTTTTAGTTAGACCTAGAAGAACTTAAGTCTGTTGTCCTCTACGCCGGCCTTCTTCTCAAAAATGCCCTGAAGCTGCTGCAGCTTGAATGAGTTCATCTGCCTGTTTTTTAGCTTTGCGTCCTGCTCTGTGAAGAATTCTCCCTGAGTTCTCATATCTACGTTGAATACATAGATTCCAAGATTGCCTTTAACAGGTCCGGTGAGTTTGTTTTCAGAGGCTCCAGCTACAGCTCCAATGAATATTGGATCCATAGACTGCGCACCCATTGCACCGAATGATACACCACTCTGTCTGCTAACGGTTGTTCCCAGAATTTCTGCAACTGTCTCAATATTGGTAACTCCGTTAAGTTTCTCCTTAACGTTCTGGTGCATTTTATCATTTGTCTTCTCCATCATAAGAACACTCTTGATGTTCTCCTTCATGGCTTCAAAAGACTGAATTCCTGCCTCTCTTACTCCTGTTACTGCCATAACAAAGAAATATTTGTTATCCAGTGAAATAATCTGAGAAACATCCCCTTTTTCCGCCTCATAAATCCATCTGCTTAGAGGTCTGGCGTTGTTGTAAGTAGCTACTGTCTTAGCACCCTCTTCAATACCTACAGCCGGAATAACAGCTAGATTCATCTCCTTAACAACCTCTCTGAATTTCTCAAGGTTACCATCTGATTTTGAAGCAAGTTCGTTTGCCTTTGAGTAGTACTCCTGGAATGTTTGCTTGCTTGCAACTGCACTCTTTTCAAGGATTGCAATTTGCACCTTCTTGACTGGTGTTGTTCTCTTAGAAGTCTTCACAATGTGAAGGCCATATTCTGTTGAAACCTTTATTGCCTTATTAACTGGAGCGGTAAAGCATGTATCAAGGCCCGGGATTGTCATAAGTTGAGTCATCCAGCCAAGTTCGCCCGGAGCTACGTTAGGATTTTGATCAAGTGAGTTCTCTGCAGCAAGTGTCTGGAAATTTGCGCCACCGTCCAGCATCTTGATAAGAGAGTCGGCCTTTGCCTGTGCAACCTCCGGTGTTCTGTTGTCAAGAAGGATGTGCTCAACAAATACTGAGTCCGGAACATTTTTAACAGCACTGATTCTTGCAGCTCTGAATATGTTACCCTCCTGATAAACAGGCAGAACAGCTGTAATTGGTGAGTTAAAAGCAAAACTGTCAAGCGCTGGAGAGATTGCAGATAGTTCGCCCTCTTTGAAGAGGTACTGGCTTAGCTGCTTCTCTGAGTTTCTTGCAAGAAAAGTCCTAAGGTTTGTTGTAGTTGCAAACTCTTCGTAAACCTTGTCAATATCCTCTTTTGCGAGTTTAACATCTTCTGCAGAAGGAATTACTTCAAACACTACGTAGTCAACATCTCTGCTGGCGTTCATCTCAAACTTCTCTTTGTTTTTGTTGTAGTAATCCTTAATCTCCTGCTGAGATACAACTACTGTGGTATCCGGCATAAAACCGAACGGCTGTATTACAAAAGAGACATCAGAGGTGATATTGTTCTCTGCGATTGCTCTCTTAATCTCTACAGGGCTGCTGAATGAGCTCTTGTCAAGAAGAGAGAAGTATTTTGTAAGCATCTGGTTATTCTTGATGTTCTTCTCAAGGAAATTCCAGTACAGACCCAGATTACCGGTTTCGTCTGATGGAATAGCTTTGATAAACTCAACAAGCTTATTCCTGTCAAATGTACCATCTTGGCCTATGAAGGTTTGCTGGCTTGAAAGAACGGGAGAAATAGCTGTACCCTGTGTAAGGTCAAGCAGCTCCTCCTCTCCTACTCTTACTCCGGCATCTTCCATTGCAGGCAGGAGTACATAGTCTCCCATAAGGTCTTGCCAGGCACTTTCGTTTACCATCTCCTGACCCTGATCGTCCAGTGATGCCTGTCCGGTGGTCATTTGCTGTATTTTTGTAAAATAGTCTACCTTTTTCTGGAACTCCTGGTAAGAGATTGCCTTACCGTTCATCTCTCCTACATCATACTTGGAGGTGAACATGGAGATAGCCGATTGCAATGTTTGTGCGTCCACTATAAAAGAGAGAAGTGCTATACCGATGATAACGGTAATGAAGACACCCATTCTGACGCGGATCTTCTCGAGAACTGCCATTTTGCTTATTGTTAAATTAAAATAGTTATTTTCTTGTAAGGCGCGAAGATAGTAATTTTTTTGTTCACCACACCTATTTAGGCGTCGAGCAGTTTGAGCCTCACTAAATCAACTCTGCTCCTTGTGGTTCTGAGGATTGTAATCTGCAGGTTTTCATATTGCAGAATCTCTCCCTGTGATGGGATATTCTCTCTGAACCAGGTGATAAATCCACCTAATGTCTCGTACTCTTCGCTCTCAGGAATTTCAAGTTCATACTCTCTGTTAAGATACTTGATTTCAAGTCTGGCAGAAAATATATACTCCCCGTCTCCCGTCTGTTTTTCACGGAACTCTTCATGATCAAGCTCATCTGATATCTCACCAAATATCTCCTCAATCAAATCTTCAAGAGTTACCATCCCTGCTGTTCCGCCGTATTTGTCCAAAACCACGGCTATAGAGCTTTTGTTTTTAATCATGGTGGCAAGAAGATCTCTCGCACCCATATCCTCCGGATAATAATCAATTTTACGGGAGAGCTCCTGAACTGATTTTCTCCCCTCCAGCATATCCTTTGAGTGGATATAGCCTGTTATTCTGTCTACACTCCCTTCATAAACCGGGATTCTGGAGTAGTTTGAATCCCTGAATAGATTTAACATCTCCTCAGGAGTTGCTGTTGACGAGATTGCAACAACCTCTGTTCGCGGGATCATGCACTCTCTCAGTAGAACATCAGAAAAATTTATTGCATTATGAATAATTTCTGCCTCTGCAGACTCCTCCTCCTCCTGCTCCATTATCATTGACGGATTATCTGCTCTTCTTATTTTTACTGGTTTAGCCAAATATGCTACAGCCGATGCAAACCAGTAGAAATTCTTAAGCACAACATCCGGGTTATTTGTTGCTATCCACTTAGGGATTAAGCTTCCCGGAACTATTATTATAAAAGCTCCCACAATCGAGCAAATGATAATCAAAACAGCTAATGGGAGCAGTGTTTCCGATTGTTTGAGCAGTACAATCCAGATTGTAGAAATTGAAAACAAAGAGGCCATTACGGCCCTCACGAGCTTAAAGGACAAAACAATAAAAACTCTGTTTTCTAATAGTTTGTTTGCCGCAATAGCATATATCTTCTCTTGCTTTATGTCAAGCTCTATCCTGAGTCTGTTGCACGAAGTAAGTGCTGTCTCAGTGAGAGTGGCAAAAAAGAAAAGAATAAATGCAACTATAGAGATAATTATTGCAGCTGTCATTTTTTAATTTTCAATAGTGGTCCTACAAAGTTAACAGTATCTATGTATAGCACCTCTGTTGAGTCCTGAATTATGCTGTAACTGTCAAAAGGCTTTAATATTATTGCATTTCTTGCAAGTTCATCGGACTCCATGCCATACCCCTGCATATACATTGTGGGTGATTTGAGCTGAACATAACAATGTGTAAAAATCCGCTTTTCGTTCCTGTCCCAGTATATTGTGTCTGTTTCGATTGTCTCCCCCTTTATGTAGTTTGTGATGACAACATCTCCATAAGCCTCCCATTTATCAAAGGCCTCTCCTTTAATGTGCCTGGCCTCCTTTGCAACAATCTCTGTCTCAAGCAGTCCGTCCGGAGTAAATGCCTTTATGTTCATTCCTTTTGGAAATATGTCGTATGGAGGCACTTTGTTTGAATAGCTCTCCATAAGCGGTGCCGATACTCTCATAGAGATATTTCCGCTTTTTGTCTGTTCAAGCATCATCTCCTCCACAACCTGTGTGGGGGCCTCTGATGCATCAATCTGGTCTGTTACAGGAAGCTCCTCCTTGCATGAAAAAAGAAGGGTAGCAACTACAAAAGTAGCTGCTACCAATCTTTTTGGGTTTAATAGTATGTTGCCTGCGGCAGACATCTATTTACGAGTTCTTACCGTAGTGGTCTCTCTCATTCCGCTGCATGTTGCAGTGAAAGAGTTTCCGTCAACTATATCAAACATAAATGCATCCTCTTGAAGCGGGAAGTACTGGCGATATGTTGCAATCAGCTTGTCTGCGTCTTCAGCTACAGATGGATCTGCGTTCTTTGCTTTTACAAAATAGTCAACAGCAACCCACCATTTTGCCCTTGACTCTACCTCGTTGCCACCGCATCTTGATGAAGCCCATACAGAGCCAAGAATCATGTAAACTTTTCCTGCCATCGCCGGATCTAATTCAGCGGCCTGTTTTGCAGAAGTTACAGCCATAGGAGAGTTGTCAAGTTTTGCAAGATAGTATGACGCCAGTTCATAAAGCATCTGTGCATCTTCATTCGCAGGTGATGCAGGATCGTCAATAGCCTCTTGGAGTGACTTAACTGCGTTTGCGTGATCTTCCTTGATTGAATATAGCTTGTACAGATAGTAAGCTGTGTGATATGAAGGATCTATTCTGTGGAGTGATTCAACAGATTTCAGGAAGAGAGGCTCGGAAAAACAGCCACCTTCGTTAAGAAGCTTAACAATACCGGACACAAGCTCCTTATTATCTGGCTCCGCTTCATATTTAGGTGTAAACAGAGTAACGATGTTTTCACAACTTGCAACACCGCTTACAGCAAACAGGTTGTCAATATCCTTTTTTGCCTGTGAAGCATCTGGATGATTAGCCTGAACCTGTGCCTCTACAAGTGGAGAGAGCTGGGAATAGAGGTTTAGAACCTTATCTGCACCTATAGTTTTACTATTAAAGAGTGTATTTGCTCTTTGCATTGCAAGTACCATAAGTGAAGGTTCTGCATCCTTACCAAATGTGTTTATGTTCTCCATAAGAGCATTAAACACCAGGTTATCATCATTCCCTCTGAAATTAACAAGATCAATAACCTTGTTTGTTTGTGCTCCCAGAGCATATCTTGGAAAATATTGTGTTCTCAGATCGTACATAAGAAGTAATGAGTCAACAAGCTTATCTTTAAGTTGAGCATTACCTGCATTCTTCTCTATCAAGAATCTGTAAATTTTCTGGCCATCTACATAGATGGTCTGCCTCAAGCCCGGAGGGCAATACTTTACTGCATCTCTCCAAAGTGGTGCCGCCTCATTAAGGTTTCCCTGCTTCATATAGTCTGTATAGAAAGAGAGACTCCTCACACATTCAACACTATCTTTGCCGAATTTGCCCTGCGCCGTTGTTTTTGACGAGAAGGCAAGTAACGCAAAAAATAATAAAATACTTAATTTCTTCATAACGAATTACTTTACTTTATTTTAATTTTAAGTTTAGTCGTACCTGTATTTTTGGAACCAGATATCATACAGACTAATATTCAAATTCAGCATTATATATCTCTCCCTAACCATTCCGTTCTTCAACGAGCCCCTTTGGCCCATGTCTAGAGAGATGCCCACTGAATTATACCATCTGTATACGGGGAGGTTTGCCCCTATTGTGATTCCCACTGAATTAACCTGCTTTCCATTCAGTGAAATGTATGACCTGTCATAATATGCTCCCATTCTGTAGGAAACTCTTTTGAGGTAGTACCTCACATCATATCTGTTTGGAATAAACTCTCCTCCTACTTTAACAGCCCAGCTTGAAGATGGCTGAAAAGCAACTCCGGGAGTTGCAGGAAGCGTTGTTTTACTCCAGTCCTGATATGTAAAATCCATCCCGAGCATCCACTTGTCTCTCTTCCTGTATGAGGCTCCCACCCCTATTTCTGCTGGAATTTCAAGTCCGGTAGCTCTCGAAAGGTTGTAAAACACAGTGTCCGCTTCACCTGTAACAGGTGTGGTAAATGCATATTTTACGCTTTCACCTTTTAGCTTACTGCCAAGCATGTATGTTGCCCCGATTGTAAGCGAATTATCTTTATCCGGCTCGTAGCTGTATTGTAACCCAGCTTTTCCTGTAAACGAGCTTATCATGAAATCTGTTCCTGTCTTTATTGATCTGAACGACTCAGAATTGCTGAAATTTATGTTTGAGTAACGGTCTATAGTTCCAAAGAAATAGACCAGCTCTGCTCCCACTGAAAAGTTTTTAAGGAACACCATGGATGTGCCCAGAAATACTTTGTTGATACCTCCTGTTCCATATCTTGAATACAAAACACTGCCCAGTTCATTAATCATCTCCGGATCTGTCTCCCACTCTTGAAATTTGTAACCCACAGATGAGTATGGAGTTATACCCAGAACCATTGCTGATTTTTTATAAATAGGGAATGAGAAGACAAAGTTTTGCATGTTGAATCCGTTGTTTGCGGATGATGCCTCTGCAGACTTAAAGTAGTTGTGATTGCTCTCAACTCCAAAGTCAAGCATAAATGCCAGAGTGTCTCTGAAAGATATAGCAGCGGGATTCAGATAATTGATAACTCTGTTTTCCTTTACTCCTATCCCGATTCCTCCCATGGATTTGTTGAAGGTTGTCCCCTGTCTTGCAATGTTACCCACTCCAAATATCGAATAAGGAGTAAAGTAGTTATTTGCGTCGGTTGTCTGGGAAACCGCAGCTACTCCGCTTAACATGGTTAGCGAAATCAGAAATGCTTTTCGTAATGAACTAAACTTTTGCATAAAATTGTAAACAACAAATATCGGTTTTTTCACTTTTTCTGCAAAATTAATTGCGCCGATACCTGTATTATTTCAAAAATCAAGCCTAAAATTAATTTGTTGATCTTCAAAGAGTATTATTTATCTCATCTCCAGAAGGATTTTATAGGCTTTTTCTATACTATCAACCCTCTTGACAATAACATAGAGTTTTTCATTCTGCTCTTTCATCTCGTACCTCCTGTTCTGCCGCTGTATAAACGAGAGTATTGACTCAAATCTTTGTGACTTGTAGTAGCCGGACATTTGATTGCTTACAAAATATGCAATGAGCATATTATTTTTTAACACAATCTTTTCAAAACCCAGCTCCATAGCCAGCCATCGCAATCTTACAGTATCCGCCAGCTCTCTGGTCTGCTGAGGAGCAGGCCCAAACCGGTCCTCCATAGAGACCATTGTTGCTACAAGCTCCTTCTCGTTCTCCACAGTGTCCATCTCCTTATAGAGCCTTATCTTTTCCGATGTTATGCTCACATATTCATCAGGTATGAGTATCTCTAAATCTGTGTCTATAGTGCAGTCTGTTACAAACTCCTCTCTCTTTTTACCACCGGACATAACAGGCACGTTCTCAATCCCGCGCTCAGCCCTTATCTCTTCTACAGCCTCTGCGAGAATTCTCTGATATGTTTCAAATCCCATGTCGGCAACAAATCCACTCTGCTCTGCCCCAAGAAGGTTTCCCGCTCCTCTTATGTCCAGATCCTGCATAGCAATGTTAAACCCGCTGCCCAGATCTGAAAATGCCTCTATAGCCCTGAGCCGTCTTCTCGCCTCCTCTGTGATAGCCAGTGATGATGGAACGACCAGATAACAGAAGGCTTTTATGTTTGAACGCCCTACCCTTCCCCTTAACTGGTGAAGGTCACTCAGCCCAAAGTTCTGAGCCTGATTTATTATAATCGTATTTGCATTAGGTATATCTATTCCGTTCTCAACAATTGTTGTTGCAATCAGGACATCGAAATCACCCATCATGAAGTCAAGAATAACTCTCTCCAGGGCAGTTGGTTCCATCTGACCATGACCAATGCAGGTTTTTGCATTTGGACAAAGTCTTTTGATTATATCTTCAACAGCTCTGATGTCTTCAACCCTGTTGTGTACAAAGAAGACCTGCCCTCCCCGCTCAATTTCAAAGTTTATGGCATCCTTTATCAACTCCTCATCAAAGTCAATAACCTCGGTCTGAACAGGTAGTCTGTTTGGTGGCGGGGTGTTAATAATTGAGAGATCCCTTGCACCCAGAAGAGAGAATTGCAGGGTTCGTGGAATTGGGGTGGCTGTAAGGGTAAGAGTGTCTATGTTTGCTTTTAGTTGCCTGAGCCTCTCTTTAGCTGCTACACCAAATTTCTGCTCCTCGTCAATTACCAGTAGTCCCAGATCTCTGAACTTTATCTCTTTGTTAAGTAGTCTGTGTGTCCCTATTACAATGTCAATTTTTCCGCTTTCAAGCCCTTCTGCCGTCTCCTTTATCTCTTTGGCCGTTTTAAGTCTGCTTATGTACTGAATTTTGCAAGGAAACTCTTTAAGTCTGGATGTAAATGTTTTATAGTGCTGGAGGGCAAGAATTGTTGTAGGAACCAGGACGGCTACCTGCTTACTGTCCGCAACAGCTTTGAAGGCAGCTCTCATAGCCACCTCGGTTTTGCCGAATCCCACATCGCCGCAAATTAACCGGTCCATAGGATAGTCCCTCTCCATATCCTCCTTTACCGCCTTGGTGGCCTTGAACTGATCCGGGGTATCCTCATATATAAATGATGCCTCAAGCTCCTGCTGCATGAAGGTGTCGGCTGAGTAAGCAAATCCCTTTGAATCTCTTCTTTTTGCATAAAGATCAATAAGGTCTGCCGCAATGTCCTTAACTTTTGACTTTGCCTGGCTCTTAAGTTTACTCCAGGCTCCCGTGCCCAGCTTGTAGACTTTTGGCGGTATTGCATCCTTTGATTTGTAGCGGGAGATTCTGTGAAGAGCGTGAATTGAGAGAAATATCACATCTCCATCTCTGTAGATAAGCTTCACCGCCTCCTGAATCTTCCCATTTATGTTTGTCTTTACAAGACCTCCGAACACCCCCACTCCGTGCTCTATATGTACAATATAGTCACCAATCTGGAATGCGTTAAGCTCATTAATGGTAAGTCTCTCGCTCTTCTCTACAGACCTGTTTGTCTTAACCCTGTGGTATCTGTCAAATATCTGATGGTCTGTGAATATGCAGATTTTTGCATTATGATCCGTGAAACCCTCGTGAATACCTATATGTACAGGTGTAAAAGATACGTCTCTCCCCTCTAGGGAAGAGAAAATACTAACTAACCTCTCTGTCTGGTTAGGATTCTCGCTAAAGATTGATACATGATATCCCTCGCCCTTCCTCCTCTCAATCTCTGCGGCAAGCAGATCAAAATTTTTGTTGAAAGATGGCTGAGGAGAGGTGTGAAAAGTAATATTTCTGGCAATGTCTCCTTTTTGAAAAGAGAGAGAAAGAGGGCCAAACAACACTCTGGAAGAAGATCTTGTTATTGATTCATATTCTTGTGGAGAAAACAGACCACCCTTCACTGCAGCAAGATCCCAAATGGTCTCAATCTGTTTGTGAAAGTACTCCGGATCAGAAACCCAAATGAGAGAATTTCCTCCTGCGAACTCAAAGAGATTTGTAAGCTCCTCCTCTTTATTTCCCAGTGTGATGTCTGGAAAAATCTCTACAAAATTTCTCTCCTCTGCTGTTCTTTGAGTGTCAATATCAAATACCCGGATATTCTCTACGCTGTCTCCAAAAAAATCAATTCTGAAAGGCCTGTTTTCTGCATAGGAGAACAGGTCTATCAAACCTCCCCTAAGGGCAAATTCCCCTGGCTCAGAAACAAAATCACTTCTCGTAAATCCATACTCAATAAGAGTCTCCTTTACAAATTCGTGTGAAAGTGTATCTCCTTTTGAAATCTTAAGTATGGAGGCATTTACCTTTTTATTATCCGGAATAAGCTCTGCTACAGAGTGGGGATAGGCAGCAATAATAAGCTTACTACCCTTATAATCGCCTCTTTTATATTGATTCAGTGCCTGTATAGCAGCCGTTCTCTGCACCTGAAAAGAGAGGTCCTTTTTTATTCCTTTTGAGCTATGGTTAAGAGATGAGGGGAAGAAGAAGACATCCTCCCTTCCTGAAAGGTTATTAAGATCAGCTGAGCAATAGGCAGCATCCTCTCTGTTATTGAGAAGAACAATATGAACACCTTTTGTTGCCGATGCAGCTATTGCAAAAGCCTTTGCCGACGAGTAGAGACCATCAAGGACAATTGTCTCTCTGTTGCCGCTGTTCACCCACTCAATAAGCTCTTTTGCAGATATTTGAGAAGAATATTCTTCAGATTTATACACCCTTTCCATCTGTTAACAGTGTGCAAATATAGTTAATAATGCAGTTAATTTTCTGTTGATAACAATTCACAATTAAATTTCAAATGTTCGTCTCTTTTTTTATATATCATTGCGTCCCTTTTAAGCAAATTTATTTATCACTTTTTTTGCAGAAAATATCTCCATTTTATCCACCTGTTCACATTGTTAATTTATTTTTTCAATGTTATTAACATCTGGTTGATAACATCAATATATTTTATTCAATTATCACATTTATAAACTTATATTTTATAAAATATTTGTTGAAAATTTGTTAAAAAGTATGACTTTTATGTTAGTTAATTATGATAACTAAACTTATCAACTTATCAACAAGCATATATAAACATCAACCTATTTAAATAAAAAGAATAGATATATTTGTATCATTGATTTTGAAATTTTTCAGATGGCACATTTTGATCCTCATAACGACAGTAATTTTAAAGATAAGGATTTTGAAGGGGAGATAAGACCCAGAGATTTCGATGAATTTTCCGGACAGGAAAAAATTATTGAAAATCTTAAAGTCTTTGTTAAAGCTGCCATAATGAGAGGAGAATCCCTTGATCATCTTCTGCTTCATGGCCCTCCAGGATTAGGAAAAACAACTCTTGCTCACATAGTTGCAAATGAGTTGGGAGTGGATATGAAAATTACTTCAGGTCCTGTTCTTGATAAACCAGGAGATCTTGCAGGATTGCTTACAGGTCTTGAAAAGGGTGATGTTTTGTTTATTGATGAAATTCACCGCCTTTCACCCATTGTAGAAGAATATCTATACTCTGCAATGGAGGATTTTAGAATTGACCTTATGATAGATAAAGGTCCTGGAGCAAGATCTGTTCAAATTACCCTTAACCCTTTTACTTTAATAGGAGCAACTACCAGAAGCGGACTTCTTACCTCTCCTCTCAGAGCCAGATTTGGAATTCAGTCTCATCTCGAATATTATGACACAGATATACTATTAAAAATTGTTGTAAGAAGTGCCTCAATTCTTGATATTGAAATTGATAATGACGCAGCTAAAGAGATTGCCGGGAGAAGCAGAGGAACGCCTCGTATAGCAAACTCGCTTTTAAGAAGAGTCAGAGATTTTGCTCAGGTAAAAGGTTCCGGAAGAATAGATCTGGCAATCACAAAATATGCCCTGGATGCTCTAAATATTGATAAGAGGGGATTAGACCTTATGGATAATAAAATTCTATCTACAATCATCCATAAATTTAAGGGTGGTCCTGTGGGTGTAGGAACAATAGCAACAGCAGTAAGTGAAGATCCGGGAACTATAGAGGAGGTTTATGAGCCATTTTTAATAAAAGAGGGTTTTCTTCAAAGAACGCCAAGAGGAAGAGAGGTTACAGATCTTGCTTATAAACATCTGGGTATTTCAAAACAATCAGTAATTGACAACACACTTTTTAATTAAATATGAAAAAGATTAAACTACTCTTGATTATTGCTTTGCTCGTCTTTGTATGGAACGAGTCAGGAGCTTGTACATCTGCAATTATTACCGGTAAACTTACTCCGGATGGAAGACCTCTTCTGTGGAAGCACAGGGATACAGGCGAAGATAATAACAGAATAGAGCACTTTAAAGGCAAAAAATACAGTTTTACTGCACTTGTAAACAGTCCTGATAAAGGAGGAGTAGTGTGGATAGGGACAAATTCAGCCGGATTCTCAATAATGAATACTGCATCCTATAATTTAAAGGATGATGATGTTAAAGAGATGGATAAAGAGGGTGAACTTATGTACGATGCTCTTTCAGAGTGCAAAAACATAATTGAGTTTGAAGAGTTTTTAAAAAACAGAAAAAAACCATTGAGGGTTGAGGCAAACTTTGGTGTTATTGATGCCGATGGTGGAGCTGCCTATTTTGAAACTAATAACACAACATTTAGAAAAGTTGATGCAAATGACCTTGCAATTGCACCGGAGGGTTATTTGATTTACACAAACTACTCTTATACAGGAAGGTTTAATGAGGGAATGGGTTATATAAGATATCAAAATGCAAGAGACATAGTAACAAAAAAAGCAATTGATAAAAATATTACACCTGAATGGATATTTAATTCTTTATCAAGAAGCTATTATCATTCTTTAATGGGCATTAATCTTATTGAGGATGAGTTTTCTCCGGAAAAAGGGTCTGGTTGGGTAATTGATCAGGACTATATTCCAAGAAAATCTTCTACAGCTTCAGTTGTTGTTCAGGGTGTGAAGCCTGGTGAAAATCCTGAAATGACTACAATGTGGGTGGTACTAGGTTATCCGCCTGCTGGGATTGCAGTTCCGGTTTGGGTTAAAGCAGGAGACGAACTACCTGCTACCCTGGTAAAGGAGTCTGAAAATAATATGAACGCACTAGCTTGTGACTATGCGTTAAAACTTAAATACAAAACCTTTTCAATTAAAAGGGGAAGCGGTGGCAGATATATGAACTTCCCCTTGATTTACAATAAGAAAGGAAATGGCTACATGCAGTTCCTTAATAGTTTTGAAAAGAGATTACTTATGATTTCTCTTCCATTGATTGAAGAGTGGAGAAAAGAGGGAATCAATCTAAATCAAGTCAAAGAGCTTAATAAAACAGCAGACGAAACGATTAAGACTGTTTACGGCTCCTTACTCAATCTTTAAATCTCTAAAGGCGGCTATATAGCCGTCATTAGGTGCGGTTACCTTTATCCTTACAGCTTTAACCGGCTCTTGAGGAATAATGGTAGCCGTTCCTCTTTTAAGGTCATCTCCTTTTATGAAAGTAACCCCATCATACGAGTATTCAACATAACCATCATTAATCCAGTAAAAGTCAATGTTTGGCATACCTGACTCAACAGTGATTCTACTGCTCTTAACAGGTTCTTTGAATGAGTATGTAAGATAATCTCCTGCAGCAAGTTTTCTTGTTGTACGGAAGTATGTATCAAATTTATAGTCGGTTATATTTACTATTTTATTATTCTTTCCCTCTTCAAGATTGGTTGTTATTTCAACTTCAGGTGTAAGATATTTATAATCTGCATTTGAAGCCTTTACAGTTATACTCTTGATATCGTCCTTGAAAAACGTTGCAAATCTGAATCTTTCAGGTTTATCTGTGAAGATTTCTCCTTTGTAAACAGGCGAATACATTGTAGGTTCGCTTTCGTCAGTTGTATATCTGACAATAGCCCATTCGTAAGGAAGTTTAACCCTGAGGGCTCCGTTTTCGTATGATACTTCAGGAAATGGAAGTCTGAAAGAGATGCCCATATTTGCCATCCTGTTGTAGTGGAAACTTTCGAGTCTGTAGTTGAAATCATCCCAGTTGCGGATCTCTTGTGGTGACCATCCTATTTCAGCAACAGCTGTAAGTCTTGGATATGTTTGATAGTCCAGGAACTTTGGCGGCCATCCCAGAAGTTCAGTCCAGAGAGCACCTTGTACGCCTACTACAAGCGGAGCCTCCTCCGGGCTTAGAGATGCTGTTCCCGTAGGATCAAGTGAATATGTCTTCTCGGTAGATACGATTCCTGCCCAGTTGTGACCCCTTTCCATTGGAGTATATTTCATATCAAAGTAACAGTAAGCTCCCGGCATCATTATGGTTGGTTGCCCCTTTTTTACTGATTCTATTCCCTTATCAACACTTCTCCAGGCGTAAACCCTGGTCTCTTTGTGAAGATCTCCTCCTTCAAGAATCTCATCCCATCCCGCCATTTTTTTACCATGCTTCTCCACTATCTTCTCCATCCTTCTAACAAAATAATTAAGAAGTTCTTCGTTTGTCTTCATCCCCTCTTTCTCCTTTAGCGCTTTACATGAAGGGCAATTATCCCATGTTGTATAGTTTACCTCATCACCGCCTATGTGGATATATTTACCGGGGAATAATTTTGAAAGTTCTTTGATGATGTTGTCAAGCATCTTGTAGTTATCTTCTTTGCCAACGCACCAAACATTCTGTCCTTCACCCTGTACACTCAGGGAGTTGTCTGAGTGGTCGCAGCCAACATTAGGATAAGTAGCTGTAACAGCCTTGCTGTGACCGGGAAGATCTATCTCGGGAACTATTTCAATATTTCTGTCTGCGGCAAATTTTACAATCTCTTTTATCTCATCCTGTGTATAAAATCCGCCATATCTGCCTTTTCCTGAGCCGAATGAAGGAGCAAGAGCTTCACCATCCCCTCTCCATGCTCCTCTTTCTGTAAGCAGTGGGTATTTTTTTATCTCTACTCTCCAGCCGTTGTCGTCTGTAAGGTGCCAGTGCAAAGTGTTAATTTTGTGATATGACAGCCATTCTATATATCTCTTTACAGTTCCTGCATCAAAAAAAGTTCTTGATACATCCAGCATCATTCCTCTGTAGCCAAAGCGAGGATAGTCTTCAATTTTTACTGAAGCCAGTTTCCAATTGTCAGCTGCTGTTGATTTGCCAGAATAAACAGAGGCAGGCATCAGCTGCAGAAGAGATTGTATTCCGTAGAATATGCCTGCAGATGAAGATGCTTTAATTGCAACTCCGGCTTGTGTGATTTCAAGGATATATCCTTCTGGTTTTATTGTTTGGTCTGAAACCAAAGAGAGAACTATAGAGTTTTCAGCTGATTTTTTATTATCGATTTTGAATCCGGTTGCAGCCTCAAGTTTATTTTTAAGGTAGTTGAGATTAAAACTGCTCTTTTCGTTACTAGATATGGTGGTCTTTTCATTTAGCGAAAAATAGCCCACACCTGCACTTTGAGAGACGGGTCTGGGAATTAAAACATTTTGCGCGTTGATTAAAAGGCTCACAAGGAGAGCCGAAACTAATATCAGTACTCTTTTTGTCATAATAAAGGGTTATTTGTAAAAGGTAAAGATACTCATTATTCTTTGCTATTCTAGCCCAAATTGTATAGTTTTGTGCCACTTTTTAATACTCTCATATAATGTCCGAAAAACTTATTTCAAAAATCCCTGAGGGCACTTTGTCAGAAAAATGGACAAAGCATAAAGCTCAGATTCGTGTGGTAAGCCCGGCTAATAAACGTAAGCTGGAGGTGATTGTAGTAGGAACCGGTCTTGGTGGAGCATCTGCTGCTGCTGCCCTTGGAGAGCTTGGCTATAACGTCAAGGTCTTTTGCATAAGTGACTCCCCCAGAAGGGCGCACTCAATTGCAGCTCAAGGAGGTATAAACGCAGCTAAAAACTACCCTAACGACAACGACTCGGTATACAGACTATTTTACGACACAATTAAGGGGGGCGACTACAGAAGCCGCGAAGCTAACGTTTACAGGCTGGCAGAGGTGAGCAACCTTATAATTGACCAGTGTGTTGCGCAGGGAGTTCCATTTGCTCGTGAATATGGCGGACTTCTTGACAATCGTTCATTTGGAGGTTCTCAGGTAAGCAGAACATTCTATGCAAGAGGTCAAACCGGCCAGCAGCTTCTGCTTGGTGCATATGCTGCGCTCAACAGGCAAATTGAACTTGGTTCTGTTAAATCATACGTCAGGCACGAGATGCTCGACCTGGTTATGATTGATGGAGAGGCAAAGGGAATTATTGCCAGAAACCTTGTTACCGGAGAAATTGAACGTCATGGTGCTCACGCAGTTGTAATAGCAACAGGTGGTTATGGAAATGTCTTTTTCCTTTCAACTAATGCTATGAACAGTAATGGTTCAGCAGCCTGGCAATGCTATAAAAAAGGTGCTTTCTTCGCAAACCCATCGTTTGCACAGATTCACCCTACCTGCATCCCTGTTCACGGAGAGCAGCAGTCAAAACTTACCCTTATGTCTGAATCTCTCAGAAACGATGGTAGAATCTGGGTGCCAAAGAAACAAGAGGATGTATTAAAGCTGAGAGAGAAGAAAATCAAGGCTTCACAAATACCTGAAGAGGACAGAGATTACTATCTTGAGCGCCGTTACCCGGCATTCGGAAACCTTGTTCCAAGAGACGTGGCATCAAGAGCTGCAAAGGAGAGATGTGATGCAGGGTTTGGTGTAAACGAGACTGGACTTGCCGTATTCCTTGATTTCAAAACAGCTATCGAAAGATTGGGCAAAAAGGTAATCGAAGAGAGATATGGTAACCTTTTCCAGATGTATGAAAAGATCACTGACGTAAATCCTTACGATGAGCCGATGATGATTTATCCTGCCATCCACTATACTATGGGCGGCCTTTGGGTAGACTACAACCTTCAGACAACCATCCCTGGACTTTATGCAATAGGTGAAGCAAACTTCAGCGATCACGGCGGAAACAGACTGGGTGCTTCTGCTCTTATGCAGGGTTTGGCCGACGGTTATTTCATCCTCCCATACACAATTGGAGACTATCTTGCAGGAAAGATACAGGTTAAGAAGACAGATACTAGCCATCCTGCTTTTGCAGAGGCTGAGAAAAATATCAAGGAGAGACTTGACAGACTGTTCAATATTAAGGGCAAACAGCCTGCAGATCATTTCCACAAGAAGCTTGGTCACATTATGTGGGACTACGTGGGAATGGCCAGAAACGAGGCAGGACTTAAGAAAGCCATAGAGGAGATAAGAGTTCTCAGAGATGAGTTCTGGAAAGACCTCTATGTTCCGGGAGAGAACAATGAGTTTAACCAAGAGCTGGAGAAAGCAGTAAGAGTTGCTGACTTCCTTGAAATGGGTGAGGTTATGGCTATGGATGCATTAACCAGAAAAGAGTCTTGCGGAGGTCACTTCCGTGAAGAGATGCAGACAGAAGATGGAGAGACACTCAGAGATGATGAAAACTACATGTATGTAAGTACTTGGGAGTATACCGGATATGGCAAGGAGCCTGTTAAGCACAAAGAGTCACTCCAGTACGAATTCATTAAGATTGCAACCCGTAACTATAAAGATTAAGGAGCACAAAAGATATGGACTTTACATTAAAGGTTTGGCGCCAGAAAAGCGCGAAAGAAAAAGGAAGGTTCGCAACCTACAAGGTGCAGAACATATCTCCGGATACTTCATTCCTGGAGATGATGGACATCCTCAATGACCAGCTGGTTAGAGAGGGAGCAGACCCTGTTGCAGTGGAGAAGGGTTGCAAATCAGATGGTCCTGTAGCATTTGACCATGATTGCAGGGAAGGTATCTGCGGAATGTGTTCTCTTTACATAAACGGCAGAGCACACGGACCAGATGATGATATAACCACTTGTCAGCTTCACATGAGAAAATTCTCAGATGGAGAGACAATTACTATTGAACCATGGAGATCTGCAGGGATGCCTGTGATTAAGGATCTTGTTGTTGACAGACAGGCTCTTGATAAAATTCTTCAGGCCGGTGGATATGTATCTGTAAACACAGGAGGAATTCCGGATGCTAACACCATTCCTATTCCAAGAGACGATGCTGAAGAGAGTATGGATGCCGCAGCATGCGTTGGTTGTGGTGCATGTATTGCTACTTGCAAAAACGGATCTGCTATGTTGTTTGTGGCAGCCAGAGTAAGCTCTCTTGCACTTCTACCTCAGGGTAAGGTTGAGGCAGCCAGAAGGGCAAAAGCCATGGTAGCCAGAATGGACGACCTGGGCTTTGGTGCCTGTACAAATACCCGAGCATGCGAAATGGAGTGTCCTAAAGATATCTCTGTTGCTCACATCGCAAGACTTAACAGAGAATTCCTGAAGGCAAAGATTAAAGATTAATAATATTGCCATAAATTAAAGAGGCTGCCTGGAATCAGGCAGCCTCTTTTCATTCGTAATAAAATGGGTTAGTCATCCGCAGGTTATCTTCTATATACAACAGCTCCGCCGGACCCGTCAGCGATTATGCGCTCAATGTCCTCAGGGCTTGGGTCAGTAGAGGTAAGGATTGAGTTTATTACCTGAATGACAAAATCCCTTGGATAGTATAATTCAAGCAGCTTGTTGTCTGATGCACATATCTGTCCGTTTGGTAACAGAGGAGTGATTATCATAAACAGCATGTCTTCATATTTAGTATAAGTACCATCCAGGCTGCTGCCATTTTTCATTCTGAAAACAACGGTATTGGTTGCTGAGAATTCAATTTTGTTAGGGACTAACTGACTTCTGTGTAATGCTTTAACAATTTTTCGCTGGTTGTTTATATCTGCCAGAAACATCCGTGTTACCGGATTTGCATCGGCTTCAACCTGATCATAAACGAAGGAGACGAAGGTCATTGTTGAGTCTATGTTCCATGTCCCTGTAAGCACTATCGGCTCCGCTTCCTTGTTACAACTGGCTGTGGAGAGTGTTACCAGAGCAAGTGCAACTACCGATAAAAATCTTGAGATTTTCATAATAAAATAATTAATTAAATATTTAGTGTAGGGAATAGGCGTAGCAGAGTTGCAAAAATATAAAAATTTCAATACAATTCTTCGTAAATTTGTAAAAAAAAAGGGGAGATGGAGTTTTTTGCAACATGTAACGGCATTCCGGTTCATATTTCTGATTCTAAAAAAGGAGATAAAATTTTACTATTACTGCATGGTTATCTTGAGACATTGTATGTATGGCAGGACTTTGTAAAAATACTACCTGCAGACGTAAGAATTATTTCAATTGACCTCCCGGGACATGGTCTGTCGGGTTCTCATGAAAGCATAAATTCTCTTGATTTTTGTGCTGATGTTGTGAGGGACGTTCTTAAGAAGTGTAATGTTGATAAATGCTGGATAATGGGGCACTCAATGGGAGGGTATATTGCAATTGAGAGCACCAAGAAATATCCGGAACTATTCAGCGGCCTGATTCTTATGCACTCTACCCCTTATCCGGACTCACCGGAGAAGATTAAAGACAGGGACAGGGAGATTGCACTTATTAAACAAGCAAAGTTACCTGTTATTGCTAAAATGGGTATTCCTAAAATGTTTGCACAGGATAATCTGAGAAGATTTGATGAGAAAATATTTGAAATAATTGAACTCACAGAGACTCATGATCCTGAGGGAATCGTCGCTTCTGTGGAGGGGTTAAAAGCAAGACCGGACAACTTACCGTTTCTGGAGTCGGCAAAATTGCCACTGCTTATCTTTTTTGGAAATAGCGACTACCACATACCTATTGAGAAAGCAAACCAACTGGCAGCATCCCTGCCTGCCGCCAAGTCGGTTTTCCTGCCCTTTTCAGGGCATAATGGCTTCCTGGAGGAGCCGGAGGTAGTCAAGGATGAATTGGTTAAATTTATGACGCTATAATGAAAATTTCTAAAATCCTTTTTTTAACAATTGCTTCTGCAATTTCAGTAACTGCTTTTTCGCAAAAAACAGCGAGAGAATACGGAATAACCGTAGGGGTCATGAAAACTGGCAAAAATAATGCGATTACAGACGTTCAGGGAGTTAAAGTGGGGCATGTTACCCTTGTTGAGGGGGAGAGTGTAAGGACTGGTGTTACGGCGATTGTTCCTCACGAAGGAAATTTATTCAAAAATAAGGTTCCGGCAGCAATATTTGTTGGGAATGGGTTTGGTAAACTTGCAGGTTATACTCAGGTGAGGGAGCTTGGAAATATTGAAACTCCGGTTATTCTCACAAACACAATGAGTGTTGCTCCCGCTCTTGATGCTTTGATAACATATACTCTGGCCCAGCCGGGTAATGAAAATATAGCATCGGTAAATGGAGTGGTGGGGGAGACAAATGACGGCGGCCTAAACGATATTAGAGGCAGACACATAAATCAGGGGCATGTTTTGGCTGCAATTTCAAACGCAAAAGGGGGTCCGGTTGAGCAGGGTGCAGTAGGGGCCGGCACCGGTACCATCTGCTTTGGGTACAAAGGGGGGATAGGGACCTCATCAAGAGTTTTGCCTGAGTCTCTGGGAGGATATACAGTAGGGGTAATTGTGCAGACAAATTACGGCGGGGTTCTTGAGATGGCTGGTATTCCGGTGGGTAAAATGATGAAGAATTACAGCTATAGCAAAAATATTATGCAGGATGCAGACGGATCTTGTATGATTGTGGTAATTACAGATGCACCCGTTACTTCTAGAAATCTCGAGAGGCTTGCAAAAAGAGCATTTATGGGACTTGCAAAATCGGGAGGAATAGCCTCTAACGGAAGCGGAGACTACATAATAGCTATGTCGGTTGCCAGGGAAAACCTGCTTGACGAGTCAAAGCCATTTTATACACCTGTAGAGTTACAGAACGACTCCATGTCTCCTCTGTTCATGGCCACAATTGAAGCCACAGAAGAGGCTCTTTTAAACTCTCTCACTGCGGCTGTCTCTATGACCGGCTATAAGGGCAAGAGGGTTGAAAGATTACCAGAGGAAGTTATCAAAAGGGTATCTTCCGGCATGGATCTCAGCAACCATTTTGTAAATATCGTTCCTTAGCTTGTCTATTTGTATTTTCTCTCTAGCTGAGATGAATATGCACGGTGAGTTCTCCTTGCTCATCCAGCTATTCTTCAATTCTTCAAGCGAATAGTTTTCTCTTCTCTTCTCTTCAATGTCAAATTCATCCTGAGGGACAAATTTGTATGCATCTATCTTGTTGAAGACAAGAAAAGTGGGTTTATTTTTCGCCCCAATCTCGTCAAGAGTTTCGCGCACAACCTTTATATGTTCTTCAAAATTAGGGTGGGAGATATCAACAACATGCATAAGGATATCTGATTCACGTACCTCATCAAGTGTGCTCTTAAATGACTCTACAAGCTGGTGTGGCAGCTTCCTTATAAATCCTACGGTGTCACTCAGAAGGAATGGCACATTCTCTATCACAACTTTTCTAACAGTGGTATCTAGTGTAGCAAATAGCTTGTTCTCAGCAAATACATCGCTTTTAGCAAGAAGATTCATGAGTGTGCTCTTACCCACATTGGTATATCCCACCAGGGAGATTCTTACAAGACTTCCTCTGTTGCCTCTCTGAGAGGCCATCTGTTTATCAATTTTTTTGAGCTGCTCCTTCAGCCGGCTTATCTTATCAAGGATAATTCGTCTGTCTGTCTCAATCTGACTTTCACCGGGGCCTCTCATACCTATACCGCCTCGCTGTCTCTCAAGGTGTGTCCACATCCTTGTAAGACGGGGCAGGAGGTACTGATATTGTGCGAGCTCTACTTGTGTCTTTGCATAAGCTGTCTTAGCTCTCTGAGCAAAAATATCAAGAATAAGATTTGTCCTGTCAAGGATTCTGCAATCTAGTTCCCTCTCTATATTTCTCAACTGAGAAGGTGACAGTTCATCGTCAAATATTACAAGCTTTATGTCCTGTTCTGTTATATAGGCTTTGATCTCCTCAAGTTTTCCGCTCCCTATGTAAGTTTTAGGGTTTGGCTTATCTACTCGCTGAACAAATGTTTTAACCCCTACAGCTCCTGCTGTCTCTGCCAAAAATGCGAGCTCATCAAGGTATTCGTATACCTTGCTTTCATCGTCGTTTTGTCTTAATACACCTACAAAAACTACCTTTTCTAAACCGTTTTCTTCTAATGTCGCCATATTAATTGAAAAAAAGACTGCTTCTGAACGAGGCAGCCTTTCTTATTATTCTGTTAGTTATAAAACTATCTCAACTGGAATATTACAGGGAATGTGTAACGAACCTTTACAGGTTTGTTTCTTTGTCTTCCCGGTTTCCATTTAGGTGAAGAAGCAACCACCCTTGCAGCCTCTCTGTCAAGTGATGCGTCAACACCTCTGACAACCTTAACATCGCTAACGCTGCCATCTGTACCTACGAGAAACTGAAGAATTACACGACCTTGTACACCATTTTCCTTTGCAATTTCAGGATAAACAAGCTTGCTTGCAACCCATTTTGTAAAGGTGTTTTCGTCACCACCCTGGAAAGAGGGCTTCTCTTCTACGATTGTGAATGGGATTTCCTCCTCTTCAATAACCTCTTCTACCGGACCTTTGACATAATCCTTAATCTCAACTCCAAGATTTTTATCATCTTCTGTGTTGATAATAAGTTCGTTTTCAATTTTCATGTCATCGTCTACGATTTCTATTACGTCAGATATAGTAGGAATCTTTGGAGCCTCTTGTGGTGGTGGAGGAGTCTCGTTTGTAATAGGAATCATCTCCTCTTCAATAACTGCTGCATTGTTGTCACCTAGAGTAGAAATCTGCTTATCGTATGATTTCCATTCAAATGCAAGCAAAACAAGAGCCAGAGATACTATTAAGCCAAGTTCCCTGAAAAGAATTTTCTTGTTTTCTAGATCGGCTTTGGGCGTTTTCTTTATTTCCATATCTGTATTTATGTATTCAGAAGTTTATCGAAATGTAAAATTATAAAGAAATAATGATTTGACAAATGTTATTGTGGATAAACTATTGCAAAAAATTATTAATTACAAGAAAATAAGGAAGTTAAAATTTAAAGTTATTGTTAAAAACTTATTAGTGGAGCATATCGGAGTCGAACCGATGACCTCTTGCATGCCATGCAAGCGCTCTAGCCAACTGAGCTAATACCCCTTATTTTGCACCGCAAAGATGCAAAATATTTCTCAATTTACTAGATGATGTTGAGATCTTTCAAAACGTCGTTTGTAGCTCTCACAGCATCTGCGCTCTTGTTGAAGGCAGTCTTTTCCTCTTCGTTGAGGTTTAGTTCAACTATCCTTTCCCATCCGTGTCTTCCCACAACTACAGGTACTCCAAGGCAGATATCTTTCTGACCGTATTCTCCTTCGAGAAGTACGCTGCACGGATAGATTTTCTTTTCATCCAGCACAATAGAGCGAACAAGTGCAGCTGCAGCTGCTCCCGGAGCATACCATGCTGAAGTTCCAAGATGCTTGGTAAGAGTTGCTCCTCCTACCATTGTATCCTTTACAACTTGAGAAAGAACGTCTTCCGGAAGCAGTTCGCTTACCGGAATTCCTCTAAGATTTGCAAATCTGATAAGAGGAATCATTGTCGTATCTCCATGACCACCAATAACCATGCCAGCCACATCACTTGCAGGTGAATCCAGAGCAGTTCTCAGGTAGTAAACAAATCTGTTGCTGTCTAATATACCACCCATACCAATAACCTTGTTCTTTGGGAGTTTATTTTTTGCAACTGTAAGATATGTCATTGTATCCATAGGGTTGGAAATAATAACAAATATTGCATTTGGAGAATATTTTAATGCATTTTCAACAACATTTCCAACGATCTCTGCATTTGTACCTATCAGCTCTTCTCTTGTCATACCAGGTTTACGCGGAATGCCAGACGTTATAACAACTACTTTTGATTTTGCAGTAGCTGCGTAATTGTTTGTTACTCCGGTGATTTTGGTGTCAAACCTAAGAAGCTTAGCGGTCTGCATCATATCTATTGCCTTACCTTCTGCTATACCCTCTTTGATATCAAGCAGAACAATTTCTCCGGCAAATTGCAACATATTCATTGCATTAACGCATGTAGCACCTACGTTGCCGGCCCCTATGACAGTTACTTTAGACATAATAGTAAAAAATTTTGATTAGTATATTTTATGTAGTTTTGCGCAAAATTTGATCATATGAACAGAATAGACGAATTCCGCACATTTCGTGCCAAGATGAACAAGAAAATACTGGATTCTGATAATTTATTTTTTAAGAGATTTTATAATCTGGATACCCGGTGTTATGAAGACGGTGCGCTTCCTGCTGTAACCAAAGAGATGCTTGGTCTCGCAACTTCAGCTGTCTTAAGATGCGATGATTGTATTAAGTATCATTTGGAAAAATGTTTTGAACTAGGTGTTACACGCGAGCAGATGTTTGAAATAATGTCTGTTGCAAACCTTGTAGGGGGCTCAATTGTTATACCTCATACAAGAAGAGCTGTTGAATACTGGGATCTTTTAGAAGAGGATGCAATAGAGAGGGCTAAATAATTTTTTATAATGATAAGTTATCATACTGAGGACATATCTTTCAATCTTAAAGGTAAGAGAAGAATATCTGCATGGATTAAGTCAGTAATAAATGATGAAAAATTTTCTTTATCTGGAATACCAGGTTCTCCGGGTGATATTAACATCATCTTCTGCAGTGATAGTCATCTCCTGAGTATTAACAGGCAATATCTTAACCACGATTACTACACTGATATTATTACTTTTGATTATTCTCAGAACAGGGTAATATCCGGAGATCTTTTTGTAAGCATAGACACCGTAAAAATGAACAGCATACAATATAAGGTAACTTTTGAAGAGGAGTTAGACAGAGTTATTATTCATGGAATTTTACATCTGCTCGGTTATAAAGATAAATCAAAAAATGATAAGTCTTTAATGAAAGATGCTGAAGATAGATCTCTCGAAAAGTTAAAATTAATTTAAGTCTTGCGACTTTAAAGTACAGAATGAAAGAGAAATACGATATTATTGTTATTGGAGCAGGACATGCGGGCTGTGAAGCTGCGCATGCAGGAGCGAAAATGGGATCAAAAGTTTTGCTCCTTACTATGGATATGGGAAAAATTGCACAAATGTCATGTAATCCAGCTATCGGCGGCATTGCTAAGGGACAGATAGTTAGAGAGATAGATGCTCTTGGCGGTTCAACAGGTATTGTAACAGATTCGAGTACAATCCAGTTTAGAATGTTAAACAGGTCAAAAGGGCCGGCAATGTGGAGTCCAAGAGCTCAATGTGACAGACAGCATTTTTCACTGAATTGGAGATATATTCTAGAAAATACCCCCAATCTAAACCTATGGCAAGATACCGTAACCCAATTTATTTTTGACGGAAATAAAGTAAAAGGAGTTATAACAGAACTTGGAGCCAAATTTTACTCTGAATCTGTAATTCTTACTGCAGGAACATTTTTAAACGGGAAGCTATACATTGGTCAAAATACAACAATGGGGGGAAGAGTAGGGGAGCCCTCATCTATGCATTTATCAGAACAATTACTTAAACTTGGGTTTGAGGTTGATAAAATGAAGACAGGTACCCCACCCAGGATTGATGCAAGATCTGTTGACTTATCAAAACTTGAAATTCAAAAAGGAGACGATAAACCTGAAAAGTTCTCATTCCTTTCAAAGCCATCTCCTATTCAATCTGCGACAGCTCAGTTACCATGTTATATGGTTCATACAAACCAGCAGGTGCATGATATACTAAAGGAGGGATTTGATTTCTCTCCTCTTTTCTCCGGAAAGATTTCTGGCAGAGGCCCTCGTTATTGTCCAAGCATAGAGGATAAGCTTAAAACCTTTTCAGACAAAACATCACATCAGTTGTTTCTAGAACCTGAAGGATGGAATACTCACGAATATTATCTGCAGGGTTTTTCTTCATCACTTCCTCTAGATGTTCAATATAAAGCCTTAAGAGCGATACCGGGATTTGAGAATGTTATTATTTTCCGTCCGGCATATGCTGTTGAATACGATTACTTCCCACCTACGCAGTTACATCACACTTTAGAAACCAAACTGGTAGAGAATCTTTATTTTGCAGGTCAAATTAACGGAACCACAGGTTATGAAGAGGCCGCAGCTCAAGGTTTGATGGCCGGAATAAATGCTCATCTTAAACTTAACTCAAAAGAGCCACTTATTCTAAAAAGAGATGAAGCCTATATAGGCGTGCTAATAGACGATCTCGTAACTAAGGGAGTTGACGAACCATACAGGATGTTTACATCCAGGGCAGAATACAGGATTTTGCTAAGGCAAGATAATGCTGACCTAAGGCTAACTGAGAAGGGGCTAGTTATTGGCTTAGCTACTCCTGAAAGGGCAGAACTGGCTCGAAATAAATATGAATTTATTAGAGCACTGGTTGGCTTCATGGAGTCTATTTCAGTAACCCCTGATGAAATCAATAGTTATCTCCTTGACGCGGGATCCACAGCACTAGACCAAAGAAAAAAACTATCAGAAATTTTAACTAGACCTCAAACAGAAATTTACTCCTTGCTTAAAAATGTTCCACGGGGAACATATCTGGACTCAAATATCAATGAAGAACTTAAGTCGATTTTAATTAATGTCTTAAAGGATGAGGTAGATAGCCTTAATAATTTGGATAACAAGAACAAAGACTTGCTTAACCTAATTAAAAAGTTATTGGATTCACAGGGACCACTTCCTTATGAAGATAAGGGAGTAGATGATGTCGATATTGCGTATTTGCTGTTTGTTAATGAGGTTATCTCATCGGCAGAAATATTCGTCAAATACAGAGGTTATATTGATAGAGAAAAGAGAATCGCTGAAAAAATTCTCAAGCTCGAAGATGTAAAAATCCCCGATGGCTTTAGCTATTCTACACTAAAGTCTATCTCTACTGAATCTAGGCAAAAGCTTGAAAAACACAGGCCTAAGACTATTTCTCAAGCATCGAGAATACCCGGAGTCTCTCCTGCAGATATCTCGATTTTGTTAGTCTATTTTGGAAGATAATTTGATTGAGGTTTTGTTCCACGAGGAACATTTTGAGCTTATTCCATTGGCAAAGAGAGGTTGAGAGTGCAGCAGCGCTCGTATATACCTGGCTTAAGCTCCATTATGAGTGCTGAGAGTTGTGCGGCTTGATTAAGATTTGCGTTGTATGGGTAATCAATTGTCCAATTTTCAGATTGCGGGTATCTCTTTTTGATCTGATTACCAAAATTGGTCTTTACCACATCTGGTTTAACAGTTGTTTCAAGAATCAATAAAGTAGAAGAATCTTCTGAAGCGTACCCTGTGCAATAATCTCCCGTTGCATCACTAATAAATAGAAAGCCATCTCGATTGAGTATTTCCCTGAGTGAGTATGAAAGAATCTCCTTAGGCCATAGAAAGCATGATGATGAAAGATTCTCTTCTCTTGTCTGGAATAACTTCTCAGAATCCAGAGTGGTCCCAGTTTTGACAGTATTCAAGTTAATGGAGCTTTGGTCAGTTTCTGTGGATAGATCCTGAGGCGACTTTACTGTTATGCGGGTATTATAAATCTCTTTGTTAAAGCCTAATCGCTTATAAAGGGAAAATAGAGTCTCTGTTGCAGGCTTGACTATAAAATAATCAAATCCTTCTGAGATCAGGAGCTCTTTTGCGTAATCAATCAGTTTTGAGGAGTATGAGTTGCCCCTATGTTCAGGAAGTGTTCCAACTCCATACAGATAACCTCCTTTGATTATTTGGTTATTATGGATGAAATATGATGGAATAATACTTATTACTGATACATAGCCGCTAACATCGTCGCCAAGCAAAAGCGTGGTGGAATTAGGGAAGCAATACTCAAGGTAGGTGTTTATATATGCTTCATCTTCAGTAAAACAAGAGAGCCATATATCAAATATGGCTTCCTTGTCTTTATTTTCTGCTTTAATTATCTTCAAAACAACAGTTAGTTAAATAGTTACCTATTCATTATTATAGATTTCTGCAATAGTTTCTGCGTATTTTGCTTTAATCTTATTTCTCTTAAGTTTTAAAGTCTGTGAGAGCATATCATTTATAGGAGTCCACTCATCTAAAATTATCTTTGCTCTTTTTACCTGTTCGTGTGCAGCTAACTTTTCATTAACCTTTTCAATCTCCTTATTTATCTTCTTAATAATGTCAGGATGTGTGATAAGGTCTTTATTTTCTGCAAATTGAATCTTGTGTTTGGCTGCCCAGAAATGCAGTTTACTTATGTCCGGGATTATTAACGCTGAGGCAAATTTTTGGTTTTCTCCCACCACCATGCAATTCTCAATATATGATGACTCTTTAAGCATATTTTCAATTACTTGAGGGGCAATGTATTTGCCTGCAGATAGCTTGAAAATCTCCTTTTTACGGTCAGTAATCTTAAGAAAAATCTTATCTACCATAACTCCTATGTCACCGGTATGAAGCCAACCATCTTCGTCAATAACCTGCTTTGTGTACTCCGGATCTTTGTAATATCCAAGCATAACGTGAGGTCCGCGAGTTAGAATCTCTCCATCTTCAGCAATCATCATTTCAGTTCCCTCCATACGCTTTCCAACCGTTCCTATCTTGATAATCATCTCTTTAGGGTTATTAACAGCAATAACAGGAGAAGCTTCTGTCATACCGTAACCTTCAAATATGTACATTTTCGCTGCAGTAAAAAGACGAATAATCTTAGCCTGAATTGCAGAGCCGCCTGATACAACAAGCATCTCTTTTCCTCCAAGTTTAGCTCTCCACTTACTGTAAACAAGCTTATCTGCAATTGCGTATTGCATTTTATATAGCATGCTGTTCTTCGTGTAGTCAAACTTAGTGGCAATTTTGAAGGCCCACTTATATATTACCTTTTTAATTCCATCTAAATCTTTACCGGCTGCTTCTAGCTTTGAGTACATCATTTCCAATACCCTTGGAACTGCGCAAAAACCGTCGGCCTTACTGTCTGCCAGGTCAGCTGCGATTGTAGAAAGGCTCTCTGCGTAATATATACTTATTCCCAGGTATTGATAATCGTAGTTCATTCCCCTTTCGTATATATGACAAAGAGGAAGGAAGCTGAGCATTTTATGTCTGTGGTCTCTAATCTGCTGAACGGCTGTACCTATAAAGTTAAATACAAGGTTTTTATGAGAGAGCATAACCCCTTTTGGAGTGCCGGTTGTTCCGGAAGTGTAAATTATTGTTGCAACTTCGTTCTCATCAGTCTCTTTTTTAACTTTCTCAACAACAGGCCTGAAGTCCTTTTCATTCTCTTTGCCAATAATATAAAGCTGCTCTATAGACAGAAGATCTTCTAATGGCTCAATTGAAAATATCTTAATCTCCCTTTCAACTTTTTTAAGGATAGGTAACAGCTTTTTTGCAAGGCTTTCGTTTCCAATGAAGATTGCCTTAGCATCACTGTGGTTGAAAATGTGGAGATAATCGTCTGGGCTTAGGGTGGTATAAACGGGAACGTGAACCATTCCTGCCAGCATCAGACCCATATCTATAAAATTCCACTCAGGGCGGTTGGGCATTATAGTTATTGCTTTGTCATCTTTGCCAAAGCCCATTGACAGCATGGCGTAAGCAACCAGATGAGAATGTTCGTAATAACTTTGAGATGAGTATTTTATCCACTTGCCGGCACTCTTTCTGCTCAGCATGTCATCTTTTGGATATTTTTCCACCAACTGTTCCAGCAGGTCGAAAACTCTTGTTACTGCCATAATGTATTAAGTTTAGGTTATATTAATGATTTGATGTCGGCCACAAAATTATCGATGTCCTCCTTGGTTGTGTTAAAAGAGCACATCCATCTGACCTCTCCGCTCTCCTCATCCCACACATAAAAATAGTGTTTTTTCATAAGTTTATTGCACAAATCAGAAGGAATCACGGCAAACACAACATTGGTCTCGACAGGCCTTGAAATAACAACATCTTTAATCTCTTTTAGTTCACCTTCAAGGTATTTGGCCATAGCGTTTGAGTGTGAAGCAAGCCTTAAATTTAATCCGTCTCTTAGAAACGCATCAAATTGTGCAGCAATAAATCTGTTTTTTGAGAAGAGCTGAGCTCCTTGTTTTCTTATGTATTGGAAGTTCTCTGCAAGCTCCTCTCTAAAGAAAACGACAGCCTCACCTATCAGAAGGCCGTTTTTGGTCCCGCCAAAGGAGAGGGCGTCTACCCCCTGATCTGTTATAAACTCCTTGATTGAAATCCCTAGTGAAGCTGAGGCATTTGATATTCTTGAACCATCTACGTGCAGATATCCACCGTGGCTGTGCATTAAATCTGCAAGAGCCTTTATCTCTTCAGGTTTGTAAAGGGTGCCGAGTTCTGTGGGCTGGGAAATTGACAGCACTTTGGGTTGAGAATGGTGCTGGAAGCCGAATCCTTTAAGCTCCTTTTTTACTACGTCGGCAGACACCTTTCCATCTATAGTGGGCAGGGGGATTAATTTAGCTCCGGTCATCTTTTCAGGCGCTCCGCATTCATCAACATTTATGTGGGCACTATCCGGGCATAAAATTGAATTGAATGTGTTTGTAAGGGCTTTTAAGGCCAGTATGTTTGCCCCTGTTCCATTGAAAACAAAGAAGGGTATAGCTGATTCGCCAAGTATCTTTTTGAATGTTTGTACAGCTTTTTTTGTGTAATCATCATCACCATAAGCAACTTGAAATTGGTTGTTTGCACTTATGATTGCCTCAAGTATCTCCGGCGCTGCACCAGAGTGGTTGTCGCTTCCAAAACTATGTTTCATTTAAAATTCAGGTTTGAATTATTTGTTAGTGTTCGTAAATTTAAAAATATAATTTGACCAACTCAAAAAAAAGAGCGCCCGATAATTCGGGCGCTCTCAATTATTGATAATTGATAAATTATGCAATAAATGCTTCGTATGCAGCTGCATCCATAAGCTCTTCTAATTCAGCTGGATTTGTAAGCTTAACCTTTATCATCCAACCGGCTCCGTATGGATCTTTGTTAACTGACTCAGGTGCGCTCTCCAGCTCACCATTTACTTCAACAATCTCTCCTGAAACAGGCATAAGACCGTCTGCAACGGTTTTGACTGCCTCAATTGCTCCAAATACATCACCTGCTGAAAGTGTTTCTCCTTCAGTCTGGATGTCTACGAAAACTACGTCGCCCAGTTGTCCCTGTGCGAACTCGGTGATTCCTATTGTTGCGATATCACCGTCTACAAGTACCCATTCGTGGTCTTTGCTGTACTTAAGATTTGCAGGTATGCTCATAATTTTGTTATTAAATTTGATGCAAATTTATTAAAATAATTGATATTTATAATCTTTTAAGTGATAGCTTTATCAGCTCCTCAAGTGCAGAAGAGGGATTTTCCCTCAATATTCCGTCAATAACTTTTTCCACATTTGCTTTGCTAAAGCCGAGCAGAATTAGTGCAGAAATTGCTTCATCACGCCTGCTGTCAGGCGCAGTTGTAAATCCGCCTGTAATCACAGAGCCACCGCCGCCCTTGACTATTTTGTCTTTAAGTTCAATCAGAAGTCTCTGAGCTGTCTTAAGACCTATTCCCTTAATGCTCTTAAGTCTGTTGATGTCACCGGTGATAATTGCATTCCTGATTTCGTCAGATGTCATAGATGAAAGCATCATCCTGGCAGTGTTTGGGCCGATACCGGATACCTCAATCAGATGTTGAAAAATAGCTCTTTCATCCTTGTCAAAAAAACCATACATCAACTCTGTATCCTCTCTCAGATGATGATGAATAAAGAGCTTAACCTTTGATCCAGCCTGTATTTTTGAATATGTCTGCAGAGATATCTGAAGTTTGTATCCAAAGCTTCCTGTATCCACTACTACCTCTGTGGGACCTACCTCGGCAACCTCTCCTTTAATATAATCGTACATTGTCCTTTATTAAACTATTCTTGCAAATTTATGTTTAATTTTGCAGGAATCAATGATTAATCCACCGAATAAACGTACAATGAGTGCTATTGATAACATTACTCAGATGAGGGATAATTTCCCTGCTTTAAAGCAGGTTGTTCATGGTAAAGACCTGATTTACTTTGATAATGGAGCAACTGCTCAGAAACCGGTTAGTGTTATCTCTCTTATAAATGAGATGAATTCCGGAACAAACGGAAATATACATAGAGCTGTTCATGAATTGAGTGCAAAATGTACATCATTATATGAATCGGCTAGAGAAACTGTTCAACTTTTTATAAATGCATCATCTTCAGAAGAGATAATTTTTACATCTGGAACGACAGCCTCGATAAACCTTGTAGCTAATAGTTTTGCATCTCGTTTTATATCAAAGGGTGACTCTGTAGTTATTTGCGAAGCGGACCACCACTCAAACATTGTTCCCTGGCAAATGGCATGTCAGAGAGTGGGAGCAGAGTTGAGGGTTCTTCATGTGGATGATAATGGTGAGTGGATGGTTGACCAGCTTGACAAACTGCTGGATGGATCGGTAAAAATTGTATCCGTTGCACATGTATCAAATGTTCTGGGTATTGAAAATCCTGTTAAAGTTTTAATAGAAAAGGCACATAAAGCTGGCGCTGTAGTTCTTCTTGACGGAGCGCAGGGTATTGTGCACGGCGATGTGGATGTTCGGGAACTGGATTGTGATTTTTATGCCTTTTCCGGACATAAATTATACGGTCCTACAGGAACTGGAGTCCTATATGGAAAAAGAGCTCTACTTGATGAGATGGAGCCATGGATGGGAGGTGGTGACATGGTTGAGACAGTATCTCTTACAAAAACAACTTACGCCCCTATCCCGCTTAAGTTTGAAGCGGGTACACCCAACTTCATAGGAGTCGCTGCCCTTGGTGAAGCAATCAGATTTGTTGAAAGTATTGATAAAGAATTATTGAAGAGTCAGGAGGCTCTCCTTGTTGAATCTCTTAATAAGGGCCTTGAGGGGGTTGAAGGGCTTAAAATATATGGCAAATCGAATAATAAACTTCCCATATTTTCTTTTAATGTAGAGGGGGTTCATCATGCAGACCTGGCTATGCTTCTGGATAAGATGGGAGTTGCTGTAAGGTCCGGTATGATGTGCTGCGAACCGTTAATGACCAGATTCGGTTTAACAGGTATGGTTAGAGCGTCTCTTTTACCATACAATTCAATTGAGGAGACTCAGTTATTCATTACTGCTCTTCAGAAGGCAATAAAAATGTTAAAATAAATTACTTAATAAATGTCAATTAAAGAGGTAGAACAACAAATTGTTGAAGAATTTTCCGTCTTTACAGACTGGTTGGATAAATATGAATATTTAATTGATTTAGGGAGAACGCTTCCTATCATAAAGGATTCCGGAAGAGAGGAGAAAAACCTTATTAAAGGATGTCAGTCAAGAGTCTGGTTGGCTGCTGATTATGCCGACGGAAAAATATGGTTTACAGCAGATAGTGACGCAATTATAACAAAAGGCATAATATCTTTGTTAGTAAGAGTCTTCTCAGGGAGGACCCCTCAGGAGATTATTGATGCAGATCTCAATTTTATTAAGGAGATTGGTTTGGAGGAAAACCTTTCGCCTACAAGAGCTAACGGACTGTTGTCAATGATAAAACAAATTAAGTTTTACGCTGTGGCTTTTGCTGCAAATAAACAGTAGACGTATGATTTCAGAAAAGAATATTGTATTAGCACTAAAGCAGGTTTATGATCCTGAAATACCTGTAAATGTATATGATCTGGGTCTCATATACGAAATAAAAAGTAATGACGAGGGCAAGGTAGATGTTAAAATGACTCTTACTGCTCCTAACTGTCCCATGGCTGATCAGCTTCTACAGGATGTCTTTGACGCTGTTTCAGATGTTCCGGGAGTTAAAGATGTAGCATTAGAGCTTACTTTTGAACCACCTTGGGATAAGAGTAGAATGAGTGAAGAGGCTCTGCTTGAACTGGGAATGTTATAGAAAACAATGGAAGAGATAATTCTTCTGCTGGGAAGCAATAAGGGCAACAGAATTGGTTATTTGAGCGAGGCGGTTCAAAAAATATCGGGTTTGTCAAAAACACCTGTATTAACCTCGTCGCTTTATGAGAGCGAACCGTGGGGTTTTGAGACAGAGACATGGTTCCTTAATATGGCTGTTCAATTAACTTCAGATTTGACTCCGCAAGATCTTATAAAGGAGCTTCTTAATATTGAGTTTGAGCTTGGACGGGTTCGTCATCCTGATTCAAACAGTTACGAGTCAAGAGAGATAGATATTGACATAATTTTTTACGGCTCCAGAGTAATTGACACTACAGAACTGTCAATCCCACATCCTAGAATGCATTTAAGGAGATTTGTTCTAACTCCTGTTTGTGAGATTTGCCCTGGTTTTATTCACCCATTGCTCTCTAAAAGAGTTGAGGATTTATTGGAATTATGTGAAGATAAATCAGTCGTAGTTAAAAGCTGCAGAACAATATAACACATCATTGAAAAATTCACTCTTCACAGATTCACGAGGAACAGAGATTCCGTCATTTGATCTTCAACACGAAGATCAGGCGGTTCTCTTTGCTTACAGGACAATGGAGGAGATTTTTGACGAGAGCGGTTCAACTCCAGATGAACCTCACAAGCACAACTTCTACACAATCATATTTTCTAAGCAAGGCAAGGGAGAGCATACTATTGACTTTACTAAATACGAGATAAAGGACAACAGAGTATTTTTTCTTATGCCCGGCCAGGTTCATCAGGTTTATACACCCACACGGCCGGAGGGTTTGGTAATAATGTTTACGGGTGAGTTTCTTTGTAAGTACCATATTAATGAGTATTTCCTGACAAACCTCGGATTATTCTCGTGTAAACCCGATACTCCCCCGCTTGATCTGTCGGAAGAGAGGGCTAATAAGATATTCAGCATGGGAAAAGAGATTGAAGCTCTTTTTTTTAGAGGCGAAAGATATGTTAATGAGGCCGTTTCATCTTGGCTTAAGCTCTTTCTAATTGAGTGCAACAGTGAAATTGATAAGACTTTCAACGGTAATACTCAGCTACTTGAGACCGGCCGAGATCTTGTAGGCAGATTTAGAAAACTACTTGAGGTGAAATTTCGTGAATGGCATCAGGTTTCTGACTATGCAGATTCTCTAAATATTACTTCTGACTATTTAAATACTGTCATGAAGGATGCTGTGGGAACTAATGCTAAAGACTTTATACAGAGTAGAATCATTATTGAGTCTAAACGTCTGGGCATTCACACGGAGCTAACCTCTAAAGAGATTGCTTACAGCCTGGGATTTCAGGATCCTGCCCATTTCAGCAATTTTTTCAAGAGAAGGGAGGGCATCACCTTTTCTCAATTCAGGGAGAGTTAGGAATTTTGCAATACTTTCCCAGTTTTTTGCATTTACGCCCATCTTCTTAGTCTATACCTTTGTATTATTAATTTGAACGCAAGGATATGACAACAAATACAAAAAAATATAACCTGGTAAAAGGCTCATCCAGAGGTCATGCAGATCATGGATGGCTAAAATCTTCACACTCGTTTTCTTTTGCAAATTATTACGACCCGGAGAGAGTTCATTTTGGAGCCCTGAGGGTTCTAAATGATGATTTTGTGGCAGCAGGCGAGGGATTCGGAAAACACCCACACGATAATATGGAGATAATTTCTATCCCTTTAAGCGGAGAGCTTAAACATGGGGATAGTATGGGGAATACAACCGTAATAAAAGAGGGAGAGGTTCAGGTGATGAGTGCCGGGACGGGAATTATTCATAGTGAAATGAACAACAGAACAGACTTGGCTGTTGAATTCCTGCAAATCTGGATATTTCCGGATAAAAAGAATGTTAAACCACGTTACGATCAAAAACTGATTAGCAAAGACAGAGTAACTAACAGACTCGGGCAGATAGTCTCACCTAATGAGGTAGAAGAGGGTGTATGGATACATCAGCAAGCCTGGTTCCATCTTGGCGAGTTTACAGATAATCAAAAGATTAACTATACTATAAAGAAGAGCGAAAATGGGATTTACATCTTTTTGCTTGAAGGTGAGGCAACCATAGATGGGCATAAAATGAATAAAAGAGATGCTCTTGCAGTAACTGACGCAGAAGTACTAAGTATAGATATAAGTAAAGACTCTAAAATCCTTGTTATGGAAGTTCCTATGGCATGGTAATTATATTAAATAAACAGATAAATTTACAATACAATGAAAGTAGTAGAAGGACTAAAATGGAGATATGCAGTCAAGAGATTTGACTCAACTAGAAAACTAACTAAAGATCAGATAGATTACCTTAAAGAAGCAATCAATTTCATCCCCTCTTCTTATGGCCTCCAACCATATAAAGTGCTTGAAATCGAAAGTAAAGAGATACGTGAGAAGCTAAGAGAGGCCGCTTATGGACAGCCACAACTTACAGAGGCAGCTCATGTGTTCGTATTTGCAAATTTTACGGATTACAACAGGGATAAAGTTGACGCATTCATTAAGCTTACAGCAGAAACAAACAATGTTCCTGAAGAGAACAGCAATGGATACAGAGATATGCTAAACGGGATTATCTCTTCAATGACTCCGGAGCAAGTTTCAACATGGAATTCAAAACAAGTATATATTGCACTGGGTGCCCTTCTCTCTGCCGCAGCAGAACAGGAGATAGATGCTGCAGCTATGGAGGGATTTGATAAAGCAAAGTTTGATGAGATACTCGGCCTTAAAGCTAAGGGACTAACATCTGTATGCATAGGAGCTGTAGGATACAGATCTCCGGAAGATCAAAATCAGTTCCTCAAGAAGGTTAGAAAGCCGATGGACCAGCTATTTGAAAAAATAAGCTGATCCATCAGATAAATTTATTATGAAATACTACTGCTGACCTTTACTGAAGTTTTCAAGGCCGGCTTTAAGAAACGCGAGGTACTCCTCTACTGTAGATTCTCCTACAGGAGCAGAGAGTACCTCTTCATTATGGCCCACTATTACATATAGAGGCTGAGAGGCTTTTCCAAATCTGGTTAGCTGATAATCACGGAGCTTTCTGCCTAAAGTGTTCTTAACCTTTCCGTCAATTGTTGATGTTACCTGCTCATCCAGCGGAAGCTCTGTTCTGTCATCAACATAAAGAGATACAAGAACTACCTGATCTCTGAGTATTGCCTGAACCTCCGGATTGCTCCATACTTTAGCCTCCATTACTTTACATGCGCTGCAGGTGTGAGATTTAAACGAGAGCAAAATAGGTTTATTAAGCTCTTTTGCGCACTCGATAGCCTCTGCGATGTCGTAGTAGCTCGGAAGACCATAAGGAACAATATTCTTTGTATTTGCATATTTTGCAGGTCCGCACAAGCCCTGAGTAGGCTCTCCCTGTGTAGATGAGGCGGTTTGACCGGAGCCTGAACCTATTGTAAATGTGCTCTCATCTGCCGGAGGAAGTAATCCGGATAGTGAATTGAGCGGTGCCCCGAATAGTCCCGGTACAAGGTAAACGGCAAAAGAGAATG
>JAVEZL010000018.1:0-12016 GCA_034003005.1 Bacteroidales bacterium
AAGAGAAGTATATCAGTCCCTTTTCTACACATTGCACACGCTACAGGAGATGCAATATCCCTGTGGGGCTTAACAAAAATTGCATTACTGGGAACAAGATTCACAATGGAGAAGGACTTCTATAAAAAAGAGCTGAAAGAGCACTACGGAATAGACGTCATAATCCCTGATCCTGACGACATAAATAAGATTCATAACATCATCTTTAACGAACTCATTAAAGGTGTAATCAAAGATGAATCAAAAGAGATATTCAAAAATATAATCGGCAAACTTAAAAATAAAGGTGCAGAAGGGGTTATTCTCGGGTGTACAGAAATTCCTCTACTCATACAAGAGGGGGATGTAGATATCCCTGTTTTTGACACAACAAAAATCCACACATATAAAGCTGTTGACTTTGCACTCGGGGAGAAGAGATGAGACGTTAAAAACAACTCTACCTGATTTTTTACAAAAGATACAATCAACAATGAAAAATTACTGGACATCAGAAAACATAGGTTCACTTGAAGGTAAAACAATAATAATAACAGGCGGCTCAAGCGGTATTGGGCTGGAGGCAGCAAAAGCCCTCTCTGCTAAGGGAGCAGAGGTTATTATTGCTGTTAGAAACATGGAGAAGGGAGAGATGGCTGTTAAATCCGTAAAAGAGGTCAATCCCGATTCAAAAATTAGTGCAATGCACATTGAGCTTACAGACCTGGATAGTGTGAAGCTTTTTGCAGAATCATTTGCATTAAAACACAAAAAACTTGATATTCTCATTAACAACGCCGGTGTTATGGTTCCACCCCTCAAACTCACTAAACAGGGATACGAACTTCAGTTTGGCACAAATCACCTTGCCCATTTTACACTTACCGGACTTCTGTTACCTCTGATGACAGGAGTACCGGGCTCAAGGATTGTTACCGTTAGCAGCATTGCCGCAAGAGGTGGAAAAATAAATTTTAATAACCTCGATGGGAAAAAGGGTTATGTTGCATTTAAATTTTACGCACAGAGCAAATATGCAAACTTGCTTTTTGGAAAAAAATTAGATAACCTTTTAAAGGAGAGAGGATCTCAAACTATAAGCGTCATATGTCATCCTGGTGTATCCGCCACAAATCTCACCTCAAGAGGTTCCGGCAAACCATCACCGGGAATTCTTTCATGGGGCTTCAAACTTATAGGACAGCCTGCCTCTATGGGTGCCCTCCCTACCCTGTTTGCAGCAACTGACCCTGGGCTCAGGGGGGGAGAATTTGTTGGACCGGACGGTTGGGATAACTGGAGAGGATATCCTGCGGTAACAAAAGAGATCGATAAACATTACAAAGAATCAGTTGCCTCAGAACTCTGGAGAATATCAACAGAAATAACCGGTGTTGAAATTTAACAAGAAATTTACATGACAAAAAAATACATTGATATTGAAAAAACTTTAAAAGAGAGAGACAAAGGCTTTCTTAAACACCTTCCCGGATGGATTATCCGTATACTTTCAAGAATTGTTCACGAAGATGAATTAAATACAATTCTCAATAAGTACTCCCACCTGAAAGGTGCCCAATTTTTAAAAGCTCTCCTTGATGAGTTTCAGATAAAAATAGAGGCAGAGGGGCTTGAAAATCTTCCTGAAAACAATAAGTGCTTCTTCGCTGCAAACCATCCGTTCGGCTTTGCAGACGGACTTGTGCTCACAAGCATTGTTTCAGGCAAATACGGAACGTTAAAAGCAATTGCAAATGACTCGTTCAGGTTCATCCCTCAACTTAACGATTTTGTAGTTGCAGTAAATGTTTTTGACGGTTCATCAAAGTCATATCTGAAAGCAATTGAAGAGACCTACGGAATGGATGTAGCCATTACCCACTTCCCGGCAGGTATTGTATCACGAATCAGAGATGGCAAGATTCAAGATCTTCCATGGCAGAAAAGTTTTATAACAAAGGCTGTCTCTCACAAAAGAGACATTGTTCCGTTCCATTTTCACGGAACCAATTCCAAACTTTTTTACAGAATCAATTCGTTTAGAAAAATATTTGGTATAAAAGCTAATATTGAACTGATGCTCCTACCCCATGAGATTTTTCTAAAAAAAGGACAAACCATAAGGGTTACAATTGGGAAACCTATATCCTGGGAGACTTTTGACAAATCTAAAACCGCTTACGAATGGGCTCAGGAGGTAAGAGCAATTACTTATAATCTTGGGAAATGAATCTCTTTCTCTTTATAGCAGCCTTTTCTGCATTGCAGACCGGGATAGTCAAATCCCCTGCTAAATATGTAAATCCATTTATAGGTACAGAAAAGATGGGACACACATACCCCGGAGCAACAGTGCCCTTTGGGATGGTTCAGCTTAGTCCCGATACAGACACAATCAGCTATTCCATAAATGGAGTATATAACAAGGATGTTTATAAATATTGTGCCGGTTACCAATACACAGACAGCACTATTGTAGGGTTTAGCCACACTCATTTTAGCGGGACCGGACACTCAGACTTAGGAGATATCCTCATAATGCCCACAACCGGTGATTTGAAACTTAATCCGGGTACTGCTGCTAAGCACAAAGAGGGTTTCAGGTCTCTGTTTAGTCACAAAAACGAATTAGCCGAACCGGGATATTACAGTGTCTTACTGGATGATTACGGAATCAAGGCAGAACTTACTGCCACTTCCAGAGTGGGTATTCATAGGTATACCTTTCCTGAATCAGAAAACTCACATATAATACTGGATCTTGTACATGGAATCTACAATTATCCCGGGAAAAATGTATGGACATTTGTGAGGGTTGAAAATGACAGAACAATTACCGGATACAGGCAAACAAACGGCTGGGGCCGCACTCGCACTCAATATTTTGCCATAAAATTTTCCAAACCTTTTAAAAATTACGGATATAAATCCTTTAGTGGCGGTCAAATTTACAAAGGTTTCTGGCGAAAATTTGACCAGGAGTCAAACTTCCCGGAAATGGCCGCTCCTCAGCTAAGGGCCTATTTTGACTTTGACACAAATGATGGGGAAGAGATTGTTCTCAGAGTAGCCCTCTCACCCGTTAGTACAAGAAATGCCCTGCTTAATTTAAACCAAGAGGCACCTCATTCTGATTTTAATAAATACCGGGAGAGCGCCTGGGCATTTTGGAATGAAGAACTTGGAAAAATTGAGGCAAAAACATTGAGGGAAGATGACTTGATTAATTTCTATACGGCTCTGTACCATTCATTCATCGGAACAACCGAATATATGGACGTAAATGGCGAGTACCGAGGAATTGATCAGAATGTATATAAGGCAGAAAAATTCACAAATTACACAACGCTTTCACTTTGGGATACATACAGAGCTCTGCACCCTCTATACAATATTATACAGCAAAAGAGGAATTCAGACATAATAAATTCAATGCTCGCGCATTATGATCAAAGTGTCCATAAAATGCTACCCGTTTGGTCTCATCACGCAAATGAAAACTGGTGTATGATTGGTTACCATTCAGTCTCACTGCTTGCTGACGCCATGGTAAAGAATATTAATGGGTTTGATTACGAGAAAGCACTTTCTGCCGCCGTAGCCACTGCAAACAATAAATACTATGATGGTCTGGGAGAGTACATTGCCAGAGGATTTGTCCCAGAAGACAAGAGTGGTAACTCTGTGTCTAAAACTTTAGAGTATGCCTATGACGACTGGGCAATCGCAATGATGGCGGAAAAAACCGGAAATTCCGGAGTATTCAATGAATTTATTATCCGTTCAAAAAACTACAAGAACCTGTTTGATACAGAGAGCGGGTTCATGAGACCCAAGTTATCTGACGGAAGCTTCAGAAAAGAGTTTGACCCTCTGGATACACACGGGCAGGGATTTATTGAAGGAAATGCATGGAATTACTCACTTTATGTGCCTCATGATCCGTATGAACTGGTTAAACTGATGGGCGGAAAGAAGAAATTTACAAACTATCTGGATACTCTTTTTACAATGCATCTGCCGGATAAGTATTTTGAAAATACAGAAGACATAACCAGAGAGGGTATTATGGGCTCTTATGTTCATGGGAACGAGCCGTCTCACCATGTTGCTTATCTGTACAACCTCACAGACGAGAGGTGGAAAGGTCAGAAACATATAAGGGAGATTCTGGAGACAAAATACAAACCCCGGACAGACGGATTAAGCGGTAACGATGACTGTGGTCAGATGAGTGCCTGGTATATATTCAGCTCTCTTGGCTTTTACCCCGTCGCCCCCGGAAGTTCCACTTATTATCTGGGAAGCCCACTAATTGTATCTGCTACTATAAACCTCGAGAATGGCAATAAATTCACTATTGAAACCCGTAACCAATCAGTGAACAATGTGTATGTTAAAAGGGTTATACTTAACGGCAAGCGGCTGGAATTTCCTTATATCACTCACTACGATATAATACGTGGCGGTCTTCTGGTTTTTGAGATGAGCAGCAGGCCATACTAAAAACATATATTATGACAACGCTTAAGGAGATCTCTCTTCTTTTCCTTAAACTAGGATCAATATCATTTGGAGGTCCGGCGGCACATATTGCCATGATGGAGAACGAGGTTGTAAAAAAGAGAAAATGGATGTCTCATGAACATTTTCTTGACCTTGTGGGGGCTACAAACCTTATTCCCGGCCCCAATTCAACAGAGATGACAATGCACTGCGGCTATGAACAGAGGGGCTGGAAAGGTCTCTTTGTTGCAGGAGCATCATTTATTGCTCCGGCAGTCTTAATTACAGGTATTATTGCATGGCTCTACCAACAGTACGGAACTCTTCCTGACGCAGAGAGGTTTATATCGGGAATAAAGCCGGCAGTAATTGCAATTATTGCAAATGCAGCCATTCCATTAGGTAAAAAGGCATTTAAAAACAGTATGCTCATATTTATGGGGATAGCTGTGCTAGTTGCAACCTTATTGGGTGTTAATGAGATTTATGCGCTTTTTGCTGCAGGTGCAGCGGGAATACTACTCCATATTGGCAACAAGGCAAAGGAGAAAACACTTACAATAATCCCGGGGATTCAGATATTTTTGATTTTTTTCAAGACCGGAGCACTACTTTACGGCAGCGGGTACGTCCTGTTCGCCTTCCTTGATGCCGAACTTGTCTCAACAGGCCTTTTATCCCGTGAAGTTCTTATTGATTCTGTTGCTGCAGGCCAATTTACGCCGGGCCCTGTACTCTCCACAGCCACCTTCATAGGATGGCAAATGGGAGGTTTATCAGGGTCAATTCTGGCAACAATAGGTATTTTCCTTCCATCTTTTCTGTTTGTTGCACTTCTCAACCCCATCCTTCCAAAACTTAAGAAATCAAAACTCTTTACTGCGTTTCTTGATGCGGTAAATGCAGCCTCAGTGGCGGTGATTGTTACAGTCTGCATTAAAATGGGTACGGATGCACTTACTGACTGGAGAAGTTCAGTTATAGCACTTTTATCATTTGCATTAATATTCAGATTTAAAAAAATCAATAGTGCATTTATTGTAGTTGGAGGTGCCGTTGCCGGTTATCTTTTATATCTTTTATGAAAAATAATAAGAAGCTCATTTTTATTGCGGGAATTATCCTGACACTCCTGCTAATTATGCTTTTAAGGGGAGTTGTTGTGCGTGCAATTGCAAACAGTAAGATTGACAAACTTGAAGAAAGATACGGTCTTATCATCAGCTACGAGAAAATGAGCATGTCCGGCCTAGCCGGGGTTGAGATTTCAGATTTGTCAGTAACACCAGTAGGCGCAGATACTCTTCTAAGTGCAAAAAAAATAATAGCACGTCTTAATCCTTTTAGATTAATATTTCTAAGACCAGACCTGAACTATCTTGAACTTGATAAGGCAGGAATATCATTTGTCAAAAAAGACAGCATTTCAAACTTCGATTTTCTCTATTCTTTTGGCAAAGATTCTTCTGGCAATAACCAAAGTTCAGAAATAATCAATCAAAAGAATTACTCAGCACTCGCCTCCTCCCTGTTTAGTCTGTTTCTTGACCTAATGCCATCCAGAGCAAAATTGTCAAACGTCTACCTCTCCTATTCAAATAAGGATTATAACCTTAAAATTACCCTTCTTGAGTCAAGTGTAAAAGACGACAAGTACACTTCACTAATTGTCACAGATGAAAACGGCTCAATAGAGAGATTATCTGCAGAGGGATCTCTTAGTGACAAAGAGAGAAGTGTTTCTGCCATTTTTGTTCCTAAGGACAGTACAATGTTCCGGGTTCCTTTTCTAGACTACAGATGGAGTGCAAAACTAATGTTTGACACTCTCTCGCTGGATATTAAAGGAAATAACTTACATAAGGAGGTGATTAACTTCTCGGGGATGGCAGAAGCATCATCCGTTAAGTTGTTTCATACAGGGATCTCACCTGAGGTGGTTACTCTTAAAAGTGGTCAAATTGCATATAGTTTAAATATTGGGACAAACTTTGCAGAACTTGACTCCGCTTCTGTTTTTAAGATAAATAATATTAAGGTCTCTCCTTGGATCAAGATTGAAAAAATGAGCGACTGGATTTTTTCTGCTTCGTTACGTAAACAAATAAAAGATGCTCAGGAATTATTCTCGTCCCTGCCCTCTGGTCTTTTCCTGGGGCTGGACGGAATAACGGCAGAGGGATCTTTAGATTACAGATTCAGACTTCACCTTGATATGTCAAACATAGACAGCTTGAAACTTGAGTCCAGCCTTAAAGGGAATAATTTCAGAATTACGAAGATGGGCAGGGCAAACCTTCGTTTAATGAACGAAGATTTTTTACATACTGTATACGAAAAAGGAGTAGCAGTAAGAAGTTTTGCTGTGGGTAGAGGAAACCCATCATTTACATCTCTAGACAACATCTCACCCTATCTTAAAATGGCTGTTTTACAATCAGAGGATGGTGGCTTTTTACACCACAACGGTTTTGTCCCCGAGGGTATCAGGGGGGCAATGGTAGAAAACATTAAGAAAGGCCGGTTTGCAAGGGGAGGGAGTTCTATCTCTATGCAACTTGTTAAAAACGTATACCTGAGCAGGCACAAAACTCTTGCAAGAAAGTTTGAGGAGATGCTTATGGTCTGGATTATTGAGAATAACCGGCTGGTACCTAAGGAGAGGATGTTTGAGGTATATCTGAACATAATTGAGTGGGGACCGGGGATATACGGAATCCGTGAAGCTTCGAAGTTCTGGTTTGACAAAGAGCCCTCCCGGCTTAATATTAACGAATCAATATTTCTGGCCAGCATAGTACCCTCTCCAAGAAGAGGTGCACGTAACTTCAATCCGGACTATACACTTAAGGAGGAGATGAAAGCATATTACGATCTTCTCGCAGAGAGGTTATGGGTAAAAGAGGTAATAAGTGAAAAGGAGAAATGGGAAGTAAAAGCAGAGGTGAAATTATCAGAATCTGCGAGAAATTTGGTAGATTTGGTATATCAACCAAATCAAAATGAGTAAGACAATTATATTAAAGAAAACCCCTCTGGGTCCTCAGTGGCCGGTAAGAAACCCATTTATTTTTTGCGCTCACCATCTCGATTTGTATCCGGAAGGAAATGAGAGAATGGAGCCTGTTGCCTCGCTTGAGGGAAGAAACATCGGAAGTGATTTTACCCCTAAAGATGGATGGAGAATGTACCATGGAGACAAGGTACCGGGCTTTCCCGTTCATCCACACAGAGGATTTGAGACAATAACAATTGTTAAAACAGGTTTTGTTGACCACTCAGACTCACACGGACAGGCAGGACGCTACGGAGAGGGTGATGTACAATGGATGACAGCCGGTTCCGGGCTTCAGCACTCTGAGATGTTTCCGTTGCTTAACGAACATGGAGAGAACCACACTGAACTTTTTCAGGTGTGGCTAAATCTGCCTAAAGCAAGAAAATTTGCTGAACCACACTTCAAGATGCTCTGGTCAGAAGATATTCCCAAAGTCACATTCACCACAGGAGCAGACGACGTTGCAGAAATTGATATTGTTGCAGGGGAGTTTGACGGTAAAAGAGCTCCTGATCCTGCACCAGATTCATGGGCTGCCTTTCCTGAAAATGAAGTAATGATGCTAACCATTAAGTTGCAAAACAAAGGTCGCTTTAAAATTCCTCCTGCGGTACCGGGGGTAGTCAGGACGCTCTATTTTTACAGAGGAAGCAGCATTTTAATTAACGGGGCTGAGGTACAAGCAGGTTTTGCCCTAGAAGTTATTCCTGATGCAGAAATTGAAATTGCCGGAATATCTGACGAAAACCTAATCGTTCTCTTGCAGGGGATGCCTGTAAATGAGCCTGTTGTTCAATATGGACCATTTGTTATGAATAGCAGAGAGGAAATATTTAAAGCATTTGAAGATTACCGTGAAACCGAGTTTGGAGGCTGGCCATGGCCAAGACCGGATAATGTCCATCCAAAAGAGCAAGGCAGATTTGCCAAATATAAAAATCACGAGGAGTCACGAAATTGATAACTTTTCTAATTTTCACAATTGGGCTATTCAATAAATGGCCCAATTGTTGTATTTTTGCGTACTATAGATAAAACCAAGAATTTATTATGACCTTCACAATTTTGGCAGCATTGGCACAAGATGCCGCAGAGACAGCAGTTCAAGCAGTTATTCCTGTTAAAGAGGAGCTATCCTTCTCACTTATTGATATGGCTCTTAAAGGCGGGTGGATCATGATTCCACTATTGTTACTTTCCATCCTCACAATCTATATTTTTGGAGAGAGATGGTGGGCAATAAGAAAAGCATCTCAAATTGATGAGAACTTCATGAGAAACATTCATGATTACATACACGAAGGCAAAATAAAGGCTGCAATCAATCTGTGCCAGACACAGGAGACTCCTATTGCAAGACTAATTGAAAAGGGGATTGAGAGAATCGGAAGGCCTCTCAGCGATATCCAGACTGCTGTTGAAAACATGGGTAATGTTGAAGTGTCAAGACTTGAAAAAGGCCTGCCTATGCTTGCAACCATAGCAGGTGGAGCACCTATGATTGGATTCCTTGGTACTGTTATTGGTATGATCCAGGCATTCTATAATATGTCACAGGCAGGAAGCAACGTAGATATTACATTGCTTTCAGGCGGTATTTACACTGCAATGGTTACAACTGTGGCAGGTCTTATAGTGGGTATTACAGCATATTTTGGTTACAACTATCTTGTTGCAAGAATTGACAATATAGTGTACAAAATGGAGAGTAATACAATCGAATTCATGGACCTTCTGCACGAACCTGCAGGCAAATAAAGTAAAAAATGGCAATCAAACGTCGTTCAAAAGTAGACCCTTCATTTAACATGTCGTCAATGACTGACATTGTGTTCCTTTTGCTGGTCTTCTTCCTTGTAACATCTACACTGGTTAATCCCAATGCTCTTAAGCTTCTGCTTCCAAAGAGTACAAATCAGGTAGCTGCAAAACCCATGGTCAGTATTTCTATTAAGCACTATCAGGCTTCAAATACATTCTCTTTCCATATTAACGGGAAAAACACACCTGTTGCTTTTAATGATATTGAAGCACAGATTCAGCAGGAGCTAATGGACAGAGAGGAGCCTACTATTTCTCTGCACGTTGACAAAAGTGTACCCATGGAACAAGTTGTCAATGTAATGAACATAGCAAAAAGAAATCAATACAGGATTATACTTGCAACATCTGCTGAATAGTAAATCAATTTAACGGAAAGAGAACAATTGACATGTCAAAAGTACCTAAGAATGATACCCCACAAGAGGCCAGAGCCAAGATAATTGGAGCCGGGTTAACCGTAGGTGTGCATATTTTGGCAATGACAATGCTCTTCTCTTCCGGATTTAAGGTAATCTATCCGCCTCCTGCTGAGACAGGAATTGAGATAGATTTTGAGATGGAGCCACCTAAACCTATCCAGGTAAAGAGCGGGCACGAACCAAGAGTTGAAAACCCCAGACCTGATGACGAGGTAAAACTTGTTCAGCGATCTGAGTCTGCGATTCAGGGAACCAGGGCAAACACCGGAGCCGAGGCAACATCAGGAGAAAAAGGTGATGTGGAACATTATGAGCCACCCAAGCCTAAGATTGACAACAGAGCACTTTTTCCAAGCGCAAAAAATCAAAATACTACAGACCCTCAAGTCGCCAAACAGATTTCTGAGAGTCTCTCCGGGGGTCATGCCCAGGGTAATACACAAATAGGAGCCGTAGAGGGAGAGCCATCTGCAAGGCTGGCCGGAAGAAGTCTGATGGGAAACCTTCCAGAGCCTGACTATTCAGTTAATGCGTCAGGAAAGGTTGTTGTAAAAATTAAGGTAGATCAGTACGGAAGCGTAATAGATGCTACTCCTGGAGCACCCGGAACTACTGTTCAGAATAAAACTTTATGGGATGCCTCAAAACGAGCAGCGCTCAAGGCTAAGTTCAATCTCAGCTCCTCAGCCCCTGTTGTTCAGGAGGGAACTATCACTTATAATTTCAGACTTAAGTAGAATTTAAAGAGACTTACTCGTATCTGAGTGCCTCAATTGGATCCAGTTTTGACGCTCTTACAGCGGGTATGTATCCGGAGAGAATACTTACTATCAGGCAAACGACCACACCCATAAACATCCAGAGCCATGGCATAACAAACGGGCTCTTCATTATCAAAGCCGTAAGGTTTCCAATAATTATACCCAGTATTATCCCCATTAGCCCCCCTATCTGTCCTATCACAATTGATTCAAACAGAAATTGCTGCTTAATTGTTTTTGAGTTTGCACCTATCGCTTTTCTTGTACCTATCTCTCTTGTTCTCTCCTTTACAGATACAAGCATAATATTCATAAGACCCACCGCAGCTCCCAGCAATGTTATAATTCCAATGATGAATGCAGCAGCAGTAACATATCCCATTATCTTCATAATATCCTCAAGGAATGCATCGGACTTGGTAACCCTAAAGTCAGAGGCATCCATGGGGCTTAGCCTCCTTATTGATCTGAACAACTGCTCAGCAGACTCAAGTGCCTTCTCCTGATCTACTCCATCCTTAGGGATTACATTTATAACATAAAATGAATTATCTGTAAGAAATACCCCGCGGGCATTTGTTATAGGTATCCAAACCTGGTTATCAGGCCCTCCTCCAAAAGTACTCCCCTGGCTTGCGATGGTTCCTATTACTTCGTATCTTGCTGCCCCTACACTGATTATTTTCCCCACAGCATCTATACCTTTAAATAGAGACCTCTCAACACCTGACCCAATCAAACATGTAAAAGTAGCAGATTCTATATCCTGTTTACTGAAATTTCTCCCCTTGTCAATTGAAGCACCGGAGAATGAGAGATTATTCTCATCGGTTGCAGTTACCCTTATGTTTGGATTGGTTTTGTTTGAGGCGTATTTAATTGTTGCGTTACCTATTGCAGTAGCAGAGATTGAGACAGTTGAGGGGACTTTAAAGTTCTCGGCAAAACTTCTGGCCTGAGCATAAGAAATGTTTCTTCTGTTCATCACCCTTGGACGTCTGCCTGCAGCTTCTGTATCTGTAAAATTTGACCTTACAGAAAATGAGTTTGCACCCATCTTGCCAAAGTTCTCAGTCATCAATGCCTTAAGTGAATCTGTTGCTGTAAGTATACCTACCAATGATGTTATCCCTATGGCAATGATTAGGATAGTAAGAGATGAACGCAGACGCGTGCTCTTAATTGAGCGAAGGGAGACAATAAGATTTTCTCTCATTAGAGGGTTTATTCCGAATCTGCGCGCCAGTAGCGCCTTTAGGCCATTCATATTACCGGGAAGTTGCTTAATAAGATTGTAAAAGTAGGAAAATCTATGTTAATAACATACATTTGCACCCGAATTCTATATCAATGAAAAAATTTGAATTAAAAAAGGGTTCCGAGGCCGGGAGGTCAGAGGAACAACCATCAAGAGGTCGCAGTGATGCCAGACCTTACAGAAAATCTGACAGACCTTCATCGGGAAGACC
>JAVEZL010000018.1:12116-25160 GCA_034003005.1 Bacteroidales bacterium
TCTTCAGACAGACCTACCAGAGTTATTGCAAAGAGAACAACAGCCAAGAAAAGAGATGACGGGCTGGTAAGACTTAACAAGTTTATCGCAAACTCAGGTATTTGCTCCCGCAGGGAGGCAGACGAGTACATAACAGCTGGTCTTGTTACAGTAAACGGAGAGATAATCACTCAACTTGGCGTCAGAGTTAAACCTTCAGACGACATACGATTTAACGGTGAGAGGCTTAAGGGAGAGGAGAAGGTCTACATTCTTATGAATAAACCTAAGGACTTTGTAACAACACTTTCAGACCCAAATGCTGAGAAAACAGTAATGGAGCTGATTGCCGGCAAATGTCCGCAGAGAGTTTATCCTGTAGGAAGACTTGACAAACAGACAACCGGAGTACTACTTCTTACAAATGACGGAGAGTTGGCAGATAGCCTTACCCACCCTTCTCATAACAGAAAAAAAATATACCACATAGTTCTTGACAAAAATCTCTCCAAACCACACTTTGATCAAATCCTTCAAGGAGTTGAACTTGAGGACGGTGAAATTCATGCTGACTCACTGTCATATGTGGACGAAGACAACAGTCAGGTTGGTCTTGAAATTCACTCTGGAAGAAACCGTGTTGTCAGAAGAATTTTTGAACACCTGGGCTATAAGGTCAAGAGACTTGACAGAGTATATTTTGCTGGACTCACAAAAAAGAGTTTGAGAAGAGGACAATGGCGTTTTCTAACAGAAAACGAAGTCTCTATGCTCAAAATGGGTTCATATGAATAACAATACAACCAAAATTCATAAATCTGGATTTGTCAACATTATAGGTAATCCAAATGTTGGCAAATCTACACTTATGAATGCTCTTGTAGGAGAGAAACTCTCCATTGTTACTGCAAAGGCACAAACTACAAGACACAGAATAATGGGAATCGTGAACGGAGAAGACTACCAGCTGGTTTTCTCTGACACTCCCGGTATACTCAGACCAAGCTACAAGCTTCAGGAGAGCATGATGAACTTTGTGGAGACAGCTATAGGTGACGCAGACGTAATACTTTACGTTACAGACGTAGTAGAGAAGAGCACAAAGAATGAAGAGTATATTGAAAAGCTAAATAAAGTTTCCTCACCGGTAATCCTTATCATTAACAAGATTGATCTTTCAAATCAGGCAGACCTGGAAGTTCTGAACGAAAGATGGCAGGAGCTGGTGCCCCGCGCAGAGATTTTCCCTGTATCGGCACAAGAGAAATTCAATATTACACCCCTGCTTAACAGGATTCTTCAGCTTATCCCCGAAAGCCCGGCCTGGTACGATAAAGATGTATTCACAGACAGAAATCTCCGCTTTTTTGCATCAGAAATCATCAGAGAGAAGATTCTGCTGACGTACGATAAAGAGATTCCATATTCAACAGAGGTTACAATTGAGTCATTCAAAGAGACTGGTGATCTCTATTCAATTGAATCTGTGATATATGTAATGAGAGATTCACAGAAAGGCATCTTAATTGGAAAAGGTGGCTCTGCTTTGAAAAAGGTAGGTACGCTGGCAAGAAAGGATATGGAATCCTTTTTTGAAAAAAAGGTTTTTTTGCAGATATTTGTAAAGGTAAATCCAGACTGGAGAGAAGATAAGAGAAAACTTAAGCAGTTTGGTTACATACAAGACTAGAAAAACCCATAACCAGAATGAGCACCCCTGACCTTGACTACGAACCCGAACTTCAGGAAGAATCTGACGACATTTCCGAATCATCCGAGAACAGTAAGTATGACAAACTCATAAATGAGGGAGACAAGAAGTACAAACTTACGGGTATGTACAAAGATTGGTTCCTTGATTATGCTTCTTACGTTATACTTGAGAGAGCCGTACCTCATATAAACGACGGACTCAAACCGGTTCAGAGACGCATCCTCCACTCAATGAAGAGAATGGATGATGGAAGGTACAATAAGGTTGCCAATATCATAGGTCATACTATGCAGTTTCACCCTCACGGAGACGCCTCCATAGGTGACGCTCTTGTACAGTTAGGGCAGAAAGATCTGCTTGTTGACTGTCAGGGAAACTGGGGCAACACTCTTACCGGAGACAGCGCTGCAGCTCCCAGATATATTGAAGCGAGACTCAGTAAATTTGCAAACGACGTTGTTTTTAATCCTAAAACAACTGACTGGATGCCATCATACGATGGTCGTAACCAGGAACCTGTAAATCTTCCTGTAAAATTTCCACTGTTACTGGCTCAGGGTGTTGAAGGTATTGCGGTGGGACTGGCCTCCAAGATTTTACCACACAACCTGAATGAACTTATTGACGCTTGTATAGCATACCTCAATAACAATGAGTTCACTCTTCTTCCCGATTTCCCTACAGGAGGTCACGCAGATTGCAGCAAATACAATCAGGGATTGAGAGGAGGAGTTGTAAAGGTGAGGGCAAAAATCACAAAGATTGACAAACGCACACTTGCTATTACTGAAATCCCTTTTGGACAGACAACCGGGAAGCTGATTGAATCCATTCTTAAAGCTAACGATAAGGGTAAAATCAAAATCAGGAAGGTAGATGACAACACATCATCCGGTGCAGAAATTGTTGTCCATCTTCACAACGAAGTATCTCCTGACAAAACAATTGACGCTCTGTATGCATTTACAGACTGCGAGGTTTCAATTTCTCCCAACTCATGCGTCATAAGAGAAAGCCATCCATGCTTTCTGGGAGTAGATGAAATTCTAAGACACAATGCCGAGTACACAAAGAATCTTTTAAAAAGAGAACTTGAAATCAGGCTGGCTGAACTGGAAGACTCCTGGCACTACACATCATTAGAGAAGATTTTCTTTGAAGAAAAGATCTACAAAGAGCTTGAAAAGAAGACCGACTCATGGAAAGACCAGCTTGACAACATCGAATCTGAACTTCTGAAATATCAGCAAAGACTGCGGAAACCAATAATCCGTGAAGATGTTCTCAAATTAGTTGAAAAACCTGTCCGCAAAATCTCCATGTTCGATATGAAAGCTCTTGAAGATGCTATCAAGAAGATGGAAGACGAAATGACTGAGGTAAAATTCAACCTTGAACACCTCAACAATTATACAATTAAATATTTTCAGCAGATTAAAAAGAAATACGGAGAGAGATTCCCCAGAAAAACAATTATAACCAGCTTTGAAACTATCGAAGCAACTAAAGTAGTAGCTGTAAACGCCAAACTCTATGCAAACAAAGAGGAGGGCTTTGTGGGAATGGATCTTCGAAGAGATGAGAACGCAGAATTTGTGTGCGAATGCTCAGATATTGATGATGTAATAGTTTTCCTTTCAAACGGAAAGTACTTGGTCACCAAGATACAGGATAAAGCATTTGTAGGCAAAGGTATAATCCATGTGGGTGTCTTCAAGAAAAATGACGAGCGCACAATCTATAATGCCGTTTACAGACACGGTAAGAGCGGTGAATACTTTGTTAAACGTTTTGCAGTAACAAGCATGACAAGAGACAAAGAGTACGACCTTACTCAGGGCAAGGATGGCTCTCAAGTTCTGTGGTTTACTGAAAATCCAAATGGTGAGGCAGAGGTCCTTAAGGTTTTTCTTAAGCCAAGGCCTAAGCTCAAAAAACTTATTTTTGAATACGACTTCTCTACTCTTGCTATTAAAAACAGAGGGTCAAGAGGAAACGTATTCAGTAAAAATCCTGTCCACAAGATACAGCTGAAATCTAAGGGAGTCTCTCAGTTTGGTGGTCAGTCGATTTGGTTTGATACAGATATCAACAGACTCAATACAGATTCAAGAGGAAAGTTCCTTGGTGAATACCTCCAGGGAGATCACATTCTGGCAATTTGTAAAAACGGAGAGTACTACACAACCAACTTCGATTTAAGCAACAGATATCAAGGAGACTTAATGCTGGTTGAAAAGCTGGATACCCAAAAAATATACACAGTAATCTATTTTGACGCAGAGCAGTCTTGCTTCTACGTAAAAAGATTCCCTTTCGAACCAAACGACAACATTGTTTCTTCCTTTATCTCAGATGCCCCGGGAAGCTATATGCTTGAACTGTCAAACGACAAATACCCTCAGGTAGAGATAAAATTTGGCGGTAAACACTCAAAAAGAGGCAACGAAATTATTGATGTTGAGAATTTTATAGCCGGAAAAAGTATAAGGGCAAAAGGCAAAAGACTCACAACTTACGAGGTTGACTCCATAAGGTTCATTGAGCCACTACAGAAAGATTTTGAAGAGCCGGAGGTTATCAATGAGGAGAGTAGTCAGCCGGATGAACAACAAGAGTCCCCTACTCTATTTTAGCAAAATATGATTATCACTCTTACAGGATTTATGGGAGTAGGCAAGAGCACTGTTGCTTCAAGGCTTGCAAACCACCTGTACTGCAATTGTGCAGATCTGGATTCACTAATTGAACATGGTGAAGGGATGTCTGTAGAGGAGATATTTAGTAAAAGGGGCGAAAAAGAGTTCAGAAAGCTTGAAGAGACCTATTTAGAGAATTTAATCACAAAATGCAGAGACAAGGTACTTGTGATATCGCTGGGAGGGGGTGCTTTACTTTCCCACAAAAACAGGTTTGCTATCTCAGAAAACACATTCTGCATATATCTAAAGGCCTCAATTGATACAATTACTTACAGACTCCAAAGGGCACACAAAAGCAGACCTCTTGTAAAAGACAAGGGTGATGAAGATTTAAGAAAAGAGGTTGAAAGGCTCTTCAAAGAGAGAGAACCTGGTTATGAAAGTGCAGCTAAATTAATTGTTAATGTAGATAATATAAGTGTCCGGGAGATACTCTCCACTATAATGGACTCTATATAATCTCTTCGCGAAGTTTGATATCCCTTACCCTTAGTTGAATATTTGCAATTCCTCTATAGTAGTTTTCAGCTATAGAATAACAGATATCCACAGGATTTCCTGACTTTAGATGTTCAAAGTGTTCAGCTCTGTTAAAAGCGATAGCAGATATGTGTCTGTGAGGCTCGTCCTCCTGAATAAGTTCAAGTTTTAGGTGGCCTGCATCAGAACCGACTCTTCTGCCGTTTCCGTTGTCGTATACATTCTCGGTAATAAAAACAGGAGACATGTTTCCCGGCCCGAATGGCTGAAACTGCTTCAAAATCCTAAAAAACTTTGGTGTTATCTGCCTGAATTCAAGATATGTATCAATATTAATTATAGGAGTTAAAAGCTCTTTTGTTATCTTGTTTCTAACAAACTCCTCAAACCTCGTACAGAATTGTGCAAAATTCGCCTCCTTCAGAGTCAATCCTGCTGCATACATGTGCCCGCCAAAATTCTCTAAAAGATCCGAGCAACTCTCAATCGCCTCATACAAGTCAAAACCTGGTATGCTCCTGGCTGAACCCGTAATAAAACCATTTGATTCCGTAAGTACAATAGTAGGACGATAATATGTTTCAACAAGTCGTGATGCCACGATACCCAAAACACCCTTATGCCACGATGGATTATAAAGAACAGTAGATTTCCTTTCTGTATAATCCTTTGCTGTTGCCGCCATCTCAATTGCAGCCTGTGTTATCTCCCTGTCTATGCTCTTTCTGTCGTTGTTATGAGTATTGATTGTATCACCAATATTTCTTGCCTCGTCATCATTTCTGCTAATCAGAAGGTCCACTGCTGTCTTTCCAGACTCCATCCTTCCTGCAGCGTTGATTCTGGGTCCAATTTTAAATACTATATCATCAATAGTTATAACATGCTTTTCAAGACCGGAAAGCTTAATAATTGAGAGCAGCCCTTTTCTGGGGCTCTCATTAAGCTGCTTTAACCCAAAGTGGGCAAGTATTCTGTTTTCTCCCGTCATTAGGACAAGGTCAGAAGCAATGCTCACAACAAGTAAATCCATAAGCGGAATCAGTTGATTAAATTCAAGATGCCTGTGCGAAGCAAAGGCCTGCATAAATTTAAATCCTACCCCGCATCCGGAAAGGTCGTCAAAAGGGTATGAGCAATCAGTACGCTTTGGATCAAGTACAGCAACTGCATCCGGAAGCCTGTCATCTGGAAGGTGGTGATCACATATTATGAAATCTATACCTAATGTCTGAGCATATGCAACCTTTTCAACAGCCTTAATTCCACAGTCGAGTGCAATTATAAGCGAATATCCATTTTCATGAGCCCAATCTATACCCTTGTAAGAGACTCCGTAACCTTCGTCATATCTGTCAGGTATATAATAGCCCATATTTTTGTGAAGATTCCTGAGGAATGAAAATACCAAAGCCACTGCTGTAGTTCCATCCACATCATAATCTCCGTATACAAGAATTTTCTCGTTGTTTGTGAGAGCTCTGTCCAGCCTTTCAACAGCGTGATCCATATCCTTCATAAGGAATGGGTCGTGAAGCTCTTCAAGTTTGGGGCGAAAAAAAGACTTTGCCTCTGCGAAAGTCTTTATATTTCTCTGAACCAGCAAATTTGCCAACGCTTCATCTACTCCCAGATCTTCCGCGAGTTTTCTTACCAGTGCCGGGTTTCCGGGCTCCTTTACAATCCATTGCTTATCCAGTGCCATATCCTGACAAAGATAGCTATTATATTTCAAAAAATTCATAAAAAAAAGCTACTTTTGCACTTTATTAAAATCTTCAATTGTATGGATTACACAGAACTCAGCGAGCAGGAAATTATTAGAAGAGATTCGCTGAAGGCGATGAGGGAATTGGGCATTGACCCCTACCCCGCAGCCGCTTACGAAGTAAATATTACCACAAGTCAGATAAAAGAGCAATATAAACCAGAAGAGGGCAATCTCAAGGATATCTCAATTGCAGGAAGGATCATGACCAGAAGAATCATGGGTGCAGCAGCATTTATGGAAATTCAGGATGAGAAGGGAAGAATCCAGGTCTATATTAAGAGAGATGAAATCTGCCCTGAAGAGGATAAAACTATGTACAACGTGGTTTTTAAAAAACTGCTTGACATAGGGGATATTGTGGGGATAAAAGGATATGCTTTTATTACTCAGGCCGGAGAGCTTTCAATACACGCAAAAGAGCTTACAGTTCTTAGCAAATCCCTAAGAGTTCTCCCTATTGTAAAGGAGAAAGATGGTCAGAAATACGACGAATTCTCAGATCCAGAACTTAGATACAGAATGAGATATGTGGACCTTATTGTAAATCCACAGGTGAGAGAGACTTTTATGAAGCGTACTCAGATTATGAACACTATGAGGAGCTTCTTTAATGAACACGGATACATGGAGGTGGAGACCCCTATCCTGCAGCCTATACCGGGTGGAGCTGCAGCAAAGCCTTTCATTACACACCACAACGCTCTTGACATTCCTCTTTACTTGAGGATTGCAAACGAACTTTATCTAAAAAAACTTATAGTGGGCGGATACACAGGTGTATACGAATTTGCCAAGGACTTCAGAAATGAGGGTATGGACCGCACACATAATCCTGAGTTCACAGTTTTAGAGATTTACGTTGCATACAAAGACTACTTCTGGATGATGGAGTTTGTTGAGAAGATGATAGAGAGAGTCGCTCTCACACTTCATGGCAAAACAAACATCACTTTATGGGGAAAGGAGATTGACTTTAAAGCACCATTCAGAAGACTGCCAATGCTTGATGCAATTAAGGAATTTGCAGGCGTTGATGTAGCAGGGATGAACGAAGAGGAGCTTCGTCAAGTTTGCGAAAAGTTAAACGTACCCGTTACAAAGAGCATGGGAGTAGGTAAATTGATTGATGCCATATTCGGAGAGTACTGTGAAGAGCACCTTATCCAGCCCACTTTCATTACCGACTATCCGGTTGAGACATCTCCGCTAACAAAAAGACATCGCTCAAATCCGGCGCTTACAGAAAGGTTTGAACTTTTTGTCAACGGCAAAGAGCTTGCAAACGCATACAGTGAACTTAACGACCCTATTGATCAGCTTGAAAGATTCAAAGATCAGATAAAACTAAAAGACAAAGGTGATGACGAAGCTATGTTTATTGACATGGACTTTGTGAGATCACTCGAATACGGAATGCCGCCAACATCTGGCATGGGCATTGGAATTGACCGTCTTACTATGTTCATGACCAACTCCTCCTCAATACAGGATGTCCTCTTCTTCCCTCAGATGAGGCCGGAGAAACCCATCAGTAAAGGTGAATGATCAACTCATAACTTCTCCTCAGAATCCGAGGATAAAGGAGCTTGCATCACTGGGGGCCAAATCCTCAGAGAGGCGCAAGAGAGGGTTGTTTACAGTTGAGGGTGCTAGGGAATGCCGTGCAGCACAGAAGGCCGGCTTTCTCTTTGAAGCCGTTTTTATGGTTCCCGGTATGGCCGACGAAAAATTCACAGCCTCTCTCAAAGCCGATAAAATAACAGCCATCACCCCACAGGTTTACGAAAAAATTGCCTACAGGGGCAGCACAGAAGGGATAATTGCAATTGTAAAGCACAAAGAGCTTAAACTGGATGACATCAGGCTTTCTGAAAATCCTTTAGTAATTGTTCTTGAGTCAGTTGAAAAGCCAGGCAATCTAGGCGCAATCCTTAGGACAGCTGATGCAGCTAAAGCTGATGCAGTCATAATTTGCGACCCCCTTACAGACTTATACAATCCAAACACTATCAGGTCCAGTTTGGGTGGAATTTTCACAAATCAGGTATCCGCCAGCTCCTCTGAAGATACATACAAATGGCTGAAGAAAAATAATATCCGGATTTTTACAGCTGAGCTACAGGCTTCAGAATGGTATCACCTTACAGATATGACCTCACCTATGGCCATAGTAATGGGCACAGAAGCTGACGGTCTCAAAGAGTTCTGGAGAGAGAGAGCCCATGAGAGAATTAAAATTCCTATGAGAGGTGAACTTGACTCTTTAAATGTATCCGTGTCCACGGCAATAATCTGTTTTGAAGCTTTAAGACAAAGAGGTGTATGAAATTTGGCCTGTTAGGAGAATCAATATCCCATAGTAAAAGCCCGTCATTATTCAGTGTGGGTTATCCATACGGAGATCACACGTACGATTTATTAGACTTTGAATCAATTGAGGATGGCATTGAGTTTGCCATTGCAAACAGTTTCACAGGTATTAATGTTACAACACCTTTTAAAGACAGAGCAGCTGGCATAGCCGATGCTCTTGACGGATGTTCGCTAAGGTCCAGGGCTGTCAATTTACTATATTTCAAAAACGGCAAAATTCACGGTTTTAACACAGATTACTACGGAGTTAGAGACTCATTAAAGGATTACACAGCGGAAGGAATGAAGGCTGTGGTACTTGGTTGTGGCGGAGCCGGTAGAGCTGCAGCTATTGCTCTAAAAGACATGGGCCTTGAAGTTACTATATCAAACAGGGAAGAGTTTACAGGAGAGGAGTTTGCAATGGCAGCAAGAGTTGGATATTGCAGAATGGACTCAATAAAAGAGTGTGCAAAAAATGCTCAAATTATTGTTGACACAATACCGGTAAGACACTTAAAACTTTCAGGATTTAATTTCAAAGACAAAGTTGTTCTTGAAGCAAGATATAACAATCCCACTCTAAAAAAATCAGTGATAAGAGATGGGGGAACATACATTAGCGGTGTCCAGTGGTTATTGAATCAAGCCATACCCTCATTTAGAATTTTTACCGGTAAAGAACCAGATATTGAAGCAATGCAAAACTTGGCCGGAAAATGGTAATTTTTGCTATCTTTGTCACCTAGTAAAAAATCTGAAAATATGTCATTAAACAAAGTAATGCTTATCGGCAACGTCGGTAAAGACCCTGAGGTGCGCCATCTCGAGGGAGGATCCGTAGTTGCTCGCTTCTCGCTTGCTACTACTGAAAGGTACAAAGACAAGAACGGTGAGTTTCAGGAGCAGACTGAATGGCATAACATCGTATGCTGGAGGGTGCTTGCTGAAAGAGCTGAAAAATTTGTAAAAAAGGGATCCCAACTCTTTGTAGAGGGAAGGCTCCGCTCAAGAAGCTGGGAAGACAAAACAGGACAGGCAAGATATACTGTAGAGATTGTTGCAGATACGTTGCAGATTCTCGGCAGGAAGCAGGATGAGGCAACTAATCAGCAAATCCAGCCAAACATTCAGGAAATTATACCCCAGGATGATGGGGATCTACCATTTTAATAATATAGTGACTTTATGAAAGTTGATGTTGTTCTAGGCCTACAGTGGGGCGACGAAGGAAAAGGAAAAATTGTTGATGTACTGGCAAAGGGATATCCTGTTGTTGCCAGATTTCAAGGTGGTCCTAACGCTGGACACTCTCTGCATTTTGACGAGAAGAAGTTTGTACTTCACACCATTCCTTCAGGTGTATTCCGCAAAGGGACACTTAACATTATTGGCAACGGTGTTGTAATCGACCCCATCATTTTCAAAGAGGAGTGTCTTCTTATTGAAAATAGTGGAGTCCCCGTTCGAGAGAGAATAGCCATTTCAAAAAAGGCCCATCTTATTCTTCCTTCTCACAGAATAATTGACGCTGCGTCCGAGGCATCAAAAGGTGCGTCCAAGATAGGTTCTACCCTTAAGGGTATCGGCCCTACATATATGGACAAAACAGGCAGAAATGGCCTGAGGGTGGGTGATATCATTGCCCACAATTTTATTGACAGGTTTAACTCTCTTAAGAATAAACACATCTCTTTTCTTAAACAATTTGACTACACATACGATATTAACGAAAGAGAGGCCGAATGGCTGGAGGCAATAGAATACCTTAAAGGTTTTAACCTGGTAGACGGAGAGTATATGGTTAACAATCTGCTTACAGAAAATAAAAGAGTTCTGGCAGAGGGCGCGCAAGGATCACTTCTTGATGTTGACTTTGGCTCTTACCCTTTTGTAACTTCTTCCACAACCACATGTGCAGGAGCTTGTACAGGACTCGGTGTATCCCCTTCAAAAATCGGCACTGTATCAGGGATATTTAAGGCATATTGTACAAGAGTTGGAAGCGGCCCATTCCCAACTGAACTTAATGACAATACCGGAGAGGAGTTAAGAAAACTAGGTTTTGAGTTTGGAGCAACTACTGGCCGTCCACGCAGGACAGGCTGGCTGGACCTTGTTGCATTAAAATATGCCATAATGATCAATGGTGTGGACCAGCTAATAATGATGAAGTCTGATGTAATGGATACATTTGACACCATTAAGATTGCTGTTGGCTACAAAGTCAATGGAGTGGAGAGTCATGAGGTTCCGTTTGACACCTTTGCAGAAGTAGAGCCTATTTACAAGGAGTTCAAAGGATGGAAGAGAGATCTTACAAAAATTACAGAAGAGAGCGAACTCCCTTTTGAATTTATGATCTATGTAAGATTTATCGAAAAAGAGACCGGAGTTCCTATTAAAATAATATCTGTAGGCCCGGACAGAGATCAGACTATCTTGCGCTCAAATTAAATAAATTAAAACATATGGGAAACAAATCTGTGCAACTTAGGGAGTCAACGTCCATAAGGTGGCTGATGCTTATATTGGTTTCATTTACGATGTTTGCATCCTATGTGGCATCAGATGTTTTTTCTCCACTTCAGACAATACTTGAGAGACATAATCAATGGAATCCATCCGAATATGGTTGGTTTTCCGGCTCCTATTCTATCTTTAACGTATTCCTCGGAATGCTTATTTTCGGAGGAATTATACTGGACAGAAAGGGAATAAGATTCAGCGGAATTATGTCATGTATTTTAATGGTTGGGGGAATAGCCCTAAAATACTGGGCAGTTTCAAACGAATCACTTTTAAACAGCTCAATGACGTTTTTTGGGAGTGAATACAAGATGCAGGTTGTTTGGGCAGTCGTAGGGTTTGGAATTTACGGCGTTGGTTCAGAGGTTGCGGGGATAACCATAAGCAAATCTATTGTCAAATGGTTCAAAGGAAAAGAGCTGGCCCTTGCAATGGGAATGCAACTTTCACTTGCCCGCCTCGGTTCAGCAGCAGCACTTGCCTTATCACCCCTGATTGTTTCACACTTTGGGAACGTCAGTTCATCAGTTCTCTTTGGATTAAGTCTTCTGGTGGTAGGCCTCCTCACATTTATAATATTTACTATCTACGACAAAAAACTTGACACTCAGATAAAAGAGCAGGAGACAAAGAGCGAGGAGAGTTTCAACTTTAAAGATGTCAAGGCAATATTAAACAACAAAGGATTCTGGCTCATAGCCTCACTATGTGTCGTTTTTTACTCAGCCGTTTTCCCCTACCTTAAATATGCAGCAGGGATGATGGAGTTTAAATTTGGAGTTGATCCTAAGCTTTCCGGGCTAATACCTAGTTTACTGCCATTCGGGGCAATCGTTCTCACCCCTCTTTTCGGAAGAATTTACGATAAAATCGGGCACGGTGCAGACCTTATGATTGGTGGCTCAGTTTTACTAACAACTGTTCACCTCCTTTTTACACTTCCATTTCTCGACCAGTGGTGGGTTGCGATAATACTTATGGTTTTACTGGGAATTGCATTCTCAATGGTCCCATCGGCAATGTGGCCCTCCCTTGCAAAAATTATCCCTGAGAGACAGCTCGGGACAACCTATGCTCTCACCTATTACATCCAGAACATCGGACTAATGGTAGTTCCTATTCTGGTAGGATTTGTACTAAACGAATACAGCATTGTAGGTACTGTATTAAAAGATGGCGTAGAGGTAAACAAATACGACTACACTCTAACAATGACCATCTTCACAGCCATCTGCTCAATATCCATCATCCTCTCTCTGATTCTAAAATACACAGATAAAAAGATGGGCTACCGACTTCAGTTCGCCAATATGGAGAAGAAAAAACAAGATCTGTAGTTTACAGGCGTGGGTGGGACGAACCTCCATGGCCTTCATTTTGACAGGGTTGCAAATCGTATTTTATTGATATTGTGGGTTTTGCGTTTTACAACGTCCTTCAAATCAACCCCGTGGAGGTTCGTCCCACCCAAACCCGCAACCTCTCAACCCAGATTTCCGGCCAAAGGCCGTATAAAC
>JAVEZL010000018.1:25260-42041 GCA_034003005.1 Bacteroidales bacterium
CTGAAGGAGTCTCCGCCACTGCGAAAAAAATTCTCCCCCTCAACACCATAGCTGTTGAGGGGGAGAATTTAAATGTAAAGCTTAAACCTCTGATTATCTCCTTTTATTAGGCACATCAAGCCCAAGCTGAGGATTCTTGTCAGAAGACCTGCCCAGTATGAAAGATACCGCTATTGCAATAACAGAAAGCAAAATGAAGAAGTACTCTGCGTTTACTGCTGAGCTGATACCAGCCTGAACAGGATCAGAAACCGACTCTGTTGTACGGGATATTATTATTCCTACAACTATAGGTACAAGTAACATCCCCATATTTTGAATCCAGTAAATGAGTGAATATGCTGTACCCAGATTCTTTTCAGGAATAATCTTAGGGACAGACGGCCACATTGCAGCAGGAACCAGTGCGTATGCCACTCCCATTATTGCAATACCTACGTAGCCGAATGCCGGGATACCGGGTGCAAAAGCAATAATTAGGTGTGAAACAAGCACAAGGAAAGAGCCCAGTATCATAAATCTTGTTGCCTTACCCTTTGAATCTACAAGAGAACCAAATATTGGGGTAAAAATCATTGTTGAGAAAGGAATCAAAGAAACCATGAGCGATGCAATCTCGCTGTCAATTTCAAATCTCGGAATGATGATTGTTGTTGCAAATCTTCTAAAAGAGATAATACATGCATAGAAGAAAACACAAAGTAGTGATACCAGAATAAAATGTTTGTTGCCAAGAATTTTAAAGATATCTGAGAACTTAAATTTATCCTCTTTTACAGCTTGTGTATTATTCCTTCTTGCTTCATCAGCAGTCTGCCTGTCAAGTTTACTGTCCATTATCAGGAAAAAACCCCAAAGAGCAATCGCAATTGTCATTAGAATAAGCCCTACTGCTGCAGGTTTGCTGGTCTCTGAAAAAGGGACAAAGCTTTGTTCAATATTAACCAGCCTTGGAACTACTATCAAAGCTGTTGCTGTACCGAGCCTTGCCAATGCAAGCTGCAATCCCATTGCAAGAGCCATCTCCTTACCTTTAAACCATTTGGCTATTGATCGCGTAACGGCAACTCCTGCAATCTCACTTCCCAGACCAAAAATGGCACAACCTGCATATGCAAGTGCAAGTGACGGTTTAGTAAAGAATTTGCCCAGCCAGATAGCCAGTGAGCTTTGTGAAAAACTCTCTGAAATTGCGTAAACAACAATTATAGATCCTATCACCATCAGTCCAACAAAGAGAGATCCGGTAATCCTGACTCCCCATTTATCGAGAAGCATACCGCAAATCACAAGTCCTCCCCATACACAAAGAAGTGAATAGGCTCCTCCATAGAAACCATAATCACTTATATTCCATCCAAGGGCAACCATATCTGGATTCTGGAAAATATGGGAGATTGTTGTAAAGAGGTCATCGAAGAAATATGATGCAAACATTGGAATTGATAATGTTAGCAACACTATCCATCTGGCACTCTTTGAATCTTTCAGTAGTTTTAAGGCTGAATTCATTAGGTAAATTTTATGGGGTTAATATTAAGATCTATTTTTCTATGTTTGGCAATTCAAGACCATAACCTTTCTTCTTATCTTCTGCTTTAAGCCATATAGCCAGTACAAAAGCAAAAACGCCAAGTGATGCAAAAATCAGCATAGGAACAGTGTAGTCATATTCCAAAGGATTCATCACACCTTCGTTTGTCTTTGCAAGAGCAAAACCAATAAGCATAGGGAACACCATAAGTCCAATATTCTGTATCCAGAAAACAACAGAATAGGCACTTCCAAGATATCTGTTCTCAACAAGTTTAGGAACCGAAGGCCACAAAGCAGCAGGAACAAGTGAAAAACTAACACCCAGTAAAACTATTGCAGAATAAGCAACAGGTTTTGTAAAAAGAGCATCTGGTGTAAGCGCAAAGACTAAGTGACAAGCAGTCATCAAAATAGCACCCAGCATCAGCATAGTTGCGCCCTTACCTTTTGTGTCAAGAAATCCGCCGAGCAGTGGTGTTAATACCATTGCACCGAGCGGGAAATAAGAGAATATATCACTCGCATCGGTATTTGAAATACCCAGTCTGCACTCAAGCATGTTTGCCGCAAATTTCTGGAAAGGGAAAATTGCAGAATAATATAACACACACAAACCGGAAACAATAAGGAATGTTTTACTAGTAAACAATATTCCCAAGTCGCTTATTTTGAAAGGCTCCTCTGGCTCATCACCCCGTTCTCCCAGCTGTTTTTCAAGTCTCTTATCAAAGAAATAGTATGCCGAGAAACAGATAAGACCTATTAATAAAAGTATTACAACAAAAAGAACAGGAGCACTCAGTTCTGAGTAACTTTCTGCAATTCTTGGAGATATTCTGAAAACTGCAAAAACGCCAAGTCGTGCGATGGCCATTTCAATACCCATTGCCAGAGCCATCTCCTTGCCTTTGAACCATTTTACGATTCCTTTTGATACAGTGATACCGGCCATCTCCACACCGCAGCCAAATATCATGAATCCCAGCGACGCCAGCTTTGCCGATGCCGGAAAAGAGGTCCACCAGCTACCCAGCCATGTCTCAATTTCTGTACCTGCGAATGCAGGGCTCACGGCAAAATACTTTAAAGAGGCTCCTGCAACCATCAAGGCTCCTGAAAGAAGTGCGGTTGAACGAACACCTATTTTATCAAGTATAACACCAGCGAATATTAAAAAGAGAGCAAATACATTAAGAAAGTATTCTGAGCTGGCAAAAGTCCCGTAGTTTTCAGGAGACCAGCCCCTTTCACTTTCGAGAAGACTCTGCAGCGGCGAGAGTACATCCACAAACATATAGGCAAAAAACATCATCAGGGCAAGAAGAATAAGGACTGTCCACCTTACATAAAACTTGTCCTTCAAGAGAAGTGATTTTGATTCCACAGTTTAATTATTTTAGATTAGTTAAGTGTATTAAAGATTAGCTAAACTATTACTTTTTATCCTATTTGCAAAATAAAGTTTTGAAGCCTCTATATTAGAAATATGTTGTAACTTGCCACGTTTTTCACGGCCGCTCCCCAACAAACGAGGGTGTTGGTTGTTAATAGAAAATAGTATCTAAAGACATGAAGTATCTGAATAAGATAGATTCACCAGCAGATCTCAGGAGACTATCCCCGGAACAGTTGCCCGAGCTTTGCTCTGAATTGAGAGAGTTTATAATTGCCTCTTGCGCCCTGAATCCAGGCCATATAGGTGCAAGCCTTGGAACAGTTGAGCTTACCGTAGTCTTACACTACCTTTACAACACCCCCAAGGATAAACTCATATGGGACGTGGGACATCAGGCATATGCACATAAGATTCTGACCGGCAGACGAGATTCGTTTGTAAACAATAGAAAATACAAAGGAATAAGTGGCTTCCCAAAGATAAGTGAATCACCATATGATGCATTTGGAGTGGGTCATTCATCAACATCAATATCTGCTGCGCTTGGGATGGCAGTTGCTGCATCTCTTGAGAAAAGTGACGAACAGGTTGTTGCTGTAATAGGTGACGGAGCTCTTACAGGAGGCCTTGCATACGAAGGGTTAAACAATGCAGGAGCGAATAAAAGCAATATTCTGGTCATTCTTAACGACAACCAGATATCCATTGACCCAAATGTGGGTGCAATGCACAACTATCTTCTCAAATTCACAACCTCTCATTTTTACAACAAAACAAAAACCAGAATTTGGAAATATTTAGGTTCTGAGACATTGCGCAATCTTGCCGGTAAATTCCTTTTCAGTACAAAAGCAGCCTTCTTTAGGTCCGGCTCTGTATTTGAATCACTCGGCTTCAGATACTTTGGAGTAATCGACGGTCACAATACAGAACAACTATTAGAAACTATAACTCAGCTCAAACAGATTGAGGGCCCTAAACTTTTACATATAGTAACAAAAAAAGGCAAAGGGTACAAACCGGCTGAAGACGATCAGGTTGTATGGCACTCACCCGGCAATTTTGATAAAAACACCGGAGTAAGAAAAACAAACGGTTCTCCATCTGCAGACAGATATCAGGATGTATTTGGCGAGACACTGCTTGAACTTGCCAGGATGAATGAAAAGATAGTGGGTGTTACACCTGCTATGCCTACTGGCTGCTCAATGAACATTGTAATGAGAGAGATCCCGGAAAGATCATTTGATGTGGGTATTGCCGAACAGCATGCGGTAACCTTCTCAGCCGGCATGGCCGCAAAAGGGTTCCTTCCATACTGCAATATTTACTCAAGTTTTATGCAGAGGGCCTTTGACAGTGTTATTCACGATGTAGCTACTCAGAACTTAAAGGTAGTCTTCTGTCTTGACAGAGGCGGACTTGTAGGCGAAGATGGGGCAACTCACCACGGGGCATATGATCTTGCATATATGAGATGTGTCCCGGGAATGATAATTGCAGCACCCATGAACGAGGTTGAGCTTAGGAACATGCTCTATTCTGCTCAGACACCATCGTGGGGCATGTCCACTATAAGATACCCAAGAGGAAACGGAGAGGGAATCCAATGGAAGGGGCAACCATTTGAAGAGATTATACCAGGATCATCAAGAATACTATCAGATGGTGAAGGAGTTGCAGTAATTTCAATCGGTACAACAGGAAATGCAGTTGCATCGGCAATAGAGGAGGCAAAAAAAGAGGGATTAAATCCCATGCATATCGACATAAGATTCCTTAAACCTTTTGATGAGAAGGTTGTTCTTAAAGCAGCAGAGAGGTGCAGCAGAATCATAACCGTAGAGGATGGCACCATAGTGGGTGGACTCTTCTCAGCCGTTTCTGAACTCGTTGCAAAAAATTCTCTTAACGTGAACGTTAAAGCCCTGGGAATTCCGGATGCTTTTGTTGAACAGGGAACAATCCCTCAATTAAAGGCAGAGTGCGGATATGACAGGGACGGGATTCTAAAAACAATCATGGATGAGTCATCACACAGATAAGCAACCGATAATAAAAGGCAATCTAATAAAAGGCCTAAAATACAAGCATTTCAGACCAGAACAGGATAGCAGAAGCAAGAGACTTGACAAGTATCTCACACATCCTGTATGGGGATTACTCTCTTTTATATTCATTATCTGGTTCATATTTTACGCCACCTTTACACTTGGCTCTTACCCTCAGCAAGGGATAGAGTGGCTTATGGACCAAGGTGCTTCCTACATCAGGGACAATATGGCAGCCGGTTGGGTGAACGACTTCATCAGCCAGGGGGTAATAATGGGGGTGGGAAGTGTTCTCGCATTTTTGCCGAACATCCTAATCCTCTTCTTTTTCCTTTCCCTACTGCAAGAGACAGAATATCTCCCGCGTGCAGCAACCATAATGGATAAATACATGCACCACATTGGGCTTCATGGAAGTTCATTCATCCCCCTCCTTATGGGATTCGGCTGTAATGTACCGGCAATTATGGCCACCCGTACCATAGAGAGAAAATCTGACCGCATCCTTACGATGCTAATGATACCTTATATACCATGCAGCGCCAGAATACCCACATTCCTCCTTTTCTCAGGAATATTCTTTCCTGAAAATCAAGTAATGGTTCTTAGTCTTCTCTATTTTGGAGGTATTATTACAGGTATACTTATGGCAATCCTGTTTAAAAAGATATTCTTCAATTTTGGTATAAAAGACTACTCAATTCCCCTCCCCTCCTACAGAAAACCATCAGTGGTTCAATCAGTAAAAAGCATGTGGGATGCCGCATCGGAATACCTTAAAAAGATAAGCACGGTAGTATTGCTTGCTGTCATAATAGTTTGGGCTCTTGACTACTTCCCTCTTAAAGACAGAAATAATCCGGATCCGGATAGAGTCTCATACCTGGAACACTTTGGCAGAATTATAGAGCCATCAATGAGGCCTCTGGGATTTGACTGGAAGATGTCTGTAAGTTTAGTAACCGGAATAACAGCAAAAGAGTTCATAATAAGCACACTGGGTGTTGTTTATCAGGCAGAGGAGAGCGCGTCGGGTTCAGAAAAGATGAATACCTCTTTAATGTCGCGCATACGCGAAGAGAAAGTATTCAATAAGGCAAATGCACTCTCATTCATGATTTTCTCCCTTTTATACATGCCTTGCGTAGCAACAGCCTTTACTATACGAAAGGAGTCCGGGAGCTGGAAATGGGCGCTTGTTTCAATTTTCAGCACCATTGCAGTGGCCTGGATTGCAGCGTTTTTAGCATATAAAATTGGACTAATGCTACTTTTATAAGATGTTTAAAAATTATACCGCCAATTATTTTTCATTTTTTTTTGCAGATTAAGCAAAAACCTATATCTTTGCAGTCCCTAAATTTGAAAGGGTTGAGCATTAATGCCGATGTAGCTCAGTTGGCCAGAGCAGCTGATTTGTAATCAGCTGGTCGGGGGTTCGAATCCCTCCATCGGCTCTAAAAAAAGTTATTTGAACGATTGCAAAAATGGGGAGATACCAAAGTGGCCAACTGGGGCAGACTGTAAATCTGCTGGCTTACGCCTTCGTAGGTTCGAATCCTGCTCTCCCCACTTTTTTTATTTGCGGAAGTAGCTCAGTCGGTAGAGCATCAGCCTTCCAAGCTGAGGGTCGCGGGTTCGAACCTCGTCTTCCGCTCTTAGTAAGCCAGTGTAGCTCAGAGGTAGAGCGCTTCCTTGGTAAGGAAGAGGTCATGGGTTCAATTCCCATCACCGGCTCTACAAGTGTGTAATAAATTCATTAATATTTAATTTTACTATTATGGCAAAAGAAACTTTTAAAAGGGACAAGCCGCACGTCAATATAGGCACCATTGGCCACGTTGACCACGGAAAAACCACACTGACCGCTGCAATCACCATGGTGCTTGCCAGAAAAGGTCTCTCTGAAGTTCGCTCATTTGATTCAATTGACAACGCTCCTGAAGAGAAAGAGCGTGGTATTACTATTAACACCTCACACGTTGAGTATCAGACTGAAAATCGTCACTATGCTCACGTTGACTGTCCTGGTCACGCCGACTATGTTAAGAACATGGTAACTGGTGCTGCACAGATGGACGGAGCTATCCTGGTTGTTGCTGCTACTGACGGTCCTATGCCTCAGACTCGTGAGCACATCCTTCTTGCTCGTCAGGTAAACGTTCCTAGAATTGTTGTTTTCCTTAATAAAGTAGATATCGTTGACGATCCTGAGATGATTGACCTCGTTGAAATGGAGGTTCGTGAGCTTCTCAGCTTCTATAACTTTGACGGCGATAACGCTCCTGTTATCCGCGGTTCTGCACTAGGCGCTCTTAACGGAGATGCTCAGTGGGAAGACAAAGTAATGGAACTTATGACAGCCGTTGACAGCTTCATTCCAATTCCTCCACGTGAAAACGAAAAACCATTCCTTATGCCGGTTGAGGACGTATTCTCAATCACAGGTCGTGGTACAGTTGCTACTGGTCGTATTGAGACAGGTGTTATCAAAACCGGTGAGGAGATTCAAATCATTGGTCTTGGTGAAGAGCCAAAGAAATCAACCGTTACAGGTGTTGAAATGTTCCGTAAGATACTTGACAGAGGTGAAGCCGGTGATAACGTTGGTCTTCTTCTCCGCGGTATTGACAAAAAAGAGATCAAACGTGGTCAGGTTATTGCTAGACCTAACACCATCACTCCTCATAAGAAGTTCAAAGCAGAGATCTACGTTCTTAAGAAAGATGAAGGTGGCCGTCACACTCCATTCCATGACAAATACCGTCCTCAGTTCTTTATCCGTACACTGGATATCACAGGTGAAATTATGCTACCTGAAGGAACTAAGATGGTTATGCCAGGTGACAACGTTACAATTACAGTTGAGCTTATCTACCCTGTAGCTCTTAACATCGGTCTTCGTTTCGCTATCCGCGAAGGTGGACGTACCGTTGGAGCAGGTCAGGTTACTGAGATCATCGACTAATTAATAAGAAAATGAGTTAGTCACCCTACAAAGGTGGCTAACTTTATCTAGGGGCATAGTTCAAGGGTAGAATAGCGGTCTCCAAAACCGTTGATGGGAGTTCGAATCTCTCTGCCCCTGCAAAATCGATGGTTACGCGTCGTTTTTAAACAATCCGGTCAAAAGCAGAAGCTTCCGCCTGCATGAGACCGACAATCAAAAAAAGATGAACAAGATAAAGTTGTATCTTCAGGAATCGTACACCGAATTGGTAAACAAGGTTAGCTGGCCTACATGGGCACAGCTTCAGAATTCAGCCATAGTAGTTATGGTTGCTTCTCTTATCTTTGCCGGGGTCATTTTTGTTATGGACTTTGGTTTCAGGAACATTATGACAACCATTTACAACATGTTGTACTAATATGAGTGAAGTTACCAAAAATTGGTATGTCGTAAGATCTGCCGGTGGCAAAGAGAAGAAAGCCAAAGAGTACATAGAGGGAGAAATCAAAAGACTAAAGCTTGAGGACAAGATTTTTCAGGTCCTCATTCCTACAGAGAAGGTTTATCAGGTAAAAAATGGTAAAAAAGTCTCTGCTGACCGTATATTCTTTCCCGGCTATATACTTATTGAGGCTGTTCTTACTCCGGAAATTCAGCACATCATCCGCGACATTCCTCATGTTTCCGGCTTTCTGACTGACAAAGCATCAAAGGATAATAATCCCGTGCCACTACGTCAGGCAGAGGTCAACCGTATCTTAGGTAAGGTTGATGAGCTGGCAGACAGAGATGAGGAGAATATCACTCCTTTCATCATTGGCGAAGCTGTGAAAGTTGTTGACGGTCCATTCAATGGTTTCGACGGAACCGTTGAAGAGATTGATGAAGACAAGAAGAAGGTTAAGGTAATGGTGAAGATTTTTGGAAGAAAAACTCTCCTGGAGTTAAATTTTGTTCAAGTAGTAAAAGAATAAAAAATCAATAATTATGGCTAAAGAAGTTGCCGCACTCATTAAATTGCAGATTAAAGGCGGTGCAGCTAATCCTTCACCACCTGTAGGACCGGCTCTCGGTTCAAAGGGCGTGAACATAATGGATTTCTGCAAGCAGTTTAATGCACGCACCCAGGATAAGGCCGGTAAAGTTCTGCCTGTCATTATCACTGTTTTCAGTGATAAGTCATTTACATTTATTGTAAAACAACCACCGGTAGCTATTCAACTGAAAGAGGCTGCTAAAATCCAGAGCGGTTCTGCAGAACCAAACAGGAAAAAGGTGGCTAGCGTGACATGGGAGCAGATCCGTGAAATAGCTACTGACAAGATGCCGGATATGAACGCGTTCACAATGAAGTCTGCCATGAGCATGGTAGCCGGAACTGCACGCAGTATGGGTATCAATGTTACAGGCACATTTCCTGAAGATGTTAATTAAAAAATCCTGCGAAAATGAGTAAGCTGACAAAAAATCAAAAAATAGTATACGCAAAGGTTGATCCGCAGAAGCAATATAAACTTCTAGAGGCATGCAGTCTTGTAAAGGATGTTTCCTTTACTAAATTCGATGCTTCAGTAGATGTTGCAATGCGCCTTGGTGTAGATCCACGCAAAGCCAATCAAATGGTTCGTGGCGTGGTTACTCTTCCTCACGGAACAGGTAAAACCGTTCGTGTACTTGTACTTTGTACTCCAGACAAGGAGAACGAAGCAAAGGAAGCTGGTGCAGACCACGTTGGACTTGACGACTATATCGAAAAGATAAAAGGCGGCTGGACCGATGTGGATGTTATTATATGTACACCATCTGTAATGGCCAAAATTGGAGCCATTGGTCGTATCCTCGGCCCACGTGGTTTAATGCCAAACCCTAAAACAGGCACTGTGACAATGGATGTTGCACAAGCTGTAAAAGAGGTAAAAGCTGGTAAGATTGACTTTAAAGTTGACAAACAAGGTATCATTCATGCATCTGTTGGTAAGGTATCATTTGATCCTCATCACCTTGCAGAAAATGCTCTGGAGTTTATCAACACTGTAATCAAACTAAAACCACAGGCGCTTAAAGGTACCTATGTAAAGAGTATATGTATCTCTTCTACAATGAGTCCCGGAATTAATATCGATAGCAAGTCGTTTAGTGCTGCTGAATAATAAATTTGTTTTATGAGAAAAGAAGAAAAAACACAGATTATTGAAAGCCTGGCAGCGCAACTTGAGCAAACACCTCACTTCTACCTGGCAGACATCTCAGGCCTAAACGCCGAGAAGACAGCCCTATTGCGCCGTACTTGCTTCGAAAAACAGATCAAACTGGTTGTTGTTAAGAACACCCTCCTTCGCAAAGCTCTCGAGCAGAAAGCTAATGCAGAAGTTGAGCTGCTCTACCCTATACTGGAAGGACCATCTGCTATCATGTTTACAGAAGCTGCAAGCGCTCCTGCTAAACTCATCAAAGAGTTTGGCAAGAAACATGGTAAGCCGGTATTAAAAGGTGCTTATGTACAGGAATGTGCTTATGTTGGTGAAAACCAACTTGATGCACTAGTAGCAATCAAGTCTCGTGAAGAACTCATCGGAGACATCATTGGTCTTCTCCAGGCACCTGTACGTAATGTTATCTCAGCTCTTGAATCAAGTGGCGGTGGTAAGATTGCAGGTATCGTTAAGACATTATCAGAAAAAGAGTAACAATAAGAAAATTAAAATCATTTAAATATTTACAACCATGGCAGATATCAAAAAATTTGCAGAAGAATTAGTAAACCTCTCTGTAAAAGAAGTACAAGAATTGGCAAAAGTCCTCAAAGACGAGTATGGCATTGAGCCTGCAGCTGCTGCTGTAGCTGTTGCCGGCCCTGCTGCTGCTGCAGTAGCAGAAGTAGCTGAGCAAACCCAGTTCGATGTTATCCTTAAGTCACCTGGCCAGGCAAAACTTCAGATAGTAAAAGTAGTGAAAGAAATCACAGGTCTTGGTCTTAAAGAGGCTAAAGATCTAGTAGATGCTTCACCAAAACCTATCAAGGAGAAAGTATCTAAAGCCGAAGCAGAACAAGTAAAAGCTCAGTTAGAAGAAGCAGGCGGAGAAGTTGAGATTAAATAACTCTACATCCCGTTGATCGGGTACCAATATCAGGTTTAGAGCCCAAAACGGCTCTAAACCTTTTTGTCGTTATTTTAACATAATTTCAACCAATCCGAATAAAATGTCGCAAACAAATATTAATCAGCGGATTACATTCGCGACTTCAAAATCCCTTCTGGATTATCCCGATTTTCTGGAGGTGCAGCTAAAATCTTTCCGAGATTTTTTCCAGCTTGACACTACTCCTGAGAACAGGAAAAATGAAGGTCTCTATAAAGTATTTCAGGAGATATTCCCTATTACGGATACACGTAATAGCTTTGTTCTTGAGTTTATTGACTACTTTATTGACCCGCCGAGATACTCTATTGAAGAGTGTCTTGACAGAGGTCTGACATACAGCGTTCCTCTTAAGGCAAAACTTAAGCTATACTGTACAGACCCTACCCACGAGGATTTTGAAACAATGATCCAGGATGTTTATCTTGGAACCATTCCATACATGACCCCTCGCGGGACATTCGTAATAAACGGTTCGGAGAGAGTGATAGTTTCCCAGCTCCACCGTTCACCTGGCGTTTTCTTTGGACAAAGTTTACACGCCAATGGTACAAAACTCTACTCAGCACGTATAATCCCGTTCAAGGGTTCGTGGATAGAGTTTGCAACTGACATCAACAATGTCATGTATGCATACATAGACCGGAAGAAGAAACTTCCGGTGACTACTTTACTTCGTGCTATAGGATACGAAAGCGACAAAGAGATACTGGACATCTTTGGCCTGGCTAACGAAGTGAAGGTTACAAAAGCAAATCTCAAGAAGTGCGTTGGCAGCAAACTGGCAGCCAAGGTTCTCACTTCTTGGAGTGAAGATTTCGTTGATGAGGATACTGGAGAGGTTGTATACATTGAGAGAGTAAGAGTAATCCTGGAGCGTGAGACAATACTAGAGGAGGATCATATCGATGAAATTCTCGAATCCGGTGTTAGTACAATTCTTATTCATAAAGAAGATATTAATCTTAACGATTTTGCCATTATTGCAAATACACTTCAGAAAGATGTTTGCAACACAGGCAAAGAGGCGGTTTATTACACTTACCGTCAGCTCAGAAATTCTGAGCCGGCAGATGAGGCAACTGCACGTGACGTTATAGACAAACTCTTCTTCTCAGACAAGAGGTACGACCTGGGAGAGGTAGGAAGATACAGGCTTAACCATAAGCTCAACCTCAATATCCCGGACGAAACCAGAGTTCTTACAAAACAAGATATAATTGAAATCATCCGTTACCTTATACAGCTTATAAATTCAAAGGCTGTAGTTGATGACATTGACCACTTGAGCAACAGACGCATCAGAACTGTAGGCGAACAACTTGCAAATCAGTTCAGCGTAGGATTGTCAAGAATGGCCAGAACCATCAGAGAGAGAATGAATGTCCGCGACAACGAGGTCTTTTATCCAATCGACCTTATTAACGCTAAGACACTCTCATCTGTAATCAACTCATTCTTTGGATCAAGCCAGCTGTCTCAGTTTATGGATCAGACAAATCCACTTGCTGAGATGACTCACAAGAGAAGACTCTCTGCACTGGGTCCTGGTGGTCTTTCAAGAGACCGTGCTGGTTTTGAGGTAAGGGACGTACACTATACACACTACGGAAGGCTTTGCCCGATTGAGACACCTGAGGGACCTAACATTGGTCTTATCTCATCTCTTTGTGTATACGCAAAAATCAACGACCTTGGATTCATTGAAACTCCATACAGAAAAGTTGTTGAAGGTTTTGTTGACATGACTGCAAAAGGTTGCGTTTATATGAGTGCCGAGGATGAAGAGCAAAAGATGGTGGCGCAGGCAAACGTTCATATTTCGCCTGAAGGGCTCATGACAGATGAAAGAATCAAATGCCGGTATGAGGCTGACTATCCTGTTGTTGACAAACTTAAGGTGGACCTCGTGGATGTATCGCCTAACCAAATTGCCTCTATAGCTGCATCACTCATTCCATTCCTTGAGCATGACGACGCAAACCGTGCCCTCATGGGTTCAAACATGATGCGTCAGGCAGTTCCTCTCATTCGTCCGGAATCACCTATTGTAGGTACCGGCCTTGAAGGTCCTGTTGTTAAAGACTCAAGAACACAAATAGTTGCAAGAGGTAAAGGTGAAGTTGTTTATGTAGATGCACGTGAGATACATGTCAAATACGAAATGACAGAAAACGAGCGCTTTGTAAGCTTTGACCCTGAAGTTACTGTTTACAGACTGCCTCTTTATAGAAAAACAAATCAGAACACTTCAATAACACTCAAACCAATCGTTAAGAAGGGTGACAGAGTTATTCCGGGGCAGATAATGACAGAAGGCTACGGAACTCAGGGAGGTGACCTTGCTCTTGGCAGAAACCTTAAGGTAGCATTCATGCCATGGAAGGGTTACAACTTTGAGGATGCTATTGTAGTGTCAGAAAGACTGCTGAGAGAAGATGTGTTTACATCTATCCATGTAGATGAGTATATAATGGAGGTTCGTGATACCAAGCGTGGTATGGAAGAACTTACTTCAGATATTCCTAACGTTAGTGAAGAGGCTACAAAAGACCTTGACGAAAACGGTATCATCCGCATTGGAGCTAATGTTGAACCTGGAGATATACTTATAGGTAAGATTACTCCCAAAGGTGAGAGCGACCCTTCACCTGAAGAGAAGCTTCTTCGCGCAATCTTCGGCGATAAAGCCGGTGATGTGAAAGATGCTTCGCTTAAGGCATCTCCTTCACTCAGAGGTACAGTTATTGACAAGAGGCTCTTCTCAAAAGTTGCCAAGGAGAATTCAAAGCGTGGTAAATCCACTTCTAAGAATCAACTCCAGCAAGCTGAAGAGAACTTTGACCGCAAGGCTGCTGCTCTTCGTCAAACATTCCTTGCTAAACTCCTCGAACTACTTAAGAGTAAGAGTTCAAACGGAGTGAGTGACCTGTATGGTGTAGAACTTATAACTAAGGATCAGCCGTTCACATATGAAGCACTTAATGCGCTTTCATACGAGAACATCAATCCTGCAAAGTGGACATCAGACAAGAACACTAATACTCTTGTTAAGCAACTTATTAACAATTATCTAATTGCTCATAAGGAGTTTGACGCTGAATTAAAGAGAATTAAATACAATCTCACAATCGGAGATGAGCTTCCAACAGGTATCATGCAACTTGCAAAGGTTTACATTGCAAAGAAACGTAAGGTGCGTGTAGGGGATAAGATGGCAGGCAGACACGGAAACAAGGGTATTGTTGCCAAGGTTGTTCGTGACGAAGATATGCCATTCCTGGAGGACGGATCTACAGTGGATATTGTCCTCAACCCTCTTGGTGTGCCTTCCCGTATGAACCTTGGACAGATATACGAAACTGTACTTGGATGGGCAGGTAAAAATCTCGGTCAAAAATATAGTACGCCTATCTTTGATGGTGCTACACTAGATGAGATTACAGCTGAAACGGATAAGGCAGGAGTTCCAATGTACGGCAAGACTTATCTTCGCGACGGTGGAACAGGTGAATTGTTTGACCAACCGGCTACAGTAGGTATTATTTATATGCTTAAGCTGGGTCACATGGTTGATGACAAGATGCACGCACGTTCAATAGGGCCTTACTCCCTTATCACCCAGCAACCGCTAGGTGGAAAGGCTCAGTTTGGAGGCCAGCGCTTTGGAGAGATGGAGGTTTGGGCATTGGAGGCATTTGGTGCTGCCAATATCCTGCAAGAAATTCTCACTATCAAGTCGGACGATGTCACAGGACGTTCAAGAGCATACGAAGCAATTGTTAAAGGAGAGACCATGCCTCAGCCAGGCATACCGGAATCTTTGAACGTGCTTCTGCATGAACTTCGCGGTCTGGGACTTAGCGTTAATCTTGACTGATCATAATTTAGTATTAGAACATTTGAAAAGAGAATAATATGTCTTTCAAAAAAGAGATAAAGGTAAAGAGTAATTTCAGCCAAATTTCCATTGGTCTTGCATCTCCAGAGGAGATACTTGAGAGGTCTTCTGGTGAGGTACTCAAACCGGAAACTGTTAACTATCGTACATACAAACCGGAGAGAGATGGACTCTTCTGTGAGCGCATATTCGGTCCTTACAAGGATTACGAGTGTCATTGCGGTAAATACAAGAGAATCCGTTATCGTGGTATTATATGTGACCGTTGCGGCGTAGAGGTTACCGAGAAAAAGGTAAGACGCGAAAGAATGGGACACATTACCCTTACAGTACCTGTTGCCCATATTTGGTACTTCCGCTCAACTCCAAACAAGATAGGCTATCTCCTTGGAATTCCATCCAAGAAGCTGGAAGCTATCGTTTATTATGAAAGGTATGTTGTTATCCAGCCCGGAGTACTTGCTCAGGAGGGGGTTCGTGTAAACGATTTCCTTAATGAGGATGAGTACCTTGAGTTGCTTGACAAACTTCCTAAAGAGAACTCAATGCTTGAGGACGATGATCCTAATAAGTTCATCGCCGGAATGGGTGCAGAAGCAATCCTTAAGATGCTTCAGAGACTTAAGCTTGACGACTTGTCATACGAACTCCGTAACAAAACTGAAAACGAGACCTCTCAGCAGAGAAAAGCAGAAGCTCTCAAAAGGCTCAGCGTTGTTGAGGCCTTCCGTGAATCAAGGGAGGTAAACAATCCGGAGTGGATGGTTCTTAAGGTTGTCCCGGTTATTCCACCGGAACTTCGTCCTCTCGTTCCACTTGATGGAGGAAGATTTGCAACATCAGACCTTAACGACCTGTACAGAAGAGTTATTATAAGAAATAACAGACTAAAGAGACTAATAGAGATTAAAGCTCCTGAAGTAATCCTCAGAAATGAGAAAAGGATGCTTCAAGAGGCTGTTGACTCACTATTTGACAACTCTCGTAAGTCAAACGCTGTTAAAACAGAAGCAAACCGTACACTTAAATCACTTTCAGACTCACTCAAGGGTAAGCAGGGAAGGTTCCGTCAGAACCTCCTCGGTAAAAGGGTTGACTACTCTGCCCGTTCCGTAATTGTTGTGGGGCCAGAACTTAAGATGCACGAGTGCGGACTTCCAAAAGATATGGCTGCAGAGCTCTTTAAACCATTTGTGATACGTAAGCTTATTGAGCGCGGAATCGTGAAGACGGTTAAATCTGCAAAGAAAATTGTTGACAGAAAAGATCCTGTTATTTGGGACATTCTGGAGAATGTGATGAAGGGACACCCTGTACTACTAAACCGTGCCCCTACCCTTCACAGACTAGGTATACAGGCATTCCAGCCTAAACTGATCGAGGGAAAGGCTATCCAGCTCCACCCGCTTTCATGTACTGCTTTCAACGCCGACTTTGACGGAGACCAGATGGCTGTTCACCTCCCATTGGGGAATGCAGCTATTCTTGAAGCACAGCTTCTGATGCTCGGCTCGCATAACATCCTTAATCCGGCAAACGGAGCTCCTATTACCGTTCCTTCTCAGGACATGGTACTTGGACTTTACTACATCACTAAGATAAGACCGGCTGCCAAGGGCGAAGGAAGAAGATTCTATGGTCCTGAAGAGGTAATCATAGGATACAACGAGAAAAGCGTTGATCTTCATGCCGAGATTGAGGTAAGGCTACCTAAGGTAATGTCAGACATTTCTCAGGGTTACGAGATGAAGAAGACAACTGTAGGAAGAATACTTTTCAACCAGGTTGTACCTCCTGAGGTAGGTT
>JAVEZL010000019.1:0-38953 GCA_034003005.1 Bacteroidales bacterium
CCAAGGTGGAAAGCAAAAAATCAAGATGATAGGTTTGCAAAAAATCCGCTACAATTTTATACATATGTCTTTATCCCTAAGGATGTAAAAATCACAGAAAAATATCCTCTCATAGTTCTTCCGCACAGTGGCATCCATGCTGATTTCTCAACTTATTATGCTCATATTGTAAGAGAGCTTATTGCCCAGGGATATGTTGTAGTCTCTGCAGAATACAGAGGATCTACCGGTTATGGAAGAGATACATATGAAAACATTGATTATGGTGGTCTTGAGAATGAAGATGTAATGGTAAGCAGGGACTATATGCTTGAAAATTACAGTATAGTTGACAAAGAGAGGGTTGCAATCATTGGCTGGAGCCACGGCGGGATGATCTCTCTGATGAATATCCTGAGGTATCCAAATGAGTTTAAGTGTGCCTTTGCAGGAGTACCGGTAAGTGACCTGGCTAACAGGCTTGCTTCACACGATCCCTCTTATACTGCATACTTTACTGCTCCTCATCACATAGGAAAATCCATTAAAGAGGATCCTGCTGAATATAAAAGACGTTCCCCTTCCACTTATGCACATCTTCTTGACAGGCCACTACTGATTCACACAAACACAAATGACAACGATGTTTATGTTGAAGAGGTTCTGCTAATGATAGACTCCCTTAAGGCCCATAACAAGAAGTTTGACTACAAAGTCTTCAAAGATGCGTCTGGTGGTCACGGGTTTGACCGAATAGATTCAAAAGAGGCTACAGACATTCGTTTTACTATTCATAAGTTTTTAGAGAGGTATATGAACCCTCCTAAACCATTCAGTACTGAGGCCGATATGAGAAGAGCCGCTTACAGATTCTAGACCTGATAAAAAGAAGTTTTTTATGGAATTCATGGTTCTTGTCTTTATCATCGGTTATATCTTTATAGCCATAGAGCACAGGGTTGGCATTGATAAAGCTGCAATTGCCCTGCTTACAGGAGGAGTTCTCTGGGTACTTTATATACTACTCTCTCCACTTACAGTGGCTAATGTATTTCCTGTTCATTTTCACGAGTTCATTATTGATAATGCAGATGTAGGGCTCATGCCATTAATAGAGCAATGCAGAAGCTATATTGTTGATGTACACATTATTGAAAGCCTGGGAGAGATTTCTGAAACACTCTTTTTCTTAATGGGCGCGATGACAATTGTGGAACTTGTTGACGTTCATGGTGGTTTTTATATAATAACAGACAGAATTACCACCAAGAATAAAAAACTACTTCTTGTAGTAATATCTTTTATTACATTCTTCATGAGCTCCACTTTGGATAACCTTACCACCTCCATAGTGATGGTTATGATGTTAAGAAAGATTGTTCCCAATTATAAGGAGAGATGGATTTACGGAAGCATGATAATAATTGCTGCAAATAGCGGTGGAGCCTGGTCACCCATAGGTGACGTAACTACTATAATGCTCTGGATTAAGGGTAAAATTACAACATGGCCTGTTGTTTCAAATTTATTCCTGCCCGGACTTGTATCTATGATAGTGCCAATGCTACTTGCATCAAGAATGCTAAAAGGAAATATTACCGATGCCAGACACAAGGTGGCTGAGGGGCACATATCTACCATACTTAGCGAAAAAGAGAGGATTATTCTCTCTTCAATGGGTGTTCTTGCTCTGGTTATGGTTCCGGTATTCAAGTACCTAACACATTTGCCACCATTTATAGGTGTGCTTATTGGGTTAAGTGTATTGTGGATTTATACAGAGATTATCTACTCAAAAAAGAAAAGTAACGAGACACTCAAGCACAGAGTGACAAGGGTACTTAAAAGAATTGATACTGCCACTATTCTGTTCTTTCTTGGCATATTACTGGCTGTTAACGCCCTTCAGGGGACAGGTGTACTAAATACTTTGGGTGCATACCTGGAAAATAAGGTTCACAATATTTACCTGATTAATTTGGCTATAGGGGTAATGTCTGCAGTTGTTGATAACGTTCCGCTGGTGGCTGTTGCAATGGGAATGTACCCGCTTGCAGATGCATCCATGATTGCGGCGGCGGCGGACCCCGCTTTTATGCAGACGTTTGTCCAGGATGGTAGCTTCTGGCTATTCCTCGCCTATTGTGCAGGTGTTGGAGGTAGTATATTGATTATAGGATCTGCAGCTGGTGTTGTGGTAATGGGAATTGAGAGAATTACATTCAGCTGGTACCTGAAAAACTTTTCATTGCTTGCTCTTGCAGGCTATCTGGCAGGTGCCGCAGTGTTTATTCTCACAGATATGTTTTTGTAAAGATGTTGATTAATGGAGACTCTTGCCTGGATTGGACTAACCCAAAGTCTTTTTGGAGCTGTTCTTGTGGGGACCAAATCCGGAGTTACACTCCCGGACAGGCTTCTTGCAGTATGGTTACTCTTGATGGCTTTTGTTTTTCTCTCTCTGGGGCTAGATCTTAGGAACAACTCCTTCACGATTTTGACAAGCTCCTTTTTAGCATTCAATCCTCTTCTTTACCTTTATGCATCGGCCTCAACTATAAGTAATTTTAAACTGAAGTGGCATCATTCACTTCACATTGTTCCATTTCTGTTTTTTGAAATCTACTCGCATCTTACTCTAACCGAATTTCTGCCGGGGTCATTTCTTGAGAGAGACAGCGCATACTCTGCAAGATTAATATTTAGTATAATCAACATTATATCATGGTTTGTATACACCTCAATAGCTCTTACTCTTATACACAAACACAGAATTAACCTTAAAAATGAACTCTCTTCCATAGACTCATCAGACAGGCTTAGCTGGCTTCTGTTTATTTCAATATTTTATACCGTCTACTGGATAATTCTGTTAATTGCCTCCCTTACAATTGTTACAATAAAATCACCGAGTACATTCCCAATGGTGTACAGCTATATTGTCATGCTTGGGATGTCTATGATAATTTCATATTATGGAGTAAGGCAGAGGGAGATTCATAAATTTTTCTGGAAGAGTAGTAATTCCCAAAAAAATGTTGAAAATCTTGCTGAGGAGACTGAAATAAGGCTCCAGGCTGCAGAGTGTGCCATTAAAAATTTCCTCATTGATGAAAAGGGTTTCACTGATCCGGATTTGAGCTTGCAAACTCTTTCTGAAAAAACAGGGTTCCCAAGATATGTAGTCACAGAAGTTCTTAATAAAAGAATGAACACAAATTTTTTTACATATGTTAACGGTCTTAGAACAGAGGAGGCAAAGAGGCTTCTCTCTTCTATTGCTAATAAATATTCTATTGAGGCCACGGGAAATGAGTGTGGATTCAAGAGCAGATCATCTTTTTATACATTCTTTAAAAAAAGTGTCGGGATGACTCCAAACGAATACAAATTGTCCAAATCAAACCAGATAGATGTATGAATCTGTTCAATCCGTACAAACTAAGCTTGAGAAAAGGATTTGTGATGGTTAGCTTTGCAGCATTAAAGATTCAGGTTATGAAAAAGATTGGGTTTGCTGCATTATTGTTTTTAATCTCTTTTAACCTCTTTGCCCAGGAGAGTTTTAAGGAGAAAGCAGAATTTAGCGGATATGTAAGGGGCTCATTTCAGGGTTTCTCAAAAAATTATGACCTCACAAATGTCTTTGCACAGTTTGCTCTAAAGGGCAAATACACTGGGAAGCATACTATTTTCAATGCCGAGGTTTGGTTTCTGGGCGGGCACCATTTTGGAGAGTTTTACAACAAACTTGAGATAATGGAGGCATATGCAGGCTATGTTTCAGACAAATTTGACTTTATTGCAGGTAACCAAATTATAAAATGGGGACGGACAGATGGTTTCAGCCCTACAGATAATATTTCCCCAAGAGACTACTTTTTTCTTACATCTGACATGGATGACCAGCTTAGGGCAAATTTAATGGCACGGATTAAGTACAGGATAACCACCTCTGTTGACCTGGATATTATTGCAATCCCATTCTATAAACAATCGAATTATCGTTTTGACCTTTTTGACATGGGTGGAATGGCAAATTTTGGGAAAGAGACAAATCCGGAATTTAAATTTTCAAATGCAACACTGGCAGGCAGACTTAACTTTGAGCTTCCTGGTGCTGGTTTTTCTCTCTCATATTTCCGAGGCTACGACCCATATCATGGATTCAACCTTAAAGGCATTGAGCTTGATTTAAATGCCCCCAGCCCCATGCCTGTTATTAACTACTCATCTACTCCATATAAAAAGCAAACTATTGGCGCTGACTTTGCCATTCCTGCAGGGTCATGGATAATCAGAGGTGAGGCCGCATGGAATATTACAAAGGGCGGTGCCGACTCTCTTTATATACCACTACCCTCTCTGGCTTATGTTGCAGCATTGGAAAAAGATTTTGGCGGAGTCATGGGGATTTTTCAATATATCGGAAGATACACCCCTTCATTTGAGCCCATTTATGAGCCACAACCTGCAGGAACAGACCCTGATCAGGTACTCTATTACATGAGCCAGATGGTGGACTACCAGACAAGAATGTTTAACAGAAAGATTTTTGGTCAGCAGAAGAGAAGCAACCATGCATTTGCAGTTACAGCAAGAAAGAGCTTTGCATACGACACTATAACAGCTGAACTTACAGCATACTATAACATTACATCCAGAGAGTTTCTGTTAAGGCCCAGGGTCTCCTGGACTATTGCAGACAACCTCTCAATGGCGGCCGGTGGCCATATAATGACAGGTGAGAAAGAGTCTCTTTATGATTACTCAGCACCTGTTATGAACGGAATTTTCCTGGAACTTAAAGCATCCTTCTAAAATGAAAAAAAGGTCATTCGTACTCAGATATCGCGTAATAATAATATTTCTGACAATTATTCTGGCTGCTGCTGCAGTTATCCCCCTCTTTTCGCTGAGAATAAACCCGGATCTTGAGAGCTATCTTCCGGATGACATTGAGTCAAGGATTAATAATAACAAAATTGGTGAGCTCTTTGGAACCAAGGAGCCCATTGTAGTTATTCTCTCAACTGATGATATTCTGGCACCTGAGACTCTTGAGAGAATTGACAATCTAACCAGAAGCTTTATTGACCTTGGAACACTTTCGCCTATCCAGTCTCTTTCAACAGCGAAGAATATCAGAGGTGAAGATGGTATGATGATGGTTGACCCTGTTGTTCAGTCATACCCGCAGACTGCTGGAGAGCGTGAGTTGCTGAGGGAGAGTATAAAAGGCAATGATCTTGCTTATCGATTACTTGTTTCTGAGGATTTCAAGAATACTATGATTCTGCTTAATTCAGACCTATCTGTAAAAGATGCTGAACTAATGAATCAGATTGATTCTATTATCAATCTGTACCCCGGCAAGGAGGAGATTTTGATTAACGGACAGCCATATCTCAGAGATGAGGCTAACGAAAAAATTTCTAAGGATATAATGATATTGCTACCACTGGGACTTCTGGTGATGCTTATTTTTTTCTGGTTCTCATTCAGAGAGTTCAAGGGTATGATATTGCCTTTTGGAGTTGTTCTTATTTCAATAGCAATATCGATGTCCCTTATACCACTTCTTGGATGGGAATTAAGTATAATCGGCGTACTTATTCCCATTATGATGATTGCAATCGCAAACAATTACGGAGTTCACTTTGTAGCCAGATATCAGGAGATTAACGCTACTGACCCTAATACAACAATGGATGAGATTGTTGAGGAGGCTCTTTCATACCTTTCGAGGCCTGTTATAATATGTGGACTTACTACTATCGTGGGTGTTCTCGGGCTTACAGTCCATATACTTTTACCGGCAAGCCAGATGGGAGTTGTTGCTGCAATTGGAATAGCCGTTGCTTTAGTGCTTAGCCTCACATTTATCCCTGCAGTGTTATCGTATCTAAAAAAAGGCAAGATTCATTTCCATCCAAATGGAGAGAGTAAAAGCCTTATCACTAAAATGCTTAATGGCCTTGGACATTTTCTGTCGAGGCATCCAAAACGGATTCTCTCTGGTTTTGTAATATTCTTTATAGTTGTTGCTTCCGGAATTACAATAATGAGTGTTGCTTCTGACTTTAACAATATTCTTCCTGCAAAACACCCTTTTAATAAAAGTATTCAAATCGCTAACAATGAGTTTGGCGGAAGTAAGCTTATGACTGTTGTTTTTGAAGGAGATATAAAGGACCCGGACCTGCTTAAGAGGATGGAGCTATATGAAACAGAGCTGGCAGATATTGATGGAATTGGAAGTGCTACATCTATAGCTAAAATCATCAAAAAGATGAGTACTGCCATTAATGACCCGGGGGATGAGGGTTATAACACCATTCCGGATCACAGAGACGCAGTGGCACAATATATAGAACTTTATTCCATGAGCGGAGATCCTGCTGATTTTGAACAATTTGTAGATTTTGACTACACACGCGCTGCAATGACTATCCAGTTTAACGCAAATGGGATGAAAGATCTAGAAAGAATAATTGCATCTGTTGAAGATATAGTGGGGGACGATTCTGCAAAAACAATTACAGGTGGTTACTCCCTTGTAGAGAAGGAGATGAGTGAGTCAATAGTAAGTGGACAGTACTATTCTCTTATTTTTGCCTTTGTAGCTATTTTCGTATTGCTTGCAATAATATTTAAAAGTATTCCTGCCGGATTTCTTGGCTCGTTACCTCTCCTTTTTGCAGTGGTTAGTACATTTGGATTTATGGGCTGGAGCGGAATAAAGCTGGATATAGTGACAGCACTTTTGTCATCAGTTTCAATAGGCTTAGGGGTAGATTTTACTATACATATGTTCTGGCGGATGAAGAGTGAGATATCATCCGGAAGAGATTACAAAGATGCAGCGGTAACGGCGCTAAAGACGGCCGGAAGAGGAATTACAATCAATGCCTTGTCTGTTATGATTGGATTCTCAATATTGTTCTTCTCATCGTTCCCTATTATAAAATCTTTTGCACTGCTCATTATCCTCTCGTTACTCTTTTGTCTTGTTTCATCTTTGTTGCTCGTTCCGGCAATTTGTGTTATTTTTAAGCCATCTTTTCTAAAAAACGGTAAAAATCATGAAGTCAATAAAATTAATTACTAGCTCTTTTTTTATTATAGTCATTACTACCCTCTCCTCCTTTGCTCAGAATCCTAAGGAGATTAGCAGGAAGTCTGCAGATGCAATCGCTCTTGGCTCTATGGAGATGACAACAACACTCAAAATTATGGATGCAAAGGGCAGTTCAAGAAGCAGAACTCTTAATATGGCCAGCAGAAAATTTGGGGATATTACCAAGATGATGATGAAGTTCACAGACCCGGCAGATGTAAAGGGTACCTCTATACTAATTTATGACTACGATGACCGTGCAGACGAGATGTGGATCTATATGCCTGCTCTTAAAAAGACAAGACGTGTTGTAAGTAATGAAAAAGGCAAAAATTTCATGGGGTCTGAGTTTACTAATGCAGATATGAGCAAACCAAATATTGAAGATTTCAATTACAAGATTATATCTTCAGAAAATTTAAATGGCAAAGCTTGTCACGTTATTGAGGCAACTCCGGCATCTTCTGAGTCTCTCCAGTCTAATGGCTTCTCAAAGAAAATATCATACATTGACAAAGAGAATTTTCTATGCTACAAAATAGAGTACTACGACCTTAAAGGAAAACTCCTAAAGACTCAAACTATTGGAGATTACAGACCTGTAGAGGGGGGTAATTATTTCTACTATGAAATGGAGATGAAAAATGAACAAAACGGAAGACGATCTCTTCTGAAAACAGATAAATTTAAAGCTCAATCTCAAATCAGCGAAGCTCAATTCTCTCCGTCAAACCTTGATAAATAAACGGTTATGGCAAAAAAAAATATTAATATAGGTGGAGAACACTTCAACAAAGAGGAGTTATATGACAAGGTAGATTCTGACCCCGAGATAATTGAGATGCTATTTGACAGTGTTAAGGGGCAGGTCCCTGGCTATATGGAAAGTATTAATGGCATTGTGATCTCATTAAAAGAATCTCAAATGCTAACACAAGAGCAGATTGACCTCCTTAAATTTTCTTCTCACTCAATAAAAGGGTCGGCTTATAATCTATGCTTTGAAAGGCTGGGGAACATTGCCAAACATATCGAGATGACATCCCGGGAGTGGGGCAGACCTGAGGCAGGCAGTAAAGCGGAGATGCTACCCCATCTCTACAAGTTACTTACTGAAGAGTGGAACGTTGTACTCTCTCTTATGAAAATCTGAAACATTATGCACATCCTGGAAACTTCATATTGCTCAGATAAGTATCAGTATACTATGGGCAAAACTTTTCATGACCTGGGTCTTGAAAATAAACGGGCAGTTTTTAACCTCTTTTACAGAAGCGCGCCAGACAAAAACAACTGGGCTGTAGTAAGTGGAATCGAGGAGGCTATGCAAATGGTCAGGGGACTTGGAGGCAAAGATGCCTCCTTTTTTGAAAAATTTTTACCTGGACCAGAGAACGAATCTTACAGAGAATTTCTGGCAAACATGAGGTTTACCGGAAATATATATGCTATGGAGGAGGGTGAGATAGCATTCCCGGCTCAGCCCGTTATTACTGTTGAGGGACCTCTTGTAGAGGCCCAGGTGCTCGAGACTCCGCTCCTGACTATAATGAATCACCAGATGGCTATCGCAACAAAGGCATCGAGGGTTACCAGAAGTACCAGCAAGCCTGTAAGTGAATTTGGATCCAGAAGGGCTCATGGCCCATGGGCTGCAGTATATGGTGCAAAAGCAGCCTATATAGGTGGATGCTCGGGAACTTCTAATATCTTAACTTCAGATATTTTTGGAGTCCCCGTAACCGGTACTATGGCCCACAGTTTTATAACAGCTTTTGGCTGTACAATTGCCGGTGAGCTTGAGGCGTTCAACGCTTATATCAAAAGTCATTTTGGAGAGCCTCTGATTTTACTTGTGGATACATACGACACTCTTAGATGTGGAGTTAAAAATGCCATCAAGGCATTCAGGCAAAATGGAGTAGATAATAATTACCCGTCCAGCTTTGGGATCAGGCTTGACAGTGGTGACCTTACTTATCTTTCAATAAAAGCCCGGGAGATGCTCGATAATGCCGGACTTAACAAATGCCGGATTTTTGCTACAAACTCTCTGGACGAATATATTATTGCAGAAATTGAGAGACAGGGGGCAAAAATTGACTCTTACGGAGTTGGAGATGCAATTGCCACAAGTAAGCACAATCCTTGCTTTGGGAATGTTTACAAGTTAGTCGAGATTGACGGAACTGGTGTCCTTAAGAGATCAGAAGATAAAAGCAAGGCTATCAATCCGGGTTTCCAGATAACATACCGAATTGTGGTTAATGGCCATTTTAAAGGAGATATAACTTGTCTGAGAGGGGATAATACATCGGCAAAAATTGAGAGAGGGGAAGATTTAGTTATGAGAGATGAGTTTGACGATACAAAAATTACAACATTTAAAGCAGGGTGTTATACATATAAAAAATTGCAAGTTCCTGTAATGCAGAATGGAGAGACAATTCTAAAATTTAAGCCTGTTCAGGAGAGAAGAAATTACTATCTTAGCAACCTTCAAGGTTTGAATGAAACTCAGATAAGACTGATTAATCCGCACTACTATAAAGTGGATATTTCTGACGAACTTTTTGACCTTAAAAACGGTTTAATTGAGTCACTTATTAACGAAATTAAGAACTTTAATGAAGACTGAGAAATCTGTTCCTGTACATGTGGTTGTGGACCTGCTATACGACTTTATTGATGGGACACTGGCATGTCAAAATTCAGAAGCAGCTGTAAAGGAGTCTGTGAGTTTCATTAATAAAAACAGAGGGATGGCTGTGGCGTACATCTGCGATAACCACCCATCAAACCACTCATCTTTTAGGGAGTTTGGCGGTATATGGCCACCACACTGTGTTCAGGGAACCAGAGGTGGTTCAATCCATGAAAGCTTCTACGATGAGGTGACTGACCCATCAGCAAGACCGGGTAATTCAAATATCTTTTACAAGGGTGAAGACAAGGATACTGAACAGTATTCAGGTTATGAGGCTATAAGCCCGGAGAGCGGAACCCTGGATAATTACATTAACACTATAACATCGGGAGTGAAGAGTGCGGAGGTATATGTTAGCGGTGTTGCAACAGAATTTTGCATAAATGCCACTGTAAGAGATCTTGCAGACTCCGGAAGGAGGGTATATTTAATTTCAGATGCTCTTGCCTATGTTGACAGAGCAGGTCATGAAAAGACACTAAAAGAACTTTCTAAATATAAAAATGTAACCATAATCTAAAATGATCTGTATCGGCGTAGACCTGGGGGGCACAAAGGTATCCGGAGCCCTTTTCAACATGAATAATTCAATTTTGCTTCGTGAAACATTGCTGCTTGAAGGGAAAGGTGGAGAAGAGGTGGGTGAGCTGATATGTAAAGTTTGTGAAGCTGTTCTGGAGAAGGGAGGGCATAAATCTGATGACATTAAGTGCATAGGTGTGTGTGTTCCCGGTATTTCATATTCAAAAACAGGAACAGTATGGTGTCCTAATATTCCGGGGTGGGATAACTACCCTCTTAAAAGGGAGCTGGAGAAGAGATTTCCAAATTCAAACATCACTATAGAGAGCGACAGGACTGCATATATCCTGGGTGAGGTAAGTCTGGGAGCTGCAAAAGGATGTGATAATGCAATATTTATTGCTGTGGGAACCGGCATAGGAGCTGGAATTCTTATTGACGGACGGGTACTTCACGGAGCGTCTGACATTGTGGGTGCCACAGGCTGGATGGCCCTAAAGCCTCCTTATACATCTGAATGGGATGCTTGCGGATGTTTTGAGAGTCATGCTTCTGGAACAGGAATAGCTATGCAGGCCTGTAAAAAGGTTAGGAGTCTTAAATCATCCGGCTGTGGAGATGGAGGAGTTCTCCTCTCAATGAGCCCGGAAACAATCTCTTCAAAGGATGTCTTTGAAGCTTATGACAAGGGTGATCTTCTTGCTATCTCTGTTATAGACGAGGCGATTGAGATGTGGGGAATGGCTGCCGCAAATTTTGTTAGCCTGTTCAACCCACAGATGGTTATTTTTGGTGGGGGCCTGTTTGGGCCTGCATCCAGGTTTATTGACAGAATATACGCTGAGGCTGTAAAATGGGCTCAGCCTATTGCAATTAAACAATGTACATTTAACGTTACACAATTACCAAACGATGCCGGACTCTACGGAGCAGGCGCAATAGCAATTAAAAATGGAAAAGAGTAGATCAAATGCGGCCGTGCTTGCAGCCGGTTTTTCAGGTATGGCTTTCTTTGGGATGGCCTTTGTTATTCTGGGAACTGTACTGCCCTCGCTTACCGAGAAGTTTAGTCTATCCACTGCAAACGCCTCTACTGTGGCCAGTCTTCTCCCGTTTGGTATAATGTTCGGCTCACTTATTTTTGGGCCGATTATTGACCGATATGGTTACAAACTGCTTATAATAGCCTCTACCCTGCTTACAGTACTTGGTATGGAGATGCTGGCTTTTGCCGAATCTGTCTCTATGATCAGGTTTGCAATTTTTGTTATAGGATTTGGAGGAGGAGTTCTTAATGGTCTTTCAAATGCTCTTGTATCAGACGCATCTACAGATAAAACCAGGCCTTCAAATTTAAGTGTTCTGGGTATCTTTTATACAGTGGGAGCAATAACAATCCCACTGATTTACGCATGGCTAAGCAAGAGTTACTCATATGTACCAATTGTATCAGGTGCGGGGGTAATAATGACCCTCTCAGCTTTGGCATATCTTTTCATTAAATTCCCATCAGGGAAGTTTAAAGAGGGTGCCCCTTCTGTGAAGATTCTTCAGCTAATTAAGGAGCCTGCTCTCCTGCTTCTCTCATTCATCCTCTTTTTTCAGAGTGGTGTAGAGGGAATTAGCAGTTCGTGGACTCCTAACTACCTTGAACAGGTTAAGGAGTTTACAAAGGAGAACGCACTTTATGCACTTAGCTTTGTGGTTTTTGGTCTGGGAACAGGAAGGGTTCTTCTGAGTCTGTTACTTAGATTTGTGCCAAGGCAGATTATCCTGTACGTCAGTATGATTATGGCAGCTGCTGGTGCTTTAATTCTGGGCAGTGCAGAGACATCCGGAATGGCCATAACAGGTACTTTCTTAATTGGTATGGGTCTTGCATCTACCTTCCCTGTGGTAATTGGAGAATTGGGAGAGAGGTACAAGGCGGTATCGGGAACCGCATTAAGTATTGCCCTCTCCATAGCCCTGCTTGGAAATACTCTTATTAATCTTCTTGTTGGGGCCCTAAAACTTAAGGCACTACCCGGAATGATAGCTTTCTGCGCTATTGCAGTTATTTTAATTTACTTTTTCAACTCACAATATTCAAAAACAAAAAATTAGAGATGTTAGCATTAGAATGGTTAAACAACGCCAGAGCCGTAATGAGCTCAATTGAAGAGTCACAACTCGAAAACATTAAAAAAGCTGCTACAGTAATGGCAGACAGTATTGAGGCCGGTCGCTGGGTCCACACTTTTGGTTGCGGCCATGCGACTATTCCGGTTGAGGAGATGTACCCCCGCATCGGAGGCTTTGTAGGGTTTCACCCGATAGTAGAGCTGCCTCTTACCTTCTTCACCAGAATCACAGGAGAGATGGGTGTACACCAGTTCCTGTTTCTTGAGAGGGCAGAAGGATACGGTAACGCTATTATGAAGTCGTACAACTTTGACAAAAGGGACACTATGTGGATCTTTTCACATACCGGTATAAACAACGTTAATATTGACGTTGCTCTCAGAGCAAAAGAGCTGGGTATGAAGGTAATTGTATTTGGTTCTGCGAAAGAGTCTGTGGGTAAAACTACACGTCACTCTTGTGGAAAAACTCTGTTTGAACTTGCAGACATAGTTGTAGATTCATGTGCACCACTTGTTGACGCAAGTGTTCCGCTCAAAAACCACTATGATAAAGTGGGACCTGTATCTACAATGGCATTTATCACTCTTGTATGGATGACAGTAACTACTGTTGCCGAGATTCTTGCAGACAGAGGTGTAAAATTATACATTCACCCTTCTCATAACATCCCTGGTGATGATACTGCACATGACAGACTTGATGCCTGTCTTGCAACTTACAAAGAGAGAGTGGCAGGAATCTAACCTCCCGGGTGAGGTTAACCCATTTTTTTGTATGTTTGCACCTGATTATGGGTAACAAATTATACAAGATAATTCAGATGAAGGTGAGCATTGCAGCTTTGATGGCTGCTCTGCTCACTTTCAATTATACATATGGCCAGAAGATCGAACTTACCAAAGCTCAGAGAGACTCAGTACAAGCAGTAAGAGACAGTATCCGTGATGCAAAACCTATGTATCTTGAGAGCTACATGATTCCTGACTCTCTTAAATTCAAGAGAATTATCCTGTGGAATTATGATAGTTATCTGAACGATATTGGGAGTATGCTCAAACAGGATACTACTGCAGACTACAACTTCCACTTTATGCCATTCATGAAGAGGGATGTGGGTGCTGAATATCTTGGTGTATCAGGTTCAGCCTCCCAGTTTAGAAACTTCTTCTTAAGGGAAAAGGTTGAGGATTTTAGCCCCTTCTCTCCATACATAATGTATAGCTTCACCAAGGAGTCTCACCCTTTTTACAACGTCAAATCCCCTCATACTGAACTGACTTACAGAGGAACACTGCTTGCTGAGAGAGCTAAAGAGGAGAGCAATATACATATTCTCACCACTCAGAACATATCGCCTGCTATGAATATCACTTTGCTCTATGACAGGTGGGGAGGTAAGGGACTTTTAAACAAAGAGTCTACTGATAACAGAACTTTTTCTTTGACATCTAATTACATGGGGAAAAGATATGTTATGCACGGCGGATACATTTTTCAATCGGTTAAACGAGATGAAAATGGAGGAATTATAGATGACAGGCTAGTACTTGATACCCTTGTAGAACCCCGAGAAATTCCGTATAATTTAAACTCGGCATCAAACAGGCTAAAGCGTAATTCCATCTTCCTTACACAGTCATATGGATTTCCCATAAGGTTTTCTAAAAAGGATACCTCTAAACTTGGAGAGGGAACGGCTGCTTATCTGGGACACTCATTTGAGTATGCAACCTATTACAGGTTGTATAAAGATCTCATTGAGGAGGGCGACTCTACAGGCAGAGGGTACTTTGATAATAAGTTCTTCATCAATCCTACAGAGAGTTATGACTCTCTCAGATTAAATAAAATTGAGAACAGGGTTTTTCTGAAAATTCAGCCTTGGTCACAGAATGCAATTGTATCTAACCTGGAGGGGGGAATTGGACATAAATACCTCTCCTACTACAATTATACACCGGAGTATGACTCAACTGGTGTAACTATGGAAAGATATAACAACACTTATGTCTACTTTGGGGCATCCGGGATGTTCAGAAAATACTTCAGCTGGGATGGGCTTGCAAAAATCGGCTTAACCGGGTATGAGGCAGGTGATATTGGTGTTAAAGCAAATGCCAGACTCTCCTTCTATCCCATGAAAGAGGGTATTCATCTAGATGCAAAATTCAGATTTGATAATAAAAGCCCAGAACCGTTCCAAAGGTATTACTACTCAAATCACTTCAAATGGGATAATCAGTTTGGGAAGACTACTGAGACAAGAGTTGAGGCTCTGCTTAACATTCCATCATTCAAGCTTAGCGCAACTTTTGGTTACTCACTTCTTGATAATCAAATCTTTTATAACAAAGCCGGAGAGATAAGCCAGCATAACGGATTACTTAATGTAATGGCTGCCTCTCTCAATTATAACTTCAGACTTAGTAATTTTCACTTCCACAATCGTTTGCTGTTGCAATTAACATCAGAGGCATCGGTTGTACCTCTACCTCTCCTTAGTGCAAATCTCCGTTACTTCTTTCAGTTTAATGTTGTAAAGAATGTAATGGCAATGCAACTTGGAGCAGATGTAACGTATCACACAAAGTATTACGCCCCGGCATATAACCCTGCTACCGGTCAGTTCCACACGCAGGATGAACGAGAGATAGGAAATGTTCCTTATATTGACGTCTTCGTTAACATTCAATGGAAAAAGGCAGCCATCTTCATAAAATATCTTAATACCGCTCAGGGATGGCCTACCGGAGACTATTTCTCTGCACACCACTATATGGCTCCAAGAAGGGCAATACAATTTGGAATTAACTGGCCATTCTACGTAAAATAGATATCTATCCCATTATGGAGAGAATCGCAAGATTCGTTACAGCCCTCTTTGTTATTGCAATTATTGTGATAATTACCGGAGGTGGCAAAAACAGAAAGGAGACTACACCAGCCTATTTTCTGGAGGGTGATACCCTTTGCGTAAGGGTAGTTATTGAGGGTGGCATATACATAAAAGACGGACATCCTACGGGATTTCATCACGACATGCTTAAAAGATTCTCCACAAATGAAAGATGCCATCTAAGACTTAAGCCTAAGGAGGAGATAAACATCTGGGAAGAGCTTGTTTCTGGTGAAACCGATATTTTGGTCATCTCTGCTGAAACCGAGATAATCCCTGATGAATATACAGATCTTGTAATCTCAAGTGTTGATGTAAACGATGCCGGGCATGCATGGGTTGTTGATAAAAGCAATATACAGTTATTACAACAGCTAAATTACTGGCTTACATTCTATAAACAGGGTAAAGAATATACAAGTCTGGTAAACAGATACCTCAGGCCTTACAGGAGAAATCCTGCCTCAATGACATCATTGACATACACTCTCTCCCCATACGATGATATCATAAAAAAATACTCTAAAACAATTGGCTGGGACTGGAGACTACTGGCATCACTGGTTTATCAGGAGAGTAAGTTCTCTATGAATACAAGCTCAGGAAGAGGTGCTCACGGGCTTATGCAAATCAGAAGTGCAACTGCAAGGCAATTCAATATTGATGACATTTTTGATCCTGATCAAAATGTTAAGGCAGGAACTTTACTGATTAAACGCTTACAAAAGCTTTACGATAAGCCGGAGATTGATTCAATTAACAGTATTAAGTTTGTACTCGCTGCCTACAATGCAGGTGAAGGAAGACTTGAAGATATAAGAAGGGCAGCAGAATATCTTGGAGAAGACCCTAACAGCTGGGAATCATTAAGAGATGTCATTCCTAAGATGAGGAAACGTGAGGGTATACCTGCAAATATTCTCAAACTTGGGCATTTTAAGGGGACTGAAACATTGAAATTTGTTGATGAGGTGCTGGAGAGATACGACACCTATGCTGCTCTTGTAAAAAAATAGCTCTATTTCTGCCTCAAACTCTTATCCGGCTCTACCTTAGAGATAAACCTGGACGGAATATAAAGAATCGCTGTAATTACCAAAAGAGAGATAATATCTACCGCGATTAGTTTGAGGATATCTACGTGTACAGGTATATGATTCACAAAATAGTTCGCAGGATCAAGTGGTATTAACCTGAACCACTTCTGCAAGTACAATATTACCAGGGCAACAATATTTCCTGCAATAATTCCCTTTATAACAATAGACAAAGCTCTTGCAAGAAAAATCTTATGGATTTCACGGTCTCTCATCCCCAAAGACTTTAGAAGCCCTATCATTGATATCTTCTCAAATAAAATAATCAAAAGCCCTGAAATCATATTAAAACCGGCCACTATCATCATAAGGCTAAGAACAATTACAACGTTGAAATCGAGAAGTGATAGCCAGTCAAAAAGATGAGGAAACATTAAATCAGAAGTTACAACCTCGTAATCAGTATAATTATCTGCTTTTGAATTATCAAGTATGGTCTGGAGCTCAGCAGATTTTTCTTCTGAATTAACTCCCTTTTTAGTCAATATCTCAAGTGAGCTGTAATTTTCCTGATTCCATCCAAGAATATCCCTTACATTTTCAATTTTGCATAAAACAAGACCCTTGTCAATCTCCTCAAGTCTGGCATCAAATATAGCCTCTACAGTATATCTTCTCGTCTTGACACTCTCCCCTATAAAATAGAGGAAAGGCCTGTCCCCAACTGATAAGCCAAGCTTTGAAGCTAACCTTGATGATATTACAATCTTATCGGCAGAAATATTGTGTAAATCCGGCAGAAATGTAGTGTCTCCGTTTACCCTTTTATCAAGGTTGTTCTGTACGAAAGACCAGTCATAAGATGTGTCTACACCCTTAAGCATTACACCCTCTATCTGATCTTTGTGTTTCATTACACCGGTAACATATGCTACTCCCTGAACAGCAGAGACTCCTGATAGATCACAAAGTGATTTAAGAGTAGTGTTATCGAGAGTTAATGGATAGAGTGAGTTTGTTAACTCCTCACCAGGTACCTTAACAGAAATATCCCCAGCAAAACCGGATACTTTAGCTCTGATCTCTTTACCAAAGCCATCAGATACTGATATGGCTATAATCATGATAACCACACTCACAGCTATTGAGATACCGGCGATAAGAGAGTTCCTCCTGCCTGGAAGATTATCTTTGCCTCCTGCGCCTAAAGATTTCGCTATAAAAAGGTTTATATTCAAAATATTTATTATATTTGTTACAAGTATTTCATTACTTGACCTAAAACTAAACTATGGAACGCCTCTGTAACCCTAACGGTTGCGGAGGTTTCAGTTTATATATCTCTCTGGTCCAAAACATTCCAGCACCTTCTCCATAATCCTAATCATCTCTTTGTCATCCTCTGCTTTAAAAAGATAGTTTAAATGGTCTGCATAGATGGAAACCAACGCTTTATCTAACCCTACTCTCTGAGAAAGTGATGAATCCCACTCTTTTCCGGAAAATATCAATCCATCTTTGTAAATATTGATGTAGAACAGTACCTCGTCGTTGTTGTCCATATATGCAGGTGTAAACGACCTCCCTGAAATAACAGGGTAAATTGGAAGTCCTGCATACCTTGCCAGAAGAAAATAACAGAGCGGGATGGTAAAAATATTCCCCAATTTTGAGTCAAGAACATCTGTAATAAAAGCATTCTCTCTTTTAGTAACGCTCTCATCTACATGCTTGAACCCTACTCTTTGATAAAATATGTAGTTAAAAATTTCAAGATTTTCAACAGCTGTTCTTTTGTCGCTGATATCAGCAAGCATGTCCTCTGCTATATCCTGTACTATTGTTATATACTTAACCTTATCTGTTTCCGGTCTTACTGCACTAGTAACCAGCAAAAGTCCATCCATCAGCAGTGGATCCGGATTTGAAAGATAATTACGGAGTTTTCCCAGTGTATGGTCAAGCCTTAAATCAACAATAAATGATGATAGATATTCAGGACTAATTTTTTCAGATAATTGCGGAACCAATCTCTCCATCTCCTCAACAGCATCCTCGCCCATCTCTGCAAGTTTGTTGTGCACAGCTTCTCTGACGCTTTTATCCGGGTCGTCAATCAACGAGAGCAGTGAGATTAGTAACGAATCTCTTCTCATGAGCAGAGTCTGTCTAATGAAAGTTCTATGAGCTTTTTAACATAAGGTTTGTAGTCCGGCTGGCTCTCATGAAGATGCCTGTTTGCTATTATGCAGCAAACAGTGGCAGCGTCATGGCCGAGAAGTGCAGAAAGTCCTGCTATTGCAGAGCCCTCCATCTCAAAGTTTGTTATTCTCTCTCCCTTGAATTTGAAACTCTCGAATTTTTGAACCATATCAGGTATAGCAAGAGGTAGCCTTAGCACACGTCCCTGCGGACCATAAAAACCGGAAGCAGAAATTGTAATCCCCTTAACAGTAACATCCTCAAGAAGTGATATAATTTTATCTGACGCCTTGGCAAAATATGGATGAGGAAGATTCTCCGGCCACCCAACATGATTCATAAATGCACTCTCCATATCTGCAATAGTAACAGAATCTCTTGAAGCGTACCAGTTTAGCAAACCATCACAACCTACAGAAATGTGAGAGAGGACAAAGGATCCCAGTGGAATATCAGGCTGAATTGCGCCTGATGTACCAATCCTCAATATTCTGAGACGCTTATGCTCCTTTTTAGGTGTTCTGGTTTTAAAATCAATATTTGCCAGAGCATCAAGTTCGTTAACAACAATATCAATATTGTCAGTTCCAATACCTGTTGAGAGAACTGTTATTCTCTTTCCTTTATAGCTACCGGTCACTGTTACAAATTCTCTTGATGACCTTGTAAACTCCTTCGATTCAAAGAAAGAGGATACTAATTCAACTCTTCCAGGATCTCCTACCAGAATAACAGTATCTGCCAGCTCTTCAGGTTTAAGATGTAGATGAAAAACAGATCCGTCACTATTTATAATAAATTCAGAAGATGGTATTTGATTCATAATTGATCTCTTTAAACTACAAAAATAAGGTTTATTTTATACTTTTGTGAAAAATACAATTCTATGATACAAAGAATACAGACACTATTCCTGCTTGCCGCAACTGCCCTGCTTACTTCGCTTTTTTTTGTAACCATTGCCCGCTCTCAGGTGGAGGCTGTTAAGCTTGTCCAGATAATACCTTTGCTTGTATTCAATGTAATTACTACAGCACTATCTTTCATATCAATTTTTCTGTACAAAAAACGGATTCTGCAACTTAGACTTACAATCCTCAACTCAATAATCCTTATTGGATACCAGTCATGGATAGTTTACCTGTTCATAATCAGACCTGATGGCTCTGCATTTACAACTCCTGCCGTCTTCCCGATAATTGCAGCTATACTATCATGGCTTGCATTCAGGTACATTGCAAGAGATGAAGCAATGGTGAGAGCTGCTGACAGACTCAGAAAATAGAGTTACTGCTCCTTAATACAATATTTAGAAATTACCGGATAGGCATCTTTAATGCCAAGTTCGCCGGCTTTACTCAAGTCAATGCAGCCCTTCTCCTTATCTCTCAGATAAATGAGTACCAATCCTCTATTGTAATAGGCCTCGCCAAATCCGGGATAAAGTTCAATAGCTTTTGTGTACTGAACTATCGATTCAGGTATATCACTTGACATACAGTACAGATTTCCCAGATTGTAGTATATGTAAGGAAAGTCAGGTGATAGTGCCGCTGCTTTTTTCATGTCATGAATAGCTGGGGTGTAATCATAGCTTCTTGTAGCCTGATCCTGGACTTTAGCCCTTGTTGCTGAAGTATTGTCCAATGTAAGAACTTGTACATTGCTCTCTATAGATGAAATAAAATCTATCATCTCGCTCTGCAGAGCTCCTCTGTTTATGTAGTAAAACGTTTCGTCAGGTTCAAGGCCTATTGCTCTATTATAGCAATCCAGAGCTGTATTGAATTGTTTACTTCCGGCCTCAATAAGAGCTTTTGAGAACAATGCAGCAGCTTCAGTTCTCTCTTTGAGTTTATCATCAGTAACTTTTCTCATCTCATCAAGTGTCTTTGCGTCAATTACAGGCTGAGATGTTGAAAGTTCAACAGGAATAGGCAGAGAGTGTTTGAACTGGTCCATTTCCGGATAATCAAACCTGTTCTCAAGAGCCATCAGCATGCGAGCTTCAGGAGAAGCCCTGAATTTAAACAGAGGTTTAAGTCTTATGTCCACATCTCTGTACTGCAGTAACTCATTATTGAAATCTCGCTTTGCAAAATCTGCATCAAGTGCAAGTAATCTGTCAAATTTCCTGGTTGTATCTGCTAGTGAGCTTGCAAGTGTTGTGTCCCCTACCCTGGACTTATATTCTCTTATCTTTTTCTGGGCAATATCGTAGTCGCTCTTAGCTGAGTTGAACTGCCCCAGCTGATTTTTTACGTACGAACGGTTAATGTACGCATTAGCAAAATCCGGATAGAGATTTATTGCCTGCGAGTAATCATCCATTGCATCCCGGTATCGGCCCAGCTGGACAAACAGAGTTGCCCTGTTGTAATAGGCAAGGACGTTATTTGGGTTGATTGATAATACTCTGTCATAGTCTTCAAGGGCGTTATTGTAATCACCTATCTGAGATCTGATAAGGGCCCGGTTATAAAGAGTAAGAGCGTTGCCCGGATCTTCTCTTAATACATTCTCCAGGTCATTAAGGGCACCCATGATGTCCTTTGCATTATACCTTACAATAGATCTGTTAAAGTATGCAAACGCATTGGTAGAATCAATTTTCACGGCCTGGTCAAGATCCTGAAGAGCTTTTTCTGTCTCGTTTTGCAGAACAAATATTCTGGATCGTCTAATATACCCTTCTGGTTCAAACCTGTTCAGAGAAATGGCAGTGTTATAATCATTAAGCGCTTTTGTAGTGTCTCCCAAAAAGAGATACGAAGCACCTCTGTTCAGATATGCATCGGCCACTTTAGGCTCGTACCTTATAAATCTGTTGAAGTCCTCTACCGCTTTGTCAAACTGTTGAGATAAAAAATATGTAACACCTCTGCTAAAGTAAAGGCCTGTATAGCCGGGCCTGAGGTCTACCGCCTCCTCAAGGTCTCTTAATGCTAAATCATATTTCCCTGTTCTGCTTAATGTTATGGCTCTGTAATGATAAGCAGGAGTGTAGAGAGGGTTCAGTCTGAGTGTTCTGTCAAAGTCAATCTGAGCTCCAAGAAAGTCGCCTAGATTATATTTTGCAATCCCCCTGAAGAAATATGCTTCATAAAGAGTTGTATCAAGCTGTGAAAGGATGTTGAAATTTTCAATTGCCTGTACATACTTCCCCTCAATCAAAAACTGCCTGCCTCTGAAAAAGAACTGTTGTTTGTCGTACTGTGCAGTCAGGCTTTCAAATGACAGCAGCAAAAAAGTTAATACAGCTATTGCTTTTATCCTTATTGAAATATTATTCATTTAACAACTCTCCTCTTCTTAGGTTTTTCTTCATTAAGCCATTCCGGCCTGGCTATCAACCCCATCATACGCTGAATCGCTGATGCTCTTGAGTTATGGTAGCCCGACGGTCTGTCTGCCTTTCTCTTAAGAGGGTTTGGAAGTGCTGCAGCAATCAGAGCACACTCTCTGTGAGTAAGTTTATCTGCTGTTTTCCCAAACAATTCCCGTGCCGCAGCCTCTGCTCCGTAAATACCTCTGCCCATTTCAGCAACATTAAGATAAACCTCCATTATCCTCTTTTTGCCCCAGATCAACTCTATCCCCAAAGTAAAGTACGCTTCAAAGCCCTTTCTCACCCATGACCGTGAAGGGAACAAAAACACATTTTTTGCTGTCTGCTGACTAATTGTACTTGCCCCTCTAAGTCGCCTTCCCCTTTTACTGGCCTCAATTGCGTTATCAATCTCCTCCCAGTCAAAGCCCTTATGATCAAGAAATCTTGTATCTTCAGATGCCATAACAGCCATTGCCATGTTATCAGATATTTTTTCTAGCGACCTCCACCTCTTTACGGTCTTAAAATCCTCCTTGTTTATATGTTGTATACTCCTGGTAATCATAAGTGGTGTCACGTATACAGGTATCCATTTAAGAACTACAATCCAGGATATTGACAGTAAGAAAAATGCGAGTGGAATATATATAAAGATGAATTTGAAGATCTTTTTCATCAAAATGAGTTATTTTTGACAAATATAAATAATAATAGATGAACTATTTCAGGAGGCGTTCCATTATTGCCGTTACCTTGATGCTTCTTTTTTGCTCCTCATCTCAAGGACAGTACAAAGATCTTGAACGTATTGCGGCAACGGTAAGTGAAGAGAGACAAAAAAATCTGCTATCTTTTTTTGCAGATGACATGATGGAGGGGAGAGCCTCAAACAGTACAGGAGCACTCATGACCTTGGCTTCAGTGTCCAGACTATTTTCACAATGGGAGCTGATCCCCTTTTACTCACAAACATTTATAAAGACATTTACCAAAGGAGACCTCACCTTTAGAAACCTCACAGGGGTTGTACTTGCAAACGGATATTCAGACAAGTATATTGTTGTTTCTGCGCATTATGACCATCTGGGAAGACTCGGTGGAAATATATACAATGGTGCAGACGATAATGCATCAGGAGTTACTGTACTGGTTACTCTTGCCGATATGTTCGCTCAGTTTAGAAAAAGTTCCTCTCATCTCAGACACAACATAATATTTCTCTTGCTGGACGGGAAAGAGAACAACCTTGCCGGCTCTGAAGAGTTTGTTAAAAATCTGCCCATTCCTGCCTCAAAAATCATTTTAAATATCAATCTGGACCAGGTGGGGACAACTTTTGCTCCGCCGGGTAAAACCGATAATTATATTCTGATAGTTGGAGACAGGAGAGGCCGCGAGATGGCCCGAGCAAAGGCATCAAATGCAAGGCGAGACTCAGGTAATATTATTGAACCGGATTTTACCTTCTATGGCAGCCCCTCTTTTGCAGAACTGTTCTTTAAAACATCAGACCAGTACAACTTTTCAAAAAAAGGAGTTCCGTCTCTCCTTGTCACATCCGGTATACATATGCACACTTACAAAGTGACAGATGACCATTACTTTATTAACTATCCGGTTCTGGCCAACAGAACAAGATTTTTATTTCATCTGATTTATCAGATTTCTGCAGGTTATTGATTATCTGTTTGTCTCAAAAATATTGTAGCTGACTACGATTGTACCCCTTAGGTGTATCATCTTATATTCAAACGGAGTAGATCCTCCAAAGATGTCTCTCAATCCGGTCATAATCCTTATTCCCATATTGAGTTTTTCGTTAATCCCCAGCTCATACCCCACAACAATTCCTGCATCCCAGTTACCCAGAGAACTGCTGAAATCCATTAGAATTGGATTAGATGGATCAATTATATTATCGGCACTATCAGGCTCGGAACCAATATATCCCTTTCTCGCTTCTGTTGTAAACATTCCGTCTAGAATATACGACCAGTAACCGCCAAGAAGAACACGATGTGCTCCCTTTTTACCAATCATATACTTTACATAAAGAGGAACTTCCAGTTGAGAAAAGCTGCTGCTAAGATATGCAGTTCCTGAAAAGTACTGAGGAGTATTATCATTTGAGAGCATCATCTGATTCTCCACCCTCGCATTTGCAGTCATTGAGACAGTTTTGTATGTAACCTCAGCACCAAGAATCCAACCCTGCTTAAACCTGAATGAAGTTCTGGCCCCCAGAGAGGGCAGAATATCCGGATATGGATTAAAGATCCCATTAATTGCACTCATGGGATAAGGAAGGGTTACACCGATATCTGTTCCTACCTGAGGAGAGAAGCTCCATCTCAGGTTTGGCTCCCTCTCGTGTACCTGCTCCAGTTCCTGCTCCTGAGCAAACGAGAGCAATGACATACTTAAAATAAAAAGCGATAAGAGAACTCTTTTCATCAGCTGCTAAGTTTTTTTGCGAGTGCTTGTGCTGTGTAATTATCTTCAATCTTAACCAAATCCTCAGGAGTTCCCTCAAAGACAGCATATCCTCCTGAGTCTCCTGCCTCCGGTCCCATATCAATAATCCAGTCTGCACACTTTACAACATCCATATTATGCTCTACTACAACTATTGTATGGCCTCTTGAAATAAGCTCAGTAAATGAGTCCATCAGTTTCTTAATATCATGGAAGTGAAGTCCGGTTGTGGGCTCGTCAAAAATAAACAAAATTGAACCCTGAGAGCCATCTTTCCCTAAAAAAGATGCAAGCTTTACCCGCTGACTCTCTCCACCGCTAAGAGTACTGCTGCTCTGGCCGAGCCTTACGTAGGAGAGCCCTACATCTCTTAGTGGTTGTAGCTTATCGGCAATCCTCTTTGAAATTGACTCTTTCTGAGCAGAGAAAAACTCCCAAGCCTCCTCAACAGTCAAATTAAGTATATCATTAATATTAAGCCCTTTATACCTAACCTCAAGAATTTCCTCTTTGAATCTCTTACCCTGACATGAGTCGCAGACCATCTGAACATCGGCCATAAACTGCATCTCAATTTTTATTACACCCTCACCCTGACATTCAGGACATCTGCCACCATCAATATTGAAAGAGAAATGCGAGTGTCCAAAGCCGTTAGATTTTGCATATGGCTGTTCCGAGTAGAGTTTTCTTATTTCATCATATATTTTAAGATAAGTTGCCGGATTTGAACGTGTGGATTTACCTATTGGATTCTGGTCAACATACTCTATTGAGGAGATTTTTTCAAGGTCTCCTCTTAGCTCCCTGTGAGCTCCCGGTTTTTCGCCAAGCTGGTGTATTCTTCTGTATAGTGCAGGATAGAGTATATCTCTCACAAGTGTTGATTTACCAGAACCGCTAACCCCTGTAACTGCAGTAAATACACGCAAAGGAAACTTTACATCAATATCCTTAAGATTATGTTCGTATGCTCCTGCGATTTCAACATAAGAACTCCACCTTCTCCTCTTCTCCGGGACAGCAATTGACTCCCTGCCGTATAGGTATTTCAAAGTAAGGCTTTTATTTATGCTCTCTTCCGTAATATCTCCGGTAGCCTTTCCCTGGTATACAAGCTCTCCTCCGTCTCTGCCGGCAAATGGACCTATGTCTATAAGTTCATCGGCAGCCACAATTATCTCCTCATCATGCTCCACTATTAAAACTGTATTTCCCAGATTCCTCAGCTTCTCAACAACTGAAATAAGTCTTGATGTATCTCTTGGATGCAGCCCGATGCTGGGTTCATCCAGAACATACAGAGATCCCACAAGGTTACTGCCAAGAGAGCTTACAAGGTTTATCCTCTGACTCTCTCCTCCGGAAAGCGTATTAGAGGGTCTGTTTAGTGACAGGTATGAAAGTCCCACTGAATCTATATATGTAAGTCTGTCATGGAGCTCTTTAAGCGCTCTTCCCGCAATTTTTGCATCGTATCCGCTAAGTGTCAGATTTTCAAAAAACTCTTTAACTTCACCAATGGACATTTCAAGAAGATCACTTATGTTTTTACCTCCGATTTTTACATAAAGTGCCTCTTTCCTTAGTCTTGCCCCTCCGCATGATGGGCATATGCTTTTGCCTGTGTACCGGCTCTTCATGATTCTGTACTGAATCTTGTACTTATTCTGGTCAAGGATCTTGAAAAAGTCGTTCAATCCGGTAAAATGTTCGTTACCTGTCCAGAGCAGCAATTTCTGCTCCTTTGTTAGCTGATAATAGGGTTTGTGAATCGGAAAACCGAACTTATCCGCATTGTTGACAAGCTGATCTCTGAAAGAGCTCATTGTCTCCCCTCTCCAGCACGAGATGGCCTCCTGATAGATAGAGAGTGACGCATCTGGAACTACTAAAGCTTCGTCAATTCCAAGAACCTTTCCGTAACCTGAACACTCTGGACAGGCTCCCAATGGGTTGTTGAAGCTAAAAAGCAGCTCTGTGGGCTCCTCAAAAGATATTCCATCGGCCTCAAAAAGGGTTGAAAAGAGTTTATTGGGATCTCCCTTTTTACCTGTGGTGATATAAATGGTCCCTCTTTCATGACCATAAGCAGCAGTAATGTTAAAAGCAGTATTGAGAGAGTCGTGCAGACGAGATATAAGCTCCTCATCTGAGTTTTTGACAAGCCTGTCAATTAGCAGTGAAAAATCTCCGTTTGTAGCTTTGTCAGAAAGTAAATCATCTATGCGAAGCAGCTCACCATCCCTAAAAAGTCTTGTAAACCCCTGATCTTTTATTGCAAGCAGCCTCTCAACTGCGTTGTCTGTTTTATCGAGCCCGAGTGGTACCAGTATGTAAATCGCCGCCCCCTCATCCAGACTCAGGATATACTCAATTACATCTTTAACTGAATGCCTTTTTACCTCTTCACCGCTTACTGGAGAGTATGTCCTCCCCACCCTGGCGTATAAAAGTCTGAGGTAGTCGTATATCTCGGTAGTAGTACCTACTGTAGATCTGGGATTTCTTGTATTAACCTTTTGTTCAATCGCAATTGCCGGAGGAATACCGGTAATGTCGTCCACATCCGGTTTTGACATACGCCCTAGAAATTGCCTTGCAAAGGATGATAGACTCTCAACAAATCGTCTCTGCCCCTCTGCAAATACTGTATCAAAAGCCAGGCTGGACTTGCCTGAACCTGAGATACCTGATATTACAACCAATTTCTCCCTGGGAATACTTACATCAATATTCTTAAGGTTATTTACCCTTGCACCTTTTATATGTATAAAATTATCAGACATTTGAAATTCTACTTACTGTTTTAACGCCCTTAAGCTTTTTGAGATTGAAAATAATTTTGTCCAGCATCTGGTTATTTGGAACAGAAATCTGAAGTTTTGCCTCAACCATCCCCTTGTTCCCTGATATTGAGAAGTGTCTCAACGGAATATTGAATCCGGAAACCAAATCCATAATCTGCCTTCCCAGCCCCCCCTCTTCGTAAGCGCTAATTCTTATAGCCGCCTGAAAACTATTTGAGGCCGAACTCTCCCTCCATCTGGCCTTTTGAACCCTGTAAGGGTAGTTCTCCATTAATCTTGAGGCATTTGGACAAGTTATCCTGTGAATTTTTATCCCCTCTTTTATTGTTACAAAGCCGAATACATCATCTCCCTTTATGGGGTTGCAACATTTGGCCAATTTAAAATCAATGTTGTTAAGCCTCTCATCAATTATCAGATAGTCGCCGGCGGAGGTATGTGACTGAGTTGTTTTAACTTCAGACAAATCCTGAACCTCTTTCTGATTGCTGTCTTCACCTCTTGTCTGAATCAAACTCTTTACCTCAGCAATATCAACAGATCCGCTACCTAACGCAGCAAAAAAATCGAATATACTTTTATGCTTATAGTGCTTAATCAAAAAGGCAAGGAGATCATCATCGGCAACAATCTTCCAGTTATTCATTCTGCGCTCAAACAGCTCTCTTCCGGAATCGGCAGTTTTACTCTCCTCCTCCCTCACCTTGAGCTTAATCTTTGAACGTGCCTTTGAAGAGACTACAAAATTAAGCCAGTCAAGGGATGGCTTCTGATTTTTATTTGAGATTATCTCAACAACATCACCTGTTTTTAGCCCCTCTCTAATGGAGCAGGGTTTACCATTTACCTTTGCTCCTGAACACTTGAGCCCAAGATTTGTATGGATATCAAATGCAAAGTCAAGAACGCTTGACCCTTTTAAGAGTCTTCTAAGGTCTCCTGATGGCGTAAAAACAAAAATCTCATCCATCTCTGAAATATCCATCATATCAGGATTACTCTTTTCTGGAGATTCTAGTAGCTTTTTAACACCTTCAAGCCAGGAGTCAAGCCCACTAACCCCTTTTACCCCTTTATAAGACCAGTGCGATGCATGTCCGCTCTCTGCAATCTCATCCATCCTCTCGGATCTTATCTGTACTTCAATTATACTACCCTGGGGCCCTGTGACAGTTGTATGTAGAGACTCGTATCCGTTCTCTTTAGGAACTGTTATCCAGTCTCTGAGCCTTTTTGTATCAGGAGTGTAAAATTCAGTAATTATTGAGTACACCCTCCAGCACAGCTCCTTTTCACTCTCTTGATGAGAATCTAATATCACCCTAATGGCAAAGAGGTCTGCAACCTGCTCAAATGAGATTTGCTGCTTCTGCATCTTTTTCCAAATTGAGTAAGCAGTTTTAGTTCTGCTTTTAAGTCTGTACTTTATATGAGCCTTTTTAAGAGCCAGTTCAACAGGTTTTACAAACAGATCTGTAAGTCTCTTTCTTTCCTGTTCTCCGGCTTTGAGTTTGTTTGCAACAAGTCTGTAATTTTCAGGATCTGTGAATCTGAAGGCAATATCCTCCATCTCACTCTTCATGTTATACAATCCTAGCTGATGTGCAAGAGGGGCATAGAGAAACTGAGTTTCTGTAGACTTTTTAACCTGCTTGGTCTTTGGAAAGTTATCCAGACTTCTCATCACCTCGAGGCGGTCCGCAAGCTTAATGAGAGTTACCCGTGGGTCCTTTGAGTAAGATACAATTAGTTTTCTGAAGTTTTCTGCCTGTAGCCCGGTCTCTTTAGGTTTAATCTCTGAGATGCGGTTAAGGCTCTCCACCATGTTTATTATCTCATCACCAAACTGTGATTTTAACTCTTTGAGTCCATCTCTGTTCACCCTGAAGGCCTCGTGCAAAAAAACAGCACAAACGGCAGGCAGTGGAAGTGTAATCTCTGAAGCTACAATTTCAGCAACAGATAGCACGTGATTCATAAATGGATTTCCGTCATCTCTCTTGATCCCTTCCAGTGATTTTGAAGCAATAGCAGCAGCCCGGGAAAGAAGATTTAGCTCCCTCTCCGGTGAGTTTCTGAAAATTTTCTCCAGTTTATCCCCTATCATTTGCCTCGCTTTTCTAATACGTTTCTGAGTGCAACCATCTGATCCCTAAACTTTGCAGCCCTTAGAAAGTCAAGGTCTGCAGCAGCCCTCTCCATCTCTCTCCTTGCTTCGTCAATTGCCTCCTGGAGCATTTCCGGCTTTAAATAAGCCATTACCGGATCTGCAAGCATAGGATTCTCTGGAATATCATCAAGTTGGTACTCCCTGCTCTTACCCAAAACACTTCTTACCTGCCTGGCAATCTGTTTAGGCTCAATATTATTTATTTTGTTGTACTCCTTCTGTTTAACTCTTCTTCTGTTTGTCTCATCAATTGTACGCTGCATAGAACCGGTTATCTTATCGGCATACATAATAACCTTTCCATCTATATTCCTTGCAGCACGTCCTGCAGTCTGGGTAAGAGACCTCTCAGAACGGAGGAAGCCCTCTTTATCTGCGTCCAGTATCGCTACAAGTGAAACCTGTGGAAGATCCAGCCCCTCTCTTAACAGATTTACCCCTATCAACACATCAAATCTCCCGGTCTGAAAATCCTCAAGTATCTCAATTCTCTCAAGAGTATCAACATCTGAGTGAATATATCTGCTCCTTATGTCAATCTTTTCCAGAAATTTATCAAGCTCCTCAGCCATTCGCTTAGTGAGAGTTGTAACGAGAACTCTCTCATCCTTAACCACCCTTTTACGTATCTCCTCTAAAAGGTCATCAATCTGATTCTTTGTAGGCCGAACATCAATCGGCGGATCAAGAAGACCTGTAGGCCTTACAACCTGTTCAACAACAAGCCCCTCTGATGCGGCAAGTTCATAATCTGCAGGAGTTGCACTTACAAAGACCCTCTGACCAATAATTGACTCAAACTCATCAAACTTAAGTGGTCTGTTATCTGCAGCGGCGGGAAGCCGGAAACCATAATCAATAAGGGTCTCTTTCCTCGCTTTGTCACCCCCGTACATTGCTCTCACCTGAGGAATAGTGACATGACTCTCATCAATGATTGTAATAAAATCTTTAGGGAAATAGTCGAGCAGACAGAATGGTCGTGTTCCTGGTGCACGTCCGTCAAAATATCTTGAATAGTTCTCAATTCCGGAGCAGTAACCTATCTCTTTCATCATTTCAAGGTCATACTCTACCCTTTGTTTAAGCCTTTTGGCTTCTAGATGTTTGCCGATTTCCTTTAGATATTCCGTATGATTAAACAAATCATCCTGAATATTGTGTATCGCAGCCTTTTGCCTCTCTTTGGTGGTTACAAATATATTGGCCGGATAGACAGATATCTCTTCCAAATCCTGTACGTGTACACCAGTAAGGGGATCAAACAGTTCAAGCGACTCTATATCATCTCCAAAGAAGATAACCCTTATGGCAGTATCTGTATAGGCGGGATAAATGTCAACACTGTCTCCCTTAACCCTGAATACACCCCTCTTAAACTCGTTTTCATTTCTTGAGTAAAGGCTGTCAACCAGTGTATAAAGTAGTTTATTTCTTGAGATAGTTGCACCTCTCTTAATATGAATTGTGTTTGAATGAAAGTCCTCAGGATTTCCTATTCCGTACAGACAAGATACACTTGACACTACAATTATATCCTTTCTTCCGGAGAGGAGCGCACTTGTTGCAGCTAGTCTGAGTTTCTCAATTTCATCGTTGATACTCAGATCCTTCTCGATGTATGTATCTGTTGTGGGAAGATATGCCTCCGGCTGGTAGTAGTCATAGTAGGAGACAAAATACTCAACTGCATTTTCAGGGAAAAATGCTTTGAACTCTCCGTAAAGCTGAGCTGCGAGTGTTTTGTTGTGGCTTAATATAAGAGCGGGACGCTGTAATCTCTCAATCACATTAGCCATTGTAAAGGTCTTCCCGGATCCGGTAACGCCAAGCAGAGTCACCGAGTTTACACCATCGTTCAGGTGCCCGGTAAGCTCTTCTATCGCCTGAGGTTGATCACCTGTGGGGCTGTACGGTGAAACCAGTTTAAATCCCATAAATCTTTAACTTTACCTCCTCTTTAGGGAGGTCTTAACATTTTTCATGTAATCTTCAAGACCTGCCACAACTCTCTTCATCATCATGTTCTGGAACATTGGGTCAGCCAATAGCTCCTCATCCTCCAGACTACTCATAAACAGAGTCTCAACAAGAATGTTCGGATAAAAAGTAGGGGCATTCAAGGAGAAGTTGAAATTTCCTATAAGTCCAAAGTTTTTCACTTCAAGCTCAAGTAGATTTTCAAGAACACTCTTTGCCATCTCCCTGTACTCAATATGTTTGTAATATGTACTGGTACCGCCTGGTCTTAATGGATTTCCGCCTGCGTTACAGTGGACTGATACCATCATATCAACGCCGGCTGCATCAAATATGTCTACCCTTTCATACATTGAAAGGTCTGAATCGTCACTTCTGCTTAGTACAACAGCCGCCCCTCGTTTCTCAAGCTCCTTTTTGAGCATATAAACCATTGCAAGATTGAGATCCTTCTCTTTAATACCTGATGTACTAACTGCTCCGGAGGCTGTGCCGCCGTGACCGGCATCCAATCCAATCTTAAGTCCGGCAAGTGATCCTTTGAACGCCGGCTTAGGTGTATGTTTAATAGTAATTACCAGAGAGTTCCCGGCATACTCCGCCTTGTATCCCCAGCTGTATTTATCCTTAAGGTAAATGTAAACTCTGAATATATCATGAGAAACCTGATTAAAGTCCACATAGTCAATTGCCTCAAGGTCCAGATATTGTGTTATCCAGTTTGAATTATTCGCAGCTCCGTGAATCTCAACAACAACTCTCCTGGGCTCCATCTCCTGGAAGATTATATATGGAAGTTTGTCTCCAAGTGCAACTCTTACAACATCTGTATTATTGCTTTTTGTAACGCTCCATGAGCTGGTAAGCGAGAAAGCGGGTTTTGTTCCTGCAGGTTCGCGTTGAACAAGTGATTTTGGAATAAAGGCGTACCTGCCATCAGATAGCCTTACTTTGTAAAGAGCTCTTGCTGAATCCAGCAACTGCATTTTAATCCCGGGTGATAAAAAGTTAATTTTTGCTCCGCCGAGTCTGTCCTCGCCTACACCGTAGTTCAGGTATGCTCTCTCTTTTGTTGATACAACCACTCCGGAAAAATCAGAGGCAGGAACCTGAGCCTCTCCGGGAATCGGCTTTACCAAATTGACTGTAAACTTCTCAATGGTTGATGCTCCACTTTTATCGGCCTTAACCTCTACCGGATTTGGCCCCTCGTTTAGTCTTAATTCAGCTCCAAAAGAGCCGGTTCTAAATACTTTTACAGGAGTACCGTTTACATAAACTGCGCTCCCTGACGGAACTACTCCTGTTATATAATGAACAGCTCCGGGCAATGCGCGAACAGTATCTGTCTTACCTCTTACAATTTTTAGATTTTCCTGCGCATCGAGTGCGGAAGTTGTTAAAATCAAACAAATTAGTGTGGAAATTAGAATTTTGGGGTTAAAGTTCTTCATGGCTTGAAATTTGTTGTAAAGATTACAAATGTATAGAAAATTATGGAGAGCAGAGGCAAAAACGGCCATATCTTAACACTGGCCACAATCATTATTGGAACTGCAATGCTGTCATACGCATTGTTCAGTTCTGTGAGGTATTTCAAGTCTTATGACAGGGTAGTCTCAGTAAAGGGGCTTGCTGAACAGGAGGTAATGGCAAACAGAGTAATCTGGCCACTGGCTTTTAAGGAGATAGGTAATGACCTGGCTTCACTTTACAGCTCTATAAATTCTAAGAATAAAATTATCAAAGAGTATCTGATTGCCAGCGGTCTGGATGAGACAGAGATATCTGTATCTGCACCACAAATAATTGATATGAGCGCAGAGAGATACCAGAGTCAGCCGGCAAACTACAGATACAACATAACAAGTGTCCTTACTGTAACTTCTGAAAAGGTTGAAATTGTCAACGGGCTTATCTCTTCACAGTCTGATCTTCTTCAAAAGGGTATTGCCCTCAGCACCGGTGATTACCAATTTTCAACTCAATATTTCTACACTAAACTTAACGACATCAAGCCGGCAATGATAGAGGAGGCAACCCGCAACGCAAGGGCTGCAGCTGAAAAATTTGCCAAGGATTCAGAGAGTAAACTTGGCAAGATTAAGAGTGCAAGCCAGGGGCAGTTCTCTATTAGTGACAGAGATGCAAACTCACCTCATATAAAGGTTGTAAGGGTTGTATCTACTGTTGAATATCTGCTCAGAGATTAGATATTCCGTGATAATGATTATTTTTGCACCGATTTTGTAATACACTTTTAAATATATTTGAATAATATGGAAATTAGCAATGTTTTTGCGCGCGAAATTCTTGACTCACGCGGTAACCCCACCATTGAAGTAGATGTACAACTTCTCTCCGGAGCATTCGGAAGAGCAGCTGTTCCATCAGGAGCATCTACAGGTATTAATGAGGCTCTTGAACTCAGAGACGGCGACAAGAAACGTTATCTTGGAAAAGGTGTTCTAAAGGCTGTTGAAAACGTAAACGATATTATTGCACCTGCTGTTCTGGGCATGAGTGCCCTTAATCAGGCAGAGATAGATAAATTCCTTATTGAGCTTGATGGTACCCCTACCAAATCAAAGCTTGGTGCGAATGCAATCCTTGGAGTATCACTTGCAGTAGCAAGAGCAGCTGCAGATTATCTGCAGATACCTCTTTACCGCTATATCGGTGGTGTAAATGCAGTAACCCTTCCTGTCCCTATGATGAACATCATCAACGGAGGTTCTCACTCAGATGCCCCTATAGCATTCCAGGAGTTTATGATTCGCCCTATAGGAGCTACCAGCTTCAGAGAGGGTCTTAGAATGGGTGCTGAAGTATTTCACAACCTAAAGAAAATTTTCCACGACAGAGGTCTAAGCACAGCTGTAGGTGACGAAGGTGGTTTTGCTCCTGTGCTTAACGGTACTGAAGATGCCCTTGAATCTATACTAGCGGCTATTACAAAAGCAGGTTATGTACCTGGAAAAGATGTTACAATCGCTCTTGACTGCGCAGCAAGTGAGTTCTACAAAGACGGAATCTATGACTACAGCAAATTTGAAGGCCCTAACGGTGCTAAGAGAGATGCTGCTGCACAGGTTGCATTCCTAAAATCTCTTGCAGACAAATATCCTATCGACTCAATCGAAGATGGTATGGCTGAAGAGGACTGGACAGGATGGAAAATGCTTACAGACGCACTTGGTTCAAAAATACAACTTGTAGGAGACGATCTTTTTGTAACTAATGTTCAGTTCCTTAAGAAAGGTATCGAGACCGGTTGTGCAAACTCAATTCTTATCAAGGTTAACCAAATCGGTACACTTACCGAGACTCTTAACGCAATTGAACTTGCTCACCGCAACAAATACACCTCAGTTACCTCTCACCGTTCAGGCGAGACCGAGGACTCAACTATTGCAGACATAGCAGTAGCAACTAACTCAGGCCAAATCAAGACCGGCTCACTTAGCCGTTCAGACAGGATGGCCAAGTACAACCAACTTCTTCGTATCGAAGAGGAGCTTGGAGCACTTGCTCAGTACGGCAGAAAATAGTCTTGCGGCTATCTCTTGCAAGTAACTTGCAAACAAAAAAAAGAGCTATCGTAAACGGTAGCTCTTTTCTTTTGTGCCGGAGGTTTCTAAAACATTCCGGTGTCTCTGTCTGCATTCTGCAGCTTGCTTGACTTCTCGTTGTATTTTTTGCCTTTGAAGAGGTTGTACCTGATGCCCACAACTATCATTGACTTATTGTCATCAATCCAGTTAAAACTGCTGTACTTAACAAGGCTCTCTGGAATTGTGGATGTTTTATACTTGGATTTTGTGAGGAACCAGTAGCAGCTGGCATAAACCATTAAATCGCCCTTTGTGTAAGCAACATTAATGTTTGACTGGTTTTCAGTTGTTCTTAGATATGGACCGTTAAGAGATCTTCCAATAATATTTCCTAAATAGTAGGCACTCCAGTTTTTGTATTGGAAATTAACTTGATACCATAGAGGAGCATATACATGGGAATAAACCCCTGCAAGAGAACTTGAGAGATGGGTTTTAAGAACCTGCCCCTGGAATCTTACTGATATTATGTTATTATTAAAGGGCTTAATTGTACCTGAATAGATAGCTCCGTATGTTTTTGACCAATCTCCATTTTCTGAAGCTAAAACAATATACTCATCTCCCTGAGAAAAATAGGTATTAATTGGTCTTTCTGTGTGTCTGTAAATTGTACTCAATTTTACATCAAGGAACTTTGAACTCCATCCCCAATCCAAATTTATCTCGTTTGAGATGCTGTGTCTAAGTTCAGGGTTTCCCTGTCTAATTATATGCTCTGTAACATATACTCTGTTGTTGCTTAATTGAGCTATACTCGGTTCTGATGAGTACATTTTGTACTGAAAAGTTAAAACTCCCCCTTTACCAAAATTGTATCCAACTATTGCAGAGGGCCTGAAGACCCAGTCATTAAATTGTTGTGTGTATGTCTCTCTTCTTATATTACTTAGCCCCAGACTCGCCTTATAAGACAGTTTTCCGGATTTTCCGGATAGCTCAGAGTAGATATAGTTCTTTAAAAATGATGTTTTGTAATCAACATTTTCAAAACTATTCTCAACAGTTGAATTTAGCTTGTTTGCCTCAATTGAATAACCTGCATTAAATTTTGCCTTTGAAAACTCTGCAGAATAATTTACTTCACCTATGATTGAGAGTTTTCTATTCTTTTCAATCATATTGTCGTCAAGCTCAAGATCACCACTCTCTCCATACTCTTTGTTAGAGTAGTCATTAGAAGTAATGAAACCTGTACCAACAATATTCAACGCAATCTCTTGTCTGTTTTTCAATTTCTTCCAGAGGTAAATATCCGCAGATGGCCCAATCACTGAGGAATTTCTCGTCTCATTTCCTGTTCTTGACTCACTCTCATCTCCCTCCAGATAATCAATCTGAGAGATATTATTAGCGTGGTGGGTCATAAAGTTAGGAGAGAGCTTAATCTTCACAGAATAGTCCTCATCTTTCTGATTAACGTAGGTAAGATTTATATAGTTATCATCGTATCCAAAAGCTGAGTTGGATTTTTGAAACCTCTGCATTCTGGTATTATCAAACATATAATCATATGATGCTTCAATTTTGTTTTTCTTGTAGTTTCTGTGATAGAGCGAATAATCTACACCTATCTGGCTCCTCCCTTTGTTGTACTTAAAGTATAACATCTCGTTCCCGAACCCAGTGTTAAATGCAGTAGACAGATTACCACCCAGTGCAATTCCATCCTCCCTCACTTTAGTAATAATATTAATAACGCTTCCATATTCTGCGTACCTTGCTGGAGGAATATCATAATGCTCTATCTTTGAGATATATTCCGGTTTAATAGTCTTTAGTTCAATCTCATTTGCATTCATTCCATTTATCAAGATCTTTACAGACATCCCACTGGCAGATGATATCTTCTCACTTACCGGATCGTAAATAACTTGCGGAACTATGGTTGTTAATTCCAAAGCACTTGGAGCTGCCTTAATATCCGATGGAAGAATTGAATATGACGTTTTGTCGCTTTGTACCCTCACTCTGCTCTCCTGAACTGTTGCAGCATCAAGTAAAAGTGCATCGGGCTCTAGTGTGTGACTATAAACATCCAAATTCCCGGCTACCTTATCAATTACAATATTTTCTCTAAGGTTCTTGTATCCCATAAATGAGACAACAAGTATATAATTATCCTGAGCGACATCTTTAACCTCATAATTTCCGTTTAAATCTGTAATTGTCCCATATTTAAATGAAGAAGTATCTGCACTTTTATACAAAGCAACATTTGCAAACGGAACAGGCAACCCCTCGTTATCCTTTACAACCCCTTTTACGGACACCTGGGCAAAACCCAAGTTTGATGTTACAATAATAGCTAAGATAACTAACACCCGAATTTTCATAAATTTCATTTGATATTTGATTAAGTTTCCAATAAGACGGGAAATTAAACTGATTAGTTGCACTTTTAATCCGGAAATAGTGCTGAAAGTGCATTTTCTTCAGTTGTAAGAGTAGCCGGCAAAAATGAAGGAGTATCCAACATCAATTAAACTAATACCAGAATTTATTGTCTAAATTTGACAAATGCTGGCACCTGACCCCAGGGGTAAAGTGTCAGATAATTGTTAATTAGCAACTTACAAATATCCTGAATAATTATATGCGCTTCAATTTCAACCGTTTGACACTTTACCCCTGGGGTGGAGTTGTTTTTCTTTTGTCACTTTTTTTACTCCCTTCAGTTCAAGCTAGCGGACAGTTTAAAGACAAATTCCTGACTCATTACGAGAAAAACGCGTTCAACAAAACGCCCAGATACGATGAGACAGTCGAATATTCAAAGATGCTGGCTCAAAGCTCGGGGTTGGTCACATATAAATCTATGGGAATCTCTCCTCAGGGTAGGGAAATTCCGCTGCTGATCCTGGATAAGGACGGACTCTCAACTCCGGAACAGATAAGGGCAAAAGGCAGAGTGATTGTCCTGGCAGAGGCGGCAATACATGCAGGAGAGCCGGATGGTAAAGATGCAGGACTCATGCTAATTCGTGATATCGCAATTCACGGAAAGCACAGAGAGATTCTGGACAGTGCTTCGCTCCTTTTTATTCCCATTATCAATGTGGATGGCCACGAAGATTTTGGAAGCCACTACAGAATAAATCAGAACGGACCTGAAGAGGTAGGAGCCCGATTCACCTCTCAGAGACTTAATATGAACAGGGACTTTATTAAGGCCGACGCTCCCGAAACCAGAGCCCTGCTTGCCCTTTATGGGGAGTGGATGCCAGAGGTTTTCATAGACATACACGTCACTAACGGTGCCGACTTTCAGTACGTCTCCACATACGGCCTGGACCATTGCGGATTTTTGGCTGAGCCGATGCTTAACTGGAGTAAAAATATATTTGAGAAGGAGTTGAAGAGCTCTATGGAGAGAGCAGGATATCCCATTTTTCCATATTTTGAATTCAACAGCTACACTAACCCGGGAGCCGGTGTTCTTCCTGACAATTTCCCTCCACAATACTCAAACGGCTACGCATCGGCAAACAACCGAATAGGCCTGCTGCTTGAAAACCATATATATAAACCTTATAAAGAAAGAGTCACATCTGCCTATAACATAATTCTTTCATCTCTTGAAATATCAAACAGAAATGCAGGTGGTCTCAAAAAAGCCGTTGCAGAGGCTGAATCTGCGGTAGTTTCACAAAACTTCCGTATAGACTCGCTCCCACTAATGTTCAGTCATGACAGAAAAGTTAGTGAAATGGTAGATTTTCTGGCATGGGAAGATAAAACTGTAATCAGCGACCTGAGCGGAGCAGAATGGAGATTTTCTGACCGAACAGCACCTGTTACTATCAAAATGCCACTGTTTACATCCTATCAACCAGACCTAAAGATTAAACTTCCTGAGGCTTACATTATCCCTCAAGAGCAGATTGAGACAATAGAGCTGCTAAATGTGCACGGTATAGGATATGAAAGATTGAAGGCAGACAGAACCCTCGAGGTAGAGACCTACAGATTTCACAATCCCA
>JAVEZL010000020.1:0-36732 GCA_034003005.1 Bacteroidales bacterium
ATTAAAACAGATATTCCATGCAAAGTAAAGGTGCCATTAAATTAGTGGCAATTTTGATCGCCCTGGCTTGTATTTATCAGCTGTCATTTACATGGGCAACAAGGAATCAGGAGAAGAAGGCAAAAGTATACGCAGTAGCTGCTGTTGAAGCAGAGAGGGTTTCTCCTGCATTTGCTCTGGTTCCGGAATTGGAGAAGCCATTTTATCTTGATTCACTTCGTCTTGCAAAAGAGAGATTCTATCTTGACTCAATCACTGCAGAAAAGGTATTCCTCGGATTTACCTACAAGCAGATAAAAGAGAAGGAGATAAATCTTGGTCTTGACCTCAGGGGAGGTATGAACGTTATGCTGGAGGTTAAGGTTTATGACCTTGTTAATGCACTTTCCGGCTACAACAAAGATCCGCTCTTTGCTCAGGCAATGAATCAGGCTCAGGCAAATATGGCAAATTCCCGCACAGATTTCATCACCCTGTTTGCACAGGAGTGGGATAAAGTTGCTCCGGGAAAGAGACTTTCAACAATTTTTGGAACATATGAGATGAAAGACAGGATAACTGCCGAGAGCTCAAATGCAGAGGTTGTTGTAGTTATCAGAGAGGAGGCAGAGAGTGCAATATCTAACTCTTTTAACGTTCTCAGAAATCGTATTGACAGATTCGGGGTGACTCAGCCAAATATCCAGAAACTTGGAAATTCAGGTAGAATTCTTGTAGAATTACCGGGTGTTAAGGATCCTGAGCGCGTAAGGAAGCTCCTTCAGGGAACAGCTTCGCTGGAGTTCTGGGAGACATACGAAAACAAAGAGATTTACCAGTATCTTGCAGAAGCCGATAATTCAATTAAGAATATGCTGGCTGACGGATCAGGTTTACCTGTAGCTGCAGACTCTACTGCTGCTGGGGATACGACTGCTGCTCCGGCTGTAAGTGATTCGGCCAAAGTTGCTCAGGAGCTTATAGCAGGACTTGCTACAGACTCTCTTTCAATGGATGAGGCTGCAATTGCAAAACAGAACCCGCTGTTCTATCTGTTAAATCCAAATGTGGCTCAGGGTCAGTTGATGCAAGGTGCCTGCATAGGCCGAGCACACTACAGAGACACTGCAAAGATAGGTTCGTGGCTGAGAATGCCTCAGATACAGGCAATATTCCCTGCAGATATGAAGGCTATGTGGTCTGTTAAGGCTATTGATGAGTCAAATACAATATTTGAACTGGTTGCTATCAAGGCAAACACAAGGGATGGCAGAGCTCCCCTTGACGGAGGTGTTATTACTGACGCTCGCCGTGCATTCGGCAGCAACAGTGCTGTTCCGGAGGTTAGCATGGCTATGAACGCTGAGGGAGCGCGAGTATGGGCTACCATGACAGCAAATAACATTGGCCGTCAGATAGCAATTGTTCTTGATGGTATGGTTTACTCTTATCCTGTTGTAAACGGTGAGATACCGGGAGGACAGTCAAGCATAAGCGGAAACTTTACAATTGAGGAGGCAGATGACCTTGCAAACGTTCTTAAGTCCGGTAAACTTCCGGCTCCTGCAAAAATTGTTCAGGATACAGTTGTGGGTCCTTCACTGGGTAGTGAGTCTATCAACGCTGGTCTTATGTCGTTTGTGATTGCGTTCCTACTTGTACTCGTATACATGATTCTGTTCTATAACGGAGCGGGTCTGGTAGCAAACATTGCTCTATTGTCAAACGTGCTATTCCTGTTTGGAGCACTTACCTCTTTTGGAGCTGTTCTTACACTCCCTGGTATTGCCGGTATAGTTCTTACACTGGGTATGGCAGTGGATGCAAACGTTATTATTTACGAGCGTATTAAGGAGGAGCTTAGAGCAGGAAAGGGACTCGGTCTCGCTATTACTGACGGATACAAAAATGCATACTCTGCAATTATAGACGGTAACCTAACAACAATTATTACAGGTATTGTACTTGCAGTTTTTGGTTCAGGTCCGGTACAGGGTTTTGCAACAACACTCGTAATAGGTATCATAACATCTCTTATCACCTCTATCTTTGTCACCAGGCTTATTTTTGACTGGAGACTTAAGAGGAAGAAGAATATTACTTTTGATAACAAGTACACAAGAAATATTCTGCAGAACACAAAGATTGACTTTATATCTATGAGAAAATATGCTTATATCTTCTCAATTTCTGCAATGATTGTGGGAGCAGGATTCATTTTCTTAAAAGGCTTTAGCTACGGTGTTGACTTTACAGGTGGACGTACCTATGTTGTGAGATTTGATAAGGAGATCTCTACTGAAGATGTTAGAGCAGCTGTTCTTGCTGAATTCCAGGAGGGAATAGAGGTTAAGCAATTTGGTGGAGCTAATCAGATGAAGGTTACAACCAAATTCATGATTGATAATGATGATCCTGAAACAGATAAGTTGGTTGACGGGAAGCTATATAATGCATTAAATGTTCTTTATGCAGAGGGTATAACTTATGAAGAGTTCACATCTACCACAGACAATCCTAACGGTATTATTCAGTCTGAGAAGGTAGGACCTACTATTGCTGATGACATTAAGAGAGACGCAATGATAGCAATTGCCTTCGCTCTAATTGCAATCTTCCTTTATATTGCGGCAAGGTTCAGAAACTGGAGCTGGGGTTCGGGTGGTGTTGTTGCACTTGCTCACGACGCAATCTTCACGATGAGCTTCTTCGCAATATTCACAGGAATTCTGCCTTTCAGTCTAGATGTTGACCAGACTTTTATTGCTGCGATTCTTACAATCATTGGTTACTCTATTAACGATACGGTGATCATTTTTGACAGAATTCGTGAATACAGAGCACTATATCCTAAGAGAGACCTTAAGACAAATATTAATGAGGCGTTGAACAGTACTCTTGCCAGAACATTGAATACGGCAGGTACAACTCTTGTGGTGATGATTGCGATTGCCATCTTTGGTGGTGAGGTAATCAGAGGTTTCTCTGTGGCACTTATCATTGGTATCTTGATTGGTACTTACTCTTCAATATTCATTGCGTCTAATGTCGTTTATGATATAGTAAGCAAAAGAGAGGCTAAGGCGAAAGAGCTAAAAAAATAGTCCTTTAAGACAAATATCTTTAAGCCGGCAGGAGACCCCTGCCGGCTTATTTTTTGTTAATGTTTTATTTGGTTTTACACCAATTTATTACAAACTTTGTATAAATCAATTAATAATTATAATCAAAACGGCCATTATGGAACTTCCATTTGCAGAATCATACAAGATAAAGATGGTTGAAACCATCAGAAAAAGTTCAAGAGCGGAGAGAGAGAACTGGATGAAAGATGCGAACTACAATCTTTTTAATCTAAAGAGTGACTATGTATTTATAGATTTGTTAACAGACTCTGGAACAGGAGCCATGAGCGACAAGCAGTGGTCTGCAATGATGGAGGGAGACGAGAGCTATGCGGGGGCACGCTCATATTTCAATTTAAAGGAGAGTATAAGCAATATTACGGGGTTTCCCTACTTCCTGCCCACCCACCAGGGAAGGGCTGCTGAAAACGTTCTTTTCTCATCAATAGTAAAGGCAGGTGATATTCTTCCCGGCAATTCCCACTTTGATACAACAAAAGGACATATAGAATTCAGAAAAGCACACGCTGTTGATTGTACTATCGATGGTGCAAAAATCACTACTCTGGAGCTTCCTTTCAAAGGAAACATGGATCTTGGAAAGCTTGAGGATGTGCTTAAAAAATACCCTAAAGAAAAAATACCTTGTATTGTTCTTACAATCACAAACAATACAGCCGGAGGTCAGCCGGTATCCATGGAGAACATTAAAGGGACTGCTGCTCTGGCAAACAAATACGGAGTAAAGCTTCTTTTTGATTCTGCTCGTTTTGCTGAGAATGCATATTTTATTAAAACGCGTGAGAAGGGTTACGAAAACAAAAGCATAAAGGACATTTGCAACGAGATGTTTAGTTATGCAGACTTCATGACCATGTCTTCAAAAAAGGATGCGATTGTAAATATGGGAGGCTTTATCGCATTCAGACATGAAGAAGACTGGCGCTCATGTCAGATGTTCACTATCATGTATGAGGGCTTTATTACATACGGGGGAATGTCAGGAAGAGACATGAATGCATTAGCACAGGGTCTTAAAGAGGGGACAGATTTTGAATATCTTGAGACAAGAATTAAGCAGATTGAGTATCTTGGAAAGAAGCTTGACGAGTATGGAATTCCATATCAGAGACCAGCAGGTGGCCACGCTATTTTTGTTGATGCTAAAAAAGTGCTTACTCACGTTCCTAAAGAGGAGTTCATTGCCCAGACACTTGGAATAGAGCTATATCTTGAAGCCGGAATAAGAGGTGTTGAGATAGGCGCATTGCTGGCAGACAGAGATCCGGACACAAGGGTAAACAGATATCCAGAGCTTGAGTTACTCCGTCTTGCAATCCCAAGAAGGGTGTACACAAATAACCATATGGACTACATTGCTGCTGCTCTAAAAAATGTTTTTGACAGGAGGGAGAGTATAACCAGGGGTTATGTAATTAAGAAGGAGCTTCCTATTATGAGGCACTTTACTGTTGAGCTTGCTCCGGCAAAATAACGTCCCCGTATCTTCATAAGACAAAATTTATAATTTATGTGTGGTATAGTAGGTTATATCGGACCGCGAGAGGCGTATCCGATTCTTATCAAAGGGCTCCACAGACTTGAATACAGAGGATATGACAGTGCCGGTGTTGCCTTATTGGGAAGTAACGGCAATCTGAACATATACAAAACTAAAGGAAAGGTCAAGGAGCTGGAGGATTTTTCACAACAGAAAGACATTTCAGGAAGTATTGGAATTGCTCATACAAGGTGGGCCACCCACGGAGAACCAAACCAAACTAACGCACATCCACACTTTTCAATGGACGAGAGTATTGCTCTTATTCATAATGGGATTATTGAAAATTATGCCGTACTAAAGGAGACCCTGATTCAAAAGGGTCTTATATTCAGAACTAACACCGATACTGAGGTTATCGTACACCTTATTGATTTTATAAGGAGAGAGGAGAAAACCACCCTGTTTAGAGCCGTTCAGCTGGCACTACAACAGCTTATAGGGGCTTTTGCGATTGCAGTTATTGAAAAAAATAATGCAGATACAATTATTGCGGCGAGAAAGAGTAGCCCGCTGGTGATAGGCATTGGAGAGAATGAGTTTTTCCTTGCATCTGACGCAACTCCTATTGTTGAGTACACAAAAGATGTTGTTTATCTAAATGATAACGAGATTGCCTTAATGGAGAGAGGCAAAGAGTTAAAGGTAGTTGACTTAATGAACGCAGAAAAGAGTCATGTGATACAACACCTTGAGCTTACAATCAGCCAGCTTGAAAAGGGCGAATTTGAACATTTTATGCTCAAAGAAATTTTTGAGCAACCCAGAACTCTGAGAGATTGTATGAAGGGAAGGATAAATGTTGAAGAGAATAACGTAGCACTTTCAGGTGTAATCGATAACAGGGAGAAGTTTATCAATGCCAGAAGAATAATAATAGTAGCCTGTGGAACCTCTTGGCATGCCGGATTGATTGGAGAGCATCTTATAGAAAATTTATGCAGGATACCGGTTGAAGTAGAGTATGCATCAGAATTCCGATATAGAAATCCCATTATTTATAAAGACGATATTGTAATTGCTATTTCACAGTCAGGGGAGACTGCTGATACCCTTGCTGCTGTCGAGATATCAAGATCACAGGGAGCATTTATTTATGGGGTATGTAATGCAGTGGGCTCGTCTATACCCAGGAACACACATTCAGGCTCATATATTCACGTGGGGCCGGAAATAGGAGTGGCCTCAACAAAGGCATTCACAGGCCAGGTAACCGTTCTGGCTATGCTGGCTCTCAATATTGCTAAGGTCAAAGGAACAATTACTCAAGAGGGGCTTGAAAACTTTGTGGGCGAATTAAGATTGATTCCTGATAAAATAGAGAGAATCTTAGAAAAGAGTGAACGAATAAAGAAGTTCTCAAGAATCTTTACCTATGCAAAAAACTTTATCTACCTAGGTAGGGGATTCAGTTATCCGGCTGCTCTCGAAGGGGCTCTCAAGCTTAAGGAGATATCTTACATACATGCAGAGGGATATCCTGCAGCTGAAATGAAGCATGGCCCTATTGCCCTGATAGACTCCGAGATGCCTGTGGTTGTTATTGCAACTAAAAACCATCTTTATGAAAAGGTTGTAAGCAATATACAAGAGATTAAAGCACGAAAAGGACGAATCATTGCTGTTGTCACAGAAGGTGATGACGTTGTAAGTAAGATGGCCGATTATTGTATAGAGGTCCCAGAAACAAATGAGGCTCTGGACCCGCTATTAACAGTAATCCCTCTGCAACTGCTTGCTTATCACATAGCAGTTACAAAGGGAAGAGATGTAGACCAGCCAAGAAATCTGGCAAAGTCTGTTACCGTCGAGTAGGTCTCTTCTCCCTCTTTACTATAAAGTTAAGAGATACGCTTGCTGCAATCAGGTAGACTCCTGCATGTAGCCATAGCATAATGTATTCAAATCTAACCTGCGAAAGCGTCGCGCCCCCGGAGTTAATCTTAATGTAACCCTGCACTCCGTGTGTCGAAGGGAAGAGATATGAGAGCCATCTCCATATTCCCGGCATATTGTGTACTGGCCATGAAAAGCCAGACAAAAAGAGAAGTATAAGGGTAAAAAAGAGAAAAGCAATCAGCCCGGTCTCCCTGTTCTTTACAAATGCAGATACTGTCATTGAGAAGAATATCGCCGCAAGCAGGAATGGAATCATAAAACTGAACAGTGTTCCAACCCCGCCAATATGAGGGAGGTTAAAGAATTTGGGAATAAATCCAACAATATATGCTGTTATTGGAATGTAAAGCAGGAAGTATGCAAGTGCCTTTCCAATTACAACCCTGTAGATTCCCCGGCCGTGAAGATGTTCAGGGATACTTGAATGGGTCCTGCTCTCTTCCCTCGCTGTTCCGGCAAGCATTCCAATACCAAAAAAGAGCGTCTGGTGAATGATGAGAATGAGCAGAGCAGGCAGCAGAAAGCTTGCAAATCCTCCTCCGGGATTGTAAAATCCCACATCATTTCCAGGAATGGCTTCAACCATTTGTTCTGCCTGCTCTCCACCAATTCCGGCCGCATTGTATCGCTTAATCTGAATTGAGCGGAGCTGGTCAAGCATAGTGTAGTTAGTGGCCATCATGAGCCCCTTATAGTAAAGGAAGCTGCTCATATCGTTGTAGATTGAGATTGTAGCCTGCTCCATCCGGGCAAGCTTCAGGTGGTAATCTGAAGGAATGAAAACAATCCCATGTACCTTCCCGTCTGTAAAAAGAGCCTTTGCCTCCTCCATGCTGAGGCATCTGTTGGTGATTTTCACCTCCTGTGCTGCATTGAATTTCCTGAGGAACTCCCTGCTCTCCAAAGAGGATGACTGGTCCACAACCGCAACAGGTATTTCATAAATTGCTTCATTTTTGTATATGCCGTTGTATAGCAGTGGATAGGCCACACCCGCAACAAAAAAGATAAGCATAACACCCCTGTCCCTGAAGATGTGCCTTAATTCATTTGTCATGACCCATAACAGATCTTTAAGCCCCACGCTCATATATATTAAAAATCCGGTCGCTTTTTTCATCTCTATTTTATGGGATAATTCTGATTTATAAGTGCTTTCTTAAGTCGCTTTGATACTATTATGGGTAGTGCAAGGAATATGAGCATTGCAGCAACGCTCAGTGCCGAGTTAATGAATGGTGCACCAAGAAGAGCCTCGTTTACATAGATATGAAAGTAGTGTCTTATTGGAAAGAGCACGCTCGCACCCTGCGCCAAAGGCGGCATTGCCTCAATCGGGAAGGTAAAGCCGGCGTATGTAAATGAGAGAATTCCGTATAGCGCTGCAAAGCTTATTGCATCACGCAGGACAGGGAAGAGTCCAATCATAAGTATTCCTATGGCCTGATGAGCCAGCACAAACAGCACCGTTGATGCAGATAACCTCAACAGAGATCCCTGCATTGGGAATCCAGCAAATTTGTACAACAGTACATTGCCTGCAAAACCAAGGATAATGAACATCACCGAGTAGGGGAGCAGTTTCCCTGTAAGAGCCACAGCCAGAGAATCCCCGGATTCCTTCATCCATTCACGTGAACTTTTCGTTTTAAGCTCTACTCCAATACAGTAAACTGTCATAAGCAGAATGACAAGCTGAAGAACTCCCGGCATGAGAATATTAATCAGATAGACACCATAGTTTGCCCATGGGTTTCCTATCTGATGAGTGTCAATTAAGATTGGCTGAATCCTTCCCATTATGGCCTCGTCGTCCACTCCCTTTGCCCGCAGAACTTCCCTCTGGTAGGCAGATGAGGCCAGTGTGGACATTGTGAGCATATCCTTGTAACTGAGTGTCCCTGCAATAAGGTAAGCGTTGTTTACATAAAATGAAATCTCCGGCCGTTTTCCGGCAAGAAGCTCCTTATAAAAATCGCGGGGAATATCAATGAAACCATATATCTCTCCTCTTTGCATGAGGTCTCTGGCCTCAGCAAAGTTTGTGCATCCGGCAACAACCTGAGTCATGGGAGTTGTGTTCAGCTCGCGGGCAAGTCTTCTCGATATTGAGGAATTGTCACTGTCTATAACAGCTACAGGCAACGTCTCAGGAAGCCCCTCGTTTATGAGCGTGAGAAAAAAGATATATCCGAACGCCACCACAAATACCGTAGAGAATAGATATATGGGCCTGCCGAACATCATTCTGAGTTCTCGTTTCAGAACACTTTTTAACTGGGAGAGCCTCATTTTCAATTAAGTTCAGTTTTGATAATAACAGTCATTCCCGGGCGTAAACCTTCAATGGGAGTGACAGGAACAGCTCTCAACTCAAACGTTTTTGCATCAAAGCCACCGCTAACCTTGGTGGAGCGCCATGTGGCATAGGAAGCCATTGCCTTCATGAAGGTAACCTTTGCCTCGTAAGCCTCCTCTCCAAGTGCCGGAATCATAACTTTTACAATGGTTCCTGCTGTGAGTCCCCTGAGCAGGTCTTCACGGACACTGAAAGTAAACCACATTTTAGAGAGATCTGTGATGCTCATTATTGGTGCTCCTGTTCCAATCAGGTCGCCCTCTTCTGGAAATATTTCGCTAACCTCACCAGATGATGGTGCAACTATACAGGTTTCATCAAGATAAGACTCAACCTCTTTAATTGCTCCATTTGCTCTGTTTACCAATGCAAGTGCAGCCTCGCGATCCTCTTTCTCTGCACCATTCATTGCCATATCGTACTGAGATTTTGCTGCCTTTGCAGTTGCTTCGGCTGCTTTAAACAGAGCCTCTGCCTCGTCACGCTTCTGCGCAGGAATGACCCCTTTGTCAAATAATCTCTGTACCCTTTCAAAAGACTTTGAGGCAATATCGGCACCTACCTCTGCCTTTTGCCACATTTCGAAAGCTCCCATTATCTGCTCAGGTCGAGCTCCCTTGATTGCTTTGCGGTTCTGTGCCTGAGCAGCATCCCGGGCAGCCATTGCCTGGTCAAGCTTAGCATTCAGCTCCGGGCTAAAGATTAATGCAAGAGTATCTCCTTTGGCAACCATTGAGCCCTCTTTTGCGAAAATGTTATTGATTCTCCCCGGAATTTTTCCCGAAACACGGTACTCTTTTGCCTCAACCTCACCCTGAATTATTAGTGGCTCAGGCCTGGCAGCATAAAGACCAATAAGTGATACTAATACGATTACGCCAAGCAGGCCCGCAAGCCCTGCCAAAAGGTTGTTTTTGTTTTTTCTGGTTTCCATATGTTTATTTTAATTTCTCTGTGATATTCCTAGTGCCTCTCTAAGATATGAGTGACACATCATGATGTCTATCTGAGCATCAATTTTTTCAGATTTTGCGAGCAGCCAGCCGTTATGTGCCTCCATCAGGTCTGTGCTTCCAGCAACACCTGCCTCAAAGGCCTCTCTGGCAAAGCGAAGGTTTTCTTCAGCTTTATCAACGGAAGATGCCGCTATTGCCAGTCGCCTTACAGATTCGGCCATCCTGAATTTTGCCTGATTGATCTGAAGGCCGATTTTTTCTTTCGCCTCCTCCCTATGCAGGCGGATTATCTTTTGCTGACTCCTGGCAGCATTGAGGGTGTGTATCCTTTCTCCAAAGTGGAACAGCGGAATGTTTATGCCCAATCCAAATGAAAACATTCCCCCAAATGTGTAACTTACTCCGTTATTAAAGTTTGGGTTTGAGATAATGTAATTTCCGTTTATTACAATGTTGGGAAGGAATCTTGACTCCATAATTTTCACATTGGATCCGGCAATTTTTACCGCCTCTCCCAGAGCTCTTATCTCTGCCCTTTTTTCAATCGATTCCTCTATGTTACCGGGTATTTCCGGTATATCCATTTTGCCGCCGGGGGAGTCCGGGAAGATATAATCTCCGGCAGGGTCCAGTCCACAAATCTGGAGCAGGGCCATCTTTGAAAGGGCAAGCCCGTTTTCTGCTCTTGCCTGCATCATTTTTGCCTCGTTGAGTTTTACATTTACCTTGAGGATATCACCTTTTGTGGCTACTCCCTCCTCTGCCATTATTTCTACATTGCCTGCAATTGACTCAATAAGCTTCATGTATTCGGAGGCTAGCTCACTTTTTGATTTAAGAGAGACGACTCTCCAATAGGCCTCGTCGGTCTCCCTGAGGAGCTCCTCCTCGGCTTGTTCAGACTGTATCCCTGCAAGCCTTTCGCTGCTTTTAGCAATATTGTAAAGTTCTCTGATTTTTCCTCCCAGATAAACAGGCTGAACAAAGCCGGCAATTCCTGCAAAAATGTTGCGGGACTCCATCTCCATTGCCTCTTTGGGAAGCAGGGCGTAATCTTTCCACTGGATTTTCTCCGGATTGATTTTTGGATCAAATGGTTTTCCATCAGAATCGAGTGGTGCGTATACACCCGGCCCAACTTCTGTCCATTTGTTGTTGATCTGATCCTGGCGGAATCCAAATGAGCCGTCGGCCATTTTTGTACCTACCGGCAGAAGGGCATCCTCACCAAGAAGAGATATGTTTTTCTGGTTGTGCACATAGGTTCCGTTCAGAGAAAACCTTGGCAGAAATTGGGTAAATGCTGCCTTTCGCATTTCAGAGGCAATGACCTCCTTCTCTCGCCCTGTCTGAAGAGACCTGTTGTTCTCGACAGCAAGTTTTCTGCAATCGTTTAGAGTGAGTAAGTTCTGCCCGGTTAGCGGGAAAACAGACAAGATGCAAAACAGAGATAGAACTAATTGTTTCATTTATTATTATTTATTATTTGTTGTTTAGTCAATGGTTGAATGTGCAACTAAATAAGCAAAAAGGAATCAATACTTACACAGTCAAAATGGTTAGATGATGTTTTTAAGAAGTTTGACAATAACTTCTTTCGCGTCAATGAGCTCTTTGGCGGATATTCCTGAAACAGCCTGGTCGAACGACTCTTTAACAATTTGCATTGCATGGTTCTCCATTTCCCGGCCCTTGTCTGTTAGGTGGATTTTATTTATTCGTCTGTCTGCAGGGTCTGAGTGTCTTTCGACCAGACCATGTTTTGACAGTGTGTCCAGCAATCTGGTGATACTGGTTTTATCCTTGGACGTTTGTTCACTTAATGCTTGCTGAGTTTGACCATCCTTGTTCCAGAGACACATGAGGACCAGCCATTGATCTGTAGTTATTGCAAGTCCAGCGGCACGGAACTTTCTGTTAAGATGGCGGTTTAGAGATGAAGAGAGCTGTCCGCTTAGCACAGACAGCAATTCATTTGTTTTTACAAAGTCAATTAGTTGCATACACAATGGTTGTTTATTCAACGGCCCAAAAGTATGTACTTTTTTTTAAAAAGTATTAAATTATTTTTATTTTATACTATTTACTTTTCCGTTTTCTTTTAACATTTGGCTTAGCCTCCTCGATAGGGTCCTCCCAAACGAGTGAGAAATCAAGCTGTTTTTGTTCAAGATTTGCTTTCTCTACCTTGATCTTAACGGAATCACCCAGAATGAACTTCTTCCCGGACCTCTTTCCGTAAAGAGACATTGACTCTTCATTGTACTGAAGATAATCCTCCTTAATATCTCTAAGGGCAACAAGTCCCTCAACCTTAGTCTCTGCAATCTCAACAAACATACCCCACTCTGTTATTCCAGATACATTTCCGTTAAAGGTCATGCCCACTTTGTCTTGCATAAACTCAACCATCTTGTATTTAATGCTTGACCTCTCTGCCTCAGTAGCAAGTTGCTCTCTTTCACTTGAGTATTTACAACGTTCTTCATAATGCTTCTTGTCCTGAGATTTGCCTTTGTCAAGGTACAGAGCAAGAAGTCTGTGAACCATCATATCAGGATAACGTCTGATAGGGGATGTAAAGTGTGTATAATAGTCAAAAGCAAGACCATAGTGACCCATATTATCTGTTGAATATCTGGCGCGAGCCATTGATCTAAGCGCCATTATTTCAATTGCACCCTCTTCAGGCTTATCTTTTATAGAACCAAGAAGTCTGTTGAGTTCAGTTGATAATTCCCGTGCATTTTTTGTGGGTTTCATCTCGTAACCAAAATGTTTCACGAATGTACGAAATAGAGTTATCTTCTCCATATTAGGCTCTTCGTGGATTCGGTATACAAATGTCTTTGCCTCCTTACCCTTAGCCCCTATGAAATATGCAACCTCGCGATTTGCCAAAAGCATGAACTCCTCTATGAGCCAGTTTGAGTCCATTGAGATCTTCTGGTAGACTCTTACAGGCTTACCATTTTCATCAACCTCAACTTTCATCTCCGGTCTTTCAAAACTTATTGCTCCTGAACGGAACCTCTCCTCTCTTAACAGAAACGCAAGGGAGTGAAGCTTTAGCATCTCATCTTTTAGCGGGCCCTCTTTTGTATCAATAATCTGCTGAGCCTCTTCATAGCTGAATCTGTAGTCCGATTCAATTATGGTTCTGCCAAACCATCTGCCGGCAACTTTGCCCTTTTCTGTGATCTCAAAAACCGCTGAGAAACATAATTTCTCCTCGTTAGGTCTCAGAGAGCAAAGTTTGTTTGAAAGCTTCTCCGGAAGCATGGGAACAGTTCTGTCTACCAGGTAGACCGATGTAGCCCTCTCCTGTGCCTCTTTTTCAACTAATGTTCCCGGTCTTACATAATGTGTTACGTCAGCTATGTGAACACCCACCTCCCAGTTGCCGTTAGGCAGTTTTCTCAGTGAGAGTGCATCATCAAAATCTTTTGCATCTGCAGGGTCTATTGTAAACGTAGTTACTCCCCTGAAATCTTTTCTTGAGTCAATCTCCCTCTGATCAATCTTTTCGCTTATTTTATCTGCCTCTTTCTCCACTGAAGGGTCAAATTTGTACGGAAGGCCAAATTCAGTCAGTATGGAGTGCATCTCAGTATTATTCTCACCGGGTACACCCAATACATCTATTATATGACCGATAGGCTCGTCTGAGCTTCTTGGCCACTCATCCACCATAACGGCAACTTTTTTTCCGTGTTCTTCAGCTGAATAACCACCTTTAAGGATACGAATATCGTGAGGCATAAACTTGTTTTCGCATATAACCCATGCTTCGTCCCCCACAATCTGGAGGATACCGGTGAATGGTCTCTTGGTCCTTTCTACTATCTCAACTACCTCTCCCTCTTTTCTTCTTGAACCGCTTCTCTTTGAAAGGACAGAGATTCTCACAGTGTCACCATGCAGGGCTCCACGCATTCTGGAGGCCGGGATGAAGACGTCATCCTCTACACCGTCAATAACAATAAAAGCATAACCCTCTCGTGTCATACTAACCTTACCTGTTGACTCCTCCCTTTTCCCACGGCCGTCCCCTCCGCGAGGCTTGCGTGATGAATTTTTCTTTTTATGCATATTTTGTAATTTTGCCCGATTTTTGCAGTAAGAAACTGCTTCAGTGAATTGACAACAAAATTAATCAATAAAATGAATAAGAAGGTACTTTTGATGATTCTTGACGGCTGGGGAGAGGGAAAGAGAGACAAAACGAATGTTATTTACACCCAGGGTGAACCTAATATAGATAAACTTAGGGCTCAGTATCCCACATCGTTTTTATCTGCCAGTGGAGAGGACGTGGGACTTCCTGATGGTCAGATGGGAAACTCTGAAGTGGGGCATCTAAATATAGGAGCCGGCAGAGTAGTTTATCAGGATTTGGTAAAGATTAACAAAGCTTGCAGGGAGAACAGATTGTTTGAAAATAGTGAAATTAAGGCTGCATATGAATATGTAAAGAGCTCCGGAAAGGCCCTTCACTTCATGGGACTTATGAGTGATGGTGGTGTCCATAGCTCAATGGAGCATCTGTTTGCTTTTCTTACTTTGGCAAAAGAGCAGGGGATTTCAGATGTAAATGTTCATGCCTTTATGGATGGACGCGATACAGACCCAAGAAGCGGGAAGGGTTACATAGAACAACTTGAAAATCACCTTGCAAAGACTGGTGCTAAACTATCATCAATCATTGGCCGCTATTATGCTATGGACAGGGATAAGAGATGGGAGAGGGTTAAACTTGCATATGACCTTCTTGTGCATGGAAAGGGAGATCCATTTACAAGTGGTACAGCAGCAATGCAGTTAAGATATGATAATGATATTACAGATGAATTTATTACTCCTCTGGTAGCTGTTGATGAATCAGGAAAACCAGTGGGAACAATAAAGGAGGGCGACGCTGTCATTTTCTTTAATTTCCGTAATGACAGGGCTAGGGAGATTACCCAGGTTCTTACTCAGGCAGACATGCCGGAGCTTGATATGAAGGTGGTTCCTCTTTACTATTGTACACTTACTCCATATGACGATAAGTTTAAAGGTCTTCACATACTTTATGACAAGGAGAATGTTCAGAAAACTCTTGGAGAGGTAGTTTCTAGAGCTGGTAAAAAACAGCTTCGAATTGCGGAAACGGAGAAGTATGCACACGTTACGTTTTTCTTTTCAGGCGGCCGTGAAGCAACATTTGAGAATGAGACCAGATTGCTTATCAACTCTCCAAAGGTTGCAACATACGACCTAAAGCCGGAGATGAGCGCCGTTGAGATAAAGGAGACTCTTGTTGCAGAGCTTAAAAAGGGCACTCACGATCTTATAATCCTCAACTTTGCCAATGGAGACATGGTAGGCCACACAGGTGTTTATGAGGCTATAAGAAAGGCTGTTCAGACAGTTGATAAATGTGCCGGAGAGGTTGTAGAGGTGGCAAAAGAGTCGGGCTACTCAGTAATTGTTACAGCCGACCATGGTAACGCAGACTATGCTGTTAATCCGGACGGCTCTCCAAATACTGCTCACTCTCTTAACCCTGTTCCTTTCATAGTGGTTGATGAGGATATTAAGAGTGTTGAGAATGGAATTCTGGCTGATATTGCACCAACAATTCTAAAAATGATGGGAATTGATGCCCCTGCCGAGATGACCGGCCGAGCTCTTGTATAGATAAAATCGATTGCTCATTTTATAATTTTTTTGAGGGCCGGCGGTAATCGTCGGCCCTAATTATCTATCTTTATGGTTCCAAATTTAAACCCTGAAAATCTTCGATATGCCCTTTGTTCACCTTCACGTCCATACTCAATATTCAATACTGGATGGAGCTGCGTCCATCAAAAGACTCTTTGCCCGTGCTGCTCAGGATAATCAGATAGCGCTGGCTATTACTGACCACGGAAATATGTTTGGAGTGAAGGAGTTTCTGGAGGTAGCGCAGAAAACTCCATCGGTAAAACCCATTGTGGGAAGCGAATTCTATGTGGCAAAGGAGAGTCGGTTTGACAAGCGTGGACGGGAGGATCAAAGCAGCTACCACCTTGTACTTCTTGCCAAAAATATTCAGGGGTACAAGAATCTTATAAAGCTCTCTTCTTATGCATTTATTGAGGGTAATTACTACAAGCCAAGAATTGACAGAGAGCTTCTCGAGAAATATCATGAAAATCTAATTTGTTCATCTGCGTGTCTTGCCGGGGAGGTATCCCGTGCTATTATGGCTGATAATATTCAGGAGGCAGAGAGGACTGTTCAATGGTATAAGAACCTGTTTGGGGATGACTATTATCTTGAGATACAGAGGCATCAAACAGATGTAGACGGGGCAGACAGGTCCACTTTTGAATTGCAGGAGAGGGTAAACAAAGTTATAATACAGCTTGCTAAAAAGTTTGATGTAAAGATTGTAGCAACAAACGATGTTCACTTTGTGGCACAGGAGGACAGAGAGGCTCACGACAGACTTATCTGTCTTACAACAAATTCAGATTATTCAGACCCGGATAGACTTCGTTACACAAAACAGGAGTATTTGAAGTCTCAGGAGGAGATGGAGGTGATTTTTGCTGATGTTCCTCAGGCTCTTGAAAGTACTGTTGAGATAGCGAACAAAGTGGAGGTTTATAGTATTGATTCGGATCCTATTATGCCCCATTTCCCAATTCCTGATGAGTTTGAGACTTCAGATGATTATCTGAAACACCTGACATATGAAGGTGCAAAGGAGAGGTATGAGACGCTTGATGATTCCATTACAGAGAGGATTGATTTTGAGTTGGAGACTGTTAAGAAGATGGGTTTCCCTGACTATTTTCTTATTGTACAGGATTTTATAGCTGCTGCCAGGAACATGGGAGTATGGGTTGGTCCCGGACGGGGGTCTGCAGCAGGTTCTGTTGTCGCTTACTGTTTGAAGATTACGGATATTGACCCTCTTAAGTATGATCTCCTCTTCGAGAGGTTTCTTAATCCGGACAGGATTTCAATGCCGGATATTGACATTGACTTTGATGATGATGGAAGGTCAAAGGTCCTTAAATATGTTGAGGATAAATATGGAAAAGATCACGTGTCACATGTGATTACTTTTGGCACTATGGCTGCAAAGAGTGCAATCAGGGACATTGCCAGAATACAGAATCTTCCTCTTCCTGAGTCGGACAGACTAGCCAAACTTATACCAAATAAGTTTCCTGCAGACAGCAGTGGAAAGGCGCCGGATGTGAATCTTGAAAATTGCAGAAAATTTGTCCCGGAGATTAAAGATGCATTTGAATCCCAGGACCCTCTTGTGAGGGATACGATGGAGTTTGCCGCAAAGCTTGAGGGGAACGTAAGAAATACGGGAGTTCATGCCTGCGCAATTATTATCGGCAGGGATGACCTTAGAGAGTTTATCCCTATAGGAATTGCAAAGGATAAGGATACTGGGGAGGATATATGGGTCTCTCAGTATGAGGGGTCTCAGATAGAGAAGGTGGGTATGCTCAAGATGGACTTTCTTGGTCTCAAGACACTTTCTATTCTCAAGGAGGCTGTTGAAAACATCAGAAAGTCAAAAGGTGTTGTAATAGACATAAATGCAATCCCAATAGATGATAAGGAGACATTTGAACTCTTCAGCCGGGGTGAAAGCATTGCCACTTTTCAGTTTGAAAGTGATGGCATGAGGAAATGGCTAAGAGAGCTAAAACCTACACGCTTTGAGGATCTTATAGCTATGAATGCCCTCTACAGACCAGGTCCTATGGATTACATTCCTGACTTTGTTGACAGGAAAAAGGGGTTAAGGCAGATTGAGTACGACCTTCCGGAGATGAAAGAGATTCTGGAAGATACATATGGAATTACAGTCTATCAGGAGCAGGTGATGCTTCTTTCCCAGAAGATTGCAGGGTTTTCAAAGGGTGAGGCCGATGGTTTGAGGAAGGCCATGGGTAAGAAGATTAAGTCGATGATGGACAGCCTTAAGGAGCAGTTCATAAAAGGGGGGACCGGGAATGGTCATACCATAGAAATTCTGGAGAAGATATGGAAAGACTGGGAGGCATTTGCTCAATATGCATTTAACAAATCGCACTCAACATGTTATGCATGGATTGGTTATCAGACCGCATATCTGAAGGCTCACTATCCAGCCGAGTTTATGGCTGCTACCCTGAGCAGAAACCTGGATAACATGGACGAGATTACCAAATACATGGACGAATGTAAACGTATGGGTATATCTGTTCTTGGTCCGGATGTAAACGAGAGTGATTATAAGTTTACAGTCAACAAAAAGGGTAATATAAGGTTTGGAATGGCCGGTATAAAGGGGGTAGGCCTTGGTGCTGTTGAGAATATAATTGCTGCCCGTGAAAATGGTGGCCCTTTTGAATCCGTGTTTGATTTTATTGAGAGGGTAAGTCTTACAGTGGTGGGTAAAAAGACGGTAGAATCGCTTGTTTATGCCGGTGGATTCGATTGTTTTGAGCCGGTTAAAAGAGAGCAATACCTGGCTCCGGGGGCAAAAGATGAGCCGTTCCTTGAAATACTATACAAATACGGACAGAGATTCCAGAATGATACTATTGCGCTTGGTAATTCGCTATTTGGATCTCACGAGAGTATTAAGCCAGTAAGACCAGAAGTGCCTGTTGCGATGGAGGTTGATAAGATGGAACTGCTTAAGAGAGAGAAGGAGCTTGTAGGAATGTTCCTCTCAGCTCACCCTCTGGACCAATTCCGGTTTGAAGTATCAAGATTTACAAGCAATACTATTTCAGAGGCTTCTGAATATGCTGCTCAGGCTATGCAGAACCCATCCCTGAGGGGGAAGGAGATGATTATTGCCGGAATGGTGACAAACTCCAAATCATCCATGACTAAAACAGGAAGGCCTTTTGTTAATTTTTCTGTGGAGGATTTCAACGGATCTATGCAGTTTGCGTTGTTTGGGAAAGATTATGAAAATTTCATGAAGTACACCCACCCGGGAACTCCACTTTTAATAAAGGTTGCTGTATTACAGAAATATGGTTATCAGCAGAACGGAGACGATCCTGCAAAACAGGTAGATTGTGAATTAAAGGTGAGAAGTATGAGGCTTCTTGCTAACACCAGAGAGGACTTTATTAAAACAATAACCCTTACTGTGCCTGTTTCTATGATTAATAAACACTTCAGAAGGGACCTTACTACGTGGTTTAAGGATAATAAGGGAACTACAAGGGTGCTTGTTAAAGTCCTTGATTATGAGAGTCAGATGTCGGTTGAATTTGTGTCTGTAAAATATTCTGTTGCCCTTACAGACTCACTTCTTGAGTTATTTGAAAGCTCTGGTATTGAGTGGTCAATCTCCCCAGCCCTGAGCTTTTAAAGATATTGGTGTACCATCCGGGGTAATGAGCATCGCCCCGCTCCCTGAGTCGGTCAGGTGGCCAATAACATCAAGTGAAGGCATCTCTTTGCTTAATTTGTCATACTCCTTAAGCGGGATTATGTAAAGAAGCAGCATATCATCACCCCCGTTAAGAGCAGCTGTAGTGGCATCCATTCCCAGCTCGTCTGCCATACTGAATGTCTGAGAAGCAATAGGTATCTTATTAAGATATATATGTGCACCAAGGCCGTTTCTGTGGCAAACTCTTTTTACGGCATCAGATAGTCCCCTGGTAATAAATTCTCCGTCAGATGGAAGGACTTCGCTTGAGATTAGTGTCTCTGGAAGTGACTTGTCAAGTTGAGGAGAGAGGTATCTTTTTAGAATAAATTTGTATTCGTCTAATTTAGGCTGGGCATCTGAGCTTCCGCTGAAGACTCTCTTCTCTCTTTCAAGAACCTGAAGTCCCATAAATGCAGCACCGGGAGAGCCTGATATACAAATAAGATCTCCTGAAACTGGCCTGGTGCGTTGAACAAAGAGCTCTTTCTGTTGTTTTCCCAGTGATGAAAGTGAAATGGTGAGACCGGTAAGAGAGGGTAAAAGATCAAGCCCGCGTACCTCTACTTTGTGCTCTTCAAAAGCAGCCTTCATTCCTTCCCATAGCTCCTCAACATCCTCGGTAAAGAACCGGGCAGAGAGGCCAAGCCTTACGGAAGCCGAGAGAGGTTTGCACAGAGATGCGTAGAGTGGCCCAAGCACTGAGACTACAGACTTGTATCCCAGATGTTTGAGTGGGTTGTATACGAGGTCAAAGTCGGTTCCCTCCAGCAGGAGTGTATGCGATGTGATATAGCTGCCACCCGAGCTTTCATATGTTGAGACGTTATCACACATAGGATTTAACTGATCAGACAGGAGCTTTTCAATGAGCTTTGTCTTACCGGTTTTCTCTATGGGGGTCCTTTGAGGTTGATTGTTTTCTTTAGAGGCCATAAGGAGATAATTTGTATGCAAAAATAGTTTAAATGATATAACTTTGCGCCACGATGAGTGAAAATGATATAATTCAGAAGGTAACAGAGGCCGAATATGAGCACGGCTTTGAGACCGACGTTGAGCTGGAGTATTTTCCAAAGGGGCTTAACGAAGATATAATAGGAATGATATCCGCCAAAAAGGGGGAGCCGGAGTGGATGCTTGAATTCCGCCTGAAGGCTTATAGAAAGTGGCTTACGATGAAGTTACCTTCTTGGGCGCATCTTAAATTACCTCCAATTGATTTTCAGGAGATCATCTATTTTGCAGCACCTAAAAAATATAAAGAGGGGGGAGAGATAGATCCGGAACTTCAGGCAACTTTTGATAAGCTTGGAATTCCGCTTGATGAGAGGAATGTACTTGCAGGCGTGGCTGTGGATGCGGTGTTTGATTCGGTATCAGTAAAAACAACATTCAGGGAGTCACTTGCTGAGAAGGGGATAATCTTTTGTTCATTCTCTGAGGCTGTCAGAGATTATCCGGACCTTGTTCAGAAGTACCTGGCCTCAGTTGTTCCTTACGGGGATAATTATTATGCAGCTCTTAACTCGGCTGTCTTTTCAGACGGCTCATTCTGCTATATTCCCAAGGGGGTAAGATGCCCCATGGAGTTGTCTAGTTACTTTAGGATAAATGCCAAAGGGACAGGACAGTTTGAGAGAACACTTATAGTAGCAGAGGAGGGCTCTTATGTGAGCTACCTGGAGGGGTGTACGGCTCCTCAAAGAGATGAAAATCAATTGCATGCTGCCGTAGTGGAGATTGTGGTGATGAAGGATGCGGAGGTAAAGTATTCAACGGTTCAGAACTGGTATCCCGGAGATGCTCAGGGCAAAGGAGGTATATACAACTTTGTAACAAAGAGGGGTATATGTAAGGGTGAAAACAGCAAACTATTCTGGGCTCAGGTTGAGACCGGCTCGGCAATAACCTGGAAATATCCAAGTACAATTTTAAGGGGAGACAACTCTATTTCTGAATTCTATTCTGTGGCGGTTACAAATCACCACCAACAGGCCGATACCGGGACAAAAATGATTCACATTGGGAAAAATACCAGGAGCAGGATTGTTAGCAAGGGCATCTCAGCAGGGGTGAGCCAAAATAGCTACAGAGGTCTGGTTAAGATTCTCCCAAATGCTGAAAACTCAAGAAACTTCACTCAATGTGACTCTCTATTACTTGGTGATAAGTGCGGAGCTCATACTTTTCCTTACATTGAGAATGAGAATGAGACTGCAATACTTGAGCATGAGGCTACAACCTCAAAAATATCGGAGGATCAGCTTTTCTATTGTCAGCAGAGAGGAATCGGTATGGAGGATGCAGTGGGACTGATAGTTAACGGATACGCAAAAGAGGTTCTTAATCAACTTCCTATGGAGTTTGCAGTTGAAGCTCAAAAGCTTCTTCAGGTGACTCTAGAGGGAAGCGTAGGATAATAAACTAGATAATGGAGAGTTTATTCAGTATTGATAATATTCTTTTTTCAATTGCCGGTCAGGGAGTAAGTCTTGTTGAGATTCTCTCTGTGGCTGCAGGGCTTACATGTGTATATCTGGCCACAAGAGCTAAGGTTGCAAATTTCTGGGTAGGTTACGTTTACAATATTCTGTTGTTTATCCTTTTTTACCAGAAGGGTCTGTATTCAAGTATGCTGGTGCAGCCAATTTCATTTGCAATAAACTTCTACGGACACTGGAGGTGGACTCACCCTGCAAAGGAAGAGGCAAACAGCCAGAAACAACTTAAGATAACACTCCTCTCTGCTAAGGAGCGCCTCTTTCACGCAGCTCTAATGGTTGTATTTATGATTGTATGGGGAGTTGTTCTTACTTTCCTGGATGATATCTTTCCTTCTGTTTTCAGCGAGGCAAAGAAACCTTATCTGGATGCGTTTGTTACAGGCTCAATACTTACAGCTCAATACCTGTCAGCTCAGAAGAAGCTTGATTGCTGGGCGGTTTGGTTCGTTGTTAACATTACAAACATAACTCTATATCTGCTTGCGGGACTAGCCTTCCTTCCTATGGTGAGTGCGGGATATCTTATACTTGCCTTTATGGGCTTTGCAATGTGGAAAAAGTTGTGGAGAGAAAACAAATAGATTAATAAACAAATTGATATATGCTTACGATTAAAGGCTTAAGTGCCTCTATAGATGGAAAGGAGATTTTGAAAGGTATTGACCTGCACGTTAAACCGGGAGAGATACACGCTATAATGGGACCAAACGGCTCAGGAAAGAGTACTCTGTCGTCAGTGTTAGCCGGAAGGGAGACCTTTGAGGTCAACGGAGGCGAGGTTGTTTTTGAAGGGGTCAATCTACTTGAGCTCAATCCGGAGGAGAGGGCAAGGATGGGTATTTTTCTTGGTTTCCAATATCCTGTTGAGATACCGGGAGTGAGCAATGTAAACTTCATGAAAACAGCCATTAACGAAAAGAGGAAGTTTAAGAACCTACCTCCTATGACTGCTGCTGAATTTCTAAAACTTATGAGAGAGAAGATGGCTGTTGTGGAGATGGACAACTCTTTCTCAAGCAGGGGTGTTAATGTAGGGTTTTCCGGAGGAGAGAAGAAGAGAAATGAAATATTCCAGATGGCAATGCTTGAACCAAAACTGGCTATTCTTGACGAAACTGACAGCGGACTTGACATTGACGCTCTAAGAATAGTTGCAGCAGGAGTAAACAAACTTAAAACCAGTGAGAATTCTTTCATAATAATAACTCACTATCAGCGTCTTCTGGATTATATTATTCCCGACGTAGTGCATGTGTTATACAACGGAAGAATAATTAAAACAGCAGGTAAAGAGCTGGCTTTGGAGGTTGAGGAGAGAGGTTATGACTGGCTAATAAAGGGAGAGTAATATGGGATTGCAAGTTAAATATTCACCAGAGATCCCGGAGGTATTCAGATGCAGGGTTCCTCTGGAGGACACAGGTCAGGTCTATGTGATGAATGGACTTCTCAGGGAGAGCTATTCAGATAAATCCGGGATTGAGATAGTATCCGGAGAAGAGTCGGGTTTTATCATAAATGTGCCACAAGGCATATCACAGGAGGGCTCTGTACAGCTTATAAGCATAAGAGACAGTTCGAACACTGCACCTGTCTCTATGGAGAATCAAATAAATATTGGTAAAGACTCCGCTTCCAGCTTCCTTATTTGTACTCATACTTTGACACTTAATGAGTTTATAACCGAGTCTTCTATCCGGATTGAGGCAGGTGAAAATTCATCTTCTCATATTGTTGTAATGCAAAACGAGCATAATCTCTCTTCTCACAAGATTAATTTTTCGATTAATCTTCAGAGGGGAGCATTTGTTAGGGTAAATATAGTAACTCTGCACGGAGCTCTTCTTGAAAATAACATCGAAGCCTCTCTTAAGGGAGAGGGTGGCCTCTGTGAACTTAACGGAATTTATCTGGCAGATGGTAATCAGCAAATTAACACAAAAGTGATAATGAACCATCTTGTACCACACTGCAACTCAAGTCAGCTCTTTAAGGGAATCCTTGATAATGAGGCAAAAGCGTCATTCTCTGGGAGAATAGTTGTGGCAAAGGATGCTCAGAAAACCGAGGCTTATCAGAGCAATCATAATTTACTGCTATCAAGAAAGGCAAAGGTATACGCTCAGCCGCAGCTTGAGATTTACGCCGACGATGTGAAGTGTTCTCACGGTGCTACAAGCGGACGACTGGACCAGAACGCACTATTTTATATGCGCTCAAGGGGAATCGGTTCAGCAGAGGCAAAACTGCTGCAACAGATTGCTTTTGTATATGATGTACTTGAGAAAATTGAAAATATTGAGCTAAGAGGCAGATTGCAAGATATGGTTGAAAGCAGGCTCAGAGGCGAATATAGTCATTGTGCTAATTGTAGCATGAATTGTTGCTAATTATAACCCAATCAATTAATTATTTATGAAAAAGTTTTTTAAACTAATGGTTGCCATCATGCTAGTTGGTACACCACTGTTTGCTCAGCCATCCAGAATTCTGGGCAAATGGTATACAATAGATGAGGATGGAAATAAGAAGAGTATTGTGAATATTTACAAAGCTCCTAACGGAAATTATGAAGGCAGTATAGAGATTCTGCTAACAGGTGACCCGGAAAGAAGATGCGTAAACTGTAGCGGAAGTAAGCAAAACGTGAAGATTAAAGGCATGGTGGTTGTAACATCCATGAAGCCAGATGGTGAAAAGCTTACCGGAGGAAAGATTCTTGACCCTGCAAATGGTAAGGAGTACAACTGCACAATGAGTATTGACAAGAAGACAGGAAACCTTAAAGTGAGGGGTTCTCTTGATAAGTCGGGCATCATTGGTCGCAATCAAACGTGGATAAGATCTGCAAATCAATAGATAGCATCAGTTTTGCGATTTTGGGGTGTTGATAATTCGGTTAATAAATAACTTGTAAATAGCCCCCCTTATTGCCCCATTTACTATATTTTTGTGAGAGTCGACGGACTAATCCGTCGGCTTTTTCTGTCGAAAACAAACACATCAGACTTATGAAAACTTATACCTACGAAGAGGCAATGGCTGCAAGCCTGCAGTATTTCAAGGGGGACGAGCTGGCCGCGTCAGTATGGATCAACAAGTATGCTATGAAGGACTCCTTCGGCAACATGTATGAGAAATCTCCCGAGGATATGCACAAAAGACTTGCAGATGAATTTGCCCGCATGGAGTCGAGGTATCCTAATCCTATGTCTGCTGAAGAGATATTAGAGCTTCTGAGGGAATTCAAATATGTAGTTCCTCAGGGCGGGCCCATGACCGGAATTGGCAATAGTCATCAGATTGCCTCTCTGTCAAACTGCTTTGTGATAGGGCACAAGAAACCTGCCGATTCCTACGGAGGAATCATGAGAATTGATGAGGAGCAGGTTCAGCTTATGAAAAGAAGAGGTGGTGTAGGACATGACCTCTCTCATATTCGCCCGGCCGGTAGCCCGGTACTGAACAGCGCACTCACCTCAACCGGAGTTGTTCCGTTTATGGAGCGCTATTCAAACTCAACCAGGGAGGTTGCCCAGGATGGTCGCAGAGGGGCCCTTATGCTCTCAATATCTATTAAGCACCCGGATTCGGAGAATTTTATTGACGCAAAATTAGAACAGGGGAAAGTTACCGGCGCAAATGTATCGGTAAAAATTGATGACGAGTTTATGCGCTCGGCCCTTCATGGAAAGAGCTATCGTCAACAATACCCGGTGGATTCAGACAATCCTAAGTATGTTAAAGAGATTGACGCATCTCAATTGTGGAAGAAGATAGTTCATAATGCATGGAAGTCGGCAGAGCCCGGAGTTCTGTTCTGGGATACTATTATCAGGGAGTCAATTCCTGACTGCTATGCAGATTTAGGCTACAGGACTGTTAGTACAAATCCTTGCGGAGAGATACCTCTTTGCCCTTATGACTCTTGTCGTTTAATGGCTATAAATCTGTACTCATACGTAGACAATCCGTTTACCCCCAAGGCCTCTTTCAATATGGATCTTTTCAAGGAACACGTGCGTAAAGCTATGCGTTTGATGGATGATCTTATAGACCTTGAAATGGAGAAGATAGAGCAGATTATCTCAAAGATTGCTTCAGACCCTGAAGAGGAGGAGGTAAAACTGGCTGAACTCAATCTCTGGAACAAAATCAGGGAGAAGACACTGGGTGGAAGAAGAACTGGTCTGGGTATAACTGCAGAGGGAGATATGCTTGCAGCACTCGGTCTTATATATGGAACAGACAAGGCTATAGACTTCTCTGTTGAGGTTCAGAAAACGCTTGCTGTAGAGGCTTACAGATCATCTACTATTATGGCTCAGGAGAGAGGTCCTTTCCCTATCTTCGAGGCAGCAAGAGAGTTGGCCAATCCTATGATCGGCAGAATAAAGAAAGAGGATGAGGAGTTATTTGAGACCATGCAGAGGCATGGAAGAAGAAACATCTCCCTTCTTACCATAGCACCTACAGGTACAACAAGTCTTATGACCCAAACAACTTCCGGGATTGAACCTGTATTTCTGCCTTTCTATAAAAGACGCAGAAAGGTAAATCCTAATGATAAGAATGTGTCCCTCGACTATAAGGATGAGGTGGGTGATTACTGGGAAGAGTATTTTGTGTTCCATCACAAATTCCTTACATGGTGCGATGTAAATGGCCACAACAGGGATGAGGTGACTAAGATGAAGGCTGATAAACTGGAAGAGCTTGTACAGCAATCTCCATATTATAAAGCAACCTCGAATGACATAGATTGGGTTGCAAAGGTGAAGATGCAGGGACGTATGCAGAAGTGGGTGGATCACTCTATAAGTGTTACTGTTAACCTTCCTAAAGATGTGACTGAAGAATTGGTCTCAGAGGTTTACAAAACAGCTTGGGAGTTTGGATGTAAAGGCGTTACAGTATACAGGGACGGATCGCGATCAGGTGTGCTGGTTGCTGCTAAAGACGGAGAAAACAAGGAGCAGGTGCTAAAAACTAAAGATAGACCTAAGTCGTTGGAGGCCGAGGTTATCAGATTTAAGAATGGTGCAGAGCAGTGGATTGCCCTGGTGGGTCTGATGAACGGACAGCCTTATGAAATCTTTACAGGTCTTATTGATGAGGACACCAGAAGTATTCCTAAATCTGTAACATTGGGTCATATTATTAAGGAAAAAGATGATGCCGGCAAGACCAGGTACGATTTCCAGTTCCTTGACAGATATGGCTACCAGAACACAATAGGAGGTATATCTCACATGTTCAACAAAGAGTTTTGGAACTATGCAAAACTAATCTCAGGAGTTCTTAGAAATGGTATGCCTATTACTGATGCTGTTAATCTGGTTTCTGGTCTGCAACTTGACAACGAAGCCATTAACAATTGGAAGAATGGTGTTGAAAGGGCCCTCAAGAGGTATATCCCTGATGGAACAAAAGAGGATACAGGGAAGAAATGTGAGAAGTGTGGAAAGTCTGAACTAGTTTATCAAGAGGGTTGCCTTACATGTCTTTCATGTGGTTATTCAAAATGTGGATAAATGATAGTATATCCCAGATCTAAAGTGAATATTGGTCTCAGAATCATTGGAAAACGTCAGGACGGTTTCCATGATTTGGAGACCTTCTTCATATCTGCCGGGAAAAGTGATGTCCTTGAAGTAACAGAGAGCTCTGAATTGGCAATCAATCAATTTGGGCTTACACTTGATTCAGATCCTATGAGCAATTTGTGTGTAAAGGCTTATGAGGTGATGAAAAGTGAATACAATATACCTCCTGTAGAGATTAACCTCTTTAAAAGAATCCCTTTTGGAGCCGGACTGGGGGGAGGCTCATCTGATGCAGCCGGGACAATTATAGCAATCGATAAACTCTACAATCTTAATACACCTCAGGAAAGACTTGCAGAATTGGCCTCAAGGGTTGGTTCTGATTGTGCTTTTTTTGTCTATGCATGTGCTTTGAATCCGGATAAGGGAGAGGGGATGACAGGCAGAGGAAGAGGTAATATTTTAAAACATTTTACAATCCCGGGATTAACCAATTACGAAATAAAAATAGTTGTTCCGGATATTCATGTGTCAACTCCTGAGGCTTATAAAGGAGTTGTACCATCAGGAGCAGGTGTGCCCCTGGAGGATTTGTTAGCCACGCCGATAGTAGAATGGAAGGATATTGTTATTAATGACTTCGAAAATCACATTTTCAGAAAATATCCAAAAATCCGGGAACTTAAAGAGCAACTTTATTCAGATGGAGCTCACTATGCATCAATGAGTGGCAGTGGCTCTGCCGTATTTGGATTGTTTCTCCGTTAGTATTGATCAAACATCCTCTGAATCTCTCTGCTGTAGCTTGTTTTGGTTAGCGCCAGCATTAAAAGGATTCTTGCCTTTTGTGGTGATTTCAGACCAGCTACCGGATGCCTTGCGTCAAACTCCTCGGCTGCTTTATCAACCCCACCTCTGATTATCCTGGCTGACCTTACAAATCTAACCCCTTTATTATAGCCTTTTTCTATCTCATCTGCGTACTCTCTGTTGTAATTACCATGACCAACTCCTGCTATCACAACTCCTTCAACACCGGAATCTATAAGTGCTGTGAGTGCTACGCCAGATGAGAAAGCGTAACCGTAAACAATCTCAACTTTAGGTAAAACAGATATACCTGTTAGTTTGAATTCACTGTTTATTGTGTGTCTGGTTTCTGACTCCCGGGTAAACACAGGTTTGCCTCCTCTCATATATCCCAGGGGACCCATGTTTGGACAACTAAATGCATTAGTGTTGACTGTATGAGATTTTGTTACGTCATCTGCAGAGAATATATAATCATTCATGACAACCATAACACCCTTTCCTCTGGAATCAGGCGAAGAGGCAAGTGCAACTGAGTTGAAAAGGTTATATGGACCATCCGGACTAAGCGAGCTGGAGGGTCTCATTGAGCCTGTTAAAACTACCGGTTTAGGATGCCTTACAGTAAGATTTAAAAAGTATGCTGTCTCCTCCATTGTGTCTGTGCCATGTGTTATTATAACACCATCTGCGATGTTATTGGTAAATAGGCTATCAATTATTGAGTGCAGCCTTAGCCAGATGTCAGGAGTCATGTTCTGGCTTGAGATGTTGCATACTTGTATCCCTGTGAGCTCTGCAATATCTTTAATCCCGGGAACAGATGATATAATTTCATCAATGCTTATAACCCCCGGAGTGTAGGAGGCCTGGGTTGCACTTTCTGCTGTACCTGCTATTGTTCCACCAGTTGCGAGGATTGTGATTCTTGGTTTTGTAACGGCAAATGTACTAACTGAAAAAATTAGACACAGTAATACTGTTGAAGTGAAGTATGCTCTTTTCATAACGCTAAATTACAAAAAGATCATTCAGTAATCAAGGTGTATTTAATCAAAAAGGCCACTCACCCTGCTACAAGTGAACGGCCTCTTCTTAGTACTAAAACCTAAACCTACATCTTTAAGATGCAGGCAGAGTATGATTCGTTGCATTAATATTGAAGAATTTTCTATTTTTTTCTGAAAACCCTTACCGGAAGGAGCGACGCCAGATACCCAATAATCGCAACCCCTGCAGCAACAGCTGCTATGTCCCAGAACTTTAAGACCACAGGATAGGCCTCCATCATGAAATTTCCCGGCATACTAACTATACCAGCGTGTTGTTGAATAAGTGATATGGCAGACCCTAAAATTATCCCTATAAACATGCCTAAGAGCGATATCATCCAGCCTTCAAAAAGAAAGATTCTCTCAATAAGTTTATCGTTAGCCCCCATGCTTCTGAGGGTTTCGCTGTCGTCCTCTTTCTCAATTATCAGCATTGACAAGCTGCCATAAAGGTTAAATGAAATAATAATTACCACAAAGAGAAGAATCATATAAATAGTCAGCTTTTCTGCCTTCATCATTTTATATAAAGTCTCGTTCTGGCTATAACGGTCCATCACCTTGTATCCATCACCAAGCAGAGCCGTGATCTTTTGATTTAATTCTGATACTTCCTCTCCGTTTTGAATATATATCTCAATTGCCGATACTTCATTCTCCTCCATCTCCAGAATATCTCTTGCAACTGACAGTGGTACAAAAAGAAGATTCTTGTCCATAGTTCTTTCAACAGCAAAAGTGCCCGAATGGCTTAAATTTATGCTGTTTATAGAGGAGAGAGGATTTATGGGAGAGAATTGTGTATATCTTGATGGGAAGTACAATGTAAGAGGATCTGTAAAATGTGGTCTCATGCCCAGAGCCTGGGCTAAAGCCCGTCCGGCAACAGCCTGGGGAATTTCACCATGCCAGAGTGAAAATTGACCATCAACAATAAAGTTTTTAAGTACAGTGGATTTTTCAAAGCTGGAATCTACCCCCTTCATCTCGACAACAGCCTCATTGTTACCGTATTTTACAAATACATTCTCTTTTGCAACTTCGCAAAAGACGTTGCCGTCAATCAGCTCTTTTGCCTTTTGGATAGTAATTGTATCTGTACGAAAGGTCTTTCCTTGTACCGGCAGAATAAGAATATCGGCCTCTCCTACGCTGTAAAGAGACTTGATAAGGTCTCCAAAACCGTTATATACACTGAGAATTACAATAAGTGCCATTGTGCCTAATGCAATACCGGCAGCACTTATTATTGATATGATATTAATGACATTATGCGACTTCTTTGCGAAGAGGTATCGTCCGGCTATAAAAAAAGAGAGTCGCACGACTGCTACTTCTTTAGAAGTTCGTCTATGTGCTCTACATAGTCGAGAGAGTCGTCAATAAAAAATACAAGATCAGGCACTATCCTGAGTTGCTTTGCCACCCTGGTTCCAAGCTCATATCTGAGCTCTCTTGAGGAAGTAGTAACTATCTCAAGAACCTCCTTTGCTTTTGCCGATGGGAATATGCTAAGATATACCCTGGCCATGGCGAGGTCCGGAGAGACCTTTACCGAGGTCACGCTTACCATTGCACCGTTAAAAGCGGCCATCCCCTTCCCTCTAATAATCTCGGCAAGATCCCGTTGTAGCTGCTTGCCTACTTTCTGTTGTCTGGTACTTTCCGCCTCCATAATCAATCTACTTTAAGTATATAATAGTTCTTCTTACCTCTCTGAATGAGTAAATATTTGTTGTTTAACAACTCACTCTCATTTATTATCAATTCCGGGCTATCTGCCTTCTCTTTGTTAATCGATACTCCACCTCCCTGAACCATCTTTCTGCACTCACCTTTGGAAGGGAAGACCGAACTCTTAACAGCCAGAAGCTCTACAATGTTCTCTTTAAGATCATCTTTATTAATGGAAAACTGAGGCACCCCCTCAAAAACAGTTAAAAAAGTATCCTCATCCAAACCTCTCAGGGCCTCGGAAGTAGAATTGCCAAAAAGAATCCCTGAAGCCTCCAGTGCCTTTTTGTACTCCTCCTCTCCATGTACCATTGTGGTCACCTCTTTTGCCAGAAGCTTCTGCAGCTCTCTTTTGTGAGGCTCAAGTAAGTGGGCTTCAATAGCAGTATCTATAGTTTGCTTGTCAAGCATTGTGAAAATCTTCACATACCTCTGGGCATCCTCGTCGCTAACATTTAGCCAGAATTGGTAAAATTTGTAAGGTGATGTATATTTTGCATCCAGCCATACATTTCCCTGTTCGGTTTTACCAAACTTTCCACCATCTGCCTTTGTGATAAGGGGGCATGTTAGTGCATATGCCTCTCCTCCCTCTTTTCTGCGAATAAGCTCAGTTCCGGTTGTGATATTTCCCCACTGATCACTGCCTCCCATCTGAAGTTTACATCCATAGTGCTTGTAAAGGAAAAGATAGTCATATCCCTGAACCAGCTGGTATGTAAATTCGGTGAAGGACATCCCCTCTCTCTCATCGCCTGTAATTCTTTTCTTGACAGAGTCTTTGCTCATCATATAGTTAACAGTGATGTGCTTTCCAATGTCCCTGATGAAGTTAAGGAAAGTATACTCCTTCATCCAGTCGTAGTTGTTCACAAGCTGAGCAGCATTTGAAGAGTCAGAGTCAAAGTCCAGAAATCTTCCAAGCTGAGCTCTAATTGAGTTCTGATTGTGTCTCAGAGTCTCCTCGTCAAGCAGATTCCTCTCTGCCGATTTCATAGACGGGTCGCCAATCATTCCGGTGGCACCTCCCACAAGAGCAAAGGGTTTGTGTCCACAGGCCTGAAAATGTTTAAGCATCATAATGCTTACGAGGTGTCCTATATGTAGAGAATCTGCTGTGGGGTCTATGCCTACGTAAGCAGATGTCTGCTCTTTCAGGAGAAGCTCCTCGGTTCCCGGCATAATGTTGTGGACCATACCCCTCCACTTCAGTTCTTGTACAAAGTTGTTCATTATGGTATAATTTGCCGCAAAAGTACGGTTTTTTCTTCTAATTTTGCAGAGATATAACCATTACTATGAAAAGAACCAAACTCTTCGCAAGGCTGCTCATTGTCGCTTCTGCAATGTTTTTTACAATTCAGCCCGTTTGGGCTCAATTTCAAACTCAGCCTACACTTTTTAAGGATATTGAACCTGACTCTCTTATGGAGAGAGTTAAGAAACTACCCTCCGTACAAGATGTAAAAAGGCTGGAGAGTCCTCATTTTAAAGATAAATACGTTCTATACATAGAACAACCTATAAGCCACAAGGACCCCTCATTAGGAAAATTCAGGCAACGTGTTTTTGTTATGCATGCAGGACTTGACAGACCCACAGTCCTTGTAACAGAGGGTTATGGTGCATCATACGCCGGTAACCCAAACTATCGTGAAGAGATATCAAAGCTTTTCAACACAAACATAATATTTGTAGAACACAGATATTTTCTGGAATCAACACCAGAAAACAAAGATTGGAAGCACCTGACAGCTGAGAACTCGGCTTACGATCTCCACAACATTACAATGAGGTTCAGGGAGATTTACAAAAAGAAATGGATTGCAACAGGAATAAGCAAAGGAGGGCAGACTGCGCTTATTTACCGTGCGTTTTTCCCGGACGATGTTCATATTACAGTTCCATATGTTGCACCTCTTTGCAGAGGAGCTGAGGATGGCAGACATGAGCCATTTATTGCAAACTTTGCCGGAACACCTGAACAAAGAGCAAAAATTCTTGCATTTCAAAGAGAAGTCCTAAAGAGAAGATCTACATTGCAACCAATGTTTGATGCCCTGTGTGCTGAGAAAAAGTACGAATTTAATTTACCTTTAGAAGAGATTTATGACTACTCTGTTCTGGAGTTCTCTTTTGCACTATGGCAGTGGGGAAGCAACACAGACGAGATTCCTGCTCCAGATGCAGACGATAAGAAGGTATTTGATTACTGGATGAAAATAAGTTCACCTGATTACTTTGTAAAGGAGAGTCCCACAACTTCATTCTTTGTTCAGGCTGCAAAAGAACTTGGCTATTACGGATATGATACAAAGCCTTTTGAAGGTCTTCTTAAAGTTAAGAGTACAAAAGGATACCTGGCGAAATTATTCCTTCCACAGGATCAGAAATTTAAGTTTAATAAAAAGTTGTCAAGGAAGCTTGAGAAATTTGTAGCAACTACAAATTCAAATATGATATTTATATATGGGGAGTTTGATCCGTGGAGTGCTGTGATGGTTAGTGAACCAAAATCAACCAACGTTGTTGTTGTCACAGACCCTGCGGGAAGCCACAGAGCAAGAATTTCAACACTTCCGCAGGAGAGTCGTCAGAGAGTCATTTCACTTCTTGAAAGATGGCTTTTAGAATAAATAATTTATGATAGAATTCAGACAGATTGTTCTTGAAGATAAAGAGTGGATAGACAATATACTTGCCTGTTCAGATTTCAGGGGAGCGGAGTATTGCTTTACAAATCTTTTTATTTGGGAAGAGGTTTTTAAATCAAAGATAGCCAGACATAAAGACTTTCTTCTTTTTACGTCGGGCTCAGGTGATGAAACAAAATATCTCTTTCCTCCGGGGAAGGGAGACCTAAAGGAGGCTATATCTCTGCTTGAGGCCGATGCAAATGAGAGGGGAGTCCCTTTTAAAATGATTGGTTTGCCTCCAGAGGCAAAGTCGTTGGTAGAGGAGCTGTTTCCTGGTATGTATACATTCAACCCTACAAGAGGTAGCTTTGACTATATTTATGAGAGCGAGAAGATGATTTCACTGGCAGGTAAGAAATTACAATCAAAGCGAAATCACCTCAACAGATTCCTTGATACACCGGGCTGGAGCTACGAGGATATCACTCCGGAGAACCTGGGAGAGGTAAGGGATTTTACCATCAAGTGGTGCATAGCAAATGGATGCAAAGATAACCAGTCAAAGATGTGGGAAATCTGTGCAGTCAACAAAGCTCTCTCAAATTTCTTTGAACTTAGGCTTAAAGGTGGTTTAATCAGACTTGACGGAGAGGTGATAGCCTACTCTGCGGGAGAGAGAATAAACTCAGACACCCTCATTGTTCATATCGAAAAGGCCGATTCAAACATCAGAGGGGCTTATCAGGCAATCAACAGAGAGTTTGCACTAAGGCACGCTGCATCTCTTCAATATATAAACAGGGAGGATGATGCCGGTGAAGAGGGTCTACGCAAAGCAAAAGAGTCATACTATCCAGCCTTCATGCAGGAAAAGTATGCAGCTATTAAAAATTAACTATATTTGCAACCATAACCATAGTTTTTAACAAGTTGGAACCTCCCAGTAGTTTAACTGACGACTATTACCCCGTGGGGATGGCACTCTGCCTCATCCTTGCTCTATACGTAATTCTAAAGGCAGGCGAAATCTATCTCCTCACAATGTCTAAAACTGAGCAAGATCAACTCTCAAAAAGAGAGGGGTCTGCTTCAGAATCGCTTCGTGTTCTCCTTTCAAAGCCGGACTATCTATTTGGAACCATGTTTCAGATGTCTGCACTGTTAGTGGTCACGGCTTCTGTACTTTCTGCAACTCTTTTTTACAAGTCAGGTTTTGTCCTGTCAATGCTTATTACTTTAGCGATAGTAATAATATGCGGCCACATTCTTCCAGAGTTCCTGTCATCAAAATATGGCTCAAGAATGGCTATTATTGCAGGATTAATAGTTAAGCCCGCGGGATGGTTTACTAAACCGGTTAATCTTATACTATCCTCATTTGCCAAAAATATAGAAGAGAGCAGGGAAGAGCGTGATGTTAAATCTGTAGAGGAGTTTGAAGAGGACAGAGGTATACTTCTCAATATTGTAAAGCTATCAGAAACAGCAGTTCGCGACATTATGACTCCAAGGGTATCGGTTGAGGCACTTGAATCCGGACTCACATGGAGTGACGTAAAGTCAAGGGCGGCTGAGTGTGGTTTTTCCCGATTACCTGTTTACGAGGATTCAATTGACAACGTTATTGGATTTCTCTATATAAAAGACATGGTGGGCTTTATTAACCAAGAAGAGAATTTCGACTGGACTAAGCACATACGAAGAGCTTATTTTGTACCGGGAACTAAAAAGATAAATGATCTTCTTGAGGAGTTCAGGCAAAAAAAGATGCATCTGGCTGTAGTAGCCGATGAATATGGTGGAATGGAGGGAATTGTTACTCTGGAGGATATACTTGAGGAGATTGTGGGAGAAATTTCTGACGAAACAGACATTAAAGAAAATAACTAATAAGAGATGGGACTATTTTTCAGCAAAGAGGTAGAGAAAGGGGCAACAATATCTGTCTGGGAGATTACTGAGACAGAGGAGGAGTTGATGAAACTAAGCTCTATCCCGCACGATGAACTTGAAGAACTTCAGCTTACAAAGAGTGTTGCCAGGCGGAAAGAGCGACTGGCTGTCAGGGCCCTGTTGAACGAATTGTTTGACGGGAAAGTTTATCTTGGCCATCACGATAATGGAAGGCCGTTTCTGCAGAACAGTCTGATTGAGATAAGTATCTCTCATACTGGCAAATATGTTTGTGTTCTTACACATCCGGAAGAGAGTGTGGGAGTAGATGTTGAATCTCTTGAGAGAAATTTTGCTGCTGTTGAGAAGAAGGCCCTCTCTGAAGATGAGATTGAAAATCTGAGCGAAAAGAACAGAAATCTGCACCTTGCAATTCACTGGAGCGTTAAAGAGGCTGTTTTTAAAAGAATGTCACAGACAGAGGTGGATTTTGCCCGTCAGATTAATATAAAACGGTTCACCCCAAGAGATGAGGGAACCGTTGATGTTGAATTTTTACACAAAGATGGATATCAGGACGAGTTTGAAGTGAGTTACGAAGTTTTCGAAAATCACATTCTAGCCTGGATAGTAGGTTGATATATCAACTGCGTTATTATCCTATAATTTGTTTAGAGTGGGCCTTTGTGTCCACTTTTTCAATTATATCTGTAATCAATCCATCTTCGTCTATAACAAAGGTTTTCCTAATTATACCATCATACTCTTTACCCATAAATTTCTTTCTTCCCCAAGCATCATAAGACTTTAGTATTTCAGCCTCTTTATCTGAAATTAAGGAAAAAGGGAGGTTAAATTTCTCAATGAACCCCTTATGGGATTTTTCACTGTCTTTACTTACCCCTAAAATCTTGTACCCCATCGATTCAAATCTCTGGTGGTTGTCCCTTAGATCACAAGCCTCAGCTGTACAACCTGGAGTGTTATCTTTTGGATAAAAGTAAAGTACTAATTTTTTACCTTTATAATCGTTCAGCGTAATCTCTTTGCCATCCTGATCAATTCCCTTGAAGTCAGGTGCTTTATCACCAATTTTTAGCATATAATTTTTATTTTACTAAACATCTGACATAAGTTAAAGTTCAATAACAATGTCTGCAGTTACCTCTTCCCCAGTCAACCGCAGCCCCTCCGGAACTTTTCCTCCTCGCTCTCTTCGTTCGCTGTGGCGGAGGTTCC